>JAJPII010000012.1 GCA_021324825.1 Spartobacteria bacterium | reverse complement strand
CCTGATCCTTCATTGGCTCGCGAAGCGACCATTACCCACTCGAAATAGCGAGGAGCCCTCGAAAATATCGTCGATCGATGCGCTGTCTTGCTGGAGTCTGACGTCAACCTCTTGGAACGGTGCCTTCGCAAGTAGCCTGTTATCGTTAAGAAGGCGCTGTAAAAAATACTCCATGCGCGAAGGACTGATGCTCCCATGAGCGGAATCGTTCCTAACGTAAACAAGCAAATGCTCTCTGAGGTAGAAAATATAGTGGATACGCTTAAGGTGAGGCTTGAGTTTGGCGCGGATTTGTACCTCTGCGGTCTGCTCGTCCGTGGCTGGCTCTCCCGCCTCGATATCAAACCAATCCAGCTCCGGTCGGAGGTTCAAGAAGGTAAAAATCTCGCCCGTAATGAACTCCTGCCCGGTCGGTATGGCTGTCCATAAAAGGGCGTGTGTGTCGCCCCAAATTGGAATTAATTGCTTCAGCCTCCTCGCGCCTTCAAATAGCTCCAGGTATGACACCGGGAGGGTGGGGGTGGGTGACAATACTGAATGCAGCCAATTCAACGGTCCTCGTGCTCATAAAAGTGTGGGTTAGGGTGATCCCATATGATCGACCTGGAGGAGGGGCGCAAGACCATTGCAGGGCTGCGGCACATCCCAAACCGAAAGTTTGCCCCGAAATTTGCGGCTGTGCGGCGGCACCCACTGGATTGGTCGGCAACCCGGCGGAGTGAAGCCGCGTGAGCAAGTTCCTCCCGAGCCTGGGCGGTTTACAAGGCGCGGCGAGTGCTTTTCGTTCCCAAATGGGGGAGGCGAGGAAGCGATTTTCGTCAAAATAATCCCCGTTTCATGACCGCAAGGCTCACCTTGAATTTGTTTTAGTGGATCCATCAGAGGGGCTTTAGGTAAAAACGACCCCAGTGATTAACGACATCCCGCCCACACTCCACGAAAAATTTGAAATCCACGAATGGAGGCATGCCAGCGCCGTCATGGTTCAGGATTTCCCTGATGAGTGGGCGGACATCACAGACGTTCTCGGGCGGCTCGTGATCCGGAAATCGTGGATAGAGGTGGGCGGTGGAAATGAATCCAAGGTGAGTAAATTCATGGGAGTGGAATTGAGGGCAAAGGGATGGGCTGAAAGAAAGTTTAAGACGGCCATTTTGGTGGATGACCATCAGACGGATTCGCCCACTCATAAGGTGGACTGCTTCAAAAACAAGGTCGGTTTAGAGGTCGAATGGAATAATAAAGACCCGTTTTTTGATCGCGATTTGAACAACTTCCGCTTGCTGTTCGAATTACGAGCCTTGAGCGTGGGGATCATCCTCACACGGTGCGATGAGTTGCAGAAGATTTTTGTGGGTTTGGGCCGAGGTTCCAGTTATGGAAATTCCACGACTCACATGAGCAAACTCCTGCCTCGGCTTGAGGGCGGTGCAGGCGGCGGGTGTCCAGTTCTTGTCTTTGGCATTCGGTCTGTGTTATATGATCCGAATCAATGACCGCCGCTGATTCACTCCTCTCCACGATTCGTGGGAGGTTCGGAACCATCCTGGCCGATCCTCCTTGGCGATTCTTAAATTCCACCGGCAAGGTGGCACCCGAGCACAAGCGCCTTGCTCGGTACTCGACGATGACCCTCCAGGAGATCAATGAGCTGCCGGTTGCCCTTTTTGCGCGTGATACGGCGCACCTCTATCTGTGGGTGCCGAATGCTTTGCTACCGGATGGCTTGGCTGTGATGGCTGCTTGGGGCTTTCACTACAAAGCGAATATCGTGTGGCATAAAATTCGGAAGGATGGCGGCCCCGATGGCCGTGGAGTCGGCTTTTACTTCAGAAATACGACCGAATTGATTCTGTTTGGAACCCGCGGCAAGAATGCCCGCACCCTCGCTCCCGGCAGGCGGCAGGTTAATATTTTGAAGACTCAAAAACGGGAGCATTCCCGCAAACCGGATGAGGTTTTCCCGATTATCGAAGCGTGCTCGCCCGGGCCGTTTCTCGAATTGTTTGCGAGGGAGAAGAGGAAGGATTGGACTGTTTGGGGACATCAGGCTCCAGAGGTCGAGGACATATTTACAGGGCCTACGCACGGACGAGCGTATTCCTCGGATCGTGTTTCACTTGGTCGAGCCTACAATCCCGAGGAAGGTTTTCGTCTGGAAGAAAGCCCCGAGCCGACCCCGGAGCCAGCTTTGCTTCGAAAAATAGCTACAAAATAGCAACTCGAAATCAGTTACTCTGGAAAACAGCGGCCTCCGAAGCCGAAGGTTGTGGGTTCGACCCCCGCCGGACGCATGCCTGTGAAAAACAGCGAGCCGGCTCGAAGGGGAGTGATCATCGATTAGGTAATGAAAGTCGCGAGCTTTGAGGCCATTGTTCATTCGCTCAACGGCGTGGGGGTGCGTTTCATCGTCGTCGGCGGGCTGGCGGTCAACGCGCATGGGTATCTCCGCTTTACCAATGATGTTGATTTGGTGATTCAGCTTTCAAAGCGCGAAATTGTTTCGGCCTTCCATGTTTTGGAGCAGATCGGCTATCGCCCCAGCAATCCGGTGACCGCCGAAGATTTTGCCGATGCGACCCTGCGGGAGACATGGCGGCGGGAGAAGGGGATGCAGGTTTTGAAAATGTGGAGCGCCGCGCACTGCGAGACGCCACTGGATATCTTCGTATACGAGCCATTCGATTTCGAGGCGGAATACGGGCGCGCCCTGGTGCGCGAAGACGAAATCCCGGCGCGGTTCGCCTCGATTCCGGCTTTGATCGCAATGAAAAAGGCGGCGGATCGCCCTCAGGATCGGATTGACATTGAAAAGCTGCGGCTTCTCGCGGAGATTCCCCCGGAATGAATCCGAAGGATTCCGAGCGCCAGGAGATGGATTGGGAAGCCTGCACGTTCGAGGGGGCGGAGCGTGAGCAGCTTCGCGTCTGGAGGCGGCTGCCCTTGCGCCGGAAGCTGCTGGCTCTGGAATGCATGTGCGATCTCGCCAGTAAAAGCCTTGAATGGCGGAAATCGCGCGGGCTGCCATATATCGATCCCGCGACCGGTGAATTGGTGAAGGCGTGAAGAAAATGTAATCGTTATTCCGGGTCGGCTTCGGCGAGCGCCTCGTCGCCTTGTGTGACGCGGACGACTTCTTCCACGGAGGTTTGTCCGGCCCGAACGCGCCGCCAGCCGTCCTGCCGCAACGTTTCCATCCCGTCGAGGGTGGCCCGCTGTTTCAAGTCGCCGCCCGGGCTCTTGCGGACGATGAGGCGGCGCAGGCCGTCCGTTACGACGCAGAGCTCGTAGATCGCGGCCCGCCCCCTGTAGCCCGTCTGGCGGCAGTGGTCGCAGCCGGCGCCGCGCTTCCAGTAAGGGCCGGCCTCCACGGGAAATCCGATCTCGCGCAGGTAGGCGGTGGGGTAGCTGACGAGGGCGGCGCAGTCCGGGCAGATGCAGCGCACCAGGCGCTGGGCGATGATCGTCCGGACTACGGAGGATAGCAGGAACGGCTCGACTCCCATATCCAACAGCCGCGTGATGCCGCCCACCGCGTCATTGGTATGCAGGGTGCTGAAGACGAGGTGACCGGTCATCGCGGCGCGGATCGCTATTTCCGCCGTCTCGAAATCGCGTATCTCGCCGACCATGATGACGTTGGGATCCTGGCGCAGGATGCTCCGCAGGCCGTTGGCGAATGTGAGATTTATCTCGGGCTTCACGTCGATCTGCGAGACGCCGGGCAGGCGGTATTCGACCGGTTCTTCGATGGTGATGATGCGCCGTTGCACGGAGTTGATGGAACTCAGGAAGGAGTAGAGGGAGGTCGATTTGCCGCACCCCGTGGGGCCGGTGACGAGGATGATGCCGTTTGGCTGCGCGAGGGCGGCGTGGACGATGGCGTCCTGACGCGGGCTGAGGCCGAGCCGTTCGAAGCCGAACTGTTGTTCCCCGCGCGTCAGAAGGCGCAGGCTGATGCTCTCGCCGTTCACCGTGGGGATGGTGGAGACGCGGACGTCGATGGCTTGGCCAACGCCCGCCTGGAGGTTGATGCGCCCGTCCTGCGGCAGGCGTTTCTCGGCTATGTCCATGTGGGCCATGACTTTCAACCGCGAGATGATGGCCGATTGCAACACCCGCAGCTGCGCCGGCACCGCCACCTCGTGCAGCATTCCGTCGATGCGGTAGCGGATGCGGAGGTCGTTTTCCAGCGGTTCGACGTGGATGTCCGTCGCGCGCTCGGCTATCGCTTCGCGGATGATCTGGTTGACGAATTTGACCACCGAGGCCGCGGGGTCGTCCGCATTGAGGTCCATGCCCTGGTCGCGCTCCTCCCCGCCGTCGTAGCCCCGGTTGGATTTCAGGATTTCATCAAAGGTCTCCGCGCCGACGCCGTAGGCTTCCTTTATCGTCCTGAGCAGAAGTGTGCGCGGGGCGAGGATCCATTCGATCTTTTTCGAGGTCAGTTGCGCCGCGAGGCCGCGCGCGGTGGAGTTGAAGACATCGTACGTCGCCAGCCGCACGGCGTCGTCCTTTTGCCCGATGGGAAGGATGTGGTGCTTGAAAACGAAGGCGCTGGGCAACAGGGGCAGCGCCGCGCGGTCGATGCGGCTAGCGCTGAGGCTTTCCACGGGCGCGTTGAAGAGCTTGCCCAGTTCGGCGGCGAATTTCACTTCGTCGACTTTGCCGGAGTTGAGGACTTCCGCCGTCCAGGAGTCGCCCGCGGCCGGCATGGTCGCGAGCGCGACGGCGCTTTCCTCGTCCTGCACTCCGCTTGCCCGGAGCACTTCGACGAGCGCTTGGCGGCGCGGGGAGATCATTCGTCGCCCGTTTCGCGCGGGGCCATCCCGGCGTGGAATTCGGGGGTTTTCTTGGGCGGAGGATCGAGGGTCGATTCCAGATTCCGAGGCAGGACGAGGCGCCGCTCTTCGCGCCGCTTGAGCGCGTAGGCGCCTTCGGGGCCGGTGATGACGACGGGGCGCATGAGGATGATGAGTTCGGATCGTCCTTTGGAGGTCATCTTATCTTTGAAGAGCCAGCCGAGGACGGGTATCCTGCTGAGATACGGGACGGAGTTGACGTTGAAGGTGTAGTTCTTGGTGATGAGCCCGCCCAGGACCACCGTGGCCCTGTCTGGCACGGAGACGTTTGTTTTTATATAGCGGGTCTGGATTGTCGGTATCTGGTTGTTGTCAACCGTGGTGCTGCCGTTGAGGCTGTCGATCTTCTGGAGGATGTCGAGCGAGACTTCGCGGTCCGAGTTGATGAGGGGCACGACTTCCAACTGGAGCGCCACTTTCTTGTATTCAATATTCGTGCTGATGGCGGCCGTGGTGTTGTTCGTGACCCCGGACAAGCTCGAGACCGGCACCGCGACTTCCTGGCCGGAGGCGATGATGGCTTTCTGGTTGTTGCTGGTGAAGATCATGGGCCGCGAGGTGACGCGAAAGCGTTGGGTGGCCTGCAACGCCTTCACCACGGCTTCCAACGACCGGGTGGCCGCTATGTAGGCCGTGAGCCCGCTGCCGGCCGCCGCGAAGGATTGCGCGTTCATGAGGCTGCTGGGGTCGAGCAGCGGCGCGCTCGTGTTGTTCAGCACCCCGGCTATGGCGGTCGGCGGCACGCCGCTCGTGCTTCCGTTCGTTCCGGTGTTGAGGAAGTTGCCGGTTCGCACCAGGAGATCGAGGCCGACTTCCTGGTTGTCGCTCAAGGTCAGTTCGCCGATGACCGTGTTCAACATGACCTGGTAGGCGCGCACGTCCAGCAGGTCCAGCACGCGGAAGACCCTGGCTTTCACCTCTTCGCTGCCCAGGACGATGATGGCGTTCGAGCGGTTGTCGGCGATGATTTTCGTGTTGCCCACCGTCACCGCCTCCGGGGTGAGGTCTTTCGGTTCGGTCTGGAGTTCTTCGGTGAAGCCCTGGCTCGCGTCGGTTCCGTTGGCCCCCGCGCTTGTATTGGCGGCGGCTGCCTGCGGCTGATGCTGCTGGCTCTGGCCGCTTTGAAGAGACGCGGCGATTTCCTCCGCTTTCATTCCCGGCTCCGCGATGGCTTTGACGATCACGCCGAGGACGTCGCGGGCGGCAAGATTTTTCAAAGGCCGCACGGTCGGCTCTCCGAATACGCTGTCGGCGTCGAACTCCTGGATCAATTTGCGGACGAAAGGCATGTTGATGGGCCGCGCGATGACCTGGATGCGGTTGGTGCGCACATCGGCCGTCAGCTTGATTGTTCCGGCAACGATTCCCGCTTCCGACAATCCGACCCCCGCGCCTTGTTGCCCCGACGATTTCTCGAAAATCTTCTCCAGCTTCTCCACCACGTCCTTGGCGTCCGCGCGTTGCAAGGTGAAGAACTCCGAGACGACCGCGACGGGCGGTATATCGTTTTCGGCGATGACCTTTATCAATCCGTGGATGACATCGGTGCTCTCGGTGATGAGGACCGCCCCGGCCTTGGGCATTGCGACCACCGATGTATAGTTGGTCATCGCGTTTCCGAGGATGGCCTGAACCATCGTGGCGATCTCCTGCGGGTCGGCATACTGGAGCCGGAAGAGGTACGAGACGACCTGGGAGGTGGCGGGGAGTTGGTTCTCCTCCGAATAGACGGCGATGCCCGCCGACTTGGGATTTTTCGCCTGCGAGACGACTTTGACGATGTCTCCTTCCCCGGGGATGAGCGAGTAGCCGTTCAAGAGGAAGCTCGTTTCGAGTATCTTGACGGCTTCTTCCCGGGAAACCGGTTTGTCGATTTCGACGGTCACCGTTCCCTGCACGGAATTATCCCATAGCAGCGTCTTCCCCGTGAGCGTCTCGTAAAAGCGCAGCACGGCTGTAATATCCGCGTTGGGAAACTGGATCCTCCGCACCATGGAATCCGGAGGCGGCGTTTGGGCCGAAACCGCCGCGGCAAGAAGCAGCAGAAATAGAAGGAGGGGCCGCACGCCCATTAATTACCCACGTTGGCAGGCAAGGTCAATGCGCTTGCAGCGGGGGCGCTTAAATGGCTCTCTGTTTCAAGTGCCGCAATACAAATACGTCGCGCGCGATTCCGCCGGGAAGCTGGTCGAGGGCCAGGTCGATTCCCTCAGCCGCGCCGCCGCCATTTCGCAGATCGAGCAACGGCGTTGCATCCCCATAAGCATCGCCCCCGTCGTCTCCATCGAGTCCCCGGAGCCCGGGAAACAGCCGGCCGCGACCGCGCGGCTCCGCAGCCTGCCGATCCTCCAGCAATTCCTGTTTACCGAGCAGCTCGCCCATCTTCTCTCTGCGGGCATGACCCTGGACCAAGCCCTCGCCATCCTCGAACGCAGGTTGAAGGAACCCCGGCTGCACGCCCTTAGCCGCTCCCTGCACGAAGCGCTGGTCGACGGCCGCAGCTTTTCCAGCGCCTTGCGCGATTACCCGAACATCTTCCCGCCTCTCTATATCAACATGGTCTCGGCGGGCGAGGCGAGCGGCTCCCTTTCAACCATTCTTCGCCGCCTGGTGATGCATCTCGGCCAGGTAAAGGCCATGCGCGACCGCGTCCGGCAGGCGCTTCTCTATCCCGCCATCCTCGTCGTCGCGGGCATCGGCATGATCGTTCTGTTCATGACGAAGATGGTTCCGCAAATAACCGGCTTCGTCTCCGAGACGGGCGGTTCGCTCCCCCTCCCGACACGGTTGCTGCTGGCCGCAAACCGGCTTTTCACGGGGTATTGGTGGGCGGGGGTCGCCGCATTGGCCGGCTGTTACGCGGCGGGGAAGGTTGTCCGGCGTTCGCCGGAGGGCCGCGCCGCTTGCGACCATTTGCTTCTGCGCATTCCCGGTTACGGCGGCATCGTTCGCTACCGGTTTTACGCCCAGTTCGCGCGCACGCTCGGCGCCTTGATGGAAAACGGCGTCCCGCTCTTGCGGGCCATGCAGCTTCTCGAAGACATAGCCGGCAACGAATACATCCGGCGGCGCATGGCCCTGGTGCGCGGCGCGCTGGAGGACGGCGCCAGCCTTTCCAACGCCCTGCGCCCGCACGGCGTCTTTCCCGAGATGTTCCTGGATATGATGTCTGTCGGCGAGCAAACCGGGCGCTTCGGGGAGACCATGGTGATGATCGCCGATATCTACGAACGGGAACTGGACAAACAGGTTCAGCTAACCTCGACGCTCATCCCCCCGCTCATCATGATCGTCATCGCCGCGCTGGTCGGCATGGTTGTCTTCGGCATATTGAGCGCCGTCTTCAATGTGACCCAGGGGTTGCGCGGGCAAATCCGCTAGCGTAGGTTCTTTTTTCTGATGAAACTTCGGGCCCGGGATGAGGCGTTCACCCTTTTGGAGATCATGCTGGTGGTCGCGATCATCGCGCTACTGGTCGGCGCGGCCACTTACTATTTCGCGGGCAATATCGGCTTCGCGAAAGACGTGCGGGCGCGGCAGGACCTGGCGACCATCTCGACCGCGCTCAACACCTACATGGCCGCCAACGGCTTCTACCCCACCGCCGAGCAAGGTTTGAAAGCGCTGATCTACCCGCCCGAGACCGACCCCAAACCGCGCCAATGGCGCAAACTCCTCAAGAGCGACAACGACTTGAAAGACGCCTGGCAGCACGATTATATCTATCTCCAGCCGGGGAAGCACAACCCGGATTCCTTCGATCTCTACTCCGCCGGCCCGGACGGCATACCGGACACCGCCGATGATATTGGCAACTGGGACGCCGCCAAGCAGTAGCTTGCTGCCGTGCGCGCTCGCGCTCGTGGGCTTGGGCTGCGGCGCTCTTCTCGCGGATGAACTGCCCGTCGCGCTGCCCGCGAGCCGTTACGCGGCGCTCGAACGAAAATCGATGTTCGCCCCCGCTCCCCCCGAAGCGGCCTTCCAGCCCAAGGCCTCCTTCGCGGGCGATCTTTTCGTCCTGGGGCTGGCGCAGTTTGGCGACAAGGACTTCGTCATCCTCATCAACCGCCAGACCAGGGAGAAATTTTCCCTGGTCACGGGGGACAAAGGCCCCGACAACCTCGAACTCGCAAGCGTCCGCTGGGCGGAAGACCCCGCGCAGAGCGTGGTCACGGTCAGGCGCGGCATGGATTCCGCCGTTCTCGAATTCGACGAAGCCGCCTTTCAGAAACCGGTTGTAACGTCCGCCCCGGCGGCGCCCAAGACAGGCGTCGCCCAACCGCCCATCCCCCGGCTTCCGATCCTGCCGTACCGTGTCATCCACCCGATCCCTGTCAATCCCCAGGGCTCGAACCCCCGGCGGCTGCGGCTCCCCGGGCAATAAGTTGTAGAGGCGGCTGTGTGTCAGCCGCCGTCGGCGCCGTCGGCGCGGGGGGCGCACCATTTCGCGATTCTGAAGGAGCCGTGCATCGTGGCCGGGTCTTCCGGGTCAATCTTCAGGTCGGCGCTTTCCAGGACGACGAAGGCTTCCGGGTTTTGGAGACGGGCCAGGAAGCGGATGAGGGAGGCGGGCGTGCTCTTCGTTTCAAGGGTGATGGGGGAAGCTTCATAGGAGGAGGTTTTTTCAAAGGCGCCAATCGCAGGGTTGATAATGCTGACGCCGGTTTTCGCCGCCAGCGCCTGGATTTGCTCCAGAAATTCGACGCCGGACATCTCCGGGTTGCCGACCGGCGGTTGTTTGTCGCGCAGCCAGGCGTCCCGCTTTACCCAAAGTTCCTTCTGCGCGGAGAGCGTTTCCAGCGCGCTCCACTCGAGGTTCTTGCCCGCCAGTTCGGAGCGGAGGGCGGCTTGTTTTACAACGACCCCCCTCACCAGGGCGAGGTTTGCCAGCAGGAAGACAATTCCGGCCACGATGGATGCGAGCCATCTTTCCCGGGGGGTGATTCTTTGGAGAAGGGCGTTCATGATTTTCCGGCGATCCGAATCTGCGCGTGTCCGTTGGGCAGGATGCGCGGGGCCGGGATGTCGAATTTGAAGCGGGCGAGTTCGGGGTTCTTCCTGAGGAGATCGCCGAACCGGATCGCCATGCTCGCGGTGGGCGCTTCGCCGTCGAGGAGGAACTCCGACCCGGTTGCGTGGAAGGATGTGACGCGGACGCTGTCGGCGGGGCGGCTCTTGTCTATCTGGTAAAGCAGTTCGATGAGGAAGCGGCTTGGGTCGACTGCGGGGGAAAGAGCGTTCCAGCGGATTTGCCGGGCATGGATGAAGACGAGTTGCGGACGCAGAACGTCCAGTTTGCCGTCCACGGAATGAACCTTCGCCTTGAGGATGACCAGATAGAGAAGCGCCATGAGGATGAAGGCGCCATAGACGGCGACGGCGAGAAGGAGCCGCTCCCGCAACTGCTGGAGGCGAACGATCCGCAGGCTTTCTTTTTTCCAGGAAGCGGGCAGCAGGTCGGCGCGGGACGCGGGCGGGGCCTGCGCATCGGGCGAGAAGAATTCGACGGGCGCCCCGAAGAATGCGCACAGGGGCTCTTCGAGTTCAGCCAATTGCGTGTCCAGGCGCACCAGGGAGACGGCGGTGGGAATATCTTCCAGCTCCGCGCTGGTGAGCAGCCGCGGCAGGGCTTCCACGACGGCGGCGGCATCGGCGAAAACCTGGACGGCGGCGGGCTTCCCCTTCTCGCAGAGCGCGGCGACGAGTTTGCCGTTTTCTTTATAGACGAGGAAGACAATCTCGTCCCGGGGGCAGGTCGCGGCGACGTGCAGGACGAACACGGTGACGCGCGCGGGAAGGCGCGCGGAGTCGCGCAGGGGCTGGCAGAGGGCCTCGAGCCTGCCGGTGTTGACAGCCGTCGCAACGAGGATCGATTCCTGCCCGGCGCTTTCGACGACATCGAAACCGCTCGTTATCTCCTCCGGGGGGT
The DNA here is from genome assembly GCA_021324825.1 of Spartobacteria bacterium. Taxonomy (GTDB): domain Bacteria; phylum Verrucomicrobiota; class Verrucomicrobiia; order Chthoniobacterales; family Chthoniobacteraceae; genus JAJPII01. The sequence continues at coordinate 48,576 of JAJPII010000012.1, read as the reverse complement.
AGGGCAGGGTTTTCTCCAGTTGCAAGCGCACCATGCCGCCCAGTTCGCCGAGGTCGGTGGAGGGGAATCGCAACCGGGTCAGCAGAGCCGCGTCGCATGGGAGGGCAAGATGGATTTCCTGATCCGGCGGGATGGCGTCCGCCGCGTCGCGCAGGCTCTCCACCGTGCGCAAAGCGGCCCCGTTTGGGGCGCCGGCGGCATGGATGCTCCACCCATGGGACGCCGGGGCGACAAATGCGACGCGCTCTTTGTTTATAATTCCTGCCACAGGAAAATGGGGCCTTGTCTGCGCGTCACGATCTCGAGGCTCCGCCGCACGGACCCCTGCCACCCGGTGCTGCGGATGCGCACCGTGGGGTCATGGATGGCGACGAGGCCGTCCAGGACCGTGGATTCGGTTTGGGTGAGGCTCAGGGCTTCCACCACTTCCGGCAGGCTTTCGAAGACGTGGTCGTCCTCCGTGCCGTCGATTCCATCCGGCCCCTGGCGCAGTTGCAAAAAGGCGCGGGCCCGGTCGGGACCGACGCCGGGAAGGAGGCTGAGAACCCGGAACTGCGCGGCCAGCAGGTCGATCGGCCCCTGGCTGTAGAGGGTGAAGTCGTCCCGCCAATCAGCGAGCGCCGTCAGCGGGCCGGAGTTCTTTACGAGCCGCACTTCATCGAGACTCACGAACGGGCGGTGCGGGGGATGGTAGTCCGCGGCCTCCAGCGCTCCATTCAAATGCGCCAAACCGGGCGGGCCGACCCAGTCGAGCATGCAATCGACCAGCGCCCCGGTTTGCTCGAGGGTAAGCCCTCGGGAGGAAAGGTATTCCTTCAAAAAACTCACCCTGCGCGGGTCCTGGCCTGTCAGGAGCCAGTTCAGGTTCAACTTGCCGCCCTCGCCGGTGATGGTCGCGCGGTAACCCCGGTCGCCAAAGTTTGCCCGCAGGAGCGCCGTGCGCGGCGAGGCGAGCGGGTGGAGGGCCACCGCCGCGCCGGAATCGGCCATCGCCGCGGCCACGAGACCGAAGTTTGTCTCGCGGCTCACACGGATTGTCCGCTCGATATACCCCGTCCACGTCAGGATCATCGACGCCAGCAGCACCAGCGCCCACAACGAGAGGAGCAGGGTGGAACCCGGATTTGCACGGGGACGTTTCATGGGGAGGGGAGCGATTGCGCGCGCGACGCGGGGAAAACCGCTTCGTAGGGAACGGCGTCTTTGTCCCGCCAGACGCGCATCCGCACCAGGGCGGGCCGCCCGCTCGCGTCATTCCAGTTATCCACCCAGGAATTATTGTGGGAATCGAAATAGCGAAACTCGATTCCATCCACCCTTTCCATCAAATCGCGCCAGGACTCCTTCGAAGCGTCGTCCTGCCCGTCCACGCGCACGCGGCGCAGGCTTAGCCGGGATGCGCCGGACACGCTGTCGCGACGCACCGTCAAGGTCGCCTCGTATTCTCCGTCCGCGTTCGCGGTCAGCAGTCCGTTGCCCGCTTCGCATTTCCACCGCAGTTCGTCGGCCGGCACGCCCTGGAAGATGTGCGCTTCTCCCAGCAGGGCGCCTTGCAAGGCGGGAGGCAGACCGCCCAACTCGGCTCGCACCAACGCGGCAAGCGAGCGCAGGGCCTCCTCCCGGGCGCCTGTTTCCAGGGAAATGCGGATGGCCTGAAGATTTGAGTCCATGAACCGGAACATGCTTATAGTCACCAGCGCCATGATCCAGACAGCCAGCATTATTTCGAGAAGCGTGAACGCGCTCTTCTTGGATGCGCTAGCGCAGGACATAGAAGAATATTTCCTTTGATTCCGACTGCCTGCCTTCCCGCCAATCCGCTTCGAGCTCGACGCGCGTCAGCCCCGCCAAATCCTGTTCCTTCTCGTTCTTCGCATTGAGAGGGGTGAGGGTCTCCTTCAAGGTGATGCCCGAGAACATCCCGTCCAGCGCGCCGGTTCTCGCGGCGGCGCCGGACTCGATCTCGGCCATGCCGTTTTGCAGCGCCAGCCTGGCGCGCTGGTCGGCGGCATTGGCCCGTTCCGCGGTCATGCAATTTTCCACGCATGCGCCCAGCGCCAGGAGGCCGAGAGCGAAAACAGCCACCCCAACCATCGTTTCCAGCAAGGCGAAGGCGCCGGTGGAGTCAGCGGTTCTCATGCAAGGTGAGCGTTCCCCGTCCCGTGAGAGGATCGTAGCTCGCGCTCCATCTCCCCGCATCGCCGCTATAGGAGACCTCCGCCGGTTCGCAAGTTCCCGTTGGCCAGAAGACCCATTGCCTGGGAGGATTCGGCGTCAGGGCCGCCGGGAGCGCGAGATCGTATTTCTCGTTGCCTGTAAAATCGAGATGCGAGACCTCCGCCGCCGAATCCTTCTGCCGCAGGGCTATCGCCGACCTCTCCCAGATGAGGAGATAGGCTTCTCGCCGGCTCATGCTTAACTGGCGCGCCTCGTCCGCGAGGGCGTCGAAGGTCTCGAAGCTGTGTTTGAGCCGCCGCTCGTTTAAAAGCCCCCCGAGGCTCGGCAGCGCGGCGGAGAAAATAATGACGCTAATCGCGATGGCGAGACACAACTCAAGCAAGGTAAAGCCGGGTTGTCGGGACACGCTCCCTTGTATACCAGGAACGCTCTTGAACCGCAAACCCGGGATGCGCGGAACTTAGGGCAGGAAGAACTTCGTCCCCGGGCCGCTGCCTTGCCGCTTCAGGAATTTCGGGTTCTCCTGGATGAACTTGCGAATCCTCACCGCGTCGTGCCCCGTTTTCTCGGCGATGCCCTTGGCGTTCATGCCGTTTCTTCCGTCCGCCGCCATGACGGCCAGGACTTGCGGTTTCAACTGCTCGTCGGTGACGGAGGGGCGGCGCGTCCTCTTCAGCGGCGCGGTCTCCGCGACTTCCCGGCCCGTTAGCCCCGCGAGTTCCGCTTCCTGTTCGGCAAGCGTCCGGCGGGTTTCCGCTATCTTCGATTTGAGTTCGTTTATCGCCCCGAGCTTCAGGTGTTCTATCTGGGCCTGAAGCTGTGCGATCTGGTCCAATGCTGTGGGTGATTCTGACATAAAGGCGACACCGATAGTTCGACATGCGCGATTCGTCAAATCCGGGCGCGCCAAAAATTTTTGATAAATGAATTTTTCTTATTTCGCCAATTTGAGGCTTGCGCTTTTCACTTAACATTGTTCAATCGGAAGTCCCCTCGGACCTCCATGCCCAATACTTCGCCTAAACGGTTTTCACCGCCGCGGCGCCTGCTTCATCCGCTGGCGTTCTGTCTCCTCGTGGCGACGCCCCGGGGCGTTTTCGCCGCCGAAACCGCGGAGAAGGCGATGCCCCGGTTCGCGGTGCCGCTCGCGCACATCGGGCCCTTTGTCGTCACCAACTCGATGCTCGTGACGTGGATCGTGGCCCTCGGCCTCATCGCCTTTTCCCAATACGCGACCCGGAACATCCAGCAGATACCCTCCGGCGCGCAGAACTTCTGGGAATGGCTCGTGGAGAGCCTCTACAACTTCCTGGAGAGCGTCATCGGCCACAAACTGGTGAAGAAGACATTCTGGTTCTTCGCCACAGTGTTCATCTTCATCCTCTTTACGAATTGGTTCAGCCTTGTCCCCGGCGTGGGCACCATCGGCTGGGGCTACAAATCCGAGCAGGGCGGCTTGTTTGAGATAACGCATCCGCTCCTCCGCGGCCCGAACGCCGACCTCAACATGACGCTCGCCATGGCCACCATCTTCTTCGCCTGCTGGATCGTGTGGGCCGTCCAGGCGCACGGCGTCGGCGGGGCGCTGTTCCACATCTTCGGACCCAAGGGCGACACGAAGGGCGCGCTGAAGGTTCTCATGGTCTTCGTTTTCCTGCTCGTGGGCGTTCTCGAGGTGGTCTCCATTCTCTTCCGCCCGGTCTCGCTCAGCTTCCGTCTCTACGGCAATATCTTCGCGGGCGAGAATATGCTGGAGGCGATGGCCAAGCTCGTGCCGTCGCTCGCGTGGCTCATCCCGGTGCCGTTTTACTTCATGGAACTTCTGGTCGGCCTCGTCCAGGCGCTCGTCTTTATGCTGCTGACCGCGGTCTTCACCCTGCTGATCGCCGAGGAAGTGGAAGGGCACGGACACCACTGATTTTATAGACTTTCGGCGTTCGGATCGTGCATAGACAGCGACGGACGCCGGGACAACAAACACAAAGGAAACAATGATGACACCCATGTTAGCTGATGTAACGGCGGCGGCCGGAGCCGCGGCCGATGTCGCAGGAGGATTACACGGAAATGTTCACGTCGGTCTGGCGGCTCTTGGCGCCGCGCTCGGCGTGGGACTCATCGGCATGAAGGCTTCGGAGGCCGTCGGACGCAATCCCGGCGCGGCCACCCCGATCCTCGTTCAGGCGATCCTGAGCACCGCCTTCGCCGAAGGCATCGTGTTCTTCGCGATCTTCCTGCTGAAATGACCTCCCTGGGCGCGCGGAACCCGCCTTGGGTTCCGCGCCCCGCCCCCCACCGGCCACATCCCTTTCAAAGATAACAGGCTATGACTTCCTTCCTATTCCTCGCGGCTGACTCTGGCGGCATGATGGAACTGGCAAAAGAAACCGGCGAGACCTTCGGCGTCCAATGGTGGCTTTTCATCTCGCAGATTCTCAGTTTCCTCATCGTCGCGATCCTCCTCTATTTCTTCGCGTATAAACCCGTCCTCACCGTCCTGGAAGAGCGCAGGCAACGCATCGCCGAAGGCCTCGCGAACGCGGACAGAATCAAGAAAGAACTGGCCGAGGCCGAGAAGCGGTACGCCGAGATTCTCGCGAAGGGCAACGCCGAGGCGCAACGGATGATCGACGAAGCGAAGGCGAGCGGCAGCGTCCTCGTCGAGCGCAAGCAGCAACAGGCCATCGTGGAGGCGGAGCAAATCCTGGCCAAGGCGCGCGAGACCACGATGATCGAGCACGACCGCATCCTTGCCGAGGTGAAAAACGAGATGGCCCGCCTGGTCATCGACACCACGTCCAAGGTCACCGGCAAGATCCTCACGCCGGAGGACCAGACCCGGCTCGCGCAGGAAACCGCGCGGCAAGCCACAGCCTGAGGAGAGAGCGCCCATATGAAGCTGAACAAGGATTCGAGAAAGCTCTCCCGGCAGCTGTTCCAGAGCAGTTTTGCGGACGGAAAACTGGATAACACCCGGATCGCCGCCGTGGTGGAATCCATCCTGTCCGCGAAGCCCCGCCATTACCTGGCGATTTTGAAGGATTACCACCGCCTCATCCGGCTGGAGGTGGAGAAGCGGCACGCCATCATCGAAAGCGCCGCCGCCTTGAGCGCGGAGACCAGCCGCGCGGTCGAGAACGACCTCAAGTCAAAATACGGCGGCGACCTCACCACGGATTTCCGGGTCAACGCAGACCTCATCGGAGGGCTGCGGATCAAGATCGGGAACGACGTTTGGGACGGCAGCGTCCGCAACAGGCTGGCGCGCTTGAGCGAAGAGATCAACCACGTTTAGGAATTTATGAGCACGATACTACAGGAACTCGAAACGAAGATCGCAGGCCTCAAGACCGCGACCACCAAGTCCAACACCGGCATCGTCCGCGAGGTGGGCGACGGCGTCGCGAAGATCGAAGGTCTCAGCGACGTGATGCTCAACGAAATGATCGAATTTCCCAACGGCGAGTACGGCCTCGCCTTGAACCTGGAGGAATCCGAAGTCGGGTGCATCCTTCTCGGCGACACGGCCAGCGTCTCCGAGGGCGACGAAGTGAAGACCACGGGCCGGCTCCTGCAAGTCCCCGTCGGCAAAGCGCTCCTTGGCCGCGTCGTCAACACCCTGGGCGAACCGATCGACGGCAAGGGCCCGGTCAAGAACGAAGTCAGCTACCCCATCGAGAAAATCGCGCCCGGCATCATCAAGCGCCGCAGCGTCAGCCAGCCCGTGCAAACCGGCATCATGGCCGTCGACGCCATGATCCCCATCGGGCGCGGCCAGCGCGAACTGATCATCGGCGACCGCGCGACCGGCAAGACCACCATCGCCATCGACACCATCATCAGCCAGGCCCGCCTCAACAAGGTTGGCGAGGAAAGCGGCGCGAAGGATTTCCGCCCGCTCTATTGCATCTACGTCGGCATCGGGCAGAAGAACTCGAACATCGCCCGCTCCATCGCGATCCTCGAAGCCGCCGGCGCGATGAAATACACGACCATCGTCTCCGCCCCCGCATCCGATTCGGCCACGAACCAATATCTCGCCCCGTTCGCGGGAGCGGCGATGGGCGAATGGTTCATGGACCACGGCATGGACGCCCTCATCGTCTACGACGATCTCTCCAAGCACGCCGTGGCGTACCGCCAGGTTTCCCTCGTCTTGAAGCGCCCCTCCGGCCGCGAAGCGTACCCGGGCGACGTCTTCTACCTGCACAGCCGCCTCCTCGAAAGAAGCGCCCGCGTCAACGAGCAGGCGGGCGGCGGCTCCCTCACCGCGCTCCCCATCGTCGAGACGCAGGCGGGCGACGTTTCCGCTTACATCCCGACCAACGTCATCTCCATCACCGATGGCCAGATTTACCTGGAAACCGACTTGTTCTACCAGGGCATCCGGCCCGCCATTTCGGTCGGCCTCTCGGTCAGCCGCGTCGGTTCCGCGGCGCAGATCAAGGCCATCAAGCAAGTCGCGGGCAAGGTGAAGCTCGATCTCGCCCAGTTCCGCGAACTGGCGGCCTTCGCGCAATTCGGCTCCGACCTCGACGCCAAGACCAAGGCCCAACTCGACCGCGGCGGCAGGATCGTCGAACTCTTCAAGCAGCCGCAGTATTCGCCCATCCCGGTCGAGCAGCAGGTCGCCGTCCTCTGGGCCATGCAGAACGGTTATCTCGACGAAGTCCCCACGGATCGCGTGAAGGAATACCAGAACAAGCTCCAGGACTACCTCGGCACCCGCAAGGAAGGCGTCCTCGCGAAAATCCGGGAAAAAAAACAGGTCGACAAGGAAGTCGAGGAAGAACTAAAGGCGGCGGTGAACGACTTCAAAACCACCTTCCGTTAAAAGATGGCGGCCAATACCAGAGACATCCGGCGCCGGATCAAGTCGATCAAGAACACGGCGCAGATCACGAAGGCGATGCAGATGGTCGCCGCGTCGAAGATGCGCAAGGCGCAGCAACTCGCCCTGGCGGGCAGGCCCTTCGCGGAATTGATGAACAAGGTGCTCGTCTCCGTGCGCGAGCGCGCGGACGTCGCGTACCACGACCTGCTGCAAGTGCGCGATCTGAAAAAGGAACTCGTCCTCGTCGTCAGCACGGACAAAGGCCTCTGCGGCGCGCTGAACACGAACCTCCTCCGCGAGGTCAACCAGTTCGACGCCGGCCGCACGGCCTACGTCGCCGCCGGGCGCAAGGCCGTCCAGTACCTCGTCCGCACGAAACGCGATCTCCTCGCCGATTTTCCCCTGAAGGACAACCCCACGTTTGTCGAGACGAAGGCCATCTCGAAATTCTGCATCGAGAAATTCGAGAAATTCGAGGTGGACAGGGTCAGCGTCCTCTACACCCATTTCGTCAACACCCTCATCCAGAAACCGCTGGTGCGCACGATCCTGCCCCTCAGCCCCTTCGAGGACCTCAAGATCGAGAAGCCGAAAACCGGCGGCGAACCACTCACCGACTACCTCTACGAGCCGAGCGCGCAGGCGGTCTTGAGCGCGATCCTCCCGTACTACGTCCACTACCAGATTTACCAGATGGTCCTCGACGCGCGCGCTTCCGAGCACAGCGCGCGGATGGTCGCCATGAAGGGCGCGACCGACAACGCGAAACAGCTCATCAAAGACCTCACCCTCGAATACAACAAGCTGCGCCAGGCGAGCATCACCACGGAACTGCTGGAGATAACGACCGCGCAAATGGCCCTCGGCTAACCAACCACTTATGGAAACAGAACAGAAAACCACCAGCCGCGGCAAGATCGTCCAGGTCATCGGCCCCGTCGTCGATGTCGAGTTCGACTCGACGGATCAGCTTCCGGGCATCTACGACGCCCTCGAAATCGAGTTTGAGGTCAACGGCGTCCCCACCAAGCTCACCCTGGAAGTGCAGCAGCACCTCGGCGAAAGCTGGGTGCGCAGCATCGCCATGTCCTCCACGGAAGGCCTCAAGCGCGGCATGTCCGTTCTCAACACCGGCGCGGCCATCAGCGTCCCGGTCGGCGAAGGCGTGCTCGGGCGCGTCTTCAACGTCACCGGCGACCCGGTCGACGAGCGCGGCCCCGTCACCTTCACCAAGCGCTACCCCATCCATCGCAAAGCCCCGTCCCTCATCAGCCAGGACACCAAGGCGTCCATCCTCGAAACCGGCATCAAAGTCATCGACCTCATCTGCCCCTTCACCAAGGGCGGCAAGGTCGGCGCGTTCGGCGGCGCGGGCGTCGGCAAGACGGTCGTCATCATGGAGTTGATCAACAACATCGCCAAGGGCCACGGCGGCTTCTCGCTCTTCGCGGGAGTCGGCGAGCGCACGCGCGAAGGCAACGACCTCTATGCCGAAATGAGCGAGGCCGGCGTCATCAACCAGAAAAACCTGGCCGAGTCCAAGGTCGCCCTCGTCTACGGCCAGATGAACGAGCCTCCCGGCGCGCGCCTCCGCGTCGCCCTGTCCGCCCTCTCGATGGCCGAATACTTCCGCGACGAAAAGAACCAGGACGTGCTCCTCTTCATCGACAACATCTTCCGTTTCTCGCAAGCCGGCTCCGAAGTCTCCGCGCTCCTGGGCCGCACCCCCTCGGCGGTTGGTTACCAGCCGACCCTCGCCGCCGAGATGGGCGATCTCCAGGAACGCATCACCTCCACCACGGACGGCTCCATCACCTCCTTCCAGGCCGTGTACGTCCCAGCGGACGACCTCACCGACCCCGCGCCCGCGAACACCTTCGCCCACCTCGACTCGACCATCGTGCTCGAGCGCTCCATCGCCGAACTGGGCATCTATCCCGCCGTCGACCCGCTCGCCTCGACCTCCAAGGCGCTCGCGCCCGACGTGGTCGGCGAGGAACATTACGCCGTCGCCCGCGGCGTCCAGCGCGTCCTCCAGCGTTACAAAGACCTGCAGGACATCATCGCCATCCTCGGCATGGACGAGTTGAACCCCGACGACAAGCTCACCGTCTTCCGCGCGCGCAAGATACAGCGCTTCCTCAGCCAGCCCTTCCACGTCGCCGAAATCTTCACCGGCACCAAGGGCGAATACGTCAAGACCTCGGAAACCATCCGCGGATTCAAGGAAATCCTCGACGGCAAACACGACGACGTCTCCGAACAAAACTTCTACATGAAGGGCGGGATCGACATGATCCGCCAATAACCGGAAACCGGCGTCATATGGCCACCTTGCGTCTCGAAATCGTAACCCCGGAAGCGAGAACCTATTCGGAGGATGTCGACATGGTCGTCATCCCGGGCATCGAGGGGGAAATGGGCGTCCTGCCGCAACACGTCCCGCTCATGACACAGTTGACGCCCGGCGCATTGAAGGTCACCCGCAAGGGACAGCAAGACCTCTACCTCGCGGTGGGCGAAGGCTTCGTCGAGATAACGCAGGAACGCGTCTCCGTCCTCACGGACATGGCGATCGAGGAATCCGCCATCGACGAGAGCGCCGCGGAGAAAGCCGTCGAGCGCGCGCAAGCCGCGATCAAGAACAAAGACCTGGGCGCGGAAGAAAACGCCGCCGTCCTGGCCAGTTTGAACAAATCGATGGCCCAGTTGCACGTAAAACGCCGCACGCATCACTAGGGCCTTGTTCGATCCAATCAAGCGACTCTCCTTTGTGTCTGGGACGAGCAATCATTTGAATCACATCCGTATTTTTATAGTGGATTTGTTCGCGCAACTTTATCAGCAAATATTCATCCTGCTTTTCCTGAATTTCGGCAGTGAAGCTTTGCCATGGAAACTCCCAAGGATCACTGATGCAGACCTTGACGTTTCATATTTCCCCTGCATCTTGTTAAACGGCGCTTCTCCCGAGCTCGTAACGGTCCATTGTCCGCCGCCCGGCTGGCTGGTTCAGTTGCTCCCCGTTGGGCCGGCTTAAGTTAAATAGGTTTGGGCTAAAGCGGTTTGAGCTATGCGGTAGGCGGGAATTGTTTAAATTGTTTATTGTGGCGCCCGCCTCCCCGCCGCCTGAGTCTAACGATCTTTCCCGCTGGTCTTTCGCGGCGCGGCGCTGTTCGCCGGGGCGGGAGCTTTTAGCAGGAGGGCTTCTTCGTCCGCGGTGGTCGTCGCGGCGCGGGGCGCGGCTTTCTTTACCGGGGCGGCTCCTTTCCTCAGGAGCGTTTTGCTGTAGCGATCCATCGGGCTTACATCATGGCCGCTCCGGCGGCTACGACGCTTTCATCAATGACCGGCCTGTTTCTCCGCACGCCTTGCAGCAACGTCAGCATGCAAAGTTTGTTGATGTTCCTGCAGACGCCGCCCGAGTGCGCGTGGATGGCCTGGAACGCGCCCGGGTCGAAGAGGTCGTTCATCCGGCCCGCGATCATGAGGCGGAATTTCACATACTGGGCGCATTCGGACGGCGACATCGGCTTCAATTCGCCGCGGAGATACATCCGGTTCCGCAACGATTCATAGCTGGCGTGTTCGAGCCGCGCGGCGAAGCGCTCTTCGCCGAACAATAGGCTTGTGGTCAGTTTGCACTCGGGGATTTCGATGTTGCTGATCGTCCTGACGAAGTGCAGGCAGTCGGAACTAAGGAAATGACATTCGTCGATGAGAATGACGAGCCGCTTTTCCTGCCGGTGGAGGTCGATGATGTAGTTGCTAAGCAACTTCAGCAAGTCCTGGGTGCGGAGCATTCCTTCCGGCACGGCTATGCTCAGTTCGGTGAGAATCTCGCGCAACAGGCCCGACTTGCTAAGGCCGGGGCTTACCAATACGAGGATGGCCTGGTATTTCGCGGGGTCGAGGCTTTGCAGCAAAAGTTGCGTGACGAGCGTTTTGCCCATGCCGCTGGGGCCGGTTATCATGCCGAGCGAGACGTTGTGCTCGACCGCCATCATCATCCGGTCCAGCGCTTCGGCGTGGCTGTCGGTCTTGTAGAAGTAAGCGGGGTTCACGGAATCGGAGAACGGGTTTTCCCGCAGGCTGTAGAAACGGACGAAGTCGCTGCCGCCGCCGTGTTCGCCCGCGGTTTCGCCGCGCGCACGCTCCCCCGGTTGTTCAATCAGCCGCAAGAGATCGTCATCCGGGGTTTGCACGGGATAATCAGGGCCGGCCTCGATGAGGCTTTCCAGTTGCTGGGCTTCCATGGGTTGTTCTTTGGGTTGTGGTCATCATGCGGCGGCCCGCGAAGGCGCGCCCGCCGCGGAGAGCGCGCCCGCCATTTGCTGGAGCTTCCTCGCGTTCGGATGCTCGGGCCGGGAGGAAAGGAGAGGGGTGCGCGCCTGGTTGGCTTCCTCGACCGCGGGGTCGCGCGCGAGCCAGCCGAGGTTGGACGGGCGGCCGCCAAGGAAGCGTTCGGCGCATCCGCTTATCTTTTCATAGACCGCCTGTGACTGCTTCTCGTCTTCCGCCTGGTTTACGACGACGTGAAGCCGGCCGCGCATGCGCGCTTCCCGGGAGACTTTGATGACGCCGTAGGCGTCGAGTGTCGAGGCGATGTTCGGGGTGGTGACGATGACGATGTCATCCGCCGCCGCCAGGAATTGTGTGACGTGCGGGGAGATGCCCGCGCCCGTGTCGATGAGGAGGATGTCGAAAGACTTGCCGATTCTTTCCAGTTCGCGCAGGAGCCTCTCAAGCGCCCGGGGGTCGATTTCCGCCAGCCGCGAACTGCCGGATGCGTTGCATAGCACCTGCATCCCGTCCGGCCCGGGGGAGAGGATTTGTTCTGCGGCGGCTTTGCCCTCGAGGAGGTCCATCAAGGTGCCGCGCGGGGAGATGCCCGCGAAGACGTGGACATTCCCGAGGCCCATATCGGCGTCGCACAGGAGAACGCGACGGCCCGCGCGGGAGAGGGCGATCGCCAGGTTGATGGAGACTGTCGTTTTGCCCACTCCGCCCTTTCCGCTCGTGACGGCTATCGTCCTGAACCCCTCGCGTTTGCCTCGCAATTCGCGCCGCACGTCGTCGGGGCGCTCGCCCTTCCGGAAGATGCGTTCGTGAATCTCGCCCATCAGGTCGAGCTCGGCCTGGTTGAAACCGGCGCCGTGTGTCAGCCCGGGGAAAAACTCCTTGAACTCCTGTTCTATAAACCGGATTCTCGACGGCTCTATAGCCGTAATTTCACAGGCGTCATGAATGCTGAAGGAACTCGCTAATGGTTTGGAGTTATCCACTTCGGGAGGGTCGTCTTCCACCGCTTGAGGGCGTTTGGCAAGGAAACGTCCATATATATTGTGTAGAATCACCTTGACAACCGCAATATGAAGGGCTTTCGTTAACGGGTCAAGAAAGTTTATGCCATTCTTTGCACAAGAAGAGGAGCGCCGCTTTCCGAAGATACTTTCCATCCAGATCGAGTTTCTTTGCCCGGTCTGCCAGCGGCGGTTGAGCGTCGAGGAGGGGATTGGCTCCCAGGCCGAGTGCGGGTGGTGCCACAGCGAAATTTCCGTCCCCCAGCTTTCCACAACGCCCGGCGCCAAAACGGGAAAGTCCCTCGCCTCCCTGAGCCCGCTCCTGACGCAGGATGAACTCGAATTCCTAACCTCCCGGTCTTCCTAGGCTATAGGGGCAAATGCAGAACCTCATTCACAAAGATTGCCCGCGCTGCAACGCCAAAATCTCCCTGGGCAGCCGCGCGGTGGCCAAAAAGATACGCTGTCCCCAATGCCGGGAAGTCATCGTTGTCACCCCGGAAAACGCCATCCCGCCTCCGGAAGATGCGTTCGTCCCCATGCGGCGGGGCGCGGGTTTCCTTGGGGAGACCGAGAAGAACGCTTTCCTGCGGCATCTCGCGGGAGGCGGGGAACGCCACATAACCATCTCGGCCGCCGCGAACGACCCCGATGCGCTGCTCCTTTCCCACTCGTTAAAAAAGCTCTTTCGCGCGGCGGGTTGGAAAGCCTCCAGCTCCGCTCTTCACACCGAAGAAAGGCGCCGCGGCGGCCTGGCGCTCTACGCCGGCGCGTTCCCCTTCCCGGAGGAAGTGACGAAAAGCTGCATGGCCCTGACCGCCGCCGGTCTGAAATTCACCTCCCATATCGACCCGTCGCAGGTCAGCGAAAAAGCCGTCCTTGTCGTGGGCCGGGACCTCGGCGGGGTCAGGAGCAAACCCGCGGGCGCTGCGGGAGACGCCGAACACCCCGTCTTCGAGGAAAACGGCGATGCGGCGTGGGCGGACTGGCTGCGGCGCATGCGCGAGATCGCCCGCGCGCGGGGAACCTCCGTTTCGAGAGACCGGGACGCCCTGCTGGCGCGCGGGGTGCGGCTGGCGGAAGGGATCGCGCTCCGCCTCTCCGAGGAAGGAGCGCCAAAAAAAGACGCCGCAAAGCTGCGGGAACTTAGCGTCGTTCTCACGGAACTGCGGAAAAGAGCCGGAGAGCAGGAACCGCCGGAGTTGATCCGCGAATGCGCGCGGCTGGCGCTCGCCATCCTCAAGGAAGACCCCGGAACCCGCGAATGGACAAGCGCCTTGCGCTTTGCCGACGCCGTGTTTGCAAAACCGCCCGTCTCCGATGACCGCCCGATGCAGGACGCTTTGGAGAGCCTCCTGGCCGGGGCGTTTCGCGACGGCTCTCCCGCCATCCAGCGGGCCATCGCGGTGGAAGTGCGGGCCTGGCATTGGTTCCGCACCCCGGAACGCAGGGCGCTGCACGATGAACTCTTCTACGAGAAGGTGAGTTGCGGCAGCGTCCTCTCCCTCGCGATCGAACGGCTGCAACAATGGCCGCCCGCGGAACGGGAACGCATCGCGCGCGGCCTGCTTCAACGGCAGGACCTGGGAGTATGCGAAGACCTGGCCGAGACCCTCGGTTTCTCGCTTGGCTGGGAGAGCATGACCCTCGATGCCGAAGAGCGCCGGCTCCCCGCCGCGGCGTTGGCCGGGGAAGTCCTCGAAGCTCCCGACTCCTTCCCGCTGCTGAAGGCCGCGGCGGTGCGGCGGGAATTCCTGCTCCACTTCGTCATTGGCATGACGGAAGGCGCGGCGCAGAACCACGGGCGCCCGGAACTGGCGAAAGACTTCGGCGCTTGGTGCCGCCGCGCGTGGCTCGAACAGTTGGAAGAAGACGCGTGGGATCCGCGCCGCATCGCCCTGCTCGCCTTATACTGGCTCGGGAAACGGCCCGCGGAGGCCGGGACGCTCGTCCCGTGGTGGCGCGCCCTTTCCGAAATGCTGGGGGAAGTCGTCCGGCGCGGCAACTTGCGCGATATCTACCTGCTTTTCGCGACCTTGCGCGACGGCGCCTTCAATGAACTGGCGACGGTCGAGGAGTGGTTCGAACTTATCGACGCCTGCCTCGGCCGCATCGACGAAGGTTTTGACGAAGGGCCGTTCCCCGCCGACCCCGCCCTGGCGGAGGACCTCCCCGCCTGGCGCGATCTCGCGGGGTGCATGGCGGATATCCTGGCCAGGTTATTGGCCGAAAAACGCCTCCCGGACGCGGCCGGCAGGGAGATGGCGCGCCAATTTCTCCTGCGGCTGGCTACGGAACTCGGCGGCTCCTGCAAGGCGGCCGAGACTCTCCTCCTCTTCGAAGAGGCGGCCTAATCCAGAGCCGCCGGTTTACCCGCGGTTGTTTGAGCGGCGCGGCCCGGAGAGAGCGACCGCACAAAAGCCGTGAGCGCGGCGATTTCGGGATCGCCGTATTTTTTTGAAAAGGCCGGCATCTCTCCTTTTACTCCGCGTTTGATGGTGACGGCTATGCGCGCATTGCTGATTTTCAGGCCATGGAGGTCCGGCCCCTCGTCGCCGCGGGCGTCGTCTCCATGGCAATGGGAGCAGCTCGCCAGAAAAAAACGCCGCCCCTGCTCGACGAGCGCCGGGGAGGCGACGGCCGCGGCTCCGGCGGAACTATTCAGCAACAGTTCCCCGCCCCAGTAGCCCGCCGCGGACGTCAGAACGGCGGTGAGACAAAGGATGGCGAGATACACGCCGAACGCCCCGGGCCGTTCACCCGCCAGCGCCCGCCAGACCGCGAGGCCGGCAAGCAGCGCAAACGCGGGCCAGACAAAGAGGTGATGCAGCAGCAAGACATCGCGGCCAAGCGGCTTCCCCTCCGCGATCACCAGGCCGGAGAGCACCGCCGGGAACGTTCCGGCCCCCGCCAGGAGGATGGCGAAATAACCGGCGGCATGGAGCCGCGGTTTTTGGGACGAGGTCTCCGGCAGGAGAAAGGCCGCGCTCTCGAACAATGCCGCGGCAATCGAAAGAGCCACGGGAAAGTGGGTGCTCCCCCCGTGGATTTTGGGCCAGATGGATGAATCGAGCAGCATCCCGGCTTCATGCAAGGGGGGAATCGATGACCGCGAGGTCGTGAGGCGTTTCCCGGTAGTTGACTGTCGTGATGCCGAGGACGCTTTGCAACTGCCCGGCGGGGACGACCATCGGCCCCGGCTTGGGAGCGGCGCCGGGGGCGGGTTGCGGGAAGCCGGTGGCGCGGGCGGTATGAAAGGTGATATTCCCTTCCACCTTCCGGATCACTTGATGGATGTGCCCGTTCAGGACGCTGACGGACCCGAATCGCCTGAGCATCGCCAATGCCCTGGCGCCGTCGCTCGTGCCCCAGCCCCATTGCGGGTAAACCTCCCACAGCGGCACGTGCGCGAACACGACGACCGGCGTGCTGTTCGAGATCGGGGCCAGGTCCTTTTGCAACCAGTCGAGTTGATCCTGTCCGAGCACTCCAAGGGCGAGTTCGGCCTTGTTGAACACATTGACGAGGCCGACGAAATGGACGCCGTTGTAATCGTAACTGTACCAGCCCGAGCCGCGGGTCCCCTTCCCGAACCGTTCGTGATAAAGCGCCCCGTTGTCACTGAGGATGTCGTGCTCCCCTGGCACGTAGAAAATCCGGTCGACGCCCGTCTCCTTGAGCATCTGCTCGACAGTGTCGAATTCGCCGGCCTCGGCCAGGTGGCTGAGATCGCCGGTGTGGATGATGAACTTCGGTTTGCGGGGCAGCGCGTTGATGCGTTTGATCGCCTCGCCAAACGTGGCGGTGACGTTGCTGTTGGCCGCCTTGTTGAACCCGATATGGCTATCGCTGATCTGGACGAACGTAAAGTCCGCCGCGCCGGAGGGAGAAGGCGTCGTGTCGCCGAACACGCGGGAAGTCAGCAATCCCCCCGAGAGGGAGAAGACCAGCCCCGTGCCGGTCCATGCCATGCATTTGAGAAATCCGCGGCGGTCGATGGAATCGTCGCGGCCTTGGTGGAGGATAATGTCGTCGCTCATAAGAGGGAATTGTGTGGAGGATGAATTTGCTTTCACTAAGGATTACTCCGGCGCGCCCCGATCTATTCCCAAAAAAATAAAAGTCGATCCCGCGGAATAAAACCGCGGTATCCTGGGTCGTACCCATGATGGAGGAGCTTTATGGCAACAGGACGGACGCCGCGATGCGGCAGCGCTTTGAAGAGGCGCTTCTGCCTCACCTGGACGCCGCCTACAACCTCGCCCGCTGGCTTATGCACAACCCGCAAGACGCCGAAGATTGCGTGCAGGAGGCCTATCTTCGCGCCTACAAGGCTTTCCCGCGGTTCCGCCAGGGGGACGGCAGGGCATGGCTGACGGCCATCGTTCGCAACGTCTGTTATACCGCCATAAAAAGGCTTCGCGGCCGGAAGGAGATGGAACCCTTCGACGAGGAACTCCATTTTCCAACGCCAAACCCTTCGACAGAAACGCCCCGCGAAGCGGACGCCGAAGCGGTTCAACTCATGCTCATGAATCTCGCGCCGGAATTCCGGGAACTCATCGTGCTCCATGATCTGGAAGGCTTTTCTTACAAGGAGATCGCCGCGATTGCGGGCATCCCGATAGGAACCGTCATGTCCCGCCTCTCGCGCGGCCGGGAAAAGCTCAGGGCCGATCTGGCGGCATTTTCAAAGGATTCCAACATATGACATGCGAAAGAGCGGAACGGCTGCTGGACGCCTATATGGACGGGGAACTCGACCTCCCAGGCAGCCTCGAAGTCGAGGAGCACCTTCGCGATTGCGACCGCTGCCAACAACGGCTCGAGGAGCGGCGGGCGCTCGTGGGAGCCATTCGCGAGAAAGCGCCTTGCTTCGAGGCCCCGGGCTACATCATGACCCGCATTCGCGCCCGGCTGGGCGAAAGCTCCGCCTCGAAGCCGGGATGGCTTCGCCTCTTTCAACCCGCGTGGGCCAGTCTCTCGGGAGCGCTCGCCGCCTTTGCGATCGCGATGCTATATTTCCTGGGCGCCCCGAGGCCGGGGCTGAACGAGGAAGCCGTCGCGGATCATGTCCGCTCGTTGCAGGCCGGCCACCTCATGGATGTGGCTTCCACAGATCAACACACCGTCAAACCGTGGTTTGCCGGGAAACTCGATTACTCGCCCCAAGTCGTGGACCTCGCGTCCGCCGGGTTCCCGCTGATCGGGGGGCGGCTCGACGTATTGGACCGTCGCCCGGTGGCGGCAATCGTCTATCAGAGGCGCAAGCATTACATCAACCTCTTCATCTGGCCCGCCGGCGAGGGGGCCAGCCTCTCGCGGACGCTGCACGAGGAACACGGCTACCGGACGCTGCGGTGGTCAAAGGCCGGGATGAATTACCTGGCCGTCTCGGATGTGCAGGAAGCGGACCTCGTGAACTTCGCCGGCCTGGTCAAGGCGCACACCGACTGAGGCAAGCGGGCCGCTTGCCGCATCCTACTTCTTCAAGACCGCGTTCCACTTCGCGAGCGGGCCGGCTTCCGCCGCGAAGAGCGCATCGGTCGAGTCGAGCACCTGGATGCCCTTGATCTTGTCGCCCTGCTGGATGGCGTTGACGATGTCCTGGCCCTTCGTGACCTCGCCAAAGATGGTGTGCTTGCCGTTCAGCCACGCCGTCGGGACGTGCGTGATGAAGAACTGGCTGCCGTTCGTTGCCGGGCCGGCGTTCGCCATCGCCAGTTTGCCCGGCTTGTCGAACCGCAGGTCGGGGCTGAACTCGTCCTCGAACTGGTAACCCGGGCCGCCCGATCCCGTCCCGGTCGGGTCGCCGCCCTGGATCATGAAATTCGGGATGACCCGGTGAAAAGTCAGGCCGTCGTAATACCCCTTCTTCGCCAGGTTCAGGAAGTTGGCCACCGTGAGCGGGGCTTTGGAGGGGAAAAGGGTCAAGTCGATCTCGCCCTTGTCGGTGGTCATTTTAATCCGGATGTTGTCCATTTTTGAGGTGTCGGTTGGGTTGTCGGCGGCGGGGAGTTGCACGGCCAGCAGGCCGAGCAGGAGGGGGAGCAGTAAGCGCTTCATGAGGGGATGAAAATAGCCCGTTCAGAAGGCGTTGTCGATGGCGTGAGAAAGTTTTTTCCAGGCAAATTTCAGTCTGGCATGATTCTGGCTATTATGGTCATCATGAAAATTAAACTCCTTCTCGCCTTTCTCGCTTTCACCGGTGTTTCCAACAGCCTCAAGGCACAGGCCTTCTTCGATGACAGCCGTCTCAATGCCTATACCGCCACCGGCGCCTGGACGCCCCGGTATCTGAAGCCCGCCCCCGTGGATTCGCGCATCGACCCCTCTCTCATCCGCGCGTCGAAACTGGCCGAACAGCACGCCGCTCCCCGCTCGATCCTGCGCTGCTGGCATTATGTGAAAGCCGCCCTGGTTGACGCGGGCGCCGTCCGCTCCTGCCCGACAACGGCCTACGCCTTCCAGGCGGCCGATGAATTGGTCGCCCGCCACGGTTTCGTAAAGTTGCGCGGGAACGACCCGTATTCCGCCCCGGTCGGCTCGGTTCTCGTGTATAGCGGCCATGGCGCGGGCCACGTCGAACTGCGCACCGCCCACGGGTTTGCCAGCGACTACCGCTCTATCTGGGCCTGCCGCTTCCACCTCATCGGCATCTACGCGAAGCTCGTTTCCTAAGCTAAAGGGTGTCATGCACATTCCGGCTCTTGAGCGACGTTGTTGTTGCAGAGGCGGCTGTGCCAGCCGCCTCATGACACGTTCTAAAATACCTTGAACTCCCACAACCCCGGATTACCCCCAAGTATGCGAACCCTGAGAAAACGCGCCATCCCGATCTTCTCCGCCACGTCGGGGGAGCGCGCCGCGGGTTCCTTCTGCTCGCCGCAGGATTCCCAATGTTCGCCATCGGAGGACTTTTCCAGCATCCAGGCATGGCCGAAGGTCGGTTCCGTGAAGGACATCTCAACCCGCGCGACGGGCTTGGCCGCCCCGAGATCGACCTCCCGCCAGGGCGCGGAATCGCCGGGCGCCGGCAGCCAGCGCGTGCCGTTCGAGCCGTCGATAGCGTTCTTCGCCTCAAAAGTGCGGGAGAGATGAACCCGGACTCTCCGGCCGTGTTTGTTCGGCTCCGTATCGACGGGAAGATCGCGCTGCCAGGGATCGCGCCGGCTTGAAGCGGTCGCCGTCCCGGCCAGAGCCAGGTTCACCGGCTGCGGCGCATCCCCGACCGGGCCGATTCCGCGGTGGGTCAGGCGGACCGGCTGGATCGTCCCGTAAGTCCCGTCAAAATAAACGATGGAGGGATCCGCCGCCGTATCGGGAACCAAAGGGTTGCCTTAAATCTCGGCGGCCCAGCTCGAGGCCGGCAGGAGCAGCAGAAAGAGGAGGCCGACTTTCACTTGGCCGAAAGCGCCAGCACGGTGATGGAGTAGGGAGCGAAGGAATAGGTGAATTGCGACCCCAACCCCTTGGCGGCTGTCGTGACGGGGACGATTTTGGCCGGCTCGGTGATGGAGTTCGTATCCGATGGGCGCGCCGAACCAAGCGTTATGGCAGTCCCCTCCGCCGCGATACCCGCGCCCGTAATGTCGATCCGGACGTCCCGCTTCGTTCCTCCCGCGTTAACGACCTTCAGGTAGATCGTTCCCTTGGCGCTGTCCTTCGTCGCAACATAAAATAGCTCTGGAAATTTCTTCGCGGGAGGCAAGTCCGTCTTGCCCTTCGGCGCGGGGGGTTGCCAGGTTTGCATCGGGACGTTGTCCGCCTCGACAGCCAAGACCCCGTCGCCGATGTTGTTGTTGAACATCTTCTGCGCGTAGTAGGAGGGCGAGCCGAAGCTGGTCAGCGCGTCGTAGCCGATGAGGTTGCTCTTCCACTCCATCCCGCCGGGATTGACGTTGGTAAAAAGCGGCGCGTAACTAGCCAGGACGACGATGTCGGAATTGCGTTCCATCCCCGTCATCCACGCGGCGTCGCCGAGCGCGGCGTTCATATTCGTGGTGGGGGAGCCTTCGCGGGTGGCCCATTCGCCCACGAATATCTTCGGCCCGTTGCGGTCATACTTGTCGTAGTGGGTCGCGTCCATCTCCATTTGCCGGGCGTTGGGATAATAGTGCTCGTCGATGACGTCCCCGGTGCGCTTGGGCGCCGCTTTGGTGTGATCCCAATAGCTCCTGCCGAGGGTGTCGATGCACTTCAAGTTCGGGTGCTTTGCCTTGATCGCATCGTAGAATTGGGCGAAACGCCCTTCGTAGCTGTGCGATTTGTCCGCGCCGTCTTCGTTGCCGATTTCGACATAGGTCAGCGGGAAAGGCGCGGGATGGCCGTCCTTTGCGCGCACCGCGCCCCACTTCGTCTCCGCGCCGCCGATGACGTATTCGATCTCCTCGAGCGCGTCGTCGACGAACGGTTGCAGGGCCGGGCCCGCGTTCACATGCTCGCCCTTGAGCGAATACCCGGCATACACCGCCAGCACGGGTTGCACGTGCATGTCCTCGCACCACTCGAGGAATTCCAGCAGGCCCAGGCCGTCGGAAGCCCGGTAATTCCAGCACCCGCGGTGGCCGGGACGCTGCTCGAGCGGGCCGAGCGTCGCTTTCCACGGGAAGCGATCCGCTATGGCGTCGCCTTCGAGGAAATTGCCGCCGGGCAGGCGGAGGAACGCCGGCTTCATATCGATCAGCAGTTGCATGAGGTCGATGCGGTTGCCGTTCGGGCGGTCATTATAAGTCGTCGGGAAGAGCGAGACGAGGTTTAGCCGGAGCGCGCCGGGCTTTTCCGTCGCGATGACGAGGCGGTTCGCGGCGGAGGGCGCCGCGTCGTCGCCCGTTGTGAGCGTGACGGTGTATTTCTGCCACTTGTCCGTTATCTCCTGCGTCTGCGCGGTGGCGAAGACTTTGGAGCCGTCGTTGCTCTCGAGGCTGACCGTAAGCGGGCCGACGCCGTCGGCCATGGCGTAGAAGGACGCGCGGTAACTCGTTTTCGGCTTCACCGGTATGCCCCACCAGCCGTCGTTCGCCACGCCCGCGCGATGCCCCGCCGAGGCGCCGTTTGCGTCGAGTTTCAGGCAGGTCTTCAGAACCGTCCCTTCGATCGGCTGGCTCTCATCCAGCGCGATGGCGCCCGCGCCGACAACGGACCAATGCACGGGGTTCTTCGCGTTATCCTTGAAGATGCGGTTCTGGATCAACTCCGCGTAGAGGCCGCCGTCGTACGAATGGTTTATTTCCTCGGTCATGAGGCCGTAAAGGGTCGGGCTGACTGGGGCCGTGACTTTGGCCGCGTTGATGTGGAGCGCTGTCTGGCCGCCGGCGGAGGCCGCGAAAACGATGGCGGCCGCAGCCGCGAGAAGGGGGGAGTTTGCCATAAGGGAGGTTCAGCTTATCCGTTAACGGGCGCCGGTGTCGAGTTTAATCATCCGCCGGCAGAGGGCGCGCGCCTTGTCGTTTCTCAAACGCACGAGGATGTCGCCGTCCAACTCGGACTGGTGGAAGTCGATCAACTCCGCCAGTTGCAGCGCGATGAGAATCTTCTCCCGCGTCCGGAAATCGGGAATATCGAGCGGCACGGTGGAAACGCTTATCTTCCGCTCCTTCTCGATCCGCTGGAGAAGACGCCAGGCGAGCCGCATCTCGCGGCGATTGAGGAACTGATAGGCTCTGAGCACGCTCCAGACGAAGAGCGTCATGCGCGGAACCATGAGGAGGATGTCGGCGATATGCTCGACGGCGCGTTTATGGTCGCGCGGCGGACGGCTGGCGCGGCGTTGCGCGAGAAACACCAGCGCGCACAACAGCGCGGCGCTTGCGACGAACCCTTCCTTGAAGAACGGAGCAACCCGAGCGCCGAAGCCTTCCACGATGGTCGAGAAAAACAGGGTGGCGCCGTAAAGGAGGCCGTAGAGCAGCGCCCAGAACGCGAGCGCGCCGAGAAGCGCGGCGAGCGCCATGTAGATCACATGCCGGTTGTGAGCCGCGAAATGGGCCTTGAGCGCGGGCGGAACGTCGGAACCCCGCTTCGATTTCCGCCCCGTCACGCGGGAGACCGGTAACCCGCGGGATCGATTTCCACCGAAGAAAAACCCGCCGCCAGCAGCCCGGACGCGATCGCGGCTTCCGGGAGGCGCCCCATCTCCGCGGGCGCGATCTGCACCCGCGCGCCGCGTTGCCCGGAATAACGCACGCGAAAGACCCGGAACCCCAGGCCGCGCACAAAGGCCTCGCCGCGTTCCACCAGCGCGAGCGCCTCCGCCGTCACGGGCGTGCCGTGCGGGATGCGCGAACTGAGGCACGGCTGGGCGGGAGCGTCCGCGGTGGGCAGGCCGAGTTCGCGCGAGAGCGCGCGGATGTCGTCTTTCGTGAGACCGGCGTCCTTGAGCGGCGCGAGCACGGAAAACTCGCCCGCCGCCTTGCGACCCGGGCGGAACCGGGCGGCGTCATCCGCGTTCTCGCCGTACGCGATTGCCGCGAACCCGCGCTCCCTGGCGAGCGCGTCCAGCCGCGCGAAGAGCTCCGCCTTGCAAAAATAGCAACGGTTCACGGGGTTGCCGACGTAGTTGGGGTCCTGCATTTCCCGCGTGCGGACGACCTCGACCGGGGCGGAGATGCCGCGCGCCAGCGCAAGCGCATCCTCCAGCGCCTGCCTTGGCAGGCTGGGGCTGTCGGCGATGACCCCGAGCATCCGCGACCCCAAAATGCGGTGCGCGGCGGCCAGCAGGTAGGCGCTATCCACCCCGCCCGAGTAGGCGACAAGCAACGGCGCGCCCGCTTCCAGGCAGGCCCGGAGGCGTTGCGCCTTTTCAGCCCTAGAGTTGCAGGCGGCGGAAGAGTTCATCCAATGGAAGTTGAAGGCCGATGTAAAACTCCCCGAAGTCGGCGTACTCCGCGCTCACGGGGTCGAAGCGCATCTCATACACGATCCCTTTTATATCGTAGGTGTCGTGGGCGAAGAGCGTAACCCCCCACTCGCCGTCGTCGAGGCCGGTCGATCCGGTGATGAGTTGAAGGATTTTCCCGTGCCATTTCCGGCCCACGCGCGCGTGCCCGCCCATGAGGCGTTTGCGCTCCTCGAACGGGAGGGCGTACCAGTTCTGCCCGGCGTTGCGGCGCTTGCTCATCGGGTAAAAACAGACGACCGGCCACGCGGGGAGATTCGGGTAGAGCCTGTCCTGAAGATATTTCGCGTTGCGCTTGCGGTAGTCGGCCAGCGCCGTCTCGTATTCGACCGTGCCGGGCCCGGTCTCCTCGCGCAACGTCGCGGCGAAGTCGGCTTCATTGGTCGTGTATTCGCTCCGCTCGGTCATCGAGAGATAGCTGAAAACGGAGGTGCAAACATCCGGGCCGAGCGCCTGGGTCAGCCGTTTTTCGAACTGGTTGGCCATTTGCAAGTCCGGCGTCAGGAGCATGAACCCGAGATCGGCCTTCGGCGAGACGATGCTTAACAGGATGAGCTGCGTGGAAGGCGCGGCCCGTATTTCCTGGACGAGGGTCGAGAGATTCGTCTTCGCCTTGAGTTGCTCGTCGCGGGTGAAAAGCTGCCACAGGGAATACTCGATCTTGTAAAAAAGATGGAGCACGTGCCGCCCCTCGACGGGGACGACGGGGTCGATGGTCTTGTCGCTCATGGCTTCTCTCCTAACATCGGCGGGGGCGGGGGATGGTCAACTGGCGGTCACCCGAGCGGCGACCTTCAGGCGCAGCGCGTTCAGGCGTATGAACCCGGTGGCGTCGGATTGATTATAGGCCTGGGTCGGGTCGGCCTCCATCGTGGCGATGTGCGGATTGTACAGGCTGACCGGACTCTTCCGCCCCGCGGTGATGATGTTCCCCTTGTAAAGTTTCAAACGCACAACGCCTGTCACATTCTTCTGCGTCTCCGTTATGAACGCCTGCAACGCCTCGCGTTCCGGCGCGAACCAGAAGCCGTTGTAAACCAGCGTCGCATAGCGCGGGGTCAGGGAATCGCGCAGATGCATGACCTCGCGGTCCATCGTCAGCGACTCGACCTGGCGATGGCCGAACAGGAGGATCGCCCCGCCGGGCGTCTCGTAAACCCCGCGGCTCTTCATTCCGACAAAACGGTTCTCCACCAAATCGACGCGCCCCACGCCGTGCCTGCCGCCGAGCTTGTTCAGAACCTTCATGACCCAGAGCGGACTTAACAGCGCATGATTCTCCCGGTATTCCGGCTCGCCGTCGAAGCGGAGTTCCTTCAGGAGATGCTCCACGTCGTTGCAGCCGACGCCGACGCAGTCGCCCTTCTCGAAAAGAAGCTCGACGTGCTCGGCCTTGTCCGGCGCTTCCTCGGGCGAGACGCTCAGGATGTACATGCCGCGCGTCTTTTCGCCGCTCGCGTCAAACCACGGGTCTTCCAGGATGCCGCTCTCGAAACTTATGTGCAGGAGGTTGCGATCCATCGAATACGGCTTCTTCGCCGAGGCGGTGACGGGGATGTTGTTCTTCTCCGCGAACGCGATCATCTCCGCGCGGCCCGGGAACTGGCTGCGGAACCGCTCCTGCCGCCACGGCGCGATGACCTCCAGTTCCGGCGCCAGCGCCGCCGCCGTCAATTCGAAGCGAACCTGGTCGTTGCCCTTGCCCGTGGCGCCGTGGGCCACCGCGTCCGCCTTTTCCTCGCGGGCTATCTCGACCATCCGCTTGGCGATGAGCGGGCGGGCGATGCTGGTGCCGAGGTAATACTGGTTCTCGTAAAGAGCGTTCGCCTGGAACATCGGGAAGATGAAGTCCCGGGCGAACTCCTCCCGCAAATCCTCGATGTAACACCTCGACGCGCCGGTGTTGAGCGCCTTCGCTTCGAGGCCGTCGAGTTCCTCCTCCTGGCCCACGTCCGCGCAAAAGGCGATGACCTCGGCGGAATACGCATCCTTCAGCCAGCTCAGGAGGACGGAAGTATCCAGCCCGCCCGAATACGCGACGATGATTTTCATGCGCCTACCAGATACAGTCCGCGGGCGATACTTTCCACGCTTTAATTCATCAAGGCCGCGCCGTCCAGCAGGCCGAGCGAACCGAGCAGCGCCTCGTCGATGACGCCGCTGACGACGAGCTTGTGGTCGAACTGGTAATCGCCGATGGCGCGGCGCAGCCCGAGATCGAGCGCCCCGTCGATTGGGCCGTCATAGTAACCTTGCGCGTGCAACGCCTGCTGCACTTGCGCGACCACCGAGCCGTCGAACGTATCGCCCGGAGGCGCCCCGTCGAGCGCGAGGAGATCGTCGTCGCCGATGATCAGCACATGCCCGCCATCCCAGAAAAAATGCCGCCGGAAATGCCGGAAATCCGCGACCGCCCTGGCGCCGTGCAACCCCGGCAGGAAGGTCTTCGCCCGCACCGGAGGATCGTTCACGGCAAACGTCCGGGCGGCCGCCGAAAGAATCGGCCTGGCGGCCACGGGATCTCTCCGCACCGCGGTTGAAGATGCGCCAAACTTGGCCAGCTCTGCATTGATCTGGGCGTCGGCAAGGTGCGTTGTCGCGGCGGGGACCGCCGCGTCTTTCAAAGCGGTGACGCGATTGCTTCGCGCCGGGGCGGTTACAATCACCGTTCGCGGCGCGTAAAGCCCATATTGGACTCCGCCCGTGACTTTGGGATAGCCCGCCGTAACCGATCTTTCCACCACGCTCTGGCCGTTTGTGACATAAACCTGTCCCGAAACTGTGTAACCCGGCCCCGCCAAAGCAAGAGGGGCGAAAAGGAACGCCGCCCACGCTATGAACGCGCCGCGTTTCATGAGGGAGTCTACTCCCGTTTCCGCGCGAAATCAAAGCCCGGCCAGGCCGCTGGCATGAAGGAGGATCGCAGGTCGACGAAAAAGGCGCTTCTTCAAGAGCGCGTCCTGTTTCAGCGCGTCGGAACCGGGACGGACGTCGCCTAAGCGGACGAGCAGATGCTTCAACCGGCGCGCGGTGGTTTCAATCGAAAACAACTCGGCGGCTCGCAATCGGCCTTGTTCCCCGCAGGTTGCCGCGAGGTCCGGCGTCGAAAGCGCGCGGGCGATCGCGCCGGCGAGCGCGGCGGGGTCTTTCTCGGGGACGACCCAGCCGGTGCGGCCTTCGACGATCATCTCGGGAACGCCCGCGATGGGAGTGGAGATGACGGGCAGCCCCGCGGCCATGGCTTCCATGATGACGGTGGGCAGGTTGTCCATGCCGCCGCCCGCCTCGCGCACGCACGGCAGGACGAAGAGGCCGGATGCGGCGTAGAGCGGCAGAAGCTCCGCCTGCGAGCGCGGCCCGGCCAGCACGACCCGGCCCGCGAGGCCGGCGGCGTCGATCTGCGCGGCGAGGCTCTCCTGCAGAGGCCCTTCGCCCACGATGTCGCAATGGAACGGGACGCCGCGTTCTTTCAGGATGCGGCACGCTTCGATCAAGTGCGCGAAGCCCTTCTTCTCCACATAGCGGCCGACGGTCAGGATGCCCCCGCCCGCACGGGACGCCGTGCTCGCGAATTTCCCGACGTGGATGCCGTTGTACACGCCGAATATCTTCTTCGCCTGCCGCGGGAATTTTTGCGCCAGCCAGTCGCGGCTGAAGTCGCTCGCGGTCGCCACAAAACGGGCGTCCTCGACGAGGTTCGCGAGCGATACGGGGAAATCCGTCTCGCGGAAGATGTCATTCGCGTGGCCGGTGAAACTGTAGCCGATCCCGTAAAACCTGTTGAGCCAGTAAGCCGTTCGCGCGGCGATGCCCGCGAAGTGCGCGTGCACGTGCCGGACGCCTCTCGCCTTAAGCAGGGGGCCCAGGTTCGCCGCTTCATAGACGCGCATCTTGTCGCCCCGAGCGCCCCAGCGGCCAAGCGCGCGCCCCATCGGGCCGGGAAGGCGGCGTTCCTCGCGCAGCTTTTTCGCTTCGGACTCCATCTCCTCGGGCGAAGGCAGATGGTGGACGGCGCGCGCGAATTCGGCGGGATAATCATGCCCGGTCCCTTCCTTTTCGGAGCGGATCGAGACGACCAGCGGATTCATCCCCTGCCGGATCATCTCCTCGACTTCGCGGGAACAAAACGTCTGGTTGAAGGAGGGGAACCGCTCGAAGAGATACGCGAACGTGTTCACATCCCCGCCGCTTCGTCGTAATAGGACTCGAGCTTCTCGATCTGCTTCGCCCGTTCGAATTCCGCGCTGACGGACTGCGAGGCCGCCTGCCCCATGATGTAAAGATAGTCGGGAGCCTCCGTCATGCGGAGCATCGCGCGGTGTAGCGCCTCGTGGTCCCGCTCGGGGACGAGGTAGCCCGTCTTTTCATCGGCGACCGCTTCCGGGATGCCGCCGTGCCGCGTGGCGAGCACCGGGAGGCCGGTGGACATCGCTTCCAGCATGGAGTTCGGCACGCCTTCCTGGTTTTGATCCTCGGTCGTCTCGCTCGGGTGCAGGAATATCTGCGAGCGCTCATACAAGTCCCGCAACCCCGCCTGCGAAAGAAACCCGGCGAACTCCACCGCTGCGCCGACGCCGAGCGCGTTTGCCAGCTCCTCCATTTCGCCGCGCATCGGGCCTTCGCCCGCGATGACAAACCGGGCTTTCGGGTTGTCCCGGTGGAAGCTCGCAAAGGCGCGCAACGCCGTGGCCAGGCCTTTTTTCGGGATGAGGCGGCATGCCTGGACGAAGCGCCACGCGCCGTCCGCGGGCATGGGCCGCTGTTTGAAGGGGTAATCCTCCAGCGGCACGCCGGTGCGGTTCAGCCGTATCTTTTCCGGCGGGCAGCCGAGTTCCTTCAGGCGCGCGCACAAGGAATGCGAGCGGGCCAGGACGAGCGGAACGACCTGGAGCAGCTCATGAAACTGGGCGTCGTAACCGGCCTGCTCGGGCCGCGGCATGATGTCCGCTCCGTGAAAGGAGACCACCGCCGGCTTTTCCCATTCCTTGATGAAGGGGAGAAGATGGACGCCCGTATGCCCGAAATAGACGTGCATGAGATCGGCGGGGCGGCGCCGAAATATCTTGATGAGGACCTGCAACTCGCCGCGGTAATACACCGCCGGCAGGCGGCGGATGTACTTAAGATAAAACCGCTTGAGAAAATTTTTGCGCGCCTTCGGGATGATTTCGATGTCCGGGAACGGGAATTTCTCCGCGTTCTGGCGCTCCTTCGTCAGGACGAAGGTCTGGTATCTTTGCAGCCCGGTGACCTGCCGGTGGATGTGGAGCATCTCCGGCTTGAGAAACGTCGTGCAGTAGCTTGCGACGATGGGCATTCCGTGCCCCCATTTTCGAGACGCCCGAGAAATTTGTCCAATGCATATTCTGAATCCGTTTTAAATGGTGAGGCAGCCGCGATCAACCGGCCACGGGCCGCACCACCCGCAATTTGCGCCTGCTCAACACCTTGAAGCAGCGCGTCCATGCGCACGAGCAACATCCCGTGATGCGTTCCCGGCCGGAATTGGCGCAAGTCGGAAAAATCGAGGTCTTGCGCGGGAAAATCCGCCAGTAGCTCGGGCTCGGTCGCGCCTTCCGCCAGGCTGGCGAGCAGCGTTCGCACAGGCACACGCGTCCCTTGGACGACCAACGCGCCCCCGGCCCCTCTTTGTCAGGTGTGCAATCGTCCTCGGTCGTCCGAACCCGTTTCCTATCAAGGTATCACCGAACGACTCCGAATTCCGCGCGGCGGTTCTTGGCCCAGGCCTCTTCGTTCGAGGCGGAATCAGCCGGCATCTCCGCGCCGAAACTGACCGTCTGAATCTTCCCGCCGGGCGCGCCCTGCGCGATGAGGTACTGCCGCACGGCCAGCGCCCGCCGTTCGCCGAGGCCGCGGTTGTACTCGGGCGTGCCGCGTTCATCGGTGAACCCGGCTATGATGACCGTCTTCCCCTCGCTCTTGAGAAAGCCCGCGACTTCGCCAAGGGCGGCTTCGTCGCTTTGCTCGACGGCAAAGCTGTCGAACGCGAAGTGGACGGGTTGGAAGCGGCTCTTGTCCACGCTGTTGCTCATGAAGGAGGCGCCGCCCTCGGGCCGGTCGGGAAGCGGCGTGCCGTTGACGGTGTCGCCTTCCACGCCGGTGTAGTTCTGGCCCTTCTTATTCGCGCAAGCGCCCAGGGTTAATGCGGCCGCGAGGGCCAGGACGACGGAGAATTTGACGTTCATAAGAAGAAGCTGAGCATACAGGTTGAGGATTAGCGAGAAATACTCGGCTCGGAAATTTTCCCGAGGCCGTCGATGAGTTTTGTCTTTCTGCCGGTCTGGGCGTCGAGCATGTAAAGCCCGCCGCTTTGCGCGTAGACCAGATGCCGCGAATCCGCGGCCCAATACGGGGCTTCGGCGTCGCCGCCGGAGGTGACGACCCGCGAGGACCCGTTGCCGAGATCGAGGACGGCGATCTGGAAAGCCCCGCCTTCGCGGACGTTGAACGCGATCTTCTTTCCGTCGGGCGACCAGTTCGGCTCCGTGCAATAGCCTTGGTTGGTCGGAATCTCCCGCGCGCCGCCCCCTTCCGCCGAGACGCGATAGAGGTGCGGCGAGCCGCCCTCCTGCGCGGAGTAGACGATCTCCCCGCCGTCCGGCGACCACGTCGGGCACGACTTGACGCCGGGCGTGCGGGTGAGGCGGCGCGCGCCGCCGCCGTCCGCGCCGGTGACGTAGATTTCCGTCTGCCCGTCCTTGCTCAGGGTGACGGCGAGCCGCCGCCCGTCGGGCGAAAAGACCGCGCCCGTGTTCGTGCCGGGGAACTTCATGATGCGCTGCCGCGAGCCGTTGCCGAGTTCGATCTTATAAACATCCGCGTAGCCGCTCTGGTAGCCGGTGTAGACCAGTTCCCGCCCATCCGGGCTGAGCCGCGGGCCGACGCTGATGGCGTTGTCGCGGGTCAACTGGAAGCGGTTCGAACCGTCGGCGTCCGCGATATAAATTTCCTTCCTGCCGGAGGCGGTGGCGACGAACGCGACCTTCCCCTGCAAGAAGCCGCGATTGCCCGTGAGCGTTTCGATGATGTCATCCGCGAACGCATGCACCTTGTCGCGCGCCGAACCGCTGTACGATCTGGCGACGACGACCTTGCCGGAATGGTCCGTCACCCTGCCATCCAGCCCGCCGCCCGAGGAATCGCCGCCCGCTATGAACGCGGCGCCCGTTGTCGGCGCGAAGCTGAAATAGCCGCTGAGGGCGAGATCGCTCTGCAACAGGCGGGTGGCCGCTGCGCCGTCCGGCCCGGCAAGCGGCTGCACGGCGAGGCTCAGCGTATCGTTCTTGGAAATCGTGATGATCGGCGGCTCGGCGGCAAAGAGAGCGGATGCAAAAAGGCAGCCTGCCAGGACGGCGAATCGCAAGATAAGGGGCTTCATTGGCTCTGGGTCAGTTCGAAGTTGATTTTTATTTCGTAGAAGTCATCCCCGAGGCCCTGCGGCAGCGCTTCGATCTGCGTCACGCGCCGGGCGGCGGCCATCACGGAGTCATCCATTATCGTGTTGCCGGAGGATTTGGCGAGGCTAACGTCCGAAACCCTGCCGTCTTTTTCAATGCGGATTTTGACGAGGGCGGAGAATTTTTCATTCGAATTAACGATGGATTGCGGCTGCTCCCACTGGCTGTAGAAACGGTCGTGGATCATCGCGATATACCAGCCGAAATCCGTCGCCATGCTCCCGCCGCCCGCATGCCCGCCCGGTTTGCCGGCGCCCGTTCCCTCGCTGGAAGTCCCGGGTTTCTTGCCGGTCTTCGCCGTCGTTTTGGCGGGCGTTGCGCCTGTGTCGTCATCGCCCCCGCCATCGTCCTCGGAAGCGGAGGGTTTCGGTTTCGGCGAAGGTCTCTTTTTCGCGCTCGGCTTCGGGGAAGCGCGCGGCGTGGGCTTCCTTTTCGGTTTTGCCGTTGGCGAGGGCTTCGGTTTTGGACTCGGCTTCGGCGAGGGTTTTGGAGTCGGCTTCGGAGTCGCCTTTGGCGTGGGGGTCGGCGCCGGAGTGGGCGTGGCCGGCGGCGAGGCGCCCGGCAGGACGATCTCGCTCGGCGCCGGGCTCTGCATGGATGGCGATTCCATGGGCGTTGGCTCGGGCGTCTCCTCGCTCCGCGCCTGTTCGGGGGCGCTCGCGGCGGCTGCGGCTGCCGCGCCGCCCTCGTCCATCCACATCACATCCTCGCGCTTGTGCGGCTCGCGCTTTTCAAACAGGAAGAACAAGGCCACCGCCAAAAGGTGCGCTCCGGCCACCAGGAGCAGGTTTCTCCTAAAGGAACCGTCCATCGCGGGTCACTCGGCGTCGGGATTCGTCACCACGCCGACCTTCGTGATGCGCGCCCGTTCCAGCGCGTTCATCACATCGACCAGCTTCTGGACGGGCAATTCCTTGTGCGACCGGATGACGACGGCGACGCCCGCATTCGCCCGCTGCATGGCGACGAGCTTCGCCTCGAGCTGATCCAGGGTGACTTGTTCGCCGTTCAGCTTGACGACGTCCTCGCGATTGACCGACACCGTTTGGACAAGGTCCGGATTCACCGCGTTCTTCGCCGCTTCGCTGGTGGGGATGACCAGGTCGACGCTCTTGTCCATGAGCGGCGTCGTTATCATGAAAATGATGAGCAGGACGAAGGCGAGGTCGAGCAGCGGAGTGACATTGATCTCCGAGAGCGTCGAAAAACCTTCCTTCTTGGAATAGCGCCTCATCCCCTTCAGCGCCGGGCGAGCGCCGGGCGCACGCCATGGTCGACGTATTTGTGTTCGAAATCCGAAGCGAGTTCCGCGGCGAAGTTATCCATCTCCAGGATGATGCCGCGGATGCTCGTGACGAGGAAGTTGTAGCCGAACATGGCGGGGATCGCCACGAGCAGCCCCGTGACCGTCGTGATGAGCGAAGCGGAAACGCCGGGCGCCATCGCCGCGAGGTTCGCGGAACCGGCGGTCGCGATGCCGCCGAAGGTGTCCATAACCCCCCAGACCGTGCCGAGCAATCCCAGGAACGGCGCGCCGCTCACCGCCGTCGCCAGGAGGATCATCTGCGACTCCAGTTTCAACGCGCTCTCGCCCACCGCGCGCTCCATGACGGTGTTCACCGCCTTCATCTGCGCGGGGAGGATCTTGCGCGCGTCCTCAAGCCTGGCGCGGAACGTCTCATCCACCTCGTGCGAACCGAGCAGGTGGAAGGTCAACTCCCGGCAGCCCGCCTTGTAAACGCT
Organism: Spartobacteria bacterium; assembly: GCA_021324825.1. GTDB lineage: Bacteria > Verrucomicrobiota > Verrucomicrobiia > Chthoniobacterales > Chthoniobacteraceae > JAJPII01. The sequence continues at coordinate 16,143 of JAJPII010000012.1, read as the reverse complement.
GAAAATCGGCGTGCCGCTAAACCGCAACTGGCTCTCGTAAAGGCGCAGCGGCTGCCTGTCCGCGCGGAACCGCTCCAGGAAAACCCGCGACTGCTTCTTCGCGAGCTGGATTACCCGAATCTTCGTTATCATCACCGACCAACTGAAAATCGAGCCGAGAAACAGCGCCACGAGAACCATCTTCCCCGCCAGCGTCGATTCATGGAACGCGAAGACAAGACCGCTTGCCGCGAGGAGCATGGGAAAACTCAGTGGCGTCATGCGCGAAACGGTGTTTGGTTACCCAGGATCAAGAGACTAGTAATAATGTGGTTCGCACCAAACGCAAACTTCCCTTGAGCGTCCTCCGCCTGGCCTGCGCGTGCCTCCTCCTTTCCTCCGCGGCGCTTTCCGCGCGTGAGAACCCCTACGATGTCCTGTCCAAGGCGCTCATCCCCTTTGAGAAACTCTTCGCCCGCGAGAGCGGCGTCATCCATCGAGCCGTCCTCGCCGACCTCGCCGTGGCCGAGATGACCGGCAACGGCGCCGTACCACCCGGAGCAGCCTTCCGCCTTGCCCTCCAGACGCCGGATAAACTCCTCGTCAGCGGCGGCCCCATCCTTGGCCGGCAGATCACCGCCTGCCGGAACGGAAAAGACCTCTGGGCCTGCCCCGGCGCGCAAATCGCGGCGATGCTCAACTCCGAACCGCCCGCCGACGAACAGGCGAACTACGTCTTGAACAACATCGTCCTGCCGATCCCGCAGAAACAGCTCGTCTTCCTCCCCATCGTCTTCCAGGTGCGCGACGCCGGCGACGAAGCCGTGGACGGCGAAACCTGCACCATCCTCGACGTCACCCTCCTGCCCCAACTGGCCGCGGGCCTGAAGGTGCAGGACTGGTCCGCGCGCCTCTGGATCCGCCCGAATTACAAACCCGCGAAGCTCGACCTCTCCAAGCCCGGCTGGCACGCCGCCATCCTTGTCAAAAAACTCGACTTCGTCTCCGCGCTCCCCCCCGCCGCATGGCAGCCCACCCCGGAACAAAGCGGCGACGTGGTCCATATAACCCCCGCGCAATTGATTCGCCTGGCCGCAACCGCCGGATTAAAAATCGACCAATGACCCATCCCACGCGCATCCGGATCGAAATCCAGGTCATGTTCTTCGACACCGACCTGGCGGGCGTCGTGAACAACATCGCCTACCTCCGTTTCATCGAGACGGCCCGAACCCTCCTCGCCGAGAAACTCGGGATGGGCCTCGCCGAAATGGCGGTAAGCCAGCAATACCCCGTCGTAGCCCGCACGGAGATCGACTACCGCCGCCCCGCGCGCTTCCCCGACAAACTCGTCGTGGAAGGCTGGGTCGACAAAGTGGAACGCGCCCGCTTCTGGTGCGCCTTCCACATCAAACGCCCCGACGACGGCGCGTTGATCGTGGAATGCCGCCAGCTCCTCGCCTTGATCCAGATGCCCGCTGGCAAACCGATGCGCCTCGGAGGCAACCTGAAATTCGAGGAATAACGATCACCGCAAGACGCTGACCGTCGTCTCCGCGAGATCGAAAGGCGCGCTCCTTGGGTGCGACATCCTCTTTTTCGGCCCGAGCGGATCATCCTCCCCCCAATAGAGGTCGATCTGCGTTTCCTCCAGTCCGCCCCCCGTATCGGCCACCCTCCACCTCAGTTGCTCGAAGTCGCGAGGCGCATTCGCCGCGGTGATCTGCAACCTGGATTCCAGCGCGAGGAACTTTTGCTTCCCCGAAACCGCGCAGGAGGATTTCGCCACCAGCGGCCGTTGCCTGGTGTCCAGCGGCTGCTCCGCGAACCCCCATGAACCGCCGTAATACCGGATATACCGCTTCCCGTTATACGGCTTGTCGAGCAAACCGAAGCCCTCCTTTTCCACCGCGAGCAGAAAGTCCTTGGGAAACCTCCCGCCCTTCAAGCCCACCCGCGTTTCCGGCGTCACATCGAACCCGTCGCCTGCCGTAAATCCGGCCTCGCGAGGCGTGTAATACAGCGTACAGCGAAATTTGCCCCGAAAGACATCGGCAACGCGCTCCCTCACAACAACACTCCTCCTCTTCCTGACGCCATGCCGGATCACCACGACCACGCCCAGCGCCAGCAGAATCGCCGCAATAACAAAAAATCTCCTGGCCGAGACCACACTGATAGGATGCTCGCCCATCCGCCAACCTCCTATTCCCTTCCGCCGCCTCGGCGCCGACTCTCCGCCTCGTTGGCGCGTATTATACTAAGGTTTACCAACATATAGATGCGTAAGTGCATGGTAATAGAAACGCATTGAGGGGGAATTCGAACCTTTTGAAACCTGTGGTGGAAACATATAGCGTGAATTCGCATGGAACGCAGAAGGGTTGTAGAGGCGACTGTGCCAGCCGCCTGGGGCGGGAAGCAATGCCAAAGCGCCATGCGGTTCCGCGTTTTATTAGGCGGCTGGCACAGCCGCCTCAGACGGCGCCGCGTCCAAAGCGCGGAGAGTCCCGATGCAAATCCGGGCTGCGGCGCCAAGCGCCGCTAGTCTAGTCTAGATCAATAGCAGATCGCCTCACCGACACTGACGAGGCAAACGGAGCGGAACCGTCCCGGCGCACCAGTAAAATCCCGAATCGTCCAACAGCAGGATGCCTGTCTTTGAACCAGGAGATCGATTCGCCACGCTCACCCTTCGGGCTGTGCTTCGCACAGTCTGTCTCGCTTCGCTCATCTGTGATGCGGAGCCACGCTCGGGAGCCAGTTTCGAAACAGACATCGAAACGTGCCCGTCGGTGTAATAGCAACGCGCCTGACCTACACTCAGGAGTCGGGGGGGGCATAATCCTCACGGGCTACCATTCCGAAGCCGAAAAGGATCCTCCAAATTAGAATTGGAGATTCTCGGTGAGACCTGCAGAGTTGCTCAGCGGCATCGCGCAGCCGAAGCGTGCATGGATTCCATGCAAGCACGACTTGTCGGTGGGAAAAATGCGGGGAAGCGACGAGCCAGTGACCGGCGAGCGCGACAAGGCAGTCCGCAGCTATACCTTCAACACACACGGTTTGCCTTTTAGCTCTGCGGCTACACGATCCAGCGATTTCTCCTCAATCGGGCGGACGACATCTTCGAGATGATTGTCGATGCGCTTGCCGAACTGAAGTCGCCCGCGGGCGGTTTGAATCGGTCATTACGGAGATTCCGTGAGTGCATCCGGTCGATGACCTTCAGCACGGGTAGTTTACTGTCGAGTAGTGCCATGGTTTGTGGGGGTTATCCGATGTAGTCTCCTGTGGTTGAGTCGAAAATCGGGGCGTTGCCAGCGTCATCGCGGTATTCCCAAAATTCGTGAGCGATAACATCCCCAGAACGAGATCGGACCCATCGCCCGCTTGCGACCCGCCAATGCGCAGAGGAATCCCGTCGAATTGTATCGTCTTGCCGGAATTGTAGGTGCCGTATTCACCTCCATTGGCGGATGCATAATCAGCCTGCAAGTAGAGCCACGGGTAATACAGGCCGTCAGCACGTTCGGGTTGTCCGCGAGCGCCCCGCGCGGCGTCATCGCGTCCTTCGCGCAGGCGACCGTGTTATACAGCCCGAACGCCGTGAAATTGCGCAGCAGCAGGATGACGTGCAGACCCACGTCCTCCGCGCTCGCCTGCGTCCCGCCGGCGCTCATGTTTTGGATGATATTCTCGGCGACGCGCACGATCCCGCTCACCTCGAACACCGGCTCGTAAGGGTCCGCTTCCGGGATGTCCGACACCGGCATGAACACAGAGAGCGCGATCCCCGAATGCCCCCCTTGCGTCACCATCGACCCGAGCGCCGCGTTGATCTTCGAGTCCAGAGCGGCGAACCCTTCCTTTTCGCGCGGTCGGTAAACGAACACCGGCTTGTCCGTGAAATACTCCGCGGCCTTGATGCGCCCTTCGAGATCGCGCTGGAAGATTTCGAGCGGGCTCATACGAGAGTTTGCAGGTAGGTTCCAAAGCCCCGGAGCGCCGCCGCGCCCAGGACTTCATTGGCGGGCAGAACGCGCGGATTGGGCCGCTGCGTGACGCCGGAGACCAGCCAGTAAAACACGCCGCCGCCCGTCTCCTCGACGCTCTTGATCTGCCCCTTCCGCTTCCCGGACTTGAACGGCGTCAGTTGCGTCTGCGCCCGCTGCACGAGCATCCCGCGGCCGGGCCCGAGCGGCACGAATCGAAGATCGTCGAACTGCCGCGGCGACTTGTTGTAAGCCTCCGTCCGCGCGGGGATCGCCAGATATTTGCCCGCGATGGGCGAGATCGGACCGCCGTAGAACCGCTGAGCGATCTCCCGAGGCATCCGCACGATGGCGGCTTCCTCCGTCGAGAGCGCCACGGTCCCGTCGATCATCCGCTGCCAGAACCCCGAGGAAGGCGCGCCCATGGCGTTGTGCTCCTCCCCCGCGAGGATCGCGAAATTCGAGCGCACCTCAGCCCGCGCCTCGTCCGCCATATAGCGGTGCATGGTGCGGTTGGGGCGAATATCCGTCCGCACCCGGTGGACGAACGGCGTCACGTCGTCCCGCAGCGTAAAGGAAATAGTAAGGCTCACGTGGGGTGTTGACTTTGCTCTCACCGGGGTGAATGGTGAGATTGCCAGCAGGACCGCGATCAGGGTCGAAAGACTCGGGTATGCATTTGGACTGCTGGCCCTTTTTTTTGGCTCCTCGCTATTTCGAGTGGGTAATGGTCGCTTCGCGAGCCAATGAAGGATCAGGGAACCACGGTTCCCCGAACCCCTCCTCCAGGGGGAACATGGGCATCTGCGGTGGGGATTGGATTGGCCTGCGGGGTGTTTGAGGGCAAAGTGGGAGGATGGATGCCAAAGACCTCTTCACCCTCGCCTTGCAATTGACAGCGGAATGGAAAGTGACCGATTGCCAGCTTGATCAGCAGGCGCGGCGCTTGACGCTGAAGCTGGATTTTAAGACCGGCAGCAAATTCTGCGCGCCTGGCGCCGCGGAGCATCAACTGCTTTGTGCGGTGCATGACACGGTGGAAAAGAAGCGGCGGCATCTGGACTTTTTCCAGTATCAGACGGAGTTGGTGGCGCGGGTGCCGCGGGTTAAAACACCGGATGGGGCCGTACTCCAGGGTGGAAGTGCCGTGGGCTCGGCAAAGGCAGCGGATTCACCTGATGTTCGAAGCGTGGAAGATGCTGCTTTGCGGTGAGATGCCGGTGGTGGAAGCCGGCCGGCTCTTGGGCGAAGAGGACACGCGGCTTTGGCGCATAGTGGCTCATTATGTGGAAGAGGCTCAGCGCCTTCGGGATTGGTCAAAAGTGCGGCGCATCATGCTCGATGAGACCAGCGCCCGGCGGGGACATAAATACATCACCAGCATAGTGGACGCGGACACCCGCGAGCTGCCTTTCATGGCCGAAGGCCGCGAAAGGGCTGCGCTGGCCGCCTTCGTGGAGGAACTGCGGGCCCATGACGGAGTGCCCGAGCAGATCGAACTGGTCTCCATGGATATGAGCCCGGCCTACCGCAAAGGAGTGCGCGAACACCTGCCAAGGGGCGCATTGTCTTTGACCGCTTTCATCTCATGCAGATGGCCGGCAAAGCCCTGGACGATGTGCGAAAGGAGTTGCGGCATGAAGGCGCGCAGCTTGCAGGCGGACTCTGGGCCTTGCGCGGAACAGTTGGACGCGCTCGCAGGAACAACTGGCGCTACGGCAGCGGCTCTGCAACCAATACCCGAAGCTGGGCAGGGCGATGATGCTGCGGGAGAGCTTGCAGGACGTGCTGGCCGATGAAGACCCCGCCGCGCTGCGGTGGTGGGTGACCCGCGCCCGACGCGCCCGGCTCCAACCCTTTGCCAGGCTGGCTGACAGCGTGATGGAGCATTGGGAGGGGATAGTGGTTTTCATGGAAACACGGCTCACAAACGGCGTCATCGAAGCCATCAACGGCCTCCTGCAACTGGCCAAACGCATGGCCCGCGGCTTTCGCTCATTCCGTAACTTCCGTCTCATGGCGCTGCTCAAAGCCGGCCGACTCGAACTAAACCTCCCTACCCTTTCACCCACTTGAAACAGCGAAGAGGCCGGAAATCCAATATCAGAAAGCGCTCAGGGAGCAACTGCGATTGGCTTCAACGGAGCGGCGCACGGTTATGTGCGGAAATTCCACGTCGGCGGGCCGGAACCGTTTCGTCCGATACCCGCTTCAACGGAGCCGCGCACGGTTATGCGCGGAAATCTGCACGCCCGGCGCAAGCAGGCTGAATTGCGCCTGGCTTCAACGGAGCCGCGCACGGTTATGCGCGGAAATTCGGTTTCAATTTGAAAGGACTGGAAAAATCATGAGTAGCTTCAACGGAGCCGCGCACGGTTATGCGCGGAAATGTGGAATTTACGCTGTGGAGAGACCAGCGGGCAAAGAGCTTCAACGGAGCCGCGCACGGTTATGCGCGGAAATGCTGACTTCGCCGCGGATGCCGTCGGTCACGTCCTGGCTTCAACGGAGCCGCGCACGGTTATGCGCGGAAATAACGCGCGGAAACCACGCAAGCCAGCATGGCGGTAGTGCTTCAACGGAGCCGCGCACGGTTATGCGCGGAAATAACGCGGCCCTGGACTCGCCGGAATGGAAGGCGATGGGCTTCAACGGAGCCGCGCACGGTTATGCGCGGAAATGCTGGCCGAGGAGACAGCGCTCGGCGAAGGCAACCCGCTTCAACGGAGCCGCGCACGGTTATGCGCGGAAATCGCGAGATCGGACAACAGCCCGGCCTGACCGATATCGCTTCAACGGAGCCGCGCACGGTTATGCGCGGAAATCTGGCGCCTCAGCTCCTGGGAGGAAGTCAGAGCGAAAGCTTCAACGGAGCCGCGCACGGTTATGCGCGGAAATCGCAGCCCAGGTGATAAAGCTGTGCGAAATCCCGAGCGCTTCAACGGAGCCGCGCACGGTTATGCGCGGAAATAGGCAGATCGAGTCACATAAGTGGGACGACGTCCTGCGAGCTTCAACGGAGCCGCGCACGGTTATGCGCGGAAATATGTTTCGAGACCGGGGGCGATTGCGCGCTCGTCATGGCTTCAACGGAGCCGCGCACGGTTATGCGCGGAAATCCCAGCAGAGCATGTTATTGCTCATGTCGTCGCGCTCGCTTCAACGGAGCCGCGCACGGTTATGCGCGGAAATTCGGACCGCACGGATTATCTGTGCGGATATTGCGTCCGGCTTCAACGGAGCCGCGCACGGTTATGCGCGGAAATCAGATGGGAGCAAGGAAGCTGGCAATCTAACCGAAAGGCTTCAACGGAGCCGCGCACGGTTATGCGCGGAAATCACGCCCGAGGCTGCGAGGAAGGCGAAGGGATGAGCGAGCTTCAACGGAGCCGCGCACGGTTATGCGCGGAAATGCACGGGCACGCCGAAGCTCAAGACCCTGCTGCGGAGCTTCAACGGAGCCGCGCACGGTTATGCGCGGAAATCGGACGACAGAGTGCTCTACATGTGGGGCTACAACCAGTTTCAACGGAGCCGCGCACGGTTATGCGCGGAAATCCACAGGGATCACATGGATACTGCCGTTAGCCCCCAGTGCTTCAACGGAGCCGCGCACGGTTATGCGCGGAAATGCGCCGAGAACAGCGACCGCTGCCGCAGCGCCGCGTCGCTTCAACGGAGCCGCGCACGGTTATGCGCGGAAATACAGCTCACCGACGTGCGCTCCGTTGGCGCCCGCAACCTCGCTTCAACGGAGCCGCGCACGGTTATGCGCGGAAATGAGATCGACATCGACAACTCGGTTCCCGCCACTCCGGCTTCAACGGAGCCGCGCACGGTTATGCGCGGAAATGCTGGTGAGGTTGTTGGTGCCACCCGCAGCGATCTCGCTTCAACGGAGCCGCGCACGGTTATGCGCGGAAATACGAAAAAAGTTGTTTACCACCCGCCCAAGCCAAGTTGCTTCAACGGAGCCGCGCACGGTTATGCGCGGAAATATTGCGAACCTCCGGGATGACGATCTTCGAGTACGCGCTTCAACGGAGCCGCGCACGGTTATGCGCGGAAATGCGAACTCCGCCGCGCGAAACCGGCAACCACACGCTTTGCTTCAACGGAGCCGCGCACGGTTATGCGCGGAAATGTGCTGATCGCACGTTCGCCGAGCGGTGCAGCATCACGCTTCAACGGAGCCGCGCACGGTTATGCGCGGAAATCGGTTTTGAAGGGGTTGGTGTTGGCGGAAGTGAAGGCGCTTCAACGGAGCCGCGCACGGTTATGCGCGGAAATGCTGCGCACCAGGTTCATCCTCTACGTCCGTGCTGCGCGCTTCAACGGAGCCGCGCACGGTTATGCGCGGAAATACCACGCGCACCTTCGGCGCACCCTTGGCGCTGGCATGCTTCAACGGAGCCGCGCACGGTTATGCGCGGAAATTTGTAGGTCTTGCCGTCGGCTTTCCGCGTCCGCACGCGGCTTCAACGGAGCCGCGCACGGTTATGCGCGGAAATGCCTGCTTCGGGCAAGGCGCCCGCATGGACACGCAGCTTCAACGGAGCCGCGCACGGTTATGCGCGGAAATCTTCCAGCATCCGACACTACAACTTCATCACAGATCTGCTTCAACGGAGCCGCGCACGGTTATGCGCGGAAATCGTGCGGGTTCCTTGCCATACACCCTCGGGGTGTCGGGCTTCAACGGAGCCGCGCACGGTTATGCGCGGAAATCCAGAGGTCTTTCGGCGCGTTGACCACCGCATCGAGGCTTCAACGGAGCCGCGCACGGTTATGCGCGGAAATGTCGAGATCGCCGACCTCACGACCGCCAAAGACGAACTGGCTTCAACGGAGCCGCGCACGGTTATGCGCGGAAATTCGCCTCGCTCATGGCCCTCGTGACGCCCGCGAACTTGCTTCAACGGAGCCGCGCACGGTTATGCGCGGAAATACGAAAAAAGTTGTTTACCACCTGCTCAAGCCAGGTTGCTTCAACGGAGCCGCGCACGGTTATGCGCGGAAATCTGGCGGGCAAGTTCCTCATCGTCAATCGTCATCTTGCTTCAACGGAACCGCGCACGGTTATGCGCGGAAATGCCATTCTTGTAACCTCTACGCCATCAGAAGCCAAGTTGGCATTTTGCGAGAGGTTGCGGCGAAGGGTCGAATTCTTGAACATTTCGAGCGGCCGAACGACGGGGGTTTGGCTGGGGACGCCTGGTAATTTCAAGCTCGCGAGCGCGAGGCTCATTTTAAGCATCACCTCGCCGCTCGCGTGCTCCAAAATGTCAAAGGACCAATCCCCGGCATCCAAGGCCGGGGCTTTTGAGTTATGCAACATAGCATGCCGCATCCATCTTTACGTAGGGTTGTCCCAGCGCTCGCACTACGCGGTCGCCCCGCGTTTCGGCGGGGCCGAGGGAGATGAAGAGAACCTGGTCTTTCTCCCAGTGGATGATTTCGCTGAGTTCGCTCTCGAATCGGACGAGCTCGATGGCGCTCAAGTCGCACTCAAATACCGAAAATTGCACGTGGTCGCCGTAGTTCTTGCACGTCTTGAATACTTTTCGAAGCCGTTTCTCGTCGGATACGTCGTAAGAAACTATGTAGGTGGTTCTCATTGAGATTCGAATCGGCGCCTCGATCAACGCGTCATAAAGGGCGCGTAGGCCGGGATCTCTCCGGTCAGCGCCCGCGAGAGCAGGCGGAATTGCAGTTCGATCGCCCGGCGGTAACTGACCTTGTAGTCAAAGACGGGATGATTGATGAGATGGTTCATTCTCTGCTCATAAACTTCGTAGAATTGGCGTCTGCCGGCGGCGCTCAGGTTCACGGCGCGCCCCGCGGAGACGAAGTCTTTTTTGGTGAGGATGCGATTGTTGATGGCGGTGAGGACGGCGGAGTCCGCGATCAACGGGCGGAACTCTTCCATGAGGTCGAGCGCGAGCGCGGGCCGTCCAAACCGCGGCTGGTGGTAGAACCCGACATACGGGTCGAAGCCCACCGCCAGGGCGGCAAGTGCGCAGTCTTTTGCCAGGAGGCTGTAAGCCAGCGATAAGAGGGCGTTCACAGGATCCGCGGGGGGGCGTCTGTTGCGGCCATTGAAGTCGAATTTGAAGTTGGTCCGCCCGTTCTCCGCCGCGCCTGGGGCCGCAAGCTCCTCGTCGTTGTCGATCTTGATCATGCCTCCGAATTCCTGGAAGTAGAACGCGGCTGCGGCTCCTTCCAGTCCCAGCAGCGTTTCCAGAGACCCGGCTTTCTCCGCGGTCTCGGCGGAGAATTTCAGCTTCAGTGGTATGGGCGCGGGGAGTTGAAGATGGTTGCGCATGAGCATCGTCCGTTGGTTGCGAATTTTCCCACAGATGAACCGGCGGGCGAGGTCGAGACAGACTTCGGGCAGCGCGGCTTGGCGGAACTGTTGCATGCGCAGGAAGACGTTCGTGAGCCCGTGGCCCCGCGTGATTCCATAGAACCAGCCGCCCATCGAGAAGTAGGTGACGGGGATTTCCTTTTCGCAAAGGTTCTGTACGGCTTGGGTCGAGATCTGGATGTTGCCAAATAATGCCACGTGGCTGAGATCGTTTATTCGCACCTCCTGGACGAGTTCCTTTTTGTCTTTCACCTGGAGGACGTCGCCGCTGCGGCCGACGTAAAGCCCCGGGGTGTTGAGATAGAACGGTTTGGTCACGTCGCGCGTGGCGATGAGCCGGCGGGGTGGCGCCGGCGCCCCCGCACGTCCCGAATCGCCGCCGATGCGCGCGGCGAACGGTTCGCCTACTCCCTCCAGCCCCTCCGCAAGCAGCCGCGTCTCGTCTGGCAGGCAGATGGTTGCCAGCGAGCAACGCGGGCATTTGGGGGAATCGACCAAAGGCGCGGGGATCGGCCCTTTCATCGTCTCGCGCGCGGCGGCGATTTTCTCCAGCACCCACGCCTCCAACTCCGGGGTGACCGGGAGCGGCACGCGCTGTTTGGTTCCCCGGTAGTAGATGATGCCTTCGTCGCAAAGGCAGCCGTTATCGCGGAGGATGAGGCATTGGAGGCCGAGTTGCATCTTGTCCGTATCCCAAAGCTCATTTCCATCCGGGCCCTCGCGCGGCGAGCCGGCCTTGTAGTCCACGGGACAAACCACCCTCCGGGCGAAGAGATCGCCCGCCTCCGCATCCTCCGCCAGCCTGCTCTCGATCAGATCCATCTTTGCGATGACACCCAGGCGCTCGGAGCCGCAGGAAACCGAGCGCGAATGAATGGTCTCGGGCTTCGCATCCGCCTGCTCGACTTCGTCCTTGGCGACAGCCGAAGCGGGCATGGCGCCGGAGCCTTGGTCGACACGGCTGTGAATCGCGGCGCCGCGCAACGTATCCGCATTCTCGACGAAAACGCCCTCGACATGCTCATAGTAGAAAAGCCGCGGGCAATAGACGAACTCATTCAGCATGCGGGCGGGAATCAACTCCTCGGAAGGCTCGATCTGCGCGGGAGGCAGCTTGCCGGCGGGAGCCGTTTGGACGAGCCCCGCTAATAAGGATCGCGGCTTTTCATCAGCCGCATCAGACTGCGGGGCGATTGCCCCTGGCAAATCAACGGCAGGGGTGGAATCGAGCGCTTCGAACGCGGCGGCGACCGCGGAGTCAATCAGTGACGGCGCCGAATCCGCCTTCCGGCCGCGATTCCGCGACAATGACTTCCCGGCTCTTATCCGCTCCGCCATGGCGAAGCGGGGATAATACGCAAAAGCGCGCTTGGAAGGGAAGCGCAAAACTCGCAATGCTTTGGCCGGGGGTAGGACAGTATTTGTCGGGCCCGCGTGGCATCCTCCGAAAAAATGAAACGCCGCACTCCTCCAAACTCACGTCAAGGTCGGTTTTTCCCTTCGCATTCCGGTTGGCGACGCATAACATCGCCCGAACGCCCAAGCAGACATGACGAACTACAAGGAATTCTTCGAGAAGGCCACGGGCGGCCGTTCTCCCTTCGATTACCAGCGTCGGCTGGCCGAAGACCCGGAATGCAAATCCCGCCTTATCAACATCCCGACCGGCTGCGGGAAAACCGCGGCTGTTGTTCTGGCGTGGCTCTGGAATCGCGTTCAGGAACAGCGCCCCACCTGGCCGCGCCGTCTCGTTTTCTGCCTGCCGATGCGCACCCTCGTCGAGCAGACGCGGGACAATGTGCGGGAATGGCTGGCGAAATTGGATAAAGAAAATCCGCGAATCGGAAGCATCCGCGTTCACATTCTCATGGGCGGTGAGGAGCGGGAGGAAAATCCATGGGATATTTACCCTGAACGCGATGCCATCCTCATCGGCACGCAAGACATGCTCCTGTCTCGGGCCTTGAATCGCGGTTACGGCATGAGCCGCTACCGCTGGCCGATGCACTTCGGGTTGCTGAACAATGATTGCCTGTGGGTAATGGACGAGACACAACTCATGGGGCCGGGGCTGAGCACGGCTTGCCAACTTGAGGCATTCAGGATGTCGAATACTTCGGACTCTGTGCCGCGCGGCTACGGTTCGATACCCGAAGCCCGTTCCGTGACTTGGTATATGTCTGCAACCGCGAATGCGGACCATCTCAAGACTCGGGAGTGGCGCCAAACTATCCGTCCAGTGGAGTTCGCCTTCGACCTTGGCCCTTCGGAAAAGGCCGCGTCCTCTGGTCCCTTTCATCAGCGTCGCTTTGCTGTAAAAGAGATCGAACTCCAGCCAACGCTTAGCTTCAGTGAATCGAAGCCCTCCTCATCGATCATTTCGGAGATTCTATCGCGCCACGATCGGATGCTCGCCATTGTCGCATACAATTCGAAACTCGCCGCTCGGACGCTCATCATCTGTAACACCGTGGATCGGACAATGAGCGTCCACGCAGCAATTGCTGCTGCGATGCCGAGCGGTTGCGATCTGCTGCTCTTACATTCCCGCTTTCGCCCGCCAGAGCGTGAAGAACAGATGAATCGGCTCAAATCCACGGATCTCGCCGCTTTTCCGAAAGGGCAAATCGTAATCGCAACTCAGGTCATTGAAGCCGGCGTTGATCTATCCAGTGCCATCCTCTGGTCCGAGGTCGCGCCTCTCGCCTCACTCGTCCAACGGCTCGGTCGCCTGAACCGGTCGGGCGAGTTTCCGCAGGGTGGATGGAAGCCTTTGGCCATCATCATCGGTGTGGGGGTTGAAGCGGCGCCCGGACGTTGCCTTCCTTACGAGTTGCCTGCGTGCGAAGCGGCCTGGGAGTCGTTGAGGAAACTGAACGGAAACGCTTCACCTGTAAACCTTGAACAGATTCAAAGCGACATCGCCGCGTCTATCCCACGCTGCCCGTATTCACTCCAACGCCATGAATTGCTCGATTTCTTCGATACCGACGCAAATCTCTCCCTCGGATTCACCGACGTGTCGCCATTTGTTCGCGGTCTCGACGAAGACACCGACTTGCAGGTTCTCTGGCGTGATGGCTGGCCAGAGAGTGACGAGAGACCGGATTTCATCCCCGACTTCCAACGTGAAGAACTTTGTGCCGTGCCGATTGGCAAAGCGTCCAAGGCGCGAAATGTTTTGGATCAGGGCTGGATTTGGCGTGGGAAAGAAAGCGGATGGATGAGCGTGCGCGAGGCTGGCATCGCTCCCGGTATGACCGTCCTGCTACCACTATCCGCAGGCGGTTACGATATGGACTCCGGGTGGACTGGCGAGACGAAGGACGATAAACATACCTCCCATTACAAGGCCATTGACGAGCCTGATGATGAGGAATTGCTCTCCTGCCTCGCGAACGGATGGCAGAGCATCGCCATCCATACCGCTGACGTTGCGGCGGAACTGGCAAAGCTGTGGAACGCAACGATTGCGGAGGGTTCCTATCGTGACGAACTTGAGGCGTTCGTCGCAGCAGTGCCTTGGCATGATGTAGGAAAGAACCAGCCCAATTGGCGGCAAGCCGTCGTGGAGGCTCTGAGAGCAGCGGGCATCACAAGCAAGGAAGAACACGTCCCATTCGCGAAGTTCTCCCTCTCGGACAGCCCGCACCTTCGCGACAAAGACGGCAAGCCGCGTTTTTCTGGCAGGGAACTCGGGTGCGAGGTGAATCGCTTGCGCCGTTTGTTCCGGCCCGGGATCGCACACGAAGTCGCTTCCGCCCTCGCGTTCCGACAGAGCGAACAAGCCCGATACAAGAAAGAAGAAACCGAGCGCCCGCTATCCAGCTTGCTCGCCGAGTATCTCATCATGATGCACCACGGACGTGTTCGGAAGGTTCTGCGCGATGAGATCCCGCGATTTCCGCAGGACGCCAAAGACAATGACACGGTTCGCGGAGTGGCGGATGGCAGCGCCATCCCCGCGGTTATCATCGATGGGAAAAGCCTCGCCTGCGCGTCTCTCTCCACGGATTGCCGCCGCATGGGGCGTGATCGGGATGGCAATGAAAGCTACACGCGGGGCGTCCTTCGTCTCCTCGAACACTACGGCCCATTCCGACTCGCCTACTTCGAAGTCCTGTTCCGAGCGGCGGATGTCCGCGCGTCGAAAGCTGCCTCGAAAAAGCCAAACGCTTGATCGTCATGGAACCACTCTACCTCTACGGCTGCCGCCACGACGTTCTGGGTCACTACCTAAAAGTCATTGGGTTGCTGCGGGTTCTTTTCATCTGCGCCGACGAAGCCACCCGCGATCCCGACGCCGAAGGTTGGTGGGATTTGGAACGTGCCTGCTTCTGTCTCCGCTCACCCAAGTATCCGACGAAGGAACAATTGGTCGAGTTCTTCGCACTGCACTACCGGCCCACTGGTGTTTTTGCAGCGTGGGAAAAGGAGTCAGGAAGCGATGCTGCTGGCAGTGAGAAATGGGGCGTGAAATCCGAGTGGCTTACTGCCAATCGACTGTCGGAGCAGGTTGTCTCGGCAGAAGAAAGGAAAAAGCCGGCGAACAGACACAAACTAATCGCGTCGGAAGCCTTGGATTCATACCGCGCTGAAGCCACCGGCAGCGTGAGGGAAGCGCTAGATGCGGTCGTGGCACCATTTGTAAAATCCAATTCAGAACACCCGTTGTTTCTCGCGAAGGGAATTGCGGGGCGAGCGCATCTTTGGAGAAGCCACTGGAAGTATCTTTCAGTCTTTCATAAGCACCGGGCGATGTATGGGAGCGCAGTAGAGAAAGTCAGTTCGCATTCAGGAACCGCAAAACAGCTTGCGAAGCTTCGCGAAAAACAAACAGCAGCAGCAGAGGCTATTTCGTTCCTGCTGCCTTTTGAAAACCGAAACGGCGGCGAGTCGTCGTCAAAAGGAAAGGGCACACCGTTTTTTCCTGACGCTATCAAGGCTTACAACATCGGTTCGGGTTGGCTGATCGAGAACTATCCGTTCAACGCGCTGGACTACATTTTGGCGGTCGAAGGCAGCTTTGCAATGCGCGGAAGCGTAGGTCGGACACTGGCAGCAAACTCTAAGCGGTTTGCGGCATTTCCTTTCGTTTTCGATTCAGGAGAAGACTTGGTCGATGACAAAAACGAGGTGAAAGGGACTGCTCGTGCGCTTTGGTTTCCTATTTGGAACAGACCAGTCACTTTCGCCGAGCTGTCCAGCTTCATCAGCGATGCGCAGGCCCGGCTTCCCGGAAAGGATGCCCGATTCAGCGCAGAGTTTATGCGTGCGCTCCACAGTCAAGGCGTAGATGCGGGTTTCGCGGGCTGGCAGGAGTTCCGATACAAGATGATGATTAGCCGTGTTCCGTGGGTGACGTCCGGAGCCTATGTCGAATCCGCGTTCCGTGAGGATGCTACACTGCTCAATCGCGCCCTTCATCCGCTCGATGAGAGTCACTTTCTGGATCAGTTCGAGATTGCGTGGAAAGGCAACAAAGCAGCGGCGCGAAGTCCCCATCCTGTTCGCGCAGAAATAAACGCCGCCATGGAGACCGCAGTTCAAGAAACGACGCCTCGTCATTGCTTGGATCTTCTCTCGACGGTTTTCGGTGCCTGCCGACAGATGGCGATCTCAGAATCCTTCCGCGATACGCTGCCCGGAGAGCGCGCGCACTTCTTTCGTCCACTGCCGGTAAATGACTGGAACACACTCTTTACTGGCTTTGATCAACCGGAGTTCCGCATCGCTCGCGCCGTAGCATCCATGGTCGGTCTCCAACGGCAGCGAGACGGCAAATACTCAGAAGCCCTTCCT
>JAJPII010000016.1 GCA_021324825.1 Spartobacteria bacterium | reverse complement strand
TTTTGTGGGGGGGGGGGGGGGGGGGGGGGGGGGGGGGGGGGGGGGGGGGGGGGGGGGGGGGGGGAGGATCTTATCCGGAAAACGCGCTCACTCCCGGGCGGTTGACACAACCGCCCCTACAATTCAAACCTGAGCGAGACGCAAACCAACGCCTCCGCAGGGACGCCTTGGACGGTCGGCTACTCCTACGATGCCGATGGCAACCCAGCTGAACGCGCTGGCGGTGAATGGATGCGGCTTGGCAGGCTACGCCTATGATGCTAATGGTAACAACGTGAGCAAGACCCTGGCCGACGGTTCGCTGGCGAGCTACACGTACGATGCCGCCAACCGGCTGACCTACGCGCAGGCGGGGTCGGGCGGCATCACCAGCGGCACCTACACCATCGTCTGCCAGACCAGCGGCCTGGCCCTGGACAATCCAAGCGGCGGCGGCAGCGGCACGGGAGTGGACCAACAGGCCTCCACGGGATGAACCAGCAATGGGTGGTGATTGCGGCGGGCAACGGCCAGTATGAGATTGCCAGCGCGGTCAATGGCCTGGCCCTGACCGGCGTGACCACGACTCTGCACGAGCAGGCTATCCTGAGCCCCCTATACCCCATACGGGCGCGAAGGACCAGCTCTGGACGCTGACGCAGAACGGGGCCTACAAGCACCAGGGCAGCAAATGGGGCAAGCATAACCTTGAAAAATGCCCGGATCAGCAATAAAAAACGTGCGCCTATGGGTCAGCTAGCACGGGTTTGCTGGCTGATCTTCATACTTTACGCAATTCTGTTAGTTATCGGGAAGAGCACACACCTCTTTTTTTTAGCTGATATTGCACAAGTTTTTTTGGGATTTCTATTTGACACCCTTCTGATATTTTTCTTCTTGCTAGCTTTATTAAAGCCGAATAATGCATTTTCTGGAAACCGACTCTTTTGGTCTCGAACTATATTAATTTTAATCCTTATTGGCATCGTTTGCTCAATTGGATATTTCCAATTTCATTTCCTTGAAAGAGCTTGGCTTCATTTTGTTTCAAAATGAAGCTCCTCAACCACACGCTGTCGGGCGCGAGCTTCGCCCGGTTCGATTACGGGTAATGTCGTGAACCGGCGCACGTTCGAGAAACGCGACAGCGCCAAGGGCGATGTGTTCGGCTACGATGCCGTCGATCAAGTCGCCGGCGTCAACTATGACGCGACCAATCCGGCCGGCGGTTCGGCGGGGGCGGCGGACAGCGTGGGCTATGCTTACGATGCCACGGGCAACGAGGATGCCCGACATCGCCGAAGACATTTTCGATTCGAGATGGGTTATGACGGCTTGAATGGCGGTCGATTTCAACGAGTTCTTCCATAGGATTATTCGGCGATTTCATCCCACCATGGCGCACATGCATTTACGTGGTAAATGTTTGGCGCGCGGGGGTCCGGGTTGCCGCGGGGGGGATCTTATCCGGAAAACGCGCTCACTCCCGGGCGGTTGACACAACCGCCCCTACAATTCAAACAGCGATTCCTCAGGCAAAGGCCGCCGCGGTGACGGCGCCCGGGCGGGATGCCGGCTCTTCGCTCTCCCGGAAGGTCCATTCCTGCCGCAGGACGCAGAGGGCTTCCTCGCGCGGGGGGACTTTGCCGGTGCCGTAGACGTCGTCGGCTTCCACGTCGAATGCGGCCGCGTGCTCGATGTGGTCGGAAAGGGAGTTGCCGCGCTGGATGGAGAGGTTCACGTAGCAGCGCCCGGGGGTGAGGTTGATCGGGTCGGTGACGCAGGTGACGAAGCCCTCGCACGGCAATTGTTCCGGCACGCCGCCGACCGCGTCGCTGTCGAAGACGAAGATGCCCGTGTTCCGAAAGTCGTGGATGGCCGCCATGAACCGCGCGAATTTGAGCGGGCGCTCGGCTTTGTAGCCGAGGGTCAGCCGTATGCGGCTGGTGGAGCGGATGAGGTCGCCCGCGTCCTGGCTCTCGATGCGGAAGGAGGTGAGCCGGGCCTGGCCGTCGCCTTGCCGTTCCTGGCACGCGCGCAGATCGACGATCTCCCTGGCGGCCATCGACTGGAGATATTTCTGCACGACTTCGCCCGCCGGGCCGTCGTCGAGCAGGCGGCCGCCGTCCAGCAGGACGGCCCGCTGGCACAGCGCCAGGATGGACGCCATGTTATGGCTGACGAGCAGGACGGTGCGCCCCTGCTTGGCTACGTCGCCCATCTTGCCGAGGCATTTCTTTTGGAACGCGGCGTCGCCGACTGCCAGCACTTCGTCCACGAGCAGGATTTCCGGCTCGAGGTGCGCGGCGACCGCGAAGGCCAGCCGCACGTACATCCCGCTCGAATACCGTTTCACCGGCGTGTCGATGAAGTCGCGGATTTCGGCGAACTCGACGATCTCGTCGAACTTGCGGCTGATCTCCGCTCTCCGCATGCCGAGCATGGCGCCGTTCAGGAAGATGTTTTCGCGGCCCGGCAGGTCGGGGTGGAAGCCGGTGCCGACTTCCAGCAGCGAGGTGACGCGGCCCCGCAGCACCGCCTTGCCCGAACTCGGTTCCGTGATGCGGGAGAGGATTTTCAATAAAGTCGATTTCCCCGCGCCGTTGCAGCCGACCAGGCCGACAACCTCGCCGGGCTGCACCTGGAAGGAAACTTCGCGCAAGGCCCAGAATGTTTTCGTCTCGGCTTCGATGCGCGCGGCGGGGTCGCCTGTCCGCGCCTTGCCGTTGGAGCGCCAGAGGTTCGACCAGAGCTTGGCCCATTCATCGCGGATGGTCGTCGCGCCGATGGTTCCGAGCAGGTAGCGCTTGGAAAGCTGGCTGACTTCAATGATGGGCCGCGACATGAGGGGACTGGGAAAACTGGGGGACCTATACGGTATCGATGAAGGTTCTTTCCGTGCGCTGAAAAATCAAGGCGCCCGTGACGAGGGCCAGGAGGGAGAGCGTCGCGGAGAGCGTCATGGAGAAGGGGGTCACCGTCCCGTGGCCGAGCAGGCAATAGCGGAAGGCTTCGACGATCGCGACCATGGGGTTGAAGTTGGCGGCCCATTGCCAGCGCGCGGGCACGGCGGAAAGCGGGAAAATGACGGCGCTGCCAAACATCCAGAGCTGGGTTATGAATTGCAAAAGGTGCCACAGGTCGCGGTATTTGGAAGTCAGCGCGGACATCCAGAGGCTGATGCCCAGGCTGAGGAGGCCCAACTGCAGGATGAGGAACGGCACGAAGAGCGCGGCGAATCCCATCTGGAAGGTATGCGCGGCGACCGTGAAGAACTTGTAATAGAGGAAGAAGGCCAGGAACGTCACGAATTGCAGCCCGAGGGAAGCGAGATTCGATATGACGAGCGAGAGCGGCATGATTATCCGCGGAAAATAGACCTTGCCGAACAATTGGGAGTTGTTGGTGAACGTGTTGGAAGCCGCGAGGAGATTCTGGGCGAAATAGTTCCAGGCCAGGAGTCCGCACAGGTTGAAGAGGGTGTACGGCAGTTTGTCCGTGGAAATCTTGGCGATCATCTGGAAGACCGTGTAAACAAAAGTGCTGAGCAGCGGCTGGAAGATAAACCACGACGGCCCGAGCAAGGTCTGCTGATACTTCGAGACGAACTCGCGGCGCACCAGCAGGAAAAGAAGGTCCCGGTATTCCACCACGCCCCTCCAGTCGATATGAAGCCAGCTGGTATTGGGCCGGATGACGACTTCGTAGTCGCCAGCCGCTTCGTCAGGGGAGAGGGCGTGATTCATGCTAAACCAAGAAACGTCACACGAACGATAATAACCTGTTTATGAGAGAGGGAAAGAAAGCAAGACTCATTCCCGCGATCTTCGCCTGTCGTCTCCATGGCGCTTTTATTTCTCGACCTCCCCAACCAGAAACTCCTTGCAAAAGCCCCGCCGGAGCCGCACAATTTCACCATGAGCGCAACCACCCTCGAACAACCGAAGACCAGTCAAAAGTTGAGCCAGCTCGACCAGCTGAAGAAGTTCACCAAAGTCGTCGCCGACACGGGCGATTTCGAAACCATGCGGGAATTCAAACCGCTGGATGCGACGACGAACCCCAGCCTCATCCTCGCCGCGACGCAGCTGCCTGCGTACGCGCCCCTGCTCGACAAGGTTGTCGCCGATTCCAAATCCACGCGTTCCCCCGGCGCGAAAGGCGTCGAGGAAACAATGGACGCTCTCCTCGTGGCCTTCGGCGCCGAGATTCTCAAGATCGTCCCCGGCCGCGTCTCCACGGAGACGGACGCCCGGCTCTCCTTCGACACGGAAGGCTCCATCGAAAAGGGCCGCCACCTCATCGCTCTCTATGAAAAGCTCGGCCTGCCCCGCGAGCGCATCCTCATCAAGATCGCATCGACCTGGGAAGGGATTCGCGCGGCGGAAGTCCTGCAAAAGGAAGGCGTCAACTGCAACCTGACCCTGCTCTTCTCGCTCCCGCAGGCGATCGCTTGCGCGGACGCGAAGGTGAGACTCATCTCGCCCTTCGTCGGGCGCATCTACGATTGGTTCAAGGCGAAGGAAAAGAAGGAGTACGTCGGCGCCGAGGACCCCGGGGTGAAGTCGGTGCAGACGATCTTCAACTACTACAAGAAGTTCGGCCACAAGACGGAAGTCATGGGAGCCAGCTTCCGCAACGTCGGCCAGATCCTCGAACTGGCGGGCTGCGACCTGCTGACCATCAGCCCCGACCTGCTCGCGAAGCTCGCCGAATCCACCGAACCCGTCGAATGCAAACTCGACGCGGACGCCTCCAGGAAACTCGACATAAAGCCGCTTGAATTGGACGAGAAGAAATTCCGTTACCTCTTCAACGACGACGCGATGGCGACGGAGAAGACCTCCGAGGGCATCCGAAAATTCTCCGCGGATATCGTCAAGCTCGAGAAGCTGGTCGCGGAAAAACTCGGGTAATTCCCCGCTCTTCGCGCCGCCGGTCTTGAACCAACTCCTGTCCGCGACGACAGTTCGGGCAGGGTGAACGGGTCATTCGAGCAGCGCGTACGGGCGAAGGGAGAGGAAATCTTCTCGCGGATGCGGGAGGACGGGAGGACTCTCTCTTTCTTCGACAAGGGTCGGTGGCATGGGCGGTTGATGGATTGGGCGATGCGCGATTCGCGCTTCAAGACCCAGCTTTTTCGCTTCGTGGATGTCCTTCCCTCGCTCGACGCCGCGGACGCCGTTCTCTCGCATCTGCGGGAATATTTTGGCGATCCCCGCCTGCAACAGGCGCGCTTCCTGAAGCCGCTCCTCGCAGTCGCCGGGTGGGCTCCGCCGCTGACGCGCTGGCTGGTAAGCCGAAACGCGGGCGCGATGGCCCGGCAATTCATCGCCGGCGCGACGCCGGAGGACGCGCTTCCAACATTTCAACGGTTGGTGGACCAGGGCGCCGGGTTCACGGCGGACATCCTCGGCGAGACGGCGGTCAGTGAAAAGGAAGCCGAGGCGTACGCGGCGCGCTACCTGAAGCTTCTCGAAATCCTCGCGGGAAGATTCGGGGCGGCGGTCAATGTATCCGTCAAGATATCCGCGCTCTATTCGCAGATTCATCCCGCCGATCCCGAGACAGCCGTCGCAAGGCTCAAGGAACGGCTGCGTCCCCTGCTCCGCCGCGCGCACGAACTGGGCGCCTTCCTCAATTTCGACATGGAAAGCCATGCGCTCAAAGACCTCACGCTCGCGCTTTTCAAAAGCCTGCTCGATGAACCGGAATTCGCCGAATACGGAAATCTCGGAATCGTGATCCAGGCTTACCTCCGCGAAAGCGCGCGCGACCTGGACGCCTTTATCGACTGGGCTAAAACGCGGCCGGGACGCTTCACCGTGCGGCTCGTAAAGGGGGCGTATTGGGATCACGAGACGGTTGTCGCGCGGCAGCGCAACTGGCCGATCCCCGTTTTCGAACGGAAGGCGGCGACGGATGCAAACTACGAACGGCTAAGCGCGCGGATGCTGGAGAACCACGGAGCGCTGCACTCCGCGTTCGGTTCGCACAACGTGCGGAGCGTCGCCGGCGCCATCGTGGCGGCCGAGGAGCGCGGCGTGGCGCCGGACCGGTATGAGTTCCAGATGCTTTACGGCATGGCCGGCCCGCTCGAACGGGCCCTGCTCGCGATGGGGCATCGCGTCCGCGAATATTGCCCGATAGGCGATCTCGTGCCGGGCATGGCGTACCTCGTGCGGCGCCTGCTTGAAAACACCTCGAACGAAGGTTTTCTGCGCGCCGAGTTCGCATCGGGAAAATCGACGGACGAATTGCTGCGCGACCCGCGGGTGGAAGCCGCCGCGCCCCCCGCCGCCGGGCCGCAAGCTTCCGGCTTTCGAAACACGCCTCTTGTCGACTTCACCGACGCGGCGCGGCGCGGGCGGATGCGGGCCGCCCTGAAAGCCGCGCACGACGGCTGCGGACGCCGCCAGCCCCTTGTCATCGGCGGCAGGGAAATACTGACGGAAGACGAAACCATGTCGGTGAATCCGGCGCATCCCGCTGAGATCGTGGGGCGCGTCTCGAAGGGCTCGAAAGAGCACGCGGGCCAGGCCCTGGATTCCGCGCGACAGGCGTTGCGCGCGTGGCGCGCGACCGGCGCGGAGGAGCGGGCGGCGTTGCTGGAGAAAGCGGGCGCCCTCATGGAAAGCCGGCGGTTCGACCTCGCCGCGCTCGAAGTCCTGGAAGTGGGAAAGAACTGGCAGGAAGCGGACGCCGACGTCGCGGAGGCGATCGACTTCTGCAATTTCTACGCGTCGGAGATGCGGCGGCTCGGCCCGTTTCTGACCGACGACATCCCGGGAGAGACGAACGTCCATTCCTACATCCCGCGGGGAGTCGGCGTCGTCATTGCGCCGTGGAATTTTCCGCTGGCGATCCTCACGGGCATGACTGCGGCGGCGCTCGTCACGGGAAATTGCGCGATCATGAAACCGGCGGAGCAATCGCCGGTCATCGCGTTGCGGCTTCTGCGGATTCTGCACGAAGCGGGCTTCCCGCCGGGAGTCGTCCATTTCCTGCCGGGGATCGGCGAGGAGATCGGCGAATACCTGGTCGAGGATCCGCGCGTCGCGTTCATCGCCTTCACCGGTTCAAAGGAAGTCGGCTTGCAGATTTACGAGGCGGCAGGCGGCGTGCGGCCCGGGCAGGATGATTTGAAGAAAGTCATCTGCGAGATGGGCGGCAAGAACGCGATGATCGTCGACGCGGACGCCGACCTGGATGAGGCCGTGGCGGGCGCCATCGCCTCGGCGTTCGGTTACCAGGGGCAGAAATGCTCGGCGCTCTCGCGGCTCATCGTCCTGGAGGAATGCTACGAACGCTTCCTCCCGAGACTTCTGGAAGCGGCGGCAAGCCTCTCCATCGGTCCGCCGGAAAAGCCCGGGACGATGATCGGGCCGCTCATCGACGCGGACGCCCTCCACCGCGTGATGGATTACATAGCCGCGGGCAAGAGCGAGGCTGCCCTCGCCTTCGAGGGAACGCCCCCGGATCGGCCCGGCTATTTCTGCCCGCCCGTTATTTTCACCGGCGTGCCGCCGGGCGCCCGGATAGCGCGGGAGGAAATATTCGGGCCTGTGCTTTCGGTCATGAAGGCCGTCACATTCGACGAGGCCCTGGCGCTGGCCAACGACAGCGAGTTCGCGCTGACGGGAGCCGTTTACTCGCGCAGCCCCGCGCATATCGAAAAGGCGAAGGCGGATTTCCGCGTGGGCAATCTCTACATCAACCGTTCACAAACGGGAGCCATGGTGCGGCGCCAGCCGTTCGGAGGCTTCAAGATGTCCGGCGGAGGAACCAAGGCCGGCGGGCGGGATTACCTCGCGCATTTCATGCTGCCGCGCGTCGTGACGGAAAACGTGATGCGTCACGGATTCGCGCCGGGCCGGGAATGAGCGCGGCGGGCTTTGGTGTTAAGCATTTCCACGCCCAGCGAGAAGGCCATCGCAAAATAGATGTAGCCTCGCGAAATATGCTGGCCCAAGCCGTCGGCGACCAGCACCACGCCGATGAGCAGCAGGAAGGCGATGGCCAGCATCCGGATGGTCGGACGCCGGTTGACGAATTCCCCAATCGCGCCCGCGCAGAACAGCATGAGGCCGATCGCAATCATTATCGCGCCGATCATCACCCACAGATTTCTTCCGAGGCCGACGGCGGTGATGACGGAATCGATGGAAAAAACGATGTCCAGAAGAACGATCTGGACGATGACGGACGGCAGCGTGACGGCGGGGCGCGCCCCGGCTTTCGGCTCCTCGCCGCCTTCCAGTCTTTCCTGGATCTCGACGGTGCTCTTGCCGATCAAAAACAGGCCGCCGCCGATCAAAACCAGGTCCTTGATGGACATGGGGTTTCCGAAGAGGCGGAACAGCGGCGCGGACAGCCCGATGAGCCAATAGACGCTGCACAGCAGGAGCACGCGCGTTATCAGCGCGAGGCTGAGGCCGATGGTGCGGGCCTTTGCGCGGCGCGAGGCGGGGAGCTTCCCGGCGAGGATCGAGATGAAGATGATGTTGTCGATGCCGAGGATGATCTCGAGGCACGACAGCGTGAGGAGGCTGATCCAGATTTGCGGATCAGCTATCCAGGCCATGGGAATATCTTGCGCCTCGGCGGCTCTCATCCATATTGGAAAAGTGAACCACACCGACGAGGAGTGGAAGAAAATCCTGACTCCCGAGCAATACCACGTATTGCGCGAGGCGGGCACGGAGCGGGCTTTCGCCAACGCATATTGGAACAGCCATCGCAAAGGCCAATACCTCTGCGCGGCATGCGGCGCGACGCTCTTCGATTCCGGCGCGAAGTATGATTCGGGCACCGGCTGGCCCAGTTTCTCGACGCCGGCGGGGAAGGACGCCGTGAGCGTCTCGCGGGATACCAGCCACGGCATGTCGCGGGACGAGGTGACGTGCGCGCGGTGCGGCTCGCATCTCGGCCACGTCTTCCCGGACGGCCCCGCGCCCACGGGGGAACGTTATTGCATGAACTCGACGGCGATGAAGTTCAACCCGGATGCGGAAACGAAAACCGAGAAGGCGATCTTCGCCGCGGGATGCTTCTGGGGAGTCCAGGACAAGTTCGACCGCGTAAAGGGCGTCGTGAACACGGCGGCGGGATACACCGGCGGGGCGACGGCGAACCCGACCTACGAAGATGCCTGCTCCCACGCCACCGGCCACGCGGAAGCGGTGGAGGTGGAGTTCGACCCCTCGGTTGTCACTTATGACGAGCTGCTCAGCCTTTTCTGGAAGATTCATAACCCGAGGCAGCGCGGCGGGCAGGGGCCGGACATAGGAGACAACTACCGTTCAGCGTTATTCTACCTGACCCCCGAGCAGAAGGCCGCGGCCGAAGCATCCAAACAAAAGATGGACGCGGAGGGCGCGGGCCCCATCGCCACGGAGATAACGAAAGCCTCGACATTCTATCCGGCGGAGGACTATCATCAGCATTATCATTCAAGAAAACCGGGATTCCTTGGCAGGCTGGGGTCTATTTTCCAATAGCTCCCATCCGAAACAGTCCCGGCAATCGAATATCCCTTGGAGGCATTCTATGAAGAAATTCCTGGCCGTCTCACTCGCGCTTGCGCTTGCCGGTTTCTCGGCGAACGCGCAAGACTCCCGCACCAAAGCCCGCGTCAGGGGCTCGAACATCTCCGCGCCGATGCGCGCCAGGCCGCACGCGACGCCGAACGTGCAACTCGAGCGTTCCCCCGTTCAGGGCGCCATACCCCAGATGATCCGGGGGGACGCCGTCTCGGGAGAGGAGAATGTTTCCACTTTTAGCGACGATCCCGGCCACGGCCCCAAGAATCAGAAGAACGTTTCGGGCGGCGTAAAACTCTTCTCCTTCGAGTTTTAGCCGTTGGTCGCAGTTCAGTATTGCGCGACGTTTCTCAAGCCGGAGATGCTTCACATCTACCGGCAGATTACCGGGCTGGCCGGATATGACCCCGTCATTTTCACCCAAAAACGCGAGAACGCGGAGCGCTTCCCTTTCCCGGACGTGCGTCTTTTCCCCAAGCCCGGAACGCACGCTTTGAGGCGGGTCTGGCGGAAGCAGATTCTCGGCGCGCCGATCCAGATTTACCCTTCCGAAGCGAGGCGCCTGCAAGCCGGGGCAAGAACCGCGAACGCCGCGCTGATGCACATCTACTTCGGGCATATCGGGGTGTATCTCCTCCCGTTCCTGCGGATAAAACAACTCCCCGCCATCGTCTCCTTCCACGGCGCGGACGCCATGGTCGACCTGGACAAGAGCGCCCATCTCGAAGCGGCGCGCGAGATGCTCGGCCTGGCCGATCTGGTGCTGGCGCGCTCCAAATCCCTCGTGGAACGGATCGTCTCCGCCGGCTGCGACCCGGGCAAAATCCGCGTTCACCGCACGGGCATTCCGCTGGATGAATTGCCCTTCCGCCGGCGCGCCGCCGCATCAGGCGGGTGGCGCTTCGTCCAGGCGTGCCGTCTCATCCCAAAAAAGGGCCTCGCGACAAGCCTCCGCGCCTTCGCGCGCTTCGCACGCGACTTTCCAGATTCCTCGTTCGTCATCGCGGGCGAAGGCCCCATGCTCGAAGACCTTCGCGAACTGGCCGCCGAACTCGGCGTCGGCGAAAAGGTGAAATTCGCCGGGTTTCTTTCGCAGGCGGATTTGCGCGCCCTATATTACGAGTCGCAGATTTTCCTGCACCCCAGCGAGATCGGCGCGGACGGCAACCAGGAAGGCGTGCCGAACTCGATGCTGGAAGCGATGGCGACCGGCATGCCGGTCATCGCGACGCGGCACGGCGGCATCCCGGAAGCGGTCGAGCGCGGCGGCGTCCTTGTCGGCGAAGGCGAGAACGAAGCCATGGCGCGCGCGATGCTGGAACTGGCGCGGAATCCCGAACGCCACGCGGAGATGGGCCTCGAGGCGAACCGCGAGGTGAGCGAGAAATTCGAGCTTGGCGCGCAAATCCGCGCGCTGGAAGGCTTCTACGACGAGGCCCGGGCGCGCTACGGTTCGGCCTCGCCCTCCTCGGGCTGAGAACCGCCCTCGGCCATTTTTTTCAAAACGTCGGACATGTCTTCGACCTCGTCCCAGACATCCTGGCTGACATAGATGGGCGCCTTCCGCGCGGTGGCCAGGGCGATGCAGTCGCTGGGCCGCGCATCCAGTTCGATGATCTTCTTCTGCTGAAGCTCGTTCTCGGCGCTGATGATGAGCCGGGCGAAATAAGTCGCGCTCTTCAAATCGTTGATGATGACCCGCTCGACCCGCGCGCCGAGCGCGGTCATCAGGTGCCCCATCAAGTCATGCGTCAACGGCCGTTCCTTCGGCGTGCTGCTCATGAACATCGTGATGGCCGCGCCGACGCTCTCGTCGACATAGATGACGAAAGTCTTTTCGTCGTTGCCCACAAACACGGCGCGCCCGGCGCTGGTCGGCAGGACGGCGCGAACGTGGACCTCGACGACCGCTTTGTTCATACGGGGAAGCGTATCACGCGGCGGCGCCAGCTTCCAGTTTTTCCAGGCGCTGAACGAGCAAACTGAGGAAAAGGCCGACATCGGTGACGACGCCCACGGATTCCAGCGAGCCGCGATCCGCCAGCTTCGTCACGACGGCGGGGTTGATGTCGACGCAGACGAGCTTCACGCCGGCAGGGGTCATGTTCCCGACCCCGATCGAGTGGAGCATGCTCGAAAGCATCAGGATCATCTCCGCGCCCCGGAGGAGCCGGGCGTAATCCCGCTGCGCGCGGAGAAGGTCCATCTCGGTGTCGGGCATGGGGCCGTCGTCGCGAATGGAGCCCGCGAGCGAAAACGGCACCCCTTTGGTTACGCATTCGTAGAAGATGCCGCCGGTGAGCGCCTTTTGCCGGACCGCCGCGGCGAGACCGCCGCAACGCCGGATGAGGTTGATGGCCTCCAGGTGGTGCTGATGGCCGCCGCGCACGGCGACGCCCCGCTTGAGATCGACCCCGAGAGAAGTGCCCAGCAGGCTCTGCTCGACATCGTGGACGGCGATGGCGTTCCCGCCGAGGAGGGCCTGCACGTACCCGTCGCGGATGAGGCGCGCGAGGTGTTCCCCCGCGCCCGTATGGATGACCACCGGGCCGGCCACGACGGCGACCTTGCCTCCCTGTTCCCGTATGCGGCGGAGTTCCCACGCGATCTGGTCCACCACCAGCTCGACGCGGCGCTCGCTCGAAACGCCCGCGCCCATGAAGCTGAATTCCTCCGCGCTCCGCGGCGCGCGCGACTCCGTTTTGCGCACGGTGCGGATTCCCCTGGTGCCGACGACGACGCTCTCCCCCGTCTCCAGGTCGCGCAACAGCGTGCAGCGCGCGGCCGCTTCGTCCACCACGATGACGCCGTCCATGCGCTGGGCGCCGACGAGGACCCATTTCCCCCGGATATGCACCTCGGTGGGATAAATGGTCGTCGCATAGAAATCGTCCGGGGCGACTCCCGGTTGCGCGACCCCCCGCAGGACGGCGTCGCCGACATCTTCCGGCGGCAGGACGGCGCCCAGGTCGATGAGCTGGGCGATGATGCCCTCCAGCGCCTCTTTCGATGGCGCCGACACGTTGATCTCGGCCTTCGAAATGCTCTGCCGCTGGCGGCCAAGGTCGAAGCTGAGTATCTGAAAACTCCCGCCGTTCTTGACCGCGACATCCAGGGCGCGGTCGAGCAGCCCGGAATCGAGCAGATGCCCTTCCAGCCGCAGGACCCGGCTCTCGACAAGGGCGCGCGCGCGTTCCGGCTCGCCGATGGCGGGTTCGGTCAGGCGCAACGTCAGGCATTTCGCCGAGCCGCCCGCTTTCATGAACTCCGTGAGCGGCGTCTCGATGACCTGGAAGCCCGCGCCCTCCAGGCGGCTCCGCACGTCGTCGCCCGCCTTGTTCAGGATGATCACGCGGCCTATGTTGACGGCGTTGCACGTAAAATTGACGGCCTCCGTCTCGCCGATGGCGATCCGCTTTTCCGGTTGCACGCGCGATTCGACGAGGCGATTGGAATGCGCGTCGAACGCGGCCGGAAAATAGAGGACATAGCCGCCTTCGAGAGGACAAAAGCAGGTGTCGAGATGGTAGAACCGCTTGTCCACAAGCCGCAGGGAGAGGACTTCCACCCCGAGCGCCGCCGCCACGAGCGGGTGGGAATCCAGTTCGCTTCGCTGCCCGTAACCAGCCCAGAGAACGCCGCGCTCGCGATCCAGCAGCGCGTCGCCCGCGCCCTCGAACGGAAGGTCCTTGGGAAGCTCGTGGACGTTATACCCGTGCTGCTCGAACCAGCGCTTGAAGTGCGGCTCTTCCCGCTGCCGTTCGGGGTGCATGAAGCGGCTCAGGACCACCTCCTGTCCCAAAACCAGGCCGGCGTTGGCCGTGAAGACCATGTCCGGCAGGCCTTCACACGGCGCGGCCTCGTTCAGGTCCGCGTATCGGCCGAGGACGCCGGCGAACCCCCGCCACTGTTCCACCGCCAGCAACTGCGAGGAGCGGTGGATATTCCCCTCCATCCATGGATTGATGACGTACTCGACATCATAGTAATCGGGCGGACAGACGAGTATTTTCGGCCGAAAATCCATTCAATAGACATCGCGTTTATAGCGCTTCTGCTTCTTCAGATTCTCGACGTATTCGTTGGCTCCCTCGGGCGTTTTGCCGCCTTCCTTGCGGACGATCTCCAACAATTGCGCGTCCACGTCCTTGGCCATGCGCTCCGCGTCGCCGCAGACGAAGAGATGCGCCCCTTCCTCCAGCCATTTCCATAACTCCGGCCCCGCCTCGGCCATGCGATGCTGCACGTAAATCTTGTGCGCCTGGTCGCGCGAAAACGCCGTATCCAGCCGGTTCAGGACACCGGCGGCGCGCATCGCCTCGAGTTCGTCCCGGTAGAGAAAGTCGCACGCCGAACGCTGTTCGCCGAAGAAAAGCCAGTTCCGCCCCTTCGCCCCCGAGGCCTTCCGATCCTGCAAATACGCGCGGAACGGAGCGACGCCCGTGCCGGGGCCGATCATGATGATGGAGACATCTCCGTCCTCCGGCAGGCGGAAGCCCTTCGCCGAATGGATGAACACGGGCGTGCCCTTCTCCGCCCTCTGGGCGAGATACGTGCTGGCGACGCCTTTGCGCTGCCGCCCGTGGCTTTGATAAACGACCGTCGCCACCGTGAGATGCACCTGCTCGGGAAACGCCTTCTGGCTGGAAGCGATGGAATAGAGCCGCGGCTGGAGTTTCCGCAGCAGCTTTACGAACTCTCCCGGGGTGAACCCGATGGAATGGTGAGCCTGGAGAAAGTCGATATATTCCATGCCCCAGAGATACTTCTCCAGGTCCGCCTTCCGAAGCGGGTCGAGCATTTCGCGGAGGAACAAGCCCGCATCCCCGGCCCGCTCCGCCACGGCCTGGATGAATTGCTTGGAAGGCTGGGTTATCTGGTAATCGCGCAGCAGCGCTTCGCGGAGACGCTTCGGGGCGCCGTCGTTGCCCGGAACGCTCTCCTCGCCCGAGCAACCCAGCGCATCGAGGATGTCCTGGACGAGCGCGGGATCATTGGCCGGCAGGACGCCGAGCGAGTCGCCCACTTCGTAAGCCAGTCCCGAGCCTTCGAGAGAAAACTCGTAATGCCTCGTGTCCTTCTCCGAGCCTTCGAGAGTCAGCTTGCGATTGACCAGCAGCGGGGCCGGGAACGGGTTTTTCCGGGAATAAAGCGACATGGTGAAAACAATACGGTCGCGGCCTGCATCGGCGCAAGCAAACCCGGGGCGTCCCCTTTTTTCCTCGCAAGGACATCGGCGAGCATCTCGACCCCGGCGCCGTTGTCGTTGTAGAGGCGGCTGTGCCAGCCGCCCAAAAAAGCCGGAACCGCATGGCGCTTTGGCATTGCTCCCCGCTGCCATGCGGCTGGCACAGCCGCCTCTGCAACCAAGAGCGGGAAAAGTGCATGACCACGCTCTAAGCAGCAGCGTGGCAGCGGCGTCATATTTTTTGGACGGCCTCGCGCACCCATTCGGGCGGCGGGAGCGCGTAGGGCCTGAATGTCTCCAGGAGACCCTCGTGCTCATTATAAAAAAGCGCGCGGTGCAGGCCCAGGTTGCCCGCCTTGGGCGTGTCGATGAGGGCCGCGGAATCATTGGCGCCCATCTGGAAAAGAACGCGCATTCCGAATTCGCCGAGAACCTTGCGCGTCATGTAGCGGTTGATGCTGCTCAGCGCGTCGATGGAGGCGAGGACGTGGATGCCTTGCGCGCTTCCTTCCATGAGGATCTCCCCGAATTGCGCGCCGGGGTCCGGCCCGGAATCGGAAGAGGAGAAGCTGAAATCGTCCTCGTGGCGCAGCTTCCTGAATTTGTGGATGCCGTGGATGAACAGATAGACGGCGGCCTCGCCGCCAGTGCGCGCTTTTAGTTCGCCGGAAAGAGTATTCATCACCTCGGGGATGTCCTGCGCCCGCGCGAGGGTCACACCCGGAAGCGCAAGCCGGTCGATGAACGCCGCGTCCGGCGAACCGGGCGCCGCGGAGTGCAGGAATATAAACCTCGCCCCGCCGCGGGGATATTGCGCGGCGAGCGCCAGCAGGGAGACGCCCAGCAAGGTGAGCGCGTTTTCCTCGCGCTGGCCGATGATGAGAAGGTTGCTGCCGCTCTGCCGTTGGAAGACGGCCTCGGTGGGGCCTTTGATGGAGTTCGGCGCGCCGAGCCAGACGCGCGCGGCGGCCGGCGGAACAACGGGCCGGGCCTCCAATGCCGCGCGGAGCGGGCCGTTTTCCCGGATGTCGGCGGGCGAGTTGCCTTCAAAGACGACGGGCTGGGCGTCGTGACGGCCTTTCGCGAGGTCGCGCACTTTGTCCAGCCAGGCGTCGCGCTCGTCATCCGGCAGCCAGACGACCTGGAAGGGGCTGTTGCCTTCCACCGCGCCGGCGGCGTCGTTGTAGATGCCTTCGCCGGGCCGCGAGAGGAGGCGGGGCGCCGGGTTGTTGTCATCCATGATGAGGTACGCGTCGGCTTCGTTGCATTGCAGCGCCACGCGGATGACCATCTGCCCGAGCGTGGCGCGCGCGAGGGAATACGCGCCGCCGAGCGTCTGCGACCCGAGCAGGACGTGGATGCCGAAGGCGCGGCCTTGCCGGATGATCCGGTCGAAGAGCATCGAGGCGGACTGCGAGACCGAGTCGTCCTCGATGAAGAACTCCTGGAATTCATCGATGAGGAGGAGCGACCTCGGCATCGGTTCGGCGCCTCCGGCCCGCTTGTAACCGGCCAGGTCCTGCACGCCGAGCTTGCGGAACATATCCCCGCGCCGCCGCAATTCTTCATCGACCCTCTGGAGAACGCTGAGGCCAAACTCGCGGTCGCTCTCGATGGCGATGACCCTGGCGTGCGGCAGGCGCTTGGCGGAGTAGCATTTGAACTCGACGCCTTTCTTGAAATCGATGAGGTAGAACTCGACCTGCTCGGGGCTGCACGCGAGCGCCAGGTTCGTGATGATGACGTGGAAGAGCGTGGACTTGCCCGAACCCGTCTTGCCCGCGAAGAGCGCGTGCTGGCGCGTCCCTTTGCCGATGGCGAGGTACTGGTGCTTCGTCGCGCCGGTGCGCCCGATGGCGATGCGGAGTTCGTTCGTGGTGTCGTTCGTCCAGAACTCGCCGGGCTTGGGGGCGATCTGCGAGAAGGGAACTTCCACCCGGTTCGAGTCGATGCTCCGCTTGCCGACGGCGTGGATGAGGCGCGCGGCCATTTCGGGATCGGCGGGCGGGTCGAAGTCGAGCGCAGCCTGGCCTTCGCCGAGGATGAAGGCGTCCCCTTCCCGCACGATGCGCACGCTGTTTTTGCGCAATTCGTCGGGAGAGAAACCGTCCGGCGACTGCTGGCGCGCATCCCAGTGGATCAAGGTATAAATGCCGCACCGGGGGCCGCTGACGGCGATGCTCTGGAGACGCTTGGCGGCGATCTCGCTGAAGTTCGCGGGGAAATCCGCGACGACCAGGAAATGATACTTCTCCGCGACGCTCCCCGCCTGCCGGTTGTATTCGGTGATGGTGGCGTATTCGTTGCGAAGATACATCTGGATAACCTTCTCGATGTGCTCGCTCAGTTCGCCGAGCCGTTCCTCGATCTGGTCGCGCTGCGTCCAGATGCGCCGGTTGATGAGGCTCTCTTCGTAATCGGAAAGATGCATGAACCCGGCGAAGTTTTCACCCAATCCCACCGGGTCGATGATGGTGAAACTAATCTTGCCCGGCGGCGTGGACGCGAGGAGCCGCAGGATAACATTGTTTAACACACTGAAAACAACGGCGCCGCCCGCGCCCGGCGTCTCAAAAAGAAGCGACCCCTGGCCCGGAAAAGCGAGCGCGAGCGGAACGGCTGGTTCCGACGGCCCGGGAAGCGCCAGCCGCGGGTCTTTCGGAAGCGATTCGAGTTTCATGCGGAGGCGGCCAAACTTCGCGGCGGCGGGGAACTCGGCGGGAGGCGTTTCGTCCCAGTCCGAACGCGCCGCGGAATTCAAAATGCCGATCTCCCGGTACAAAGGCGGAACTTCGCCGCGCCACCCGGCTTCGAGGGCTTCCCATTCGGCGTTCTCCTCGGCGTCCAGCGCCGTCATCTCGTATTCGCGGGCGAGGGAGGCCCGCCCTCTTTCGTTTTCGGCCGCGGCTTGCCCGCGTTCGACGGCGGAAGCGCGCTCCGATTCGATGCGGCGAAGCCTGGGGCGCAGGAGTCTTTCATTCCGGGAGATGGCGCGGGGAAGCTGCGCGTCCAGCCGTTCCCTGGCGGCTTTTTCAAAGGCGGATTCCACCTCGCCCGCCTTTTCCCATTGCGCGTCGATGGAGGCGGATTTTTGCTCGTACTCCCGCTCGACGCGGAGGCGGTCTTCCTTGCGCGCCGTTTCCGCGGCGTCGCGGCAGATGTTGTAGAACTTGCCCGCCTCCCCCAGCGCAGAGAAGATGGAAAGCGCCACGGGTTCCGATTGGCGAAACCCGAGCCGGTGGACGCCCACGGCTGTTGCCAGCAGGACGAAACCGACCCCGGCGGCTATTTCGGCGTTGACGGTTCCGGCGCCGAGAAACCATGGCGCGGCGCTCCCGAGCGCGATGAGAACGATCAGCACCGGCAACGGCATGTAGGCGAAAAAAAGCGGCACGGGCAGCTTGCGGAAGGCGCCGATCCGCGACCTCGCGGCGGCGACGCGGGCGCGCAGGCCGGACATCAGTTGCTCCTGGCTTTCGAAGTCCTGCAACGCGCCCGAAGGCTCCTGCTTCTTGGCAAGAAGGCGCTGGAATTTCCAGTAGCCCCGGAAGAAATCCCGGGCGCGCCCCTTTAGACGCAGGATCGCTTCCCGATGTTGCGCGAGGCTGGCGTCGGATCGCGCGAAGGCAAGTTCGGCGGCTTCCAAATCCGCGGCCTGCTTTTGCTGCGCGTGGAAACGCCGCATCTGCAACTCGCCCAGCCACCCTTCCTTCACTTCGCGCGCGCGGCGGGGGAGATTGCGGATGCCGGCGTCGTACGCCCGCTGGATGCGCGCCCGGCGCTCCTCATGGATGGCGCGGACGCGCCGCTCCTCGTCTTGGAAGACGGTTTCCGCCCCGGCGGTTTCCCGCGCCAGATCCTCGCCGGTTCTCTCGGAGGTTTCCCTTTCCTTCCGCCCGGCGGCCAGCCGGCGCGCGCCGATGGCGCGAGTGAGCGCCGCCTCCTTCGCCGCGTAGCGGGAAACCGTCTCCCGGAGTGTGGTGAGAAGCTCCAGGGCGTGGTCGGCCCGCAAGTCCGGCTCGCTATTCACAGTCGCTCCTGATCTTTTTCAACAGTTCGTCAATCTCCCGCAACGCGCCCATCGTCCGCGCGATTTCGTCCGGGAGATCATCCAGGTATTTCTGCTGGAATTCGAGGCTCTTGACGTCGCGCCAATGGGCGCTCGTCTCCTCCCATTCCCGCGAAAGGTCTTTCAGGGCCTGGGCGAGGTTCGCATCGCTCATGACGCGGGTTCGCCGTCCGGCGGCGGCGTCGCTTCGGAGTACCCTTCCAGCGCACGCAACGCGCCGACAAGGTAGGCGATCGCTTTCGGCATGTCGTGGTCGAGCGCCTGGCGCAGCCCCTCGAGGCGCTTCGCGAGCGGATCCGCCAGGCTCTCGTAGTCGCGGCTCCACGCTTTCACCCTTGCGCGCTTGGCCTCCGCTTCCTCCAGGGCGCGCCGGGCTTTCAATACCGCCGCCTGCCGCACCTGGATGGCGTCATGCAACTTCGAGAGCTGCGCCGTCATCAATTCCTGCTGCGCCTGGTTCAGCGCCTTCATCCGCTTCGCGGCCTCGCGCTGCCAATGGACCCGCTGGTCGTGCTCGAGCCAGAGGCGCGTCCGGCGCAGATCGTCCCGCGCGTCATCCAGGCAACGCCGGGCTTTCATCGTGAAGACGATCAAGCTGGCGCGAAACGCATCCAGCGCGTCGATGGATGTGACGTTGACCTGATCCGCCATTCAATGTTGATCCAAATACTGCTCGATCCGCTGCGCTTTCCTGAGGAGATACGGCGTGTGTTTGTCGGAGACCTCCATGAATTTTTTCAACACCTTCATGGTCGCCACGAATTCCTCCGCGAACTTCCCGTGTTCCTGGTCCTGCCAGGTCGTCCCCAGGGAAGCGAACCGGGCCTGGAGGGAGGAAGCCCTCACCTGGATGTCTTCATTGAAGCGCTTCAGCTCGTTCGCGAAGAGCCGGACTTCCTCGGGATCCATAATCGCTTGAGCCATGAAGCCAGTGTAACCCGGGAGCGGATCTCTTTCAATAAATGAGGAGGAAGGGAATATTTTTAGTGTTTTTATAATTGGTCTTGCTTTTATTGTATTTTTCAGTTGTATTCCGCCTTGTTTTGAATAGCATCGCCGTCCGAAAAAATGGTTATCAGCGCCTGATGCAGCGAGAACACCAACCGACATTCTCCGGGGATTTGCGCTTCATCGCGAACGTCTTTTGGAAGAAACGCCTCCTCGTGGGGCTTTGCATAGCCGTATTCGGGCTTGCGGGTCTTCTCTACGCCTTGGTCAGCCCGCGCACGTACGCCGCGAAGACGGTGGTGCAGATCGACGAGCAGGAGGGGAAAGTCGTGAACATCGAAGGGGTGAAATCCGAGGACCTGAAATCCGAGGAAACCCTGAAGACGTTTGAGCAGAATATCACCACCCCCGAAGTCCTGCTGCGAGTCCTGCGCGACCCGGAATTGAAAAATGACCCGCGCTTCCTGCCCGAGGTGAAGGCGGGCTCCTCCGACGACGCCCTTCAGAACGCCCTCGCCCAGCACGTCGACGCGAAAATCCGACGCGGAACCCGGCTCATCGACATCACGGTCGAGCACCCGGTTCCCCGCATCGCACAACGGATAGCCGAACTCCTGGGCCAGGAATTCATACGGTGGAACTTCGAGGCCCGCCAGGAAGCCGGTCAGATGGCGGGAGAATTTCTCGATGAAGAAGCCGGTCGGCTGAAGGAGCGCCTGGCGAAGTCCGAGCAGGCGCTTCAGCAATTCAAGGAGAAGAACGCTGGCGTGCCGCTGGAGGAACAGCAGAACATCACGGTGGAAAAACTGAAGGAACTGAGCCTGCGCGCGACCGTCGCGAAGGCCGAGCGGCTGCGGTTGGAGTCCGATTGCGCCCAGCTTATCCAGTTGAGCAAGGGGGAGGCGCACACCACGGCGCAACTCCTGGTCGTCCCGGGGATCGCGAACACTCCCGCCGTCATCGACCTCAAGCGCGCGCTCACGGATAAAGAGGTGGAACTCAACGCGCTCGCCAGGCGTTACAGGCCCGAGCATCCGAAATATATCCAGGCGCAGAGCGAGCGGGACGAATTGAAAACCGGCCTGGCGCAGGCGGTGCTCAAGGCGGCGGACGTCCTCGCGGCGTCCTACCAATCCGCGTTGCTGACCGAACAGAAGCTCGACGCCGCCATGCGGGAACAGCAACAACACACGCTGGAAGCCGACAAGGTCGGCAGCGGTTACACGGCGCTGGCCCGCAATGTGGAATCGGACCGCGCGCTTTACGAATCGGTCAAAACCCGGTCCAAGGAAACCGAGATAACGCGCGACATCGGCGAAGACGCCATACGGATCGTCTCGCACCCGCTCCTGCCGGCCCGCCCCGTGAAACCGAGAAGGATGCTCGTCATCCTGATGAGTCTCGCGGCCGGCCTCGCGGCGGGGTGCGGCGTCGCATTCGCTTCCGAAGCTGCGAACCGCTCCTTCCGCACGTTGGAAGACGCGGAGGAGAACCTCGGCCTGCGCTCCCTCGGCGAAGTTCCCAAGATTCCCGGCAAGGCGAAAATCCCGTTGCCGCTGGTGGAGTCGGACTTCGCGGTCGAGGAATCGTTCCGCACATTGCGGACCTCCCTGTCGCTCATCGGCGAGAACCCGGGCTTAAGGACGTTCCTCTTCACGAGCGCCCGCGCCGCGGAAGGCAAGACCTTCTGCGCGGTCAAGTGCGCCATGTCCTTCGCGCGTCTGGGCTTGAAGACGCTCCTCATCGACGCGGATTTCCGCGCGCCCCGGCTGGGCGGCATATTTTTCAACGGCTCCGCGCCCGCCGCCGGGGATGTGCGGGAGACGCACATTGCAAACCTCTCCGTCCTCTCGACGGCGGGGACGGGACTGAACCCGTCGGAATTCGCGGCGAGCGGCGCGTTCCAGGAAATATTGAGGCAGGCCGCCGCGCGTTACGACCGCGTGGTGGTCGACAGCGCGCCCGTGCAGGACGTGAGCGACACCCTGCTCTTCGCCCGGCACGCGGAGGCGGTGTGCCTGGTCATCCACGCGGGCCGGACGCCGGCGGAGGATGTCCTGCGCGCGGCAAAGCGGCTGTCGAAGGCGGGGGCGCCCCTTGCCGGTTTCGTATGGAACCAGGTTACGGGGGGCGGCAGGAGCTATTACTACGAGCGCGCCGCGGCGGCGCGGGCTTTTCCCGCGCTCGCTGTTGCATCGGAAATCCCCCGTGGCGAGTCGCAGGGGAATTAGGTCGCGGAACGTCAGGCCCCGGAGGCTTCCTCGCGAAGCCCCGGGCGCGGAAATATTGCCATGTTGGAGATGGCTGAGCCGGTCGAGCGGATTCGCCGCGCCGAAATTATCGGCGGGCGACCAAGGGCGGCAGCCTGCCTGAATCAAGCGGACGGCGGCTCGCTGTTCCGCCTTTCGCAAGCCGTCCTGCTCTGCATCCTGTGCGTCGCCTTCGCGGGCTGCCTGCCTTACTTCGAACCGGTTTCCCCGGTCCTTCTTTTCGGGACGTATCTGCTCCTGGCGGGTTGCATCGCCGTCTGCCTCTGCTTCCATTGGCCTTCCAGCCGCAACGCCGCGTCCATTGCGCCTTACCTCGGGTGGCTGCTCTGCTATTTCCTGTGGGGAATGCTCGTCTCGCCGAACGACTACGTCGTGCGCGAAGGGGCGAAGGTTCTCCTGAAAAATGCGCTCATCGCCGGCGCGGTCGCCCTTGCAATCGACCGGCGGACGGTGAAAGGTTTCGCGCAACTGGCGCAGATAGCCGTCCTCTGCAACCTGGCGGTTTGCTTCGCGGAAGTCGCGGACCCGGGCCTCGTGGAGAAAATCGCCCGCGCGCACGAACTCGATGCGACGGCGTTCAACATCCTGCGGCCCGCCGGCCTCTGGAGCAACCCGGACGAAGCGGCGTTCGCGCTCGTCTTCGCGCTGCTCCTTTCGCGCTGGGCGGCAGGCCTCCTCGGCTGGCTCGGCAGGGGCGGCGCGGTTGTTGGCATTTTTCTTGGCGCATCGCGGACCGGCGCCTATCTGCTGGCGCTCTGCGGCGCTTTTTACGCATGGCTCTGGCTGAGAACCCGCAGGCGCTTCGCCGCGTGGATCGCCGTCGCGCTGGCCGCCGGCGCGGGTGTGATTCTTGCCCAATCCGGGTTGCGGGAAAACTGGCAGGTCAGGCGGTTTCTCGATTTCGCCGAGGAGACGCGCGATTCCGGGGATGTCTCGCGCGTGGAGATAGCCCGCGATGCGATTCATAAGGCCCTGAACGGTCCTTGGTACGGAAACGGCCTCTTTGCCTTCCAGAGCAATCGCGAGTTCCCCGCCGTTCTCGATGTTCCCGCTCATAATATCTACCTGGCGGTCTGGGGCGAAACCGGGGTTCCGCTCGCCGTTGCGTATCTGCTGGCGCTCGGGTTCGGTTTTTCCCGGGTATTCCGCACGCCCCTCCGCAAGCGGGACGCGATCGCCGTCGGGCTGATGTGGCTCTGCTATCTGGTGATAGGATTCACCTGGCACAATCAATTCACCTCGTTCGCGGGGATGCTTTACATCGCGCTTCTCTTCCGGCTGCCGGACGCGCTCGCTCTCGGATGACGCGCCTTTTGCTCGCGGCGGCGTTGGTTTTGCAGGGAAAGCCGTTTTTTCCCATCGGCCTGTATCATGTGAACCACACGGACGCCGAATACGCGATGATCGAGGCGAACGGTTTCAATGCGATAGAAGGCTCCTTCACCACGAATGTCGAACAATTCCGGCGGACGCTTGATTTGGCCTTGAAACATCATCTCGCGGTCGATGCGCCGCTCTTCGCGAACAAACAGGTCAGCGAAAACCTCGAGGCGTCCATCGCGAAAATACGCGAGACCGGTTCACATCCCGCGCTCCTTTCCTGGAAAATACTCGATGAGCCGGACGCCGATCAAAACGCCCCTCTGCGCGAGCAGGCGCGCCAGGAGTACCGCATCCTCAAGCGGCTGAACCCGGCGCGTCCGCTGGAGTTGACGCTCTCCCAGGACGACACGCTGGCCTACTGGTCGGACTATTGCGACCTGGTGCAAATAGACCGCTACCCGGCGCCGGACAAGCCGCTGACCGAAGTCTCGCGATTCGGCGATCTGGCGGCCCGTTCGAAAAAGCCGTGGACGTTCGTCGTCCAATGCGGATGGACGCCCGATCTCAAGACACAGCCGACCTTCGAGCAGGCGCGCTGCATGGTCTACCTCGCGCTCATCGCGGGCGCGAAAGGCATCTATTGGTATTCACGGCAGGAGGAGGATTGGGACCTGACGACGAGCCCGCTGTGGCCGCGGTTGAAGGAGATCAATGCGGAGATTGCGTCGCTCTCGGAGCCGCTTCTTTCCGGAACGGACGTCGCGGGGTTTCTTTGCGACGCGCCGCAAGTCCGCTTCGTCGCGAAGCGGTATGGAAGCAGGATTTATCTGCTCGCGACAAATCCCGGCCAAACCCCTGTGAATGCCGTGTTCACCCCGCCTGGCGGAGCGACGAAAAGCGTCGCGCTCGGCCCGTTTGCGTCCGAGACGGTTTTTTTTAAATGAGCGAAGCCGCCGTTACCTTTCCGTCGGTCAACCGGCGCATCTTCACCGCCGCGGTCATCGTGGGCCTGGTGACGCTCATCGGGAAAATCCTCGCGATGGGCAAGGAGGTCTTTGTCGCTTCATGGTTCGGCACGGACGATTCGCTGGACGCTTTCCTCATCGGGTTCCTGCTTCCGTCCTACGCCATCAATGTCATCGCGGGCTCGATTGAACCGGCGCTGGTCCCCGTATTCGTGGAGGTGCGCGACAGGGAAGGAACCGCCGCCGCCCAGCGCCTCTTTTCCGGCACGCTCACCCTCAGCATCGCGCTGCTGGGGATTTCCGCGCTGGCGCTCGCGGCTCTCGCCCCATGGGTCGTCCCCCTGCTCTGCTCCGGCTTTTCTCCCGAGAAGACCCGGCTCACGCTCCATCTCTTCTATCTGCTTCTCCCGGGCGTGCTGCTCGCGGGGCTGTCGATCCATTGCGAGGCCGCGCTCAACGCGGGGGAACGCTTCGCCGCCGCCGCCTTCGCGCCGAGCGTCGTGCCCATCGTCATGATCGCCGCCCTGAAGTTCGGAGGGATGCGCTGGGGCATCCACGCGCTCGCGGCGGGGATGGCCGGCGGATTCGCCCTTCAACTCCTGATGGTGGCCCTGGCGCTGCACCGGCGCGGCCTTCGCTTCGTCCCGGCGTGGCGCGGATTCGAACCCGGCGTGCGCCGCGTGGCGGGCCAATACCTTCCGGCAACGCTCGCCTCGGCGATCATGTGCAGTTCCGTGCTGGTGGACCAGGCGATGGCGGGCATGCTCTCCTCCGGAAGCGTCGCGGCGCTGAACTACGGGAACAAATGCGTCGCCCTTCTTCTGACGATGGGGACGATGGCGCTCGGCACCGCCGTCCTGCCGTATTTCTCCAAGATGGTCGCGGCCGCCGACTGGGCGGGAATCCGCCACACCCTGAAAACGTATATCCGGCTCATCGCGCTGGCGACCGTGCCGCTCACCGCGGCGGGGATATTTTTCTCGCGTCCGCTTGTGGCTCTGCTCTTCCAACGCGGGCAGTTCACCGGCGCGGACAGCCTGCTCGTCGCCCGCATCCAGGCGATGCTGCTGCTGCAAGTCCCCTTCTATACCCTCGTGATTCTCTTTGTCCGGATGATCTCCTCCCTCCAGGCGAACCAGGTGTTGATGTGGGGCACGATCATCAGCTTCGTCGTGAACATCAGCTTGAACTGGCTGTTGATGCGGTGGATGGGCGTGGCCGGCATCGCCCTTTCGACAAGCATCGTCTATGTCGCGCTCTCCATTTTCCTCGGCGGCGTGCTGTGGCGAAAACTGGACGCCGTCTCCAAACCGTGAGGCTTACACTCGTCATCTACTCGCTGGTCGCGGGCGGCGCGGAACGCGTCATGGCCACGATGGCCAACCATTGGGCCGGCAAAGGCTGGACGATCCATCTGTTGACGCTCGACTCGAAGGCGCCCTTTTATGCGCTCGACCCCCGCGTGCAGCACCGCGCGCTCGGCCTTGCCGGCGTGTCGAAGAACCCGGTGCAGGGCGTGCTGAACAACTTCGGGCGCGCCCGCAAGCTGCGCCGCGCCATCCTCGAAACGACGCCGGACGCCGTCATCTCGCTCATGAGCGAAACGAACGTCCTCACCCTGCTCGCGATGGCCGGTTCGAACACGCCCGTCCTGGTCCAGGAACAGATCGATCCGCACGAGCAGCCCATCCAGCTTCATTGGAAGCTGCTCCGGCGCTGGACGTACCCCCTGGCCGCGCGCGTCGTGGCTTTGAACGACCGCTCGCTCCGCTACTTTCCCAGCCGCGTGAGGAAACGCGGCCGCATCATCCCGAACCCCGCC
Organism: Spartobacteria bacterium; assembly: GCA_021324825.1. Taxonomy (GTDB): domain Bacteria; phylum Verrucomicrobiota; class Verrucomicrobiia; order Chthoniobacterales; family Chthoniobacteraceae; genus JAJPII01. The sequence continues at coordinate 246,105 of JAJPII010000016.1, read as the reverse complement.
GTCGTTTCCGGGCCGCCGCGGCCCCCGCTCTCGTGCAACGGCGGGCCGAAGAAGATGATGGCGATGGGCCGCCTCGACCCGCAGAAGGGGTTCGACATGCTGCTGCGCGCCTTCGCGGGCGCGGCGGACGCCTATCCCGAATGGTCTCTCGAAATCCTCGGCGAAGGCCCGCTCCGCGCCGAACTGGAAGCGCTCGTGGAAGAACTGGGGCTGACGGGACGCGCCAGCCTTCCCGGAACCACGAAGGACCCGTTCGAGAAACTTCGGAAGGCCGACCTTTTCGCGATGTCCTCGCGCTATGAAGGCTTCCCTCTCTCGCTTTGCGAAGCGATGGGGTGCGGCCTCCCGGCGATCAGCTTCGATTGCCCGACCGGCCCCGGGGAAATCATCCGGCACGGCGTGGACGGCCTGCTCGTTCCGGCGGGCGATGTCGACGCTTTCGGCGCGGCGATGGAACTCTTGATGGGCGACGCCGCGAGGCGCGAGGGAATGGCCGCGAAAGCGCCGGAAGTCCTCACCCGCTTCAGCCTGAAGCGCGTCATGGGCCTGTGGGAAGCCGCCGTGGCGGAAACGCGTTGAATCTCTTTTTTCTCATCCGTTCGCTGGGGAACGGCGGCGCCGAGCGGCAATTGACCGAACTCGTCCGCTGCCTGGACACCTCGCGCTTTCAAGTGACGGTAGCCACATTTTACGACGGCGGCGCATTGCGGCCCGACATCGAAGGCCTGCGCGGCGTCCGCGTCGTCTCCCTCGCGAAGAAAGGCCGCTGGGACATCCTCCCCTTCCTTTGGAGGCTCGCGCGCGTGCTTCGCGAGACCCGGCCCGCCGTCATCCACGGGTACATGGGGATAGCCAACGAACTCTCGCTCCTCTTCGGGCGGGCGTTCGGGGCGCGCGTCGTGTGGGGCTTGCGCATGTCGCGCGTGGATCACGCCGGGCAAGGCTGGATGACGGTCGCCAGCTTCCGCATCGCCGCGGCGCTCTCCCGTTTCGCCGATCTCATGATCGCCAATTCCCATTCGGGCCGCCTGCATTACATCGAGGAAAACTACCGGCCGGAGCGGCTGGTGGTCGTTTCCAACGGCATCGACACCACGCGCTTCCGGCCCGACGCCGAAGCAGGCGGGCGCATCCGCGCGGAATGGGGCTTCAAGGACGAACCTCTCATCGGCCTCGTCGGCAGGCTCAATCCGCAAAAGGACCATCCGAACTTCCTCCGCGCGGCGGCGATCCTCGCGGAGCGCAGGCCGGACGCGCGCTTTGTGTGCGTCGGAGACGGCCCCGCCGCGTACCGGGAGTGCCTCGAGCGACAGGCGGGCGGGCGCGTTCTCTGGGTCCGCGCCTGCCGGGACATGACCGGCGTCCACAACGCGCTCGATGTCTCCACCTTGTGCTCCGCGTACGGCGAAGGTTTTCCAAACGTGGTCGGCGAAGCGATGGCGTGCGGCGCGCCCGTCGTGGCGACGGATGTCGGCGATTCCGCGATGATCCTCGGCAACCCCTCGCAAGTCGTTCCCCCGGGAGACCCGGAAGCGCTGGCTGCGGCCTGGGAGCGCATCCTGGCGCTCGCGGCGGACGAAAAGGCGGCCCTGGGCCGGGCGGAGCGCGAGCGGATCGTGCGCGACTTCAGCGTCGAGAAACTGGCGCGCAACACGGTTTCCCTGCTCGAAAACTTGAAATGAAGAAGCTGGTTTACCTCATAACCGGCCTCAACGGCGGCGGCGCCGAGACGATGCTGTTCCATCTCCTGCGCGGGCTGGACCGCGGGCGCTTCGAGCCTTCGGTCATTTCATTGATGGATCGCGGCAAACTCGGCGGCGCCATCCAAGCGCTGGGCGTTCCCGTGCGCACGGTCGGCCTGCGCCAGGGGAAAGTGACGCTCGCCGCCTTCGCGCGACTCGTCGGGCTGATCCGCGCGGCCCGGCCCGATTTGATCCAGGGCTGGATGTACCACAGCAACCTCGCGGCGCAGGTCGCGGGCCGTTTCTTGGGAACGCCGGTCTGCTGGTGCATACAAAACTCCTTCCACTCCTTCGCCGCCGAAAAACCGCTCACGCGCCTCACGATCCGCCTCACCGCGCGGATGTCGCGCCTGCCGCGGAAGATCGTCTTCGTCTCGCACGCCAGCCGCGCGCAGCACGAGCAGCTCGGCTTCGCCGCCGAGCGCGGCTGCGTCATCCCGAACGGAGTCGACCCCGCCCTGTTCAAGCCTTCGGAGGAAGCGCGCCGGAGCGTCCGCGAGGAACTCGGACTGCCGCCGGACGCGCCGCTCATCGGGCTGATCGGGCGGTTTCATCCCCAGAAGGATCACGCGAATTTCCTCCGCGCGGCGGCGCTTCTCGGCGAATCCGGCGTCCATTTCATCCTGGCTGGCGCGGGCGTGGAAGCCCTGCGCTCGGCGGCGCCGGAACGGGTGCATCTGCTCGGGGAACGCACCGACATGCCGCGCCTGACCGCCGCGCTCGACATCGCGACTTCCTCCTCCTCGTACGGCGAGGCGCTCTCCCTGGCGGTCGCGGAGGCGATGGCCTGCGGCGTGCCGTGCGTGGTGACGGACGTGGGCGACAGCGCGCTGCTCGTCGGCAAGAGCGGCGTCGTCGTTCCGCCCCGCGACTCCGGGGCGCTGGCCGCCGGCTGGCAATCCCTGCTCGCGGCGGATCGCAAACCCCTGGGCGAAGCCGCGCGGCGCCGGGTCGAGGAAGGCTACAGCCTCTCCGCAATCGTGAAGCGTTACGAAGACCTCTATCTCTCCCTAAATTGATCGCAGACCGTATCATGCCCTCTCATGGGTGTAGAGGCGGATGTGCCAGCCGCCTGGAGCGCGAAGCAACCCCAAAGCGCCAGGCGCTTCCAGTTCTTTAGGCAACCATGACGCGCTTTCAACTGATGCGGATCGTATTCATGGTGACGGGACTCCACGGCGGCGGTGCGGAAATGATGCTCCTCCAGCTTCTGCGCGGGCTGGATCGCAAGCGCTTCGAACCCGCGGTGATCTCGCTGATGGATCGGGGAAAACTGGGCGGCGCGATTGAAAGCCTCGGCATCCCGCTGGCGGTCGTCGGTCTTCAAAAAGGGCGTCTCAGCCCCGGCTCATTCCTGCAACTCGTGAAGCTGACCCGCGCGACGCGCCCCGACCTGATCCAGGGCTGGATGTATCACGGCAATCTCGCGGCGCAGGTGGCGGGCAAATTTTCCGGAACGCCCGTTTGCTGGTGCATCCAGCATTCCTTCCATTCGTTCAAGGCGGAGAAGCCGCTGACGGGCCTCACGATACGGCTGACCGCGCGGATGTCGCGCATGCCGAAAAAGGTGGTGTTCGTCTCCCACGCCAGCCGCGCGCAACACGAGCGGCTCGGCTTCGCCCGCGAGCGCGGATGCGTGATCCCAAACGGAGTGGACACCAAACTCTTCAAGCCTTCCGAGGAGGCCAGGCGCGGCGTCCGCGAAGAATTGGGCCTGCGCCCGGAGACGCCGCTCATCGGGCTGATCGGGCGGTACCATCCTCAAAAGGACCACAGGAATTTCATGCGGGCGGCGGCGCTGCTCGACCGGCCCGACGTCCACTTCGTCCTGGCCGGGGCCGGAGTCGACGGAAACAACGGGGCGCTGCGCGAATTGATGCATACGTGCCGCTTGAACGGCCGCATCCACCTGCTGGGCGAGCGCGACGACATGCCGCGGCTGACCGCCGCGCTCGATATCGCGACCTCCTCGTCCTCCTACGGCGAGGCGCTTTCCCTCGCGGTGGCGGAGGCGATGGCTTGCGCGGCGCCTTGCGTGGTGACGGAGGTGGGCGACAGCGCGCTCCTCGTCGGCAGGAGCGGCATCGTCGTCCCGCCCTCCGACGCAGCCGCTCTCGCGGAGGGGTGGAGAACCCTTCTCGACGCGGGCGCAACCGGCAGGCGCGAACTCGGCGAAGCGGCGCGCCGGCACGTCGAGGAACATTTCAGCGCGCCCAGGATCGTGAAAAAGTACGAGGAACTCTATCTCTCGCTGAACTAAAATGTGCGGCTGGGCTGGATTCTGGAAAAACGGGGGCGTCCCCGACATGGCGGACGAAGTGATGCGCATGGCGGACACGCTGGCGCATCGCGGCCCCGACGATTCGGCGAGCTGGATCGACGAGGAGTCTGGGATAGCCTTCGGTTTCCGCCGCCTCTCCATCCTCGACCTTTCCCCGGCGGGCCGCCAGCCGATGCGTTCCGCAAGCGGGCGCTACATCATCGTCTTCAACGGGGAGGTGTACAACTTCCTCGAACTGCGCAAGGAACTCGGGCGAATACGCGGCGGCTCGGATACGGAGGTCATGCTGGCGGCCATCGAAGCCTGGGGGCTGGACGCGGCGGTGAAGCGGTTCGCGGGCATGTTCGCCTTCGCGCTGTGGGATCGCCAGGAACGGACGCTCTCGCTGGTTCGCGACCGCCTCGGCAAAAAGCCGCTCTACTACGGCTGGGCCGGGAATGCGCTCCTCTTCGGCTCGGAGTTGAAGGCGTTGCGCGCGTTCGGCCGGTTTTCCCCGGAGGTGGATCGCGGCTCGCTTTCCCTGTTCCTGCGGTACAATTCCGTGCCGGCGCCGTATTCGATCTACAAGAATATCTTCCAGGTCCAGCCCGGTTGCATCGTTCATTTCACATCGCCGGCTTCCAAGCGCGAATCGACGTATTGGTCCTTCCGCGACGTGGCGGAAAAGGGAATGCGCGATCCGCTGGCGATGAGCGACGGGGAGGCCGTCGACGCATTGGAAAGCCTCCTGCGCGACGCGGTGCGGCTGCGGATGATCGCCGACGTGCCGCTTGGCGCGTTCCTCTCGGGCGGCGTCGACTCGTCCACGGTGGTCTCGCTGATGCAGGCGCAAAGTTCGCGCCCGGTGCGGACCTTCAGCATCGGATTCGACGAGGACGGTTTCGACGAGGCCGGCCACGCGAGGGCGGTCGCCGCGCGGCTCGGGACGGAACACACCGAGCTGTATGTGTCGGCGGAGAACGCGCGCGCCATCATCCCGCGCCTGCCGGAGATATATGACGAGCCGTTCGCCGACGCTTCGCAGATTCCGACGTTCCTCGTCTCGCAACTGGCCCGCAGGGATGTCACCGTAACCCTTTCCGGCGACGGCGCGGACGAACTTTTCGGCGGCTATCCCCACTACCTCGGCATGGCCCAGGGCGTCTGGCGGAAATTGCGCTGGTGCCCCGCGGCGGTGCGGCGGCGCGTCGCGAACGGCATGGAGGCGCTCGCCCCATTTGGCCGGGCCGGCAAACGGCTGCACCGGCTCTCCGATCTCGTTTCCGCCAAGACGCCGGAAGCCCTTTACCACCGCATCGTTTCCCATTGGAAAGCGCCGGCCGGAGTGGTCATCGGCGGGTTCGAGCCGCCGGTCGCCCGCACCGACCCCTCGCGGTGGCCGGACGGCGGCGAATTCGCCGAGCGGATGCTTTTCCTCGATTCCGTGAGCTACCTGCCCGACGACATCTTCACGAAAGTGGATCGCGCGAGCATGGCCGCGAGCCTCGAAGCCAGGATGCCGCTCATGGATCACCGCGTGGTCGAGTTCGCCTGGCGGCTGCCGCTCGATCTGAAAATCCGCGGCGGCCAGGGAAAATGGATTCTGCGGGAAGTCCTCCGCCGCCATCTGCCGCGCGAACTGGTCGACCGCCCGAAGATGGGCTTCTGCGTGCCGATAGCCGCATGGCTGCGCGGGCCGTTGCGCGATTGGGCCGAGGCGCTTCTCGGCGAACGCCGGCTGCGCGATGAAGGCTATTTCCACCCAGAGCCGATCCGCGAACGGTGGCGGGAACACATCGGGGGGAAGGCCGATTGGGAATACTATTTGTGGGACGTGCTGATGTTCCAGGCGTGGGCCGAAAGATGGCGATAGGCTGATATGTGCGGCATCTACGGACAGATCGGCTTTGACCCTTCGCAAACGGACGCGGCGGAAGCGGCGGTCGACACGCTGCGCCACCGCGGGCCGGACTCGCGCGGGACGTGGCAGGGCGACGGCGCGTTTCTCGGCATGCGCCGGCTCAGCATCATCGACCTCGCGGGCGGCAGCCAGCCGATCTGGAACGAGGACTCGACCTGCTGCGTGGTGTGCAACGGCGAGATTTACAACTTCCTCGACCTGCGCCCGCTCCTCGAGGAAAAGGGCCACGTCTTTCGCACCGGGAGCGACTCCGAAGTCATCCTCCATGCCTATGAAGAATGGGGCGTGGAATGCCTGAAGCGTTTCAACGGCATGTTCGCGTTGGCGATCTGGGATCGCCGGGAAAAGCGGCTTTTCCTCGCGCGCGACCGCATCGGAGAGAAGCCGCTCTATTACTTCAACGAAGGCGGGCGGCTGGTTTTCGCCTCGGAAATAAAGGCGATCCTCGCCACCCCCGGCGTGACCGGAAGGCTGCGGTTGCGCGGGCTGGCGAACTTCCTGGGCTTCGGCCATTCGATCGCGCCCGAGACGATCTACGAAGGAATCTCCAAGCTGCTGCCCGGCCATTATCTGGTCGCGTCGGAAGGCGCGTTGAAGATCGGGGAATATTGGGACGTCGGAAGCGAACCGCGTCTCGAACCGCTTCGAGAAGACGAATACGCCGCCAGGATACTGGAGTTGCTCGACGACTCCGTCCGCCGCCGCATGATCGCGGATGTGCCGCTGGGCGCGTTCCTGAGCGGAGGCGTCGATTCCACGGCCATCGTGGCGCTCATGAAACGGCACGCGACGGGTCCCGTGAAGACCTTCTCCCTCGGGTTCACCATCGGCGGCGCCTACAACGAACTCTCCGACGCGCGGCGCGTGGCGCTGCATCTCGGGACGGAGCATCACGAACTGCGGGTCGAGCACGCCGACCTCGTCGCGACCTTGCGGAAGCTTGTCTATCACTACGACGAGCCCTTTGGCGACGCGGCGTCCTTTCCCGTTTATCTGCTGAGCCGGTTCGCCGGCGAACACGTTCGCGTCGCGCTTTCGGGCGAAGGGGGCGATGAACTCTTCGGCGGTTACAGGCGCTACGCCGCGGACCGCGCCGCCGCGCTCTTCCAGCGTCTGCCGGGCGCGCGCCTCCTTCCCGCGCTGGAAAGCAGGCTTGGGCGGTTTCGCAGACTCCGGCGCACCCTGCGAACCCTTCCCATCCGCGACCCCGCGCGGCGTTATGCAAGCTGGCTGGAAGTCTTCACGCCGGAACTGCGGGCCGAATTGATCCGGCCCGGGTATCGCGACGAGGCGCACGATCCCGCCGCGGGTTATCCCTATTACTATCATCGCCTGAACGGCTCGACGGCGAACGATCATCTCAACCGCCTCCTCTACGTGGACGTGAAGACGTGGCTGGCGGACGCTTACATGGAAAAAGCCGACAAGGCGATGATGGCTTGCGGCCTGGAAGGCAGGCTGCCCCTGCTCGATCACCGCCTCGTGGAACTCGCGTTCCAGATTCCCGGGCGCTACAAAATCCGCGGCCGCTCCCTCAAGCATGTATTTAAACAAGCGTTGCGAGGCCTCGTTCCGGAAGAGGTGTTGCGCAGACCGAAACACGGGTTCGCCGTGCCGCTCGACCCGTGGTTCCGGGGCGGATTGAAGAATTTCGCGTTCGAGGTATTGCTCGACGCCCGCACGCGGCGGCGCGGTTACTTCAACGCGAACGTCGTGGAACGGCTCTGGCGCGAGCACGCGGAAGGGCGCCAGGCCTGGGACGACCAACTCTGGCTGCTGCTGAATTTCGAGCTTTGGCACCGCATCTACCTGGACGGGGAAGCCGTATGAAGCCGGTGAAAATCGCGCACGTGACCACCATCGCGGGGTCCTTGCAGGACTTGTTGCTGAACCAGTTGCGCAGCATGGCGGACGAAGGTTACGCCGTAACCGGAATATCCGCGCCGGGCCCGGAGGCGGCGTCCCTCGAGGCGCGCGGCATACGGCACATACCGGTGGAAATGAAGCGCACCGTCTCGCCCGCGGCGGACTTCCTCTCGCTGGTGCGCCTGTATGGAATCATGCGGCGGGAACGCTTCACCATCGTCCACACGCACACGCCCAAGGCCGGGTTGCTGGGGCAGCTCGCCGCCCGGCTCGCGGGGGCGCCGATCGTCGTCAACACGGTGCACGGGTTTTATTTTCACGACCGGATGCGGCGGTTGGCGCGGCAGTTTTACATCGCCATGGAAACGGTGGCCGCGCGCTGTTCGGACCTCATCCTTTCGCAAAACGCGGAGGACGTGCGGACGGCGCTGCGGGAAGGCATCTGCGAGAAGGACAAGATGCATCATCTCGGAAACGGGATCGACCTCGCCGTGTTCAACCCGGAGCGATTTACGCGCGGCGACGAGCTCGCGCTTCGCCGGAAGCTTGGCATCGCGCACGACGCGCCCGTGGTCGGGTTCGTCGGAAGGCTCGCGGCGCGCAGGAAGGGCTTCCTGGATTTTCTCGCCGCGGCAAGCGAAGTCTCGCGCCGCCGGCCCGATGCGCGCTTCGTCATCGCGGGGGCGGCGGACGCGGGCAAGCCGGACGCCGTGGAACCGTCGGCGGCGCGCGAATACGGCATCGCGGACAAATGCGTCTTCCTCGGCAACATGGCCAACGCGGAGCTGCCGCTTGTTTTCAAGATCATGAACGTGATCGCCCTCCCTTCGCTTTTTGAAGGCGTGCCGCGCGCCATCATGGAAGCCTCGGCGATGGGAACACCCGCCGTGGTGAGCGATGTGAAAGGAAACCGCGAGGCGGTGCTTCAGGATCGCACCGGCCTGCTCGTCCCCTACGGCGACGCGCGGGCGCTCGCGGACGCGATGCTCCGGCTGCTGGACGAACCGGAGACGGCGCGGCGCATGGGAGCGGAAGGCCGGCGGATGGCGGCTGAACTCTTCGACGAGCGGAGGGTTTTCCAAAGTATCAAGGACGAGTATGCGCGCCTGCTGCGAGAGAAACGCCAATGAATGCGCTCCTGACCTGCGCGGGGCGGCGGAGCTGGCTTGTCGCGGCATTCAAGGAAGCGGGGTGTCGCGTATTGGCGTGCGATTCCAGCCTCGACGCCCCCGCGTTGCACGGCGCCGACGCGGCGTTCGCCACGCCGCCGGTCTCCGCGGAGAACTATACCGACGCGCTCCTGGCCCTCTGCGAGGAACACAAGGCGGGCCTGCTGGTTCCCGCTCTGGAACCGGAACTGCCGCTGCTCGCCGCGAACAAAAAACGCTTCGCAGAAGCTGGGGCGCTCGCCCTCGTCTCCTCGCCCGAGATCGTGGAAATCTGTTACGACAAGCTGGCCTCCGCGCGCTTCCTTACGGGATTGGGGATCGCGGCGCCCGCCAGTTATCTTTCGCCCGAGGCCGCTCTCGAAGCCGGGACGCGCTTTCCTATGATCATCAAACCGCGGCGCGGAGTCAGCTCCACCGGAATCGAATTTGCGGAAAACGCGGAGGAACTCCGCCTCGCCTGCGGCCTGTTAAAAATGCGAACGGGGGATGACATCCTCATCCAGGAGCGGCTCCGGGGGACGGAGTACGGGCTGGACATCGTCAACGACATGGAAGGCCGCCACGTCTGCACGTTCGCGAAGCGGAAACTTCGCATGCACGCGGGCCAGACGGACCGCGCGGTGACGGTGAAGGATGAGGGCCTGGAAAACCTGGGCCGAATTATCGGCGAAAATTTGAACCACGTCGGGATGCTCGATTGCGACCTCTTCGTGACGGAAGCGGGATGCACGGTCATCGACCTGAATCCGCGGATGGGGGGCGGCTACCCTTACGCGCACGCGGCGGGGGCGAACTTCCCCGCCGCGCTCGCGGCCTGGGCGGGCGGCCAAACTCCGCGCCCCGAATGGTTCAAAATGAAACCGGGCGTGAAAACGGCTCGCGCCGATCTTTACGTGCAACTCTCGGAGTAACAACAACCATGACAAAAACAACCAACCAACTGGCAATAATCGGAGCCGGCCCTTACGGGCTGGCGGCAGCGGCGCACCTGCGGGCCGCGGGGGTGGAAACCACCATGTTCGGCGAGGACATGGATTTCTGGGAGAAACAGATGCCCGCGGGCATGTTCCTGCGGTCCTCGTGGGAAGCCTCGCACATCTCCTCGCCCGGCAAGTCGCTCTCGCTGGACGAATATGCAACGGACGCGTGCGTCTCCATCTCCAAGCCGATCCCGCTGGAGAGCTTCATCGACTACGGGCGATGGTTTCGCAAGCGCGTCGCGCCCGACCTCGACCGCCGGCGCGTGACAAAAATCGAGCGCGATCCCAAGGGGTTCCTCCTGACCCTGGATGATGAAAAGACCATGCGATTCCGGCGCGTGGTGGTGGCGACGGGCATCTCGTCGTTCGGGAGGCGGCCTTCCGTTTTCGAAGGCCTCCCGCTCGAACTGGTGTCGCATACCTCGGAACACCGCGACCTCGCGAAATTCGCGGGCAAGCGCGTCATCATCATCGGCGGCGGACAGAGCGCGCTGGAAACGGCGGCGCTGCTCTGCGAGCGGGGAGCGGATGTCGAACTCATCGTGCGCCAGCCGGGCGTTCATTGGCTCGACCAGAAAGTCGCGTGGCTTAAGAGCGAGAAGAACCCCCTGCGGCCGATCTTCTATCCGCCGACCGATGTCGGCCCGCCCGGTCTCAACTGGATTGTGGCCACGCCCGGCCTCTTCAGGAGGCTGCCGCGCAAGTTGCAGGACAAGATTGCGCACCGCTCGATACGGCCCGCGGGGGCGGGATGGCTGCTGCCGAGGGTTTGCAAGGTTCGCATCACCACCCGCCGCATAGTCCGCGAGGCGGCTGCGGGAAGCGGCGCGATCAACCTGCGGCTCTGCGACGGCCAGCAGAGGACCGTCGATCACGTGATGCTCGCGACCGGTTATCAAGTCGATGTCGCGCGCTACGGCTTCATCGCGCCCGGGTTGCTGAAGGAAATGCGCGTGGCGGGCGGCTACCCGATCCTTACCGAGGGGCTCGAATCGTCCGTCGCCGGATTGCATTTCCTCGGCGCCCCGGCGGCGCATTCGTTCGGGCCGCTCTGTCGCTTCGTCGCGGGAACGCCATTCACCGCGGCCCAGCTGACGCGGCGGATCGCGGGGAAGCGCGCCGCGGCGGTGCAGTGGAACTGTTTTTGAAACGCCGCCCACAACCGGGAAAACGCCTTCTCGACCTGGCCTTGACCCTGCCGGCGCTGGCGGTGTTGTCGCCGATCCTCGCGGCGGCGGCGCTCGCGGCGCGGCTGGGGCGGCCGGTCCTCTTCCGGCAGGAACGGCCCGGCCTAGGAGGCAAGCCGTTCCTGCTGCTGAAGTTCCGCACCATGACCGATGCGCGCGACGCGGATGGAGAACTGAAACCGGACGACAAACGCCTGACGCCGTTGGGGCGGTTTTTGCGAAGGACGAGCCTGGACGAGCTGCCCCAGCTATGGAACGTGGCGCGCGGCGAGATGTCGCTCGTGGGGCCGAGGCCGCTGCTGATGGAATACCTGGACTCCTACACGGAGGAACAGCGGCGGCGGCACGAGGTCATGCCTGGGATAACGGGTTGGGCGCAGATCAACGGGCGCAACGTGATCCTCTTCAGCGAACGCCTGAAACTCGACGCGTGGTATGTCGACAACTGGAGCCTCGGGCTGGATGCGAAAATCCTGCTGCAAACGGTATCGGACCTGTTCCTGCGCCGGGGCGGCCAGGTCGAACAGACGTTGCGCGAAGTCGATGACATCGGCCTGCATCCGGATACGCGGAGATGCAAATGATGACCTTGAACCAGCCCTGGGGGGAGGCTCTCGGAGCGCGCCATGATTTCTATCACCTGCCCGGCTACCACTCCCTGGCGGAGCGGCGCGGCGAGGGCGCGGCGCGCCTGTTTGTTCATAAGGAGGGGGGATACTCCGTGGCGCTTCCGCTGCTGTTGCGGCCTCTCGACGGCGGACTTCAAGACGCCACGTCTGTTTATGGCTACGCGGGGCCGGCTGCGTCGCATGAGGAGGCGCCGCGGGCCGTGCTGGAAAATTTCCGCGCCGCTTTGCGCGAGACGCTGGCCGGGCTCCGCGTCGTGACGGTTTTCTCGCGGCTGCATCCGCTCCTGCGCCAGCGGGAGATTGTCGCCGGGTTGGGCGATTGCGTGGCGGGCGGAAACACGATCTCAATCGACCTGACCCTGCCGGAGGAAGCGCAGCGGGCGCAATTCCGGAGCGATCACAAGCGCGGCATCAACAAGGCCCGGCGCGCGGGAATGACCGTCGCGGAGGGCGCGGAACATCTCGACGCCTTCATCGAAATCTACACGGAAACGATGCGCAGGGTGAACGCCGCGGGCCATTATTTTTTCGACCGAGCCTATTTCGAGGAACTGATGGCGCTGGGCGACGTGCGCCTTTTCGCCGCGCTCTCGGGCGGAGAAGTGACTGCGGGCGCGCTGCTCTTTACTTGCAACGGCATCGTCCAATACCACCTCGGGGGAACGCGGGGCAAATACCTCGAGCTGGCGCCGATGAAACTCGTTTTCGAAACGGTTCGGCTGTGGGCGATGGAGCAGGGACACACGGTCTTTCACCTCGGAGGCGGCGTCGGCTCGCGGGAGGATTCGCTCTTCCATTTCAAGGCGGGATTTTCCGACCGCAGGCACCCTTTTTTTACGTGGCGCTGGGTCATCGACCAGGAAGCGTGCGACGCGCTTTGCGCGGGCAAGGCGGGCGGCGCGGCGGGCTTCTTCCCGCCTTACCGGGCATGAATCGCATCTATCTTTCACCCCCGCACATGGGCGGCGAGGAAATCGGGTTCGTGAACGAGGCGTTTGCGTCCAACTGGATCGCGCCGCTCGGACCGAACCTGGAAGCTTTTGAACGCGAGTTTGCCGGTTACATCGGCGCGCCCCACGCTGCGGCTGTCTCTTCCGGCACGGCGGCCCTGCACCTGGCGCTGCTGCTGCTCGGCTTGCGACGCGGGGATGAGGCGCTCTGCTCGACGTTCACTTTCGCCGCGAGCGCGAATCCCATCGTCCAGGAAGGTGCGGTTCCCGTCTTCATCGACTCGGAAGCCGCGAGCTGGAACATGGACCCGGCGCTCCTCCGCGAGGAATTGGAGGAACGCGCCGAGGCCGGGCGGCCGCCGCCACGGGCGGTCATCGTCGTCGATCTTTACGGGCAGAGCGCGGATTACGACCCGATCCGCGAAGCATGCGCGCGGCACGGCGTCCCCATCATCCAGGACGCGGCCGAATCGCTCGGCGCGACTTACAAGGGAGAAAAAACCGGCAGGCAAGGCCGCCTCGGCGTCTTCTCGTTCAACGGGAACAAGATCATCACGACCTCCGGCGGCGGCATGCTCGTTTCCGACGACGGCGCGATGATCGAGCGCGCCCGTTTTCTCGCGACCCAGGCGCGCGACCCGGCGCCGCATTACCAGCACTCGGTCATCGGCTTCAACTACCGGATGAGCAACGTCCTGGCGGGCATCGGGCGCGGGCAGCTCCGCGTGCTGCCGGGCCGGATCGAAGCGCGGAAGAGGAATCGCGCGTTTTACGAAGCGGCGCTGGGCGGGTTGCCGGGCGTTCGCTTCATGCCACTGGCGGGTTACGGCGAGCCCAACTACTGGCTCAGCTGCGTCACGATTGACCCGGAACAATTCGGCGCGACGAGGGAAGACGTCCGCCTCGCGCTCGAAGCGATCAACGTGGAAAGCCGCCCCGTCTGGAAACCTCTCCATCTTCAGCCCGTGTTCGCGGGCTGCAAAATCCGCGGAGGGGCCGTGTCGGAACGGGCCTTCGCCAACGGCCTTTGCCTTCCAAGCGGTTCGAGCCTCACGGAGGACGATCTCGCCCGCATCTGCGACACCATCACGTCCCTTCCATGACACGCACCATCCGCACTCTCTACAACACCCTCGCGCGGACGCGGGGCGCGCGGTTCCTCTCGCTCGGGATCGCCTACGCGATCCTGATGACGCTCGCGCTCTGGGTTTCCTACCTGCTGCGATTCGACTTCCGCGTGCCGCCCTCGTTCGGGCGCGCGCTCGCGCAGTCCTTGTGGTGGCTCCTCCTCCTGAAGCTGACGGCTCTCGTGGCCTTTGGGCAATTTGAGGACTCTTTGAGCTACTTCAGCACGCCGGACTTGAAGCGCCTTTTCGGCGTGGGCGTGGTGAGTTCCGCCACGATCATGCTCGTCTATAAAGCATGGGGCGTGGCGATCGCCCCGCCGCGCGGGGTCATTCTTATCGACCTCCAGGTTTCCGTCAGCATCCTGTGCGCGGGCCGCCTGGCCCTTCGCTTCCTGCGCGAACAGGTCCTCGCGCCGCACACGCGCCCCTCCCGCCTCGCGAGGCGGGTCGGCATCATCGGCGCCGGCGACACCGGCGCTGCGCTCGTGCGCGAAGCCTTCGCCAAACGCTGGCTGGGCGTGCGCCCCATCGCGTTCTTCGACGACTACCGCGGCGAACATTCGCGCGTCCACGGCATACCGGTTTGGGGGCCGCCGGAACGGCTGCTCGACCCGAAGATGGGGATGCGGCTCGACGAGGTTGTCATCGCCATCCCTTCGGCTTCGGGGAGCCGCTTCCGCGAGATCGTAAAAATCCTGCAGGAGGCGCACATGCCGTTCCGCACGGTGCCTTCGATGGCCCAGCTCGCGACGGGCAAGGTGAGCGTCTCCAGCCTGCGCCCGGTGAACATCGACGACCTCCTCGGGCGCGAGGTGGTGCGCATCGAGACGAACAACATCCGCGACATGATCGAGGGCCGCGCGGTGCTGGTGACCGGCGCGGGCGGCAGCATCGGCAGCGAACTCTGCCGGCAGATCGCGACGTTCAACCCGCGCACGCTGTTGCTGGTCGAGCGCTCCGAGGCGGCGCTCTTCCCCATCGAACAGGAACTCGCCGGGCAGGGGCTCGTGACCGTGCCGCTCGTCGCGGACATCATGGACGCGCGGCGGATGGAGAACATCTTTTCCCGGTTCCGTCCGCACGCCGTCTTCCACGCGGCGGCGCACAAGCACGTGCCGATGATGGAAAGCCAGCCGGCGGAGGCGATCCGCAACAACATATTCGGCACGGCGCGCGTGGCGGAACTTGCCTATCAATACAACGCCGAGCGCTTCCTGCTCGTCTCGACCGACAAGGCGATCAACCCGACGAGCGTCATGGGCGCGACGAAACGGATGGCGGAAATCTTCGTGCAGGCAATGCAGACGCGCGATCGCGCGACGATGAAATTCACGGCGGTCCGGTTCGGCAACGTGCTCGGCTCCTCGGGCAGCGTGGCGCCCATCTTCACGCGGCAGATCGCCGCGGGCGGCCCGGTCAAGGTCACGCATCCGGACGTCACCCGTTATTTCATGACGATACCGGAAGCGGTGAGCCTCGTCCTGCAAAGCGCCGCGCGCGCCGAAGGCGGCGAGATATTCGTCCTGGACATGGGCAAGCCGGTCAAAATCCTCGATCTCGCGAAACAGATGATCGAACTGAGCGGGCTGAAACCGCACAAAGACATCGCCATCGAGTTCACCGGTTTGCGTCCCGGAGAAAAACTCTACGAGGAACTAAGCCACAGCGAGGAGAGCGTGACGACGACGCACCATCCGAAAATCCGGCGACTCGTGTGCGATCCGCTCCCGTACTTTTCCGCCCAGGCCATCGTGAATGAATTGGCGGAATCCCTTTTGATCGAGAGAACAAACCCGGATGAAACAAAGCTGCTCCTGAAAAAAATCATCCCGGAGTACGTCCCGGAAATGAAGGTTCCCCTATGGGATGGCGCAATGGCGAAGAGCGGCGTCGTAGAGGCGGCTGTGCCAGCCGCCTAAAGTGCATGACATACCTGCTGCTGTGCTTTGGTCAACGGAGCGGCTCGCCTCTTATTGTTTCCGATACATTTCCTGGATGCGGTGTTCATCCAGGAGGTTCGCTTCCACTCCGCCGAGTTTTTTCCCGTCGTAAAACTGGATGCCTACATAGAAGAATAACGGCGTGATGGGCGCTTCCTGGACCACAAGGAGGCGTTCGGCCTGCCGGAAGACGTCGAAGCGCTTTTTTGTGTCGGTCTCGCGCGCGGCGGCCGCTATCAGGCCGTCGTAGGTTTTGTTGCTCCAGCCGGTCCTGTTGTTGCCGCCGTCGGTGACGAACATATCCAGAAAGGTGTTGGGATCGGGATAGTCGCCCACCCAACTCGAACGACAGATGTCGTAGTCGAGGTTCGTGAGGGATTCCAGGTAAACCTTCCATTCCTGCCGCCGCATCGTGACGTTGACGCCTAGTTCGCGGCGGTACATGTTCTGGATTTCAATGGCGAGCGCCTCGTTCAACTCGCCCTCGCTATAGAGGAAGGTGAGGAACGGGAAGCCTTTTCCGCCGGGGAATCCTGCTTCTGACAGAAGTTTCCTCGCCCGCTCCGGGTCTCTCGCGAGGCCTTCGGGCGGCTCGTAACCAGCCGTACCGGGCGGCACGAGGCTGGCCGCGGGGCGCTCTCCCCCGCGCGTGATCTTGTCGACCAGCAAGCGCTTGTCGATGACCATGCTCAGCGCCTGCCGCACGCGCGGATCGTCCAGCGGTTTCTTCGTGACGTTATACCGCAGAAAAAACGTTCCAAGGAACGGCGCGGAGTGAAAGAACGGCTTTTTCTTCAGGTCGCCAAGGAGCGCGGGCGGGACGAGGCCTTTGTCCATCATGAGATCGGCGATGCCGGAGATGTAGAAGTTCAGCGCGGTGATGGCTTTGCTGATCGGGAGGACATCCACCGTCTGCATGGCGACGTGCGCTTTGTCCCAATAGAACGGATTCTTCTCGAGGCGGATGCGGTCGTTTATCCGCCACTCTTTCAAACAATAGGCGCCGTTGTTCACCATCTTCCCGGGCTTGATCCATTGGTCGCCTTCCTTCTCGACCGTCGCCATGTGGACGGGAAGGAGCGTCTCAAACGCGCAGAGGTCCAGGAAAAACGGGGTGGGGCTTTCAAGCTCCACGCGCAATGTCCACGGGTCGGGCGCGCCGACCCCGACCTGGGAAAAATCCTTGAGCGAGCCTTCGTTGAACGCCCTGCCGTTCTTGATGTAGTAGAGCTGGTACGCGTATTCGGAGGCGGTTTCCGGCGCGAGCGTGCGGCGCCAGGAAGCGACGAAGTCCGCGGCAGTCACGGAGTCGCCGTTCGACCATTTCGCGTCGTGGCGCAGGTGGAAGGTGTATGTCCGCTTGTCGCCGGAGGTTTCCCAGCGCTCGGCGACGCCCGGCTTCACACGCCCCGCGGAGTCGAGGCTGGCTAGGCCCTCGAACAGCGCATAGACGACCCTCCCCTCCGGCTGTCCGGTGATGACCGCCGGGTCGAGGCTCTCGGGTTCCGCGCCGTTCAGGATGACGAGATCCGCGCGGCGGCCCGGCTGCCCGCACCCGCACAACAGGATGAGGAAAATCGCGAGGAGCCTCTTCACAGCAATTGATAGGGATCGATGTCCACGGTAACGATCACATCCTCGGGAAAGGTCAGCTTGTCCAGCACTTCGCGCAGGCGGCGGCTGAGGGCGACGATGGCCTTCGCCCGCAGCATGATCTGGAAACGGAATTCTCCCCGCGCTTTTTCCAAAGGAGCGGGCGCCGGTTCGCCCAGAAGCGTGGTCGGCGGCAGGACTTCCTTCAAGCGGCGACCCAGCGTTTCGGCGGAGAAGGAAGCCTTCGTCTGGTTGGCTGAACGGATCGTTATCAGCGCCATGTGGGTGAAAGGCGGGAAATCCCATTTCTGGCGAAACTCGATCTCCTGCTGCCAGAACCCCTCGAAATCGTGGTGCCGCGCAAACTGGATGGAGGGGCTGAACGGCGTAAAACTCTGCACGAAGACTTCGCCCTCGACTTCTCCCCTGCCCGCGCGGCCCGCGACCTGGGTCAGGAGTTGGAAGGTGCGTTCGCCCGCGCGGAAATCCGGCAGATGCAGCGCGAGGTCGGCATTGATTATGCCGACCAATGTCACGTTGGGGAAATGGAGGCCCTTGGCGATCATCTGCGTGCCGACGAGGATGTCGATCTTGCCCGTGCGGAAGGCGTTCAGGGTTTCGCGGAAGGCGTCTTTTCTCGCCATGGCGTCGGCGTCCATGCGCCGGACGACGGCCTTCGGAAAAAGGCGCGCGACGGCTTCCTCGACTTTCTCCGTGCCGGTTCCTAGGAAACGGATTTTCGGGTCCGCGCAGGCGGGGCATTTTGCGGGAGCGGCGGCGGTGTGGCCGCAGATGTGGCAGACAAGGCGCGAGGCCGCGCGATGGAACGTGAGGGCGACGCTGCAATTCGGGCATTGGCAGACGTAGCCGCACGCCGGGCAGATGAGGGAGGTGGAAAAACCGCGCCGGTTGAGAAAGAGGATGGATTGCTCGCGCTTCTCCAACCGCGCGGAAATGGCGGCGCACAGCCTGCCCGAGAAAATCGGCTGCGCCCCTTCCTGCCGGAGATCGATGACGCGGATGAGGGGCATCTTCCGGTCATCGACGCGCGAGGCGAGCCGCAGGAGGCGGTACTTGCCGGTGGAGGCGTTGTGGTAACTTTCGATGGACGGCGTGGCGCTGCCCAGAACCACCGCGCATTTTTCGAAGCTGGCCCGGAGCACGGCGATGTCGCGCCCGTGGTAGCGCGGGGTCTCCTCCTGCTTGTAGGAGTTCTCGTGTTCCTCATCGACGACGATCAGGCCGAGATTCTCCAGCGGCGCGAAGACGGCGCTGCGCGCGCCGATGACGATGCGGGCGCGGCCTTCGTTGATCTTGTGCCATTCATCGTGCCGCTCGCCGCCGGAGAGGTGGCTGTGCAGCACGGCCACGCTCTCCTGCGAAGCGGCGAACCGGCTCTTGAAGCGCTCGACGGTCTGGGGCGTCAACGAGATTTCCGGCACGAGCATGATGGCCGTCTGCCCGCGCCGCAGCACGCTCTGGATGGCCTGGAGGTAGATCTCCGTCTTTCCGCTGCCGGTGACTCCGTGCAGGAGTATCGGCGCCGCGGCGCCGCGCGCTTGGATGGCTTCGGCGACAGCCTGGGCGGCCAGTTTTTGTTCCTCGTTTAAAACCAGGTTGTCGGTCGGGAGAAATTTCTCGTCTCCAAACGGGTCGCGGAGGATCTGTTCCGGTTCGACGGCGACGAATCCCTTCTTTACCAGCGGCGCGAGCGTCTGGTGGTTTGCGGCGCATTTCTTTAAAAGCAGCGCGATGGGAAGCGGAGCGCGGGCGGCTTGCAGGCAGCGGATGACGGCGGCCTGCTTGGGCGCCTTTTCGTCGAACCGGTCCAATTCCTCGCCGGACGGAGCGCGGACGATGCGTGCGAAAAGCTGCGTCTTGCGCCGCACTTCCCCGAGCCGGATGACCTGGGGCAGGACGGCCCGCATCGCCGGCTCGATGGGGCAGCAATAGTATTCGGCGATCCAGCGTGCGAGGCGGATCAAGACCGGCGTGAGGACGGGGCGTTCCCCGATGACCGCTTCCAGGAAACGGATTCCCTCCGCGTCCGAATGGTCGAGAAGTTCGATGACGGTGGCCCGTTTCGAGCGATTCCTGACCGGGACGCTCACCCGGCTGCCCGCGTGGACGCCGCCTTCCAGCGCGGGAGGTATCTCGTAATCGAACGCATTGCCGCCGGATTGATCGACAATGACGCGGGCGTATTTTGACATCGGAGCGAAATTCCTAGCAGTTTGGCGCGGGCTGGTTCTAGTTAAGGGGAGATGTTCAAGGCGCTGTTCAAACTGGTTGCCGTGATGCTGCTCGCCCTGGGGGCGGCGGGGGGCGTCGTTCTCTGGCGGTCTCCCGATTCCCTCTACACCATCCAGGAATGGCTGAACTATTCCCGCTTCCGGCGTTATGACGACATCATCTCGGAAGCCGGGCGCAAACGCCAGATCGATCCGATGTTGATAAAGGCCATCGTCTGGCGGGAAAGCTCCTTCCATCCCGAAAAGATCGGCAGGAACGGCGAGCGGGGCCTCATGCAAGTGCGCGTGGCCGCCGCGCGCGAATGGGCGAAGGCGGAGAAGGTGGACGACTTCACCGAATCCGACCTCTTCAAGCCGCGGACGAACATCGAAGCCGGGACGTGGTATTTGAAGCGGGCGATGCAGCGTTGGAGCGCGAAGGACGACGCCATCCCCTTCGCGCTGGCGGAATACAACGCGGGCCGGACCCGTGTCGACCAATGGGTCACCCAGACGGACATGGGCGGCAAGGCGACCGCGGACGATCTGCGGCAAAGCATCCCGTTCCGTTCGACGCGCGCATACATCGACACGATCCTTAAGCGCTACAGGCTTTACAAGCAGCGGGGCCACTTATGAGTCCGGCCCTTGCTTTTCGCATCGCGGCGCTCCTGGGATTTCTCGGAGTCGCTCTCGGGGCCTTCGGCGCGCATTGGCTCAAAGACCTGCTGGTGAAAAACGCGGCGCTGGATTACTGGAAAACCGCGGTGCTCTACCACTTGACGCACGCGGTCGCTTTGCTGTTCGTGGCAAGCCGCACCCCCCTCCCCCTGGCGACGTGGTTTCTCTTTGTCCTGGGGATCGTTCTGTTCAGCGGCAGCCTTTACCTGATGGCGGTGACGCAATGGAGATGGCTCGGCCCCGTGACCCCGCTGGGCGGCCTCTGCCTGCTGGCGGGCTGGCTTCTCCTGGCGCTCAACGCCCGTTCTTAGTGAATGTCCATGCACTTTTGCCCGCTCTTAACCGCGTAACCAAAGGGCGCTTTTTGCGTTGCCCTCCCGCTCCAGGCGGCTGGCACAGCCGCCTCTACAACGACCACGACGCCGCCTCAGGGAGCGCGGGCGAAAAGCGCATGACGCGCTCTAATGAAAACGGGCCGCGCCTTTCGGACGCGGCCCACTTTCTTTTTTGCAGCAGACGCTGTTTACGTGCCTGTCGTTACGGGTTTCTCACCGTCCTCGTGGTGTTCGCGGTGTTCCTCGCGGAGCTCCTTCATTTTCTGGATTTGCTCCGGCGTGAGAACGGCGTCGATCTTCGGCTTCGTCTCCTTGTGGATAGCCCGGATTTTCTCCCGCTTCTGATCCTGGGTCAGGGTGCTGTCATCCCTGACGGCCTTGATCTGCTCGAACTCGCTCTTGAAGATCGGCCTCAACTGATCCTTCTGCGCTTCGCTCAGCCCGAGCTTCTGCGATAGCATCTCGAGCCTCTCGCCGAAGTGATGCTTCTTGCCCGGATGCTCCGGAGCCTCGGTGGAGGCGGCCGAGGGAGACGCGGTGGCGTCCTGCCCGAAGGCAAGGGGGCCGCAGACCAGGGAGCCGGCAACCGCCGCAGCGAAGAAGGTGCGTGCGTTAATCATTTTCATCTTGTGCATTTGTACTGTCTTTCTTTTTTTGCGCCCCGGGTTGTTTTATCGAGGCTACAGGTGGAACACCGGCGCCGCGGGAGAGTTTCTCCGTTTTTTCCCGTTGCGGAGGAAAAGGTATGAAGTATGAATAGGCCCGCCCCGCCGGGGGCGGACAAAGAAATGACAATTACAGAAGGAATTATGGCGACGACAAAGAACACTCTTGGCAGCGACGTGGAAATAAAAGGAACGATCAAGTTCCGCGGTGAACTGGCCATCGACGGAAAAGTGGAGGGGGAAATTTTCTCGCAAGGCGCGCTGCTCGTCGGGGAGACCGGCAGCATCCGCGGGGAGATCAGGACGAAGTCGGCGTGCATAGCAGGCAAGGTCCGCGGCAACATCACCGCGCAGGAGCGGTGCGAGTTGAAGGCGCGGGCCGAGTTGATCGGCGACTTGAAAACGCCGCGGCTGGCGATAGAGGATGGCGCGGTTTTCATGGGCCAGGCGGAGGTGACGCTGAGCAAGGTGAGCGTGATGCAGCCGAAACTTGGCGAATCGCCCCAGGCGGGAGCGGCGTAGTCTTTTGCCGGCCTGGCGGAAACTTGCGCCCGCGAAAAGCGAGGACGCATGGATCGAGAGCCTCGCCTTTCTCGGGACGCGGCTCGCGATCACGAGCTTCCCAAATGGCAGGGCGATACGGTTGGAAGCGTTCGCCCTTTCCGGGAAGGAGGCGGCGCTGTTGAAGGCCGGTTTTGGCGGGAGCATTGTCGAGGGAAAAGCCCGGGCTGTCCCCGCCGCCAGGAAGCCGATACGCATCCGGCGCAAGCTGACGGTCGTCGATTCGACGAAAGCGTTGCGCGTGTTTCCCTCGGCGATTGTCATCCCCGCCGGGATGGCTTTTGGCACGGGCGAACACGCCACGACGGCCTCCTGCCTGCGTCTGCTCTGTGACGCGAGCAAGGCGTTGCAAGGCCGCGACTGGAGCTTGCTGGACCTCGGCACGGGCAGCGGCATCCTGGCGATCGCCGCCGCGAAACTGGGGGCGGCTCGCGTCGAAGCCTGGGACTTTGACCGCGACGCCATCCGCGTCGCGCGGGAAAATGTCCGCGTTAACGCCGCGGCCGTCACCTTGAAGCACGGCGACGTGCTGGCCCGGGCGCCGCGCGGAAGCTGGAGCATCCTGACGGCGAATCTTTACAGCGAGGCGCTCATCCGCGGCGCCGGGAAGATGGCGGACGCCGTCAAGCCCGGCGGGCGGCTCATCCTTTCCGGCATCCTCCGGGAGCAGGAAGCCGCCTGCATCCGCGCGTTCAGGAAAACCGGCGTCCGCCTCGAAAAGCGCGTCCGTTCGGGAAAATGGTCCGCGCTCCTCTGGGTAAAAAACTGTTGACGCCGGGAGGGCGCGCCGGGTAGCTTGGAGGCAGCTTGAAGTAAGCGAGATGCCTACGTTGGTTCCGCGCTGGATTACTTGACTTCCAGCCGGGTTGACGCAGGCAATTTTTATCTATGGCAGATGAGCTTTCCTATGTAGTGGTGACTCCCTACTCGATCCGCAAATCGCGGACGGGGGGGATAATCTCCCGCCTTATTTCCCGCACGGGCCTCGACCTGGTGAGCGCCATGATGTTCGCTCCGTGCAAGGAACTCGTGGACGCTTACGCGAATTCCATCGTCACCGACCCTGAGCCGCGGCACCGCGCCACACAGGAGTTGATACGGCAGTACGTCCTGAAAAACTTCGGCCCTGACTCCCAGGGCAACCGCCAGCGGGTGCTCCTGCTGGTGTTCCGGGGCGAGAACGCGATGATGAACATCCGCACGACGGTCGGCCACATCGTCAACGAACGGACGAGCGGCGAGACCATTCGCGACACGTTTGGGGATTACCTGGTCGACGCGGACGGCGCGGTGCGTTATTTCGAACCCGCGGTGCTCGCGCCTCCGGATGAAAAATCCGTCGAGGCGAATCTGAAGCTCTGGGCGTCCCACTCCGACACGGACGGCGGCCTCCTCGAAGACGTGGTGCCGTTCGCCCCCGGCGCGAATGTCCAAAAAACGCTGGTGCTCATCAAGCCCGACAACTTCCGCTTTCCCAACGCCAGGCCGGGCGGCGTCATCGATCTCTTTTCGCGGACGGGCCTCTACATCATCGGGTTCAAGGTGCACCGGATGAGCGTGGCGCAGGCGGAGGAGTTTTACCGGCCGGTGCTCGATGTCCTCATGGAAAAACTGAAGGACCGCTCCGGCGTGCAGGCGCGCCTGGCCATCGAGGATGAACTCGGCTTCGCGCTCAACGACAAGGTGCAGAAGGAACTCGGCGAACTGCTCGGCCCGGTCGCCGGCCGGGAGAACTGGGAGTCCATCGTGCAATTCATGGCCGGTTCGAAGCCAAGCGAAACCCCTGCGGACAAACGCGAGGAACCCGGCACGGAAAAGTGCGTCGCCCTCGTTTACCAGGGCGTCGACGCGGTCAGGAAAATCCGCGAAGTGCTCGGCCCGACCGATCCTTCCAAGGCGCCTCCCGGCTCGATCCGCAAGGAATTCGGGCAGACGATCATGGTCAACGCCGCGCACGCCTCGGACTCGCCGGAAAACGCGAGCCGCGAGATGGGCATCGTCCGGATAAAAGAGAACAATTTGAAGCCTCTCATCGAAACCTATTACGGCAACTTGAACCCCTGAAAAATAAGTATGGAACTCGCTTCGCGCGCAAAAATCCTCAGCCCATCCCTCACGCTCTCCATCGACAGCAAAGCCAAGGCCATGAAGGCCGAAGGCATCGACGTCTGCGGCTTCGGCGCGGGCGAACCGGACTTCGACACGCCCGACCACATCAAAGCCGCCGCGATGGCGTCCCTCGACGCCGGGTTTACCAAATACACCCCCAGCTCCGGCATACCGGAATTGCGCCAGGCCATCGCCGAGAAGTTCTCCACCGAGAACAAGCTCGACTACAAGTCGCACCAGGTCATCGTCAGCAACGGCGCGAAGCATTCGTGTTACAACGCCATCCTCGCGACGTGCGAACCGGGCGATGAGATCATCATCCCCGCGCCGTACTGGCTCAGTTACCCCGAGATGGCCCGCCTGGTCGGCGCCGAACCGGTCATCGTGCAGACGAGCGAGGAGAACGGCTGGAAGATGACGCCCGCCGAATTTGAAAACGCGATGACCCCCCGCACGAAGATGGTCATCATCAACTCCCCCGGCAACCCGACCGGCTCCGTCTATACGCGCGAAGAACTCGCCGCGCTGGCCGAAGTCGCCGCCGAGGAGGAGATATTCATCCTCTCGGACGAAATCTACGAGAAGCTGACCTACGACGGCGCCGAGCACGTCAGCATCGGCTCGATCTCCCCGGAGGCGTTCAACCTCACGATCACCGTCAACGGATTCAGCAAGGCGTATTCGATGACCGGCTGGCGCCTGGGTTATCTCGGCGCGCCGGAAGCGATCGCCAAGGCCATCGACTCCATCCAGAGCCACAGCACCTCCAACCCGTGCTCCTTTTCGCAGAAGGGCGGCCTGGCGGCGCTGAAAGGCGACCAGCAAGCCGTGAACGACATGCGCGCGGAGTTCGACATGCGCCGCCATTACATGTTCGACCGCCTCGCCCAGATACCGAACATCTCCGCGGTGAAGCCGCTTGGCGCGTTCTACGTCCTGGTGAACATCAGCAAGCTTTCGCTCACGTCGCAGAATTTCGCGGACAGACTCCTGAGCAAGGCGAACGTCGCGGTGGTGCCGGGCGTCGCCTTCGGGGATGACCGCACCCTGCGCTTCAGCTACGCGACGAGCATGGATGTCATCAAGAAGGGCCTGGACCGGTTCGAGGAATTCTGCCGCACGCTGTAGCGCCTGCGCTTTGGCGTTGTCTCCCGTTCCAAGGCGGCTGGCGCAGCCGCCTCTACAACGAACAGGGATTTTTCACGGGGGCGGCTTGCGCGTATGCTCTTCATAGAGCGCCCGCAAATCCTTCGCTCCATATTTTGCGAGGTCTATCCCGTTTACGCGATAGTTAAATTCCCGGATGAGCGGCAGGTAATAGAGCGTGCAGTGGTTCTTCAAGGCGTCGAGGACTTCGCTCGCGGTCATGATGCCCGCGAACCGCGTGTCTCCGGCGGTTTTCTTCGGAGGCATGAGCGAGATTAGTTGTTCCCAGGAACCGACGACGATGATGTTCTTCCCTTGAAGCGTCGAGGTGAAGGAGAGGAAATTCCTGACGTTTTGCACCGTGGCAATGCGCTCGGCGTGATCCTGCAATACCGCGCCCGATCCCAAGACCACCAGGACGCAGAATATCTGGAACGTCGTGCGCCGGGCGAACCTCGCGAGCAACAGATAGACAAAAGGGACTATCGGCAACAAATAGCCGGCCTGATCCGGCAACCGGAGGAACGCGGCTATATAGATGAGCACGATGGCGCCCCACGCCACAGGATGGAGCCATGCGCCCTCGCGGCGCCGTATGCCGCAGAGAGCGACGAGCAAACCGGCGATTCCGGGCCAGCCCCAGACTTCGACGAACATCCGGCGCAGGATGAGCCTACAGCCCGGCGTTTCATGGTTGTCGTAGAAAGTGAAGAATCCCGGCCCGTACTTCAGATAAACCGGAGCGAACACGAGCGTTGCGACCAGAGCGGCGCTCAAAAGAAACAAGACGATACGGCGGCGCGGGGGCGTGTTCACAAGAATAAAGCCGAGCGGGAGAACCATGGCTCCCCATGTGATGCGGCAGCCGATGGCCAATCCGAGGCAAACCCCGGCGGCGGCGGGGCGCGTTTTCAGCGCCAGGAGCGTGGCCGCCAGGCTGAACGCCAACCCCCAGACGTAATCCTTCGACGTCACGGAGCTGATGTAAAACAGCGGGGAAAACGCGAGGCTCGCCGCGGCGAGCAGCCAGTCTTTGCAACCCGTGTCGCGAGCCAGCAACGCGAACAGCACGACGGCGAGCGCGCCGAAAATAGCGGAGGCGGCGTTCAGGACGAGCGGGCCGTATTTCCAATCGTGCCCGCCCCGCCACAGGAACGCGCAGACGATTTCCTGAACCGGATACCCCGGCAGCCGCGAGGCTTCATAGGAATGCGTTTCCGCGATGGCCCGCGCCGAGCGCGCGACGCGCCACGCGTCCGTGTTGACGCCGTAGCCGGCGTCAAGGAAAGGGATGCGCGAGAGCAGGACGGCGACGAACAGGATCGCCAGTTTCACCTATAGCCCGAGGACGCTTTGCATGTCGTAAAGACCAGGCGGCCGGCGCGCGACCCACTTCGCGGCGCGGATCGCGCCTTTCGCGAAGGTTTCACGGCTCGAAGCCTTGTGGGTCAGTTCGATGCGCTCGCCCTGGCCCGCAAAAATCACGGTGTGGTCGCCGACCACGTCGCCGCCGCGCACGGCGTGCACGCCAATCTCGGAATTCGTCCTTTCGCCGACCATCCCTTCGCGCCCATGCCGCGCGTGTTCCGCGTAATTTAATCGGCGCGCCTCGGCCAGGATTTCCACCAGGCGTTTCGCGGTGCCGCTGGGCGCGTCCTTCTTCAAGCGGTGGTGCATCTCGACCACTTCGATGTCGAAGTCCGGCCCCAGCACCTCGACCGCCTTGCCGGCGAGCCAGAATAAGGCGTTGACGCCGACGCTGAAATTCGGCGCGAACACAACCGGTACGTCGCGCGAGACGGCGCGGATTTTTCCGATCTCCTCGTCCGTATGGCCGGTGGTTCCTATGACCAGGGCCTTCCGATTGCCGGCGCATGCGGCGGCGACCTGCGCGGTCGCGGTGTGGTGGCTGAACTCAATAACCACGTCGCATCGGGCGATGGCCGCGGCAAGGTCGTCGCCAATGTCGATTGCGGCGGCCACGCTGACGGCGGGATCGGCCTTGGCGCAGGCGATGATCGTCCGCCCCATCCTCCCCTTCGAGCCGTTCACCAGCAGATTCAGCGGAGTCATGGGAAGCCGAGGCTCTCGAGGGTTGCGCGCAGTTTGTTCGTGTTCGTCTCGTTCATCTCGCACAGGGGGAGCCGGACCGCCGGGCTCATCCTCCCCGCGAAGCTGAGCGCGGCCTTTATCGGAACGGGATTCGTGTCGATGAAGATATCCTTGAACAGCGGGTAATATTTCTCATGGATCGCGCGGGCGACGCCGATTTCCCCCGCAAGGAAACAGCGGACCAACCGCACGATCTCCGCGGGGATGAGGTTCGCCGCGACGCTGATGACGCCGACCGCCCCCGCCGCGAGGAAGGGAAGCGTGAGCGGATCATCGCCGGAGAGGATTTCAAACTCGGGGGGGATGGCCTGCCGCAGGAGGCTGACCCTGTCGACACTGCCGCCGCTTTCCTTTATGGCGACGATGTTTGGGCAGGCTTTCGCGAGCCGGACGACCGTTTCGACGGCGATCTCCACCCCGCACCGCCCCGGAATGCTGTAGAGGATGATCGGCAGCCGGGTCTCGCGCGCGATGGCTTCGTAGTGGCGGAAGAGGCCTTCCTGCGACGGCTTGTTATAGTAGGGCGCGACCAGGAGGACGGCGTCGGCGCCCAGCCGCTCCGCGTCGCGGGTCAGTTCGACAGCCTCCTTCGTGGAGTTGGACCCCGCGCCGGCGATGACCGGGCGGCGGCCCCGCGCGAACCGGACGGCCAGTTCGATGACGCGGGCGTGCTCCTCATGGTCGAGCGTGGGGGATTCGCCGGTGGTGCCGACAGGGACGAGACCGGTGATGCCGCTCTCGATCTGAAACTCGACGAGCTGCTCGAAGGCCAGTTCGTCGATGCCGCCGTTTTTGAAAGGCGTTACGAGCGCCGTGAATGCTCCTTGAAACATTACAGTAACGGCGCGGCGGGGGTCTCTTCGATCCGGCCGTCGAAGACGAAATCGGCGGGGCCGGTCAGGGTTACATTCTCAAAAACGCCGTTGTGTTCCTCGAACCCGACATGCAACAAGTCGCCGCCGCGGACGCGAACGCCGACGGGAGAAGCGGCCCCGGTTAGCAGATGGGAAACGAGCGCGACGGCGACGACGCCGGTGCCGCAAGCGAGCGTCTCGGCTTCCACTCCGCGCTCGAAGGTTCGGACGCCTTCCGGGCTGACGAAGTTCACGTTCGTCCCTTGAGGCGCGAAGAGTTCGTGCAAGCGGATGGCCGCGCCGAGCCGCGCGACGTCCACCCGTTCAAGGTCATCGACAAAGACGACGGCGTGCGGAACGCCGGTATTGACCGAATGCACGGTGAACTCCTCCCCTTCAACCCGGAGCTTTCTGTTTAGAAGCAGGTCCTTCGGCGCGCTCATCACCAGGCGGACGGAATCGCCCACCAGGCGCGCGCGGACGACGCCGGCCATCGTCTCGAACTGGACTTCCTCCAGCGGCCCGGCGAGGCGGTTCGCGAACCGGGCGAAGCAGCGGGCGCCGTTGCCGCACATCTCGGCTTCCCCGCCGTCGCGGTTGTAATAGCGCATGCGGAAAGGGGCGCCCTTTTCCAGGAGCAGGACGCCGTCGGCGCCGATGCCGCGATGCCGGTCGCAAAGCCTCTCGATGACGGGAGGCGTCAACCGGATCGCGCCGTCGCGATTGTCCAGGAGAACGAAATCGTTCCCGGCGCCGTTCATCTTGGTGAAACTCAACATCGGGATGTGATTAACACAACTGGGCCGTCAATGCAATTTGGCCCTTGCCTCGCGGACGTCCCGGTCGATTCCCGCGCGCAATTCGTCGAGGCCCCCGAATTTCTTCTCGGGCCGGATGTAATGGCGGAAGAAGACTTCGACCTCCTCGCCGTAGATATTCTCCTCGAAGTCGAAGAGGTGGAGTTCCAGCACCCGCTCGCCGCCGCTCGCGTGGACGGTGGGCCGCACGCCGATGTTCACCACCCCTTTGCAACGGCGTTCGCGCAGCGCGGCTTCCACGGCATAGACGCCGTCCGGCGGGAATTGCTCGTTGTGCGCGGCGAGGTTGGCGGTGGGAAACCCGAGCTTGCGCCCGAGGTGATCGCCTTCGACAACCGTCCCGAGGATGGTGTATTCCCGGCCAAGGAAACGGCGGGCCGTCTCGAAATCGCCGGCCTGGACGGCGCCGCGAATGAGCGTGCTGCTGACGATGCGTCCGTCGATTTCAACGGCGGGCACTCCGACTTCGTCGAAGCCCATCTCGTCGCCGAGGCGGCGCAGCATCTCCAGGTTCCCCGCGCGGTTGCGCCCGAAAGACCATTGGTGGCCGACGCAGATCTCGCGCAAGGGGTTGCACGCGTCGCGCAAAGCCTTGATGAATTCCTCCGGCGGCGTCGCGGCGAATCGCCTGTCGAAGGGAATCACGAGCAGCGCCTCGACCCCGAGCGCGCGGATGAGCCGCAGCTTGTGCGGCGTGGATGTCAGAAGGCGCGGCGCGTGTTCCGGCTGGAGGATGCGCAGCGGATGCGGGTCGAACGTCAGGACGGCCGCCGTGCCGCCCGCGGCGCGCGCGTCGTCCAGGGCGCGCCGGATGACCGCGCGATGCCCGAGATGCACCCCGTCGAACACGCCGATGGAGAGAAAGACCGGACCGGGCAGCTTGGAAAGACCGGACAGCAAAACTCACCCTCCCCGCAACCGCGAGACTTCCGGCAGGCTCAGAATTTTCTCCAGGATGACTGCCGGTTCCTGTGTCTGGATGGCGTGAACGGTGACGGCGCGCTGCAAGTCGAAACGCCCGGAGCGCGTGCGGCGCAGGCTTTTCAGGTGCGCCCCGCAGCCGAGTTTTTCCCCGATGTCGTGCGCGTACGTGCGGACGTAAAAACCTTTCGTGCAGACCACGCGGAAGTCGATCTCCGCCGGGCGGATCGCGAGAATCTCGTGGGCGAAAACGTGGACGAAACGCGGTTCGCGTTCCACGACTTTCCCCTGCCGCGCGAGTTTGTAGAGCGCCACGCCGTCCTTCTTGATCGCCGAGACCATCGGAGGCGTCTGGTAAAAATCGCCGTCGAATTTCGCGAACGCTTCCTCGATCTGTCCGGGCGTCAATTCCGGCACGGGCTTCGTCTCGACGACCTGCCCGTCGGCGTCCTGGCTGTCGGTGGTGGCGCCGAGGGCGATCGTGCCGACGTATTCCTTGTCCTCGCTCATGAGGAGGTCCTGCACCTTCGTCCCGCGCCCCAGGACAATGAGAAGGAGGCCCGTGGCGAGCGGATCGAGCGTTCCGCAATGGCCGACCTTCTTCGTCCCGAGTTTGCGGCGGACAATCGCCACCACGTCATGCGAGGTCATGCGCGGCGCTTTGTCGACGAGGAGGACGCCGTCTATTTCAAGTGATCTCATTACAAATGGCGCCGAGGACTTCGCGCTCGACTTCGGAAAGAACCCCGCGAATCCGCGCGCCAGCCGCCAGGGTATGGCCGCCGCCGCCAAAGCGCCCGCAAATTTTTGAGACATCCACCTTCGGGGTTTTTGAGCGGAGGCTGATCCGGACCTTGCCCTCGGGGAGTTCTTCGATAAAAGCGGCGACGATAACGCCGTCTATCGCGCGGATGTGATCGATCATCCCTTCATTATCCTCTGGCAGCGCGTCGACGGCCGCCGCGCCTTCGAGCGAAAGCGAAAAGCTGGCTACGCGGTCCTCGCAGGAGAAAACGAGCCTGTTCAGCAGCGCGCGCAGCAGTTCGATCCGGCGGCGGGGGTAGCTCTCGTACATGCTCTGCGAAATGGCCCCGACGTTGACGCCCGCCTTGACGAGTTCGGCGCCAATCTCGAAGGAGCGGGCGCTGGTGTTCGGATATTGGAAGGAGCCGGTGTCGGTGGATATGGCCACGAAGAGGTTTACCGCGATGTCATGGTTGAAGGGGAGGCCCTGCCGCTGGAAGAGTTCGTGGAGTATCTGCCCCGTGGCCGGCGACGAGGGGTCGATATAGGCCAGGTCGCCGTAGCGGTTGTTGCTGATGTGGTGGTCGATGTTCAGCCACGTCTTCGCGCTTCCAATGGAGTTGAGGCACGTCCCGAGGCGCTCGCGCGAGGCGGTGTCGAGAGCGATGGCGACATCGAAGTCCTCCGGCTCGGCGGGCGGCGTTTGCACGAGTTCCGCGCGCGGGAGGAAGCTGTATTTGGCGAGCATCCCGTCCTGGTTCCAGACGCGGACGCGCTTGCCGAGCTGCTCGAGGCTGAGCGCCATCGCCAGGATGCACCCGAGCGCGTCGCCGTCGGGCCGGACATGGCTCATGACGACGAAACTTTCGTTCGCCTTCAATACGGCGGCGATCTCCTCGAAGGCGCAGTTCATTCCTCTTCGGGCGTTTCTATCTGCTGCAGAAGCTCGATGACGCGCGTGCCGCGTTCGATGGCGGTATCCAGGCGGAAATGGAGTTGCGGCGTGTATTTCAACACGACGCGCCTGGAAACGGCGTGCTGGATCATGGAACGGCTCTCCTGGATTTTGTGGATGGCGGCTTTCCGGGCGTCCTCGTCGCCGAGCGCGCTGATATAGACGTTGGAGTGCTTCAGGTCGGGGGTTACGTCGACGTGCTGCACCGTCACGAGCGCGCCGGGGAAGGTGAACTCGCGCAGGATGAACTCGCTGACCTCGCGCTTGAGAATCTCGCTTACGCGCTCGAGACGATGTTTCATTGCTGTAAGCCTGCCCTTACAGCTTCTGAGCGATCTTCTCCAGCTGGTAACACTCGATCACGTCATCGACGTGATATTCCGTGAAATCGCCCAGCTTGATGCCGCATTCGAGGCCGGAGCGGACTTCCTTCACGTCGTCCTGGAACCTGCGCAGAGTGGCGATGCCGCCGTCGTAGATCGGCTGGCGCCCGCGGAGCAACCGGGCGCGTCCGTTGCGCGCGATGCGTCCGTCGCTCACCACGCAGCCCGCGACCGTGCCCTTCGAAAGTTCGAAGACCTGTTTCACGGTGGCGTGGCCGACGATGCTCTCGCGCAGCTCGGGGTCGAGCATGCCCGCCATGGCTTCCTTTATCTGGTCGATCAACTCGTAGATGATGCTGTAGAGCTTGATCTGGACGCCTTCGCGTTTTGCGGCGGCGGAGGAGGAGTTCTCGACCTTCACGTTAAACCCGATGACGATGGCGTTGGAAGCGGTCGCGAGCAGGATGTCCGATTCGGTGATGGGGCCGACGCCGGAATGGATGGATTCGAGGTCGATCTTCTTGCTCTCGATCTGGTCGAGGGCGCCGGAGAGCGCTTCGAGCGAGCCTTGCGCGTCGCACTTCAGGATGATGCGGAGAACCTTGCGCTGGTCGTCCGCGAGATTGTCGAAGAGGCTTTCCAGCGTCGCGCGCTTGGGTTGCGCCAGCTTGCCGTGGCGGAGTTCCTCCAGGCGCTCCTCGCTCAGGAGTTTCGCCGATTTCTCGGATTCCATGACGACGAATTCGTCTCCCGCGTTCGGCAGGCCGGAGAACCCGAGCACTTTCACCGGCGTGGACGGATCGGCTTCCTTGACCGATTTCCCGGCGTCGTCGATGAGGAGCTTCACTTTCCCGGCGTAATTGCCGCAGATGAACGGCTGGCCGACCTTGAGCGTGCCCATCCGCACCAGGACGGCGGCGGTGGGGCCGCGCCCGGCCTCGATCTGCGCCTCGACGACGGAGCCGCGCGGCAGTGCGGAGGGGCTGGCTTTCAATTCGAGCACCTCGGCTTCCAGCAGCAGCATCTCCAGGAGGTGCTCGACGCCCGTCCCCTTCGTGGCGGAAACGGGACAGACCATGGTCTCGCCGCCCCAATCCTCGGGCGTGAGACCCTTTTCCTGAAGCTGGCCCTTGACCTTGTCGATATTCGCGGACGGCAGGTCGATCTTGTTGATCGCGACGACTATCTTGACCTTGGCGGCCTTCGCGTGGCTGATGGCTTCCAGCGTCTGCGGCATGAGGCCGTCATCCGCGGCGACGACCAGGACGACGATGTCCGTGACATTCGCGCCGCGCGCCCGCATGGCGGTGAACGCCTCGTGGCCGGGCGTGTCGAGAAAGGTGATGCGATGGCCTTTGTGGGTGACGCTGTACGCGCCGATGTGCTGGGTGATGCCGCCGGCCTCGCCCGCCGCGACGCGCGTCTTGCGGATGGCGTCCATGAGCGAGGTCTTGCCGTGGTCGACGTGCCCCATGAAGGTCACCACCGGCGGACGCGGCTTGAGCTTGTCGTCATTCTCCGGGATGACGGGCGCCGGCGGCGCTTCGACGACGACTTCCACCTTGTGGACTCCTCCGCCCTTTTCGCGCTTTTCCCGTTCGAAGACGAACCCGTGCTTCTTGCAGAGCATGGTGGCGACATCCGGCTCGATCGCCGCGTTGGTCGCCACGAAAAAGTTCAACTCCATGAGGTCATGGACGAGCTGAAACGGCTTTATCCCCATCTGCGCCGCCAGGTCTTTGACGATGATCGGCGGTTTGATGTGGATGATCTTTTCCTCGGAAACAGGCTCGGAAGCCTGGACGGGCGGGGGCGGCGCGGGCGCAAGCGGCGCGGGAGCGGGAGCGGGCGGAGCCGCGGGCGCAACGGGTTCCGGCTCCCTGGCCGCAGCCGCGCGAATGCGCGATATGGGAGGAAGGACGGAGCGCGGCTTTTCTTCGCCTTCGACGGGCGCGGGGCGGACGCGGGGCGTCCGCTCCTTCGGTTCTATGAGGGATACGGTCTCCTTGACCACAGCCTTCTCCGCCACGGGCGCGGGCTGAGCCGGGGCGGCTTCCTTCGCCGGGACGGCGGGCGTCCGCTTTTTTACGGCGGCGATTCGCACTGGTGTTTTTGTGGCCATGAAATTTTTTTACGTCGTAGTCGTCGCGAGGTTCTTGCCGGATTCCGCGACGGTCGCGCGGGCGCTGTCGTGGATGGCCTGCGCTTTCTCCAGTTCGATGCCGAGAATGTCCGCGATGTCCTGCGGCTCGACTTCCAGGACGCCGTCGATGTTCGCCAGACCGCCTTTGACCAGCGCGCGGCCCGTGGCTTCATCCACCTTCAGGAGGTTCGCGAGCGCCTGCGCGGCCTGCGTGACCCGCTGCTCGAACACCTGCGCGGCGGACTCGTCCTTTTCAATATTGATCTCCCAGCCCGTGAGGCGCGAGGTGAGGCGGGCGTTCTGGCCGCGCTTGCCGATCGCGAGCGAGAGCTGGTCTTCGTCCACCTTTATCTGGATGGCCTTCGCCGCGGCGTCCAGGGTGAGGCTCTTGACCTTCGCGGGTTTCAACGCTTCCAGGACAAATTCCTTCGGATCGGAGCTCCAGCGGATGATGTCCACCTTCTCGTTGTTCAATTCCCGGACGATGTTCTTGACCCTGGCGCCGCGCATGCCGACGCACGCGCCGACGGGGTCCACCTTGTCGTTGGCGCTGAAGACGGCGATCTTCGTGCGGTACCCGGCTTCGCGCGCTATGCCGCGAATCTCGACCGTGCGGTCGGCGATCTCGCTGACCTCGACTTCAAAAAGGCGCCGGACAAAATTCGGATGGCTGCGCGAGATGATGATCTCCGGGCCGCGCGCGCCGTTCTCGACCGCGACGACGTAGGCGCGGATTCTGTCGCCTATATTATAGTCCTCGGTGGTGACGCGCTCGCGCATCGGCATGACGGCCTCGAATTTCCCGAGATCGACGATCACGTCCGAACGCTCGAACCGCCGCACCGTCCCGCTGACGATCTCCCCGGCGCGATCCTTGAATTCGTCGTAGATCATCTCCTTTTCCACCTGGCGGATGCGCTGCATGATGGCCTGCTTGGCGGTCTGCGCGGCGATGCGCCCGAAATTCCTGGGAGTGACCTCGACTTCGATGATGTCGCCCGGCTGGGCGTCGGGCTTCAGTTTCCGCGCCTTGGAAAGGAGGATTTCATCGTGGACATCGCGGACGAACTCGACGGCGATCTGGTTGGCCAGCGCGCGGATCTCGCCCGTCTTGGGGTTGATGTCGATGCGCAGGTCGCGGGCCGGGCCGACCGCTTTCTTGGAAGCGGAAAGCAGCGCGCTGGAGACCGCTTCGATGAGGATTTCGCGTTTAATCCCCTTCTCGCGCTCCAGATAGTCCAACGTCGCAATAAATTCGCTGTTCATAAAATGGTCTGCGCCGAGGACAAAAAAAAGTGGGGTGTAAATCCCACTCTTTCGTCGGCCCGAGCGTCAGGAAAATAACCCAGAGCGGCTCGGGCGTCAAGCCGCTATGGGGATTGCCGAACAGGAAACCTCGCTAGCGCTAGTAATGCGTCGTTTCCGTCGTGGACTCGACCGCCGGCCTGTGGACGGTTGTCGTTTCCTCCGTGGTGGTGGTCGTTGTCGCGGGTTTCTTTTCCACCACGGTAGTGCAGGCGGTGAGGGCGGCGGTTGCGAGTAACAGGGCGATTGCTTTTTTCATAGGGATTACTTTCCGGTGGTTGTCGTCGTGGTGGTCGTCGTTTTGTCGATCACGGGAGCCGCTTTCATTACCACGACTTTCGACACCACCATCTGGTCGCCGTCCTTGACGTAGTAAACGGTGACTGGCAAACCGGACTTTACTGTCTCGATTGAGACCGGCGCGCCGCTCTCGTCGACATAGGTGGTGCGCTTGGTGTAAACGTACCGCACCGGCTCGGCGGCCGTTTCGGTCCTGATCGTAATAACCTGGGGTGTAAATTCACTGATCGTCCCCGCGGAACTCGTGGTTGTGGTCACAGCCATGGTTCCCTGTGCAAAGGCCCCGCTCGTGAGGATGCTGAAGAATGCGACGCAAGTGAATATGTTTATGATTTTCATGACATTGATCCTGTTTATAATTATTCGGTTCTCGCCTCGCCGCCGGTCGGGTCTTTCGTTTATACTTGGAATCCCGGACGCGCCTGCACGGTCGAAATGACCTATGCGGGGCGGCCGGAAAAGGATAAATAACCGCGCATGAAGAAATCTCTCGTTTTACTCGCCCTGCTTCTCGCCGTAGCGGCGCGCGGCCAGGAGGGCCCGAATTCCAACTTCTCGAAGATGCCGGACCTCGATCTGCTGAAGCCGCCGGAATCCCAGCCGGCAATCGAGCCGACGGTGATACGGGAAGAGCGCGTCCTCCTGTCTCCTGCGGAAAACCGGGCGCGATGGCAGCCCTCGTTCGCGACGATCGACCAATGGATCGCCTGGGTCAAGAAACCCGAATACCGTCTTCTGGCCAGCGAGCAGAGCCGGGAGTTCTACGCCGCGGTCTTCCTGGCGAATGGCAGGAACGTCGTCCTTGCCTCCCAGCCGCTGCACGGGGCGTCCGACCAGAACTACGTGGCCGAGATGCGGGTCGAGAGGAACAACGGGGTGGACGCCGCCGATTGGAAGAAGCGGAAGCGCCTTCAAATAAACTGCATACTGCACGCGCCCAACGGCGCTCCCGACACCTTCACCCCGTGGGACGCGGGGTGGCTCGTCCCGATCAAAAAAGGGTACCGGGGCCCGCTGCACGTCGAAATAGGAAAAGGGAAGCCGGACAAGCCGCTCCAATCCATCCTGAACACGACGTTCAACTGGCCGGTTTCACTTTGAGTCGAACTGGCGGACGCCGTCCCAGTCGCCGGGCGGATGATCCTTCAGGTTGCGGCACCGTCCGGCCAGAACCTCGCCGGGCTTGTCATCGGGCTGCGTCTCCAGCAGCGCGAGAGCGGCTCCGAAATCGGCGCGCTGGTACAAGGCGAACGCTTCTTCATAGCGCTCCACGAATCCGGGCCGCGGAGTTCCCGGTTGCCGTTCGCGGAGGAGTTCGTAGATCGCGATGCCTTGCGTCCGCCCCTTCACCGCCACGCGGTCGAGCAGGCGGAACTCGAAGGACGCCTCCGCGGCGGCGCGGATGCTCTCGCTCGCGATGATCGTCGTCCCGTAATACTTGTTCAGCCCCTCCAGCCGCGAGGCGAGGTTGATGCCGTCGCCGATGGCCGTGTAGTTGAAGCGGTCCGGCGCGCCGAAGTGCCCGACCGAGGCGTGGCAACGGTGCAGCCCAAACCGCGTCTCGAATCCCGGCGCCGCCTCTCTGCAACCAAGCGCCGCCCGGCAGGCGGCTGTCTCGTGGTTGGCGACTGGATCCGGCGCATTCCAAAAGGCCATGACCGCGTCCCCGATGTATTTGTCGATGGTGCCTTTTTCCTTCTGGATCACTCCGGCCATCGTTTGGAGATACCGCCCCAGGATTTCGGCCAGTTGATCGGGCGGAAGCTCTTCCGCGAACGCGGTGAAATCCTTGATGTCGGTGAAGAGGACGGACAGCTCGGCGATCCTCCCGCCCAGCACCGGTTCCTGCCCTGCACGGTACAACTGCCGCACCAGGTTCACCGGGACGTACTTGCTCATGGCGCGCATGGCGGTCTTCGCCCTTTCCAGCCCGGCCAGCACTTGCTTCACGTCGCGCAAGTACGAGGAGTTTGCCGCCGGGGAAAACTGGAAATCGTTCATCCTCCCCGTTTCCCGCAGGATCAATCCCTGCGCCCGCACCACGCTCCGCAGCACCAGGCCGCCCCCCGCGACGAGCGCGACGATCAACCCCAGCAAGGCCCAGAGAACACGGTTGCGAATCCGCACCAACTGGCCGAGGTAAAAATCGCGCGGCACGACGATGCCGACAATCCAATCCTGGGTGCGCGGCAGGCTTTTGAAGGTGCAGAAATAGACTTTGCCTTGATAATTGAAGGAAGTCGCGGCCAGCGTGCGGTCATCCCCCACCGTTTTCAAAACGGGTTCGCGAAGCGCCTGCGCGACCTCGGGCGGCGCATTCTCCGGCGCAATTCTCAAGTCGTCGCCCGAAACCGCCACGCGGGCGTGGTCTCCGAACCCGGTTATCAACCGTCCCTGGTTGTCGCACAGAAAAATCCTGTGCGGATCGTTCCGCTGCCGCACCGCGCCGTCGATCTGCGCCTTCATGAGGCCGATCCGCAGCACGCCCGCGAACCGTCCATGGAAATCCTCTATCGTTCTCTGCACGCTCACCTCCACCCGCCGTTGCTCCTTCGGGAGGGACTCGTCGATCTGCGACCAATGGAGGTCCGTGGAAATCAGCCGCCCGTAGTTGCGCACCGCTCCCTGGAAAGTGGGATGGCCGGCCGGATCGACGTCCCGGTGGGCGCCCTTCAAGGAGAGCGGCGGCGCCTGCGATCCCTCGCGAACGGCATCCGACGCCGAGACGAACGCACCCTTCTCAAACCATGTCCTTTTGCGGACAAACTCCCCGGCCTTCGCGGAACGCAGGACGGCTATCTGGCCCGAGAGAGCCGGATTCGCCGGAAGACCGCGCGAGCCGTAAGTCAGCGCCGCTTCCGAGATGTTTTGATTCGCCAGCAACAGTGAAAACAATCCCCGCCCGACCGAATCCGCATCCATGGGATCGATGAGACCGAACCGCACCTCCCGTTCAAAATGATTCGCGGCCAGCGGGGCTTCGTTAAGATAATCCGTAACCCGCTGGGCCACCTCCCCGGCGGCAAGGTCCCGGTAACGTTCCGAACTGTGCAGGATGGTTTGCTCCGAGCCGTGGAGCGCCAGGTAAAACAGCAGCGCCAGCCCCAGCAAAAGCCCCAGCAGGCTAAGGGCGAAAACATCGCGGAGCGTAGGTTGCCATTTGAGCGCCATGCCGAAGAATTTCTATTCCGAACCCATGCCGATCAGCGGCTTCGCATAGCCGGTCAGTTCCATGTAGCCGTGCCCCGTGACCGGCAGGCTATCCTTCCTGCCCCGGACTTCGATCAGGCCCTCCCAATAGGAGTTCAAACTGCGCGCCAGTTCCTGGCCCGGGAGCGGCGTGCTTATTTCCAACTCGATCCCAAGCTTCGGAGCTTTCACTTGCCACGCGACGGGATAGTTCGCTCCCGTCTCGCCGCTCTTCCAAACCTCCCCGGGAACCAAATCGTACTCGGCCCGGCCAAGATAGACGGCCTCCCCGTTCTTCAAAACGAATGTCCCGCTCGAGTTCGGGTCGATGCCGCCATCCCTCCGCCTGATCTGGTAGAGCATCAACTCCGCCCCGTCATCCAACTGGATGCTGAACCAATCCCAACCTATCTGCTCCCGGGTGAGACTGTTGGTTGACCACTCGTGATCGAACCAGCTTTCGCCGGTGACGGCCTCCTGCTTGCCGCCCAAACCGAGCCTGCCCGTCGTCCGGAGACGCGTCGAGGAATAGTAATGGGACGCGCGTCCCGCTCCATCCGCTTTTTGGCTGATGCCGTTGGCGCCGTGGATGACGAAGCCCTTTTCCGGCTGAAGCAGCAGATCGACCGCTCCTTCTTCCTGGGCCGCCTTCAATGAAAAGCCGCCGTCCCTGGTCTTCCCGAGGCTCCATCCCCCGATCCAGGCAAACCGCCCGCCATCGTTGAAACCGGCCGCTCCGAAAGCGCTCCGGCTGATCTTTTCCTGAAACCGGAAACGGCCCGCGGCGGCGTCCGTGAGGGCGAAGTGCGCGAACTTCACGTCGTGGGGGATAAAGGGCGCGCACTCAGCCGGAACAGACCCGGGCGGCCGGACGCCTTCGCGGAAGAACGTCACCTGGTAGCCGAACTCCCGTCCCTTCCCGTCGCGGAGCCGCCCCGTGAAATACCACCATTCGGTTTTGAAGTCCCGATGCGCGCCGTGGTCCGCCGGAAACCGGTAACGCCAGCCCGGAAGCGCCCTCTTCCATCCCGGGGCGATGGCGCCGACCCGCAGCAGGACAATTCCAGAGCCGATCAAACAGATCGCAAACCATTGCCACACGGTCAGCGCGGATTTGAAAAGGACGCACGATGACAACTGAAGGAAGAAAAACCCGCCTCCGAAACAGAGCGCGCAAATGAGCTTGGGACTGCGATTCCTTAGCGCGAGCGTGAGAAAGACGGCGCACAAAAACCCGATCACATTGCCCACGACAAACCAGGCAAGCGGCGATGCGTACTGGAGCGGATGGTGCAGGATCGCCGACATCGCGGCGGGCTGCCCCCAGGCCATCTTGAAACAGAGGTTCGCGCCCGCCTGCGCGAGCACAAAAGCGAGGACGAGAATACCCGTTTTCAAAAACTTCGACTGACCCGGTCCACGCCCGCCTTTTGCACTCCGCCGACTGCCGCGTCAAGCTCTTTATCCGCGCTTGCGGGGGCCTCCGAAGGGAGTATTCATTCACGGTGATGATCGATCTGGAAGCAAGCTCCATCGCGCAGGACCCGTATCCCGCCTACCGGGCGTTGCGCGCGGCGGGCGACGTCTTTTACGACCGGAGCCGCAATATCTGCTATGTCGGCGACTACCAAGCCGCGGCCGATGTCCTCCGGAACAACGACATTTCCACCAGCCAGGGCGTTGGGCTGGAACCGACGGTGAGCGGCGGCGACGGCGCGCCGCACAATCGCGTCCGAAGTTATCTGTCGCCGGCGTTCGGCGCCCCGCGGGTCACCGGCATCGAGGAGAGGATTTCCTCGCTGGCGAGCGGCCTCGCGGAACGCCTTCGTGGAAGAAAGCGGTGCGATATCGTCGCCGACTACGCCATGGCGATCCCGGAAACCATCACCGCCTGGATGCTCGGCCTCGACGAAAGCCGCCTGCCCGACATCCGCCGCTGGAACAACGCGATGCTGTCGGTCAACAGGGGCGGCTGTCCGTTCTCGAAGTTGAAAAGGGCTATCGGGCGCATCGCGGGGCGAAAACCCGACCCCCGAAACCCGGGGATCGCCGCGTGCCGGACGGTTCTGGAAAGCCATCTCCAGCAGGCTGGCCGCAAGGCGAGCGGAGGGTGGGTTACGGATCTGGTCGCGGAGAAGTGGAAGGAGGGAGAACTTTCCGAAAGCGAGACGGTCGATATCGGGATGCTCATGGTCTTCGCGGCTTCGCAAACGCCCTCCAGCCTCATCGGGAGCGCGGTGCTCATCCTGGCGAGAGACCACGGCCTTCAGCAGCGGCTTCGCAACGACCCTCAACTTTTGAAGCCATTTATCGAGGAAGTCCTGCGATTCGAAGCGCCCGTGCAGCGAAAGTGCCGGCGGACGACCGTTCCCACCGAAATCGCGGGGGTGTCCATCCCAGAAGGAACCATCGTTCAATGCCTGATCGGCTCCGCGAACCGCGATCCAAAAATGTTTTCCGAACCCGAGCAGTTCCGCGCCGACCGCCAGAAAAACCGGCATCTCTCCTTCGGGCTGGGGCCGCATTTTTGCCTGGGCGCCCAACTTGGCCGGGCGCAAGTTTTCCTCGCTCTTCAAGCGCTGCTCCAAAGCATTCCCTCCATCACGCTTGCCGATGCGTCCGAACGCACCTGTTACGCCGATAACAACCTCGTGCGCAGCCTCCTGCGATTGAGCGTCTCCCTGGGATGAGCCGATCCCTCGCCACCTTGTCGAAACTCACACGCTGGCGGCTGTGGTACCGCGACAAGGCCGCACTTTTCCTGGCGTGCCTCTACTATTCCGCACTTTCGCGGAGAGCCCTTGATTTATCCGCCATTTCCGAGATGGCGAGCCTCCTGCTGCTTTTCTGCTGCCTCGCGGCCTTCGGCCATATGGTGAATTCGCTCAGCGACCAGGAGATCGATCGCGCCGCGGGCAAGCATTGTCCGCTGGCGGCGTTTTCGCCCCGCGTCGTCCTGCTCCTGGTCGCCGCTCCTGCCGTCCTGGGTCTGGCGGTCGCCGCTTTTCTCTATGCCCACCGCCCGGATGTCCTCCTGCTGCTTGTCGTCAGCTTTGCCGCGGGGACATTCTATTCCCTGCCGCCCTTACGGTTAAAGGAACGGGGATGTTGGGGGCTTTTCACCGCGGCCATCGCCCAGCGCACGCTTCCCG
Organism: Spartobacteria bacterium; assembly: GCA_021324825.1. Taxonomy (GTDB): domain Bacteria; phylum Verrucomicrobiota; class Verrucomicrobiia; order Chthoniobacterales; family Chthoniobacteraceae; genus JAJPII01. The sequence goes on along the minus strand of JAJPII010000016.1, from coordinate 204,197 downwards.
CCATGATCGCGTTCCAGGCGATGAACGCCTGGGATTGGACGGCTGCGAGCTTTTGCGCGTTGAGCACGCTGATAGGGCTGAACGGCATCTTCTGGCATCAACTGCTGGATCAGAAAAATGACAAGGCCAACGGCGTTCGAACCTTTGTCGTCGACCACGGAGAGACCTTCGCCCGCCTGCTGCTCGGAAGACGCATTTTCCCCCTCGAGGTGATCGCCTTTTTTTCGACGGCCTTCCTGATGTCGCGAAAACTCCCGCTCGTCGGAATCGCCGCGACCCTGTACGCGGCCTGGGTGGCCCTTCATATCCTGATGGGAAGGCAAAAGTACCGGCGGCGCGTCACCGAGTCCTTCGATGTCTTCGCGAACTTCTACAACCTGATCTGGCCGCTCCTCCTCGCCGCCCTCTTGCTCGAACGGAACCTTTCATTCTGGGTGGTATTCGTCTTCACCTACATATGGTTGTTCTTCGAAGAGGCCGGCGTGCCGCAAAAAATAGCCCGCGCCTTCCCGGCGGCCTTCAGGAAAAAATCCGGCGTGCTCGGCCTGGCGGCGATCTCTGACTCCGCGGATCACAAAATCTAGAGGCGTGTCATGCACTTTTCGCCGCGCCCCCTGAACCGTGAGCCGTCGTTTGCCAAAGCGCCCGGCCGTTCCAGGTTTATAGGCCCATAGCGGGCAAAAAGCGCATGACACGCCTTAACCCCACCAGTTCCTGTCGAGGGAGCGGAATTGCACCGCTTCCCCGACGTGGACGGATGTTATGTTTTCACAGCCGTCCAAGTCGGCTACGGTCCGCGCAACCCGCAGTATGCGGTCGTACGCGCGGGCGGTGAAGTCCAGTTCCATCATCGCCATTTTCAATAACCGGGCGCCATCGTCATCCAACTGGCAGAAGGCCTTTTGCAGCTTCGGCGTCATCCGGGCGTTGCAGTTCGTCTTGCCGTGGCCGCGGAAACGCGCCTGCTGGATTTTGCGCGCTTCGGCCACTCGCCCGGCGATTGCCGCGGAGGATTCGCCGGGGGCGCGGCTTGCGATGTCTTTGTACTCGACCGAGCAGACTTCGATGTGGATGTCGATGCGGTCCAGCAACGGGCCGGAGATGCGCTGCCGGTATTTCTGAACCGCGTTCGCCCCGCAGCGACAGGAACGCTTTAAATCCCCGAAGAATCCGCAGGGACAGGGATTCATGGCCCCGACCAGCATGAATTCCGAAGGGAAGGTCATTGTGCCGGCGGCGCGGGAGATCGTGACTTTGCCGTCTTCTATCGGCTGGCGCAGCACTTCCAGGGTCGAACGCTTGAACTCCGGCAGTTCGTCGAGGAACAGGACGCCGTTGTGGGCGATGCTGACTTCGCCGGGGGACGGATTCGATGAACCGCCGAGCAGGCCGACATCCGACGTGGTGTGGTGCGGCGAGCGGAACGGGCGCAACGCGACGAAGAAATGCGCGGGGTCGAGCAGGCCGCAGATGCTGTGAACCTTCGTGGTCTCGATGGCTTCCTCCAGGCTCATGGGCGGGATGACGCTCGGGATGCGCTTTGCAAGCATCGATTTGCCCGAGCCGGGCGGGCCGATCAACAGGATGTTGTGGCCGCCGGCGACGGCCACTTCGATGGCGCGCTTCACGTCGAGCTGGCCTTTGACGTCGGCGAAATCGACGTCGTAATTGCGTTCGGCCTGGAAATAAGCGTCGAGGTCCTGCTTCACCGGCTCCAGCGCGCGTTCGCCCCGCAGGAATTCGAAAGTCTCGCGCAAGCTGTTTACACCGTAGATGTCGATGCCTTCGACGATGGCCGCTTCCCGCGCGTTGGCCGCCGGGACGAAGAGGGCTTTCTTCTTCGCGCGCCTCGCCCAGAGCGCGATGGAGAGGACGCCTTTGACCGGACGCAACGCCCCGGTGAGCGCCAGTTCCCCGACGAAGGCGTATTGGTCCAGCCGCGGCAGTTTCACATCCTCGCCGGTGATGACCATGCAGAGGGCGATGGGAAGATCGAAGCTCGGCCCTTCCTTTTTCACGGCGGCGGGGGCGAGGTTGACCGTGGCGCGCGCCCGGGGCCAGCGGTAGCCGCTGTTGTTGATCGCGGTGATGACCCGATCCCGGCTCTCCTTTACCGCCGCATCCGGCAGCCCTACGATGACGATGGCGGGATTGCCTGCCGCGACGTCGACTTCGACATCCACCTCGAACGCCTCGACGCCGTATAAGGCAGCCGAAAAAACCCTTGCCAGCATCGCTGGGGAAACTGGCAAAGGCGGCGGGAAATGTCCATCCGCAAAGAGCGTCCCTCCAAACGGGGTCAAAAAATCTTTATGACACAGGAACGTAACATTTATTATTTTGACCGCGTAGAATCGGGGGCGCACCTTTTCCGTTCGAAAAGCAAGTTCCATGGAACCGACCCAAATCCTGGTTGCCGATGACGAGGAGGATGTGCTGAAACTCGTCGGCACAAACCTCGAGAACGCCGGTTTCCATGTCATCATGGCACGGGACGGCGCCATCGCGCTCGAACAAGCCCGGCTTCGGAAGCCCGGCCTCATCGTCCTGGACTTGATGCTTCCCGGCATGGCCGGCTCCGAAGTCTGCAAAGCCCTCCGGGCCGATCCCGCCACGACGCGCATCCCCATCATCATGCTCACGGCCAAGGCCGAGGAAGCGGATCGCATCGTGGGCCTGGAACTGGGCGCGGATGACTACATCACCAAGCCGTTCAGCCCCCGGGAACTCGTGCTCCGCATCAAATCGGTCATCCGCCGCTCCAGCGGGGAACCGGAACCCGTCAACCATCTCCAGGTGGAGGGCATCGTCGTCGATCCGTTGCGGCACGAGGTTCTCGCGGGCGGCAAAGCCGTGGAGTTGACCGCCACGGAGTTCAAACTCCTGGTCATCCTGATTGAACGCAGGGGTCGCGTCCAGAATCGCGAGCGTCTCCTGAACGACGTATGGGGCTACAAAGCCGCCATCGACACCCGCACCGTCGACACCCACGTCCGCAGACTCCGCGAGAAACTGGGCCGCGCCGCCGATTGCATCGAGACGGTCCGCGGATTCGGCTACCGCATCGAGGACGACTCCCCGCGCGTCCGGCGCACGCCCTCCCGCCGCGGGTAGGTGAATTGGCGAAATTGGCCGCTTTTTCGCTCCGTTCTTCAAAATACGTTTGCATCCGGCGTCATTTCGCGCTGAGGTAAAGTAACCCGGATTCTGTATGATTGAACGAAGAGTCGTAGTAACTGGAATGGGCGTCGTGACACCGGTCGGCGACGAAGTCTCCGTTTTTTGGAACAACCTTAAAAATGGCGTCAGCGGCATCGACCGGATAACCGCCTTTGACTCCACCGAGTTCGCCTGCCAGATCGCAGGCGAGGTCAAAAACTTCGTTCCCGGCCCCTTCTTCAACAACCCGAAGGACGTCCGCCGCACGGACCGCTTCACGCAACTGGGCATGGCGGCCTCCAAGCGCGCCTTCGCGGACGCCGGCATCGACATGTCGAAACTGGACGCCGACCGGTTTGGCGTCATCATCGGCAGCGGCATCGGCGGCCTCAAGACCCTCGAGGACCAGCACACCATCCTCATGAACAAGGGGCCCTCGCGCGTCTCGCCCTTCATGATCCCGATGATGATCTCCAACATCGTCAGCGGCGTCGTCTCGATGGAATTCGGGATGCGCGGGCCGAACTTCGCCACCGTCTCCGCGTGCGCGACCGCGTGCCACGCCATAGGCGAAGCCTGGCGCATGATCCGCCTGGGCGAAGCGGACGCCTTCCTCGCGGGCGGGGCGGAAGCCGCCGTCATCCCGCTTGGCATGTGCGGGTTCGCCGCGATGAAAGCCCTCAGCACCCGCAACGACGAACCGAAAAGAGCCTCGCGTCCCTTCGATCGCGACCGGGACGGCTTCGTCATGGGCGAAGGCGCCGGCGTCATCGTCCTCGAGGAGTTGGAACACGCCCGCAAGCGCGGCGCCAAGATTTATTGCGAAGTCGCGGGCTACGGCCTCACGGCGGACGCCTACCACATGACCTCGCCGCTGCCGGAAGGCGACGGCGCGCGGCGCTGCATGAAGATCGCCCTGGAAAAATCCGGCATCAACACGGATGAGGTCGATTACATCAACGCCCACGGCACCTCGACGAGCATCGGCGACGTTTGCGAGACGAAAGCCATCAAGGCGCTCTTCGGCGCGCACGCCAAGGACGGCCTGGTGGTCAGTTCCACGAAATCCATGACCGGCCACCTGCTCGGAGCCGCCGGGAGCGTGGAGATGGCCGTCTGCGTCATGGCCATCAGGGAAGGGATCATCCCGCCGACGATCAACCTCGACAACCCCGACGAGCAGTGCGACCTCGACTACGTCCCGCACGTCGCCCGCGAGAAAAAGGTGCGCGTGGCGATGAACAACTCCTTCGGTTTCGGCGGCCACAACGCCACCCTGATCGCAAAGGAATTTCTCGACTGAGGAGCCGCCCCTCCTCAACGATTCGACACCAGCACCTGCCCCAAAACCTCTTCGGCCATGCGGATTTCAGACGCCGCGTCCCGGGCTGGCGGCATATAGACATTCAATGACTCCAGCCCCCGGCGGCGCGGCTCGTTCCAGAGGAGCGACAGCCGCGCTCCCCTTGGCGCGTCCTTGGTGTCGGGAAATTCCGCGTCTCCGCGAAGCATGGGGTCGCCGCCGTACCAGACGCTTTGGAAAACCACGGTCCTTTCGCCGTCCCGCGCGAAGCGATAGACCTTGCACGGGATTTCCGCGTTCTTTATTCGGAGCCTGGCGCTGACCGGTTCGCATTCCTTCCGCCAGCCGGCGCACGTCATGCAGTTGTCCGGGGTATGGCCGAAACCGGTGCTGGAATCCGTCTTCCAAAAGAAATGATAGACCTCGGCGCTCGCCGGCCCCTCCAGCGAGAGCGTTTGGGCGTCGGTGCAGCCCAGCGTGCGGGCGTCGATCGGCGAGAGTTCCACCGGCTGCACGCGCCACGCCGTTTTCTCCGCGCCGGTTTTCAGCGCCCATAGCGGTTTGTCCTGCATCCGGATCGGCCCTCCCGGGCTCAAGGCGAACCACGCCCAGGCGAGAAGCGGGATCGCCGCGAACGCAGCCAACGCCACAAAGCCTCCGTTGCCGGCCCAACCGCCCTCGCCCGCGTCAACCGGCGACTCCTCCTCTTGGAAGGAACTCTTTTGTTTCCGCGAAAGGTACCAGGCCGCGGTCGCCAACGCGAGAAAGATGACGCCGGTCTCGGCGCAGCCGACGCGGTCGTGATACTTGAGAAGCTTGTCCGGCCCTCCGCTGCTCGCCAGCCATACCAGCGTGGTCGCACGGGCGAGATTCGCGCCGATCGCAAGGCAGGCGCCGCCGGCGAGAAGAAGGATGCGCCGGGCCGCGCGAAATCGAAAGAACTCGCCCAGGAAGAGAGAGACCATGAGTGTGGACTGCAAGGAACTGATGCCGCTGCATGCCGAATCCACGACCACGCTCCCGCTTGCCAGATTGATGATATTCCCTTGATGCGACGCCTGGACGCCCATCAGGTGCAGGGTGGAAACCGACGCGGATGTCACAAGGCCGCGCAGTTTCAGCGTTACGACCTCCTCCACATTCGTCGGCCACGGGACCGCGCTCCAGGCGAATGCCAGCGGAAAGGCCAGGCGCTTGAAAAGCCGCGCGCCTCCGCGGCGCCAAAGCCAGGCGCCCGTCAGGAGGGTGACGGAAGCCATCATCATCCAGCTCACAAACCGCCAGTGCGGATCGAACTCCCGCACCAACTCCGCGAAAAAGAATATCCCCCACGCGAGGACAAGGGCTGAGCCGGTTAGAAGCCGCGCCGCGCGCCGTGCGGGAGGGCGCGGCCTTCAAACACCCGGGACGCCCCTCGATCCGCCGCCAGGCCAAAAGAAGCGCGGCCCAGGGCACGATGTAACCGAACGCATAGTTTTGATACGCATCCCAGGCGAGGGAAAGCTCCCGGCACGTCCAGCACCAGCACGCAACCAGGCTGAGGCCCCAGGCTATAGTGTTGGCTTTCGCGTTCATCGCCTGAAAATCGAAAACGCGGGCGAGCCGGTCCGGCCCGCCCGCGTTCCCAAGTTTTTCGCTCTTCCTAGGCCTTAACGTCGCTCGGCTTGCGGACAAGCTTGCGGCGCAGGACTTCGATTCCGAACGCCGCCAACACCACGGCGCCGATGAACCAACTGCCGACTTCCGGGCAAGGCGCGACTTTGGGCACGCCGGCCATCGCTGCACTGCCGCTAAACACGAAGGACGCCGCGCCGGCGACGAGCGCGAGCTTCGTGGTTATGGTTTTCGCTGAGGTTTTATTTATCATTCTTATTGTTTTTATTACTGCGTTTGTTTGTCACCACAGTTTATCTTGAAACTATGGCAATTCAAGTTGTCAGCGTGATTATAAACTTGTAATCCCGCAATTAGGAGGATGTCCTATTTTTCTGTAGGACTGAGTCCTATAGCCTCTATTGCGCTTGGGCGTCTGTTTTCTCGGCCGTGAGCTTTACGACGAGAAAATACAGCGCGCACAGGACCAGGACGACGGCCACCAGAACGATCGACTTCCCTTTTATGAAATGCACGAGTTCATTCGGATGGTCGATCAACCCGGGGTTCGAACCGATGACTTGCTTGCCGAACCAGGCGAGCACGGAGCACCAGACCGCCGAGCCGAGGATTGTGACAACGCTGAAGACCTTGAAGTTCATCCGGACCAAACCCGCCGGGATGGAAATGAGATGCCGGATGACGGGCAGCAGCCGCGCGAAAAAAACGCCGCCCGCCTCGTACCGGTGCAGCCAGCGTTCGGCCATCTCGATCTTCGCCTCGCTGAGCAGGAAATACTTGCCGTAGTTGACGACGACCACCCTCCCGACCCCGCGCGAGACCCAATAGGTGACGGCCGAGCCGAGCCACGACCCAAACGTGCCGGCGAGCAGCACGCCCGCCATGCTCAACTGCCCCTGGCTGGCCCAGAACGCGGCGGGCGGTATGACGACCTCGCTCGGCACGGGAAAGATGGAGCTCTCCATCGCCATCAACGCGATGATGCCGAGGTAACCGCCGTCCCGAACCCAATGAAACCAGATGGTGACGAATTGATGCATCGCTGGAAGAGAACAGACGCCCGCGCAAAAGACAACATTGACTTTCCCGAAGCGGGCGGCTTTGACTCGACGCTCTCGTGACGGAACTCGCCTTCTACCGCTATCTGTTCGAATGCTTCGCGTTCGTGTTCGGGGCGGTGGTCGGCTCTTTCCTGAATGTCTGCATCTACCGGATGCCGCTCGACCTTTCGGTGAATGAACCGAAGCGCTCGTTCTGCCCTCATTGCAAGAAGCAGATCCCCTGGAGCCAGAATCTGCCGCTGATTTCGTGGATCGCGTTGCGGGGGCGTTGCGCGCAATGCGGGGGCGGCATCCCGTTCCGTTACTTCGGCGTGGAGTTGCTCACGGCGCTCTCGTTCCTCGCGGTCTGGTTGAAGTGCCAGCCGCCCGGGCCGTGGATGCTGGCGCCGCCCTATTGGATTCTCGTCAGCCTCCTCATCGTCGCGACGTTCATCGACTTCGAGCACTTCATCATTCCCAACGAGATAACCTGGGGCGGCGTGGGCGCGGGCGCCGCGCTCAGCTTCGCGATACCGCGGCTCATGGGCGCGGACTCGATGCTTAACGGTTTGCTCTGGTCGCTGGCGGGCGCGGGAACGGGCTACGGATTGCTCTGGCTGGTGGTGGAAGCGGGCAAAAAAGCTTTCGGCAGAAAGCGGATCGCGTTGGAGAAGGAGACGCCTTTCACCTGGCGGCGACAGGGCGATGACGCGGAGTTGACGGTGGGAGACGACAGGATGGTTTGGAGCGATCTCTTTTATCGCGAGACCGACCGGCTGGAAATGCGATGCGCGGAAGCAAAGATCGCGGATGCGACCCACGCGGACGCGACGCTTGTATTGTTTTACAATCGCCTCGCGATCGGCGAGACGGAAAAGGCGCTCGACGATCTCGAGGAATTCAGCGGCACGGTCTGGGAGATTGTCATCCCGCGCGAAGCGATGGGATACGGGGACGTGAAATTCATCGCGGCGATTGGCGCCTTCCTCGGCTGGAAGGCGGTATTGTTCTCCGTCGTCACCGGCTCCGTGGCGGGCGCGGCGGTGGGGGTCGCGGCGATACTCGCGCGACGCCGCGCATGGTCGGCGAAGATTCCTTTCGGGCCATACCTTGCGCTGGGGGCGGCGCTATGGCTTTTCGCCGGGCCGCAAATCGTCGCATGGTACCTGCGAATCATGCTTCCGCCGGACTTTTGAGCGGGTAATGCATTTTGCCCTCTTCCTCCATCCAATCGCAGTAGGTCTTCAGCATCGCCTTGCTGACTTCGACTAGGCGCGACTGGATGCGATCCAGATACTGGTGGAGGCCAAAGCTGAAGATGTCGGCTATCGTGCTGTAAGCGAGATCGGACGACAATCGGCCGGACAGGCGCTCGGCTTCATTTCCGTAATGCGTGTGAGATATGCCCGAGATGCGGTGCAGCGCCAGATCCAGGCGATTGACGCAGAACCGGATCGAGCGCGGGAAGGTGTCGTTCGTGATGAGAAACTCCGCCACCATCCACGGCGCGACCTGGCCGACGTACAGCTTGCGGTAGGCCTCCATGGCGCTGCACGACTTGAGCACGGCCAGCCATTGGACGACGTCGACGTTGCCCCCCACTTTCTCGCCCGTCGGCAGCAGGAGATGGTACTTCACATCCAGGATGCGCGACGTGCGGTCGGCCCGCTCGGTGTATTTTCCGACCTGGAGGAAGTCCCACCCTTCGCCATGGTTCATGGTCGCGTCCGTTATACCCTGGAAGAGCTGGGAGGCGTCCACGATGCTCTTGAAAAATTCATACCCGCTCCCGGCGAAGACGCTGCGGCTTCTCTCCGAACCGAGATACAGGTAGAGGCTGTTGATCTGCTCCCACATCTCGCTGGAGACCAGTTCGCGCACCGTCCGCGCATTTTCGCGGGCGCGCCCTATGCAGGAGTAGATCGAGTTCGGGTTCTTTTTCTCGAAGGAGACGAAATCGACGACCGTCTCCGCCGTCGCTTCGGGATGGATGGAGAAAAAGAGTTCGCGATCCTCCAGCGAGTTGATGATCGGCTCCCAATGCCGCCGCACCGCCGCTTCATTCTGGTTCTCGAAATCGAGCAGGAGCTGGATGTTGACATCGAGGATGCGGGCGTTGTTTTCCGCCCGCTCGATGTAGCGGCTCATCCAGTAAAGCGCGTCGGCGACCCGTCTCAACATGCGGCGGCGTCCGGTTCATCATCGACGACCCACGAATCCTTGCTGCCGCCGCCCTGCGAGGAATTGACGACGAGCGAGCCTTTCCGCAACGCCACGCGGGTGAGGCCGCCCGGCACGATGGTTATCTTGTCGCCGTAGAGGATGTACGGCCGCAGGTCGATGTGCCGCCCTTCTATGGATTCCTCGCAGAAAGCCGGCGCGCGCGAAAGATTGACGACGGGTTGGGCCACGTAGTTGCGCGGATTCGCCGCCACGAGGCCGCGGAATTTCTCGACCTCCGCCTTCGTGGCCTGCGGGCCGATCAACATGCCGTAGCCGCCGCTCTCGTTCGCGGCCTTGATGACGAGTTCGTCCGCGTGTTCGAGGATGTAGGCGCGGTCGGCGTCGTTGGCGGAGAGGTACGTGGGAACGTTCGGCAGGATCGGCTCTTCGCCAAGGTAGAACTTGATCATTTGCGGCACGTAGTAATAGACGACCTTGTCATCCGCCACGCCGGTGCCGATGGCGTTCGCGAGATTCACGTTGCCGCGCCGGTACGCCTCGACCAAGCCGGGGACGCCCAGGAGCGAATCGGGCCGGAAGACCTTCGGGTCGAGGAAGTCGTCATCCAGACGGCGGTAGATGACGTCGACCGGCTTGAGTCCCTTGGTCGTTTTCATGTAAACCCGCGCGTTTTCCACGACGAGGTCCGCGCCGACGACGATCTCGATCCCCATCGAACGCGCGAGGAAGGAGTGCTCGAAATAGGCGGAGTTATAAATGCCGGGCGTCAGCAGGACGACGGCGGGCTCGTTGTTGCCGTCCGGCGAGACGCTGCGCAGGAGCTTCACCAGTTCCTCGCTGTAGGTATCCACGGGCCGCACCGAATACCGCCCGAAGAGCTTCGGGAAGATGCGCTTCATCACCTGCCGGTTCTCCAGCATGTAGGAGACGCCGGAGGGGCAGCGCGCGTTGTCCTCCAGCACATGATAGACGCCGCTTTCGTCCCGGATCAAGTCCGTGCCGCAGATGTGGATGTAAATATCCTTCGGCACGTCGAAGCCCATGAACTCCGGCCGGAAATGCGCGGCGCTGCGAATGGTTTCCCCGGGGATGATTTTCTCCTTGAGGATGCGCTGGTCGTGATAGACATCGTGCAGAAACATGTTCAGCGCGGTGATGCGCTGCGCGAGCCCGCGCTCGATGAAATCCCATTCCGAGGCGGGGATGATGCGCGGTATCAGGTCGAAGGGGAAAATGCGCTCGGTCCCTTCGTTGTTATTGTAAACAGTGAACGTGACGCCCTGGTTCAACAGGCTCTGCGCGGCAAGGGCGCGTTTGCGCTCGAACTCCTCCCGCCCCATGTCCTGGAAGCGTTCCATGAGCTTGCGGTAATGCGGTCGCGCGACACCCTCCGCGGCAAACATCTCGTCGAAAAAACCCTTTGACTGATAATCCGAGAATGACCCTGACATACTCTCGCTGAATGCGAAGGGCCAGTGTAGCGACGATCGGGAGAAATGCAAGCCCTGGCCCGCTCAGAGAGTGTTGTAAAGGCGGCTGTGCCAGCCGCCTGGAGGGGGAGCGCCAGGCCGTTCCAGCTTTCCAGGCGGCTGACACAGCCGCCTCTACAACCTTCGCTCTAGCCGGCCTCGGCCGCCCTCAGCGCCTCGCAAAAGGGATGATAGAACTCCTTGTGCCGCACGACGCCCCGCCGCAAAACGGGTTTCAGGTTCGAAATATCTGAGAGACAAAAGGTGAGATCGACGCTGCAGGCGAAAGCCATCATGTCGTCATTCGTCACCATGTTCGGGCCGACGAGGACGAGGTATTGCAACCGCCGTTGCGACGCCGGTATCGCCATCGCTTCCGCCAACACCTGGTTGGTCTCCAGGTCGGATTCGTTAAAGGTCTCGTAGATGACGACCACGTCATAAACGTGCGTGCTCAGTTTCAGCGAGATGTCTTCGATGAAAAGCCCCGCGTGGCACCCGTAATTCAAGGCCGTGATCTGGTCGATGACGGTTTTCTGAAGCTCGGGATCGTCTATGCAGACGAGCGCGGTGTGGTCGCCCGGATCGAATATTTCGGCTTTGGCGTCCATGGTTCTATGCCTTCCCCGCCGTGCGCCGCGGGCCGGTCATGTCCAGACGCAGCCCGGTATTCTCCTCCGCGGAAGCGCCGCGCGCTTTCTTCACATTGTCGAGCAACCGGGCGACCTTGCCCTTTTTCGTCGCGTAGAGGAGCGCCGTCTCCTCGGTTATCAAGTCCGCCTCGAACGCCCTCACGATGGACTGGTCGAACGTCGTCCACCCGAACGTGGCGTTCGCCTCGATGATCTCGTAGAACGTCCTGGCGTCGGCTTCGCCCAGCGCGACGGTCTCGCGCGTCCGCAGGTTCGGCCCCATGATTTCCGAGATGAGGATCCGCCCGCCCGTCCGTTTCGGCGCGAGGCGCTGGCTGACGACGTAACGGAGCGTGTCGGCGATGCGGAGGCGCAACTGCGTCTCCTCGGCGAGTTCGAAGAGACCCAGTATGCGGTTGATCGACTGGCCGGCGTCGATGGTGTGAAGCGTGCTCAGGACCAGGTGGCCCGTCTCCGCGGCGGTCAGGGCGACCTCCACGGTCTCGCGATCGCGCATCTCGCCGACCAGGATGACCTTCGGCGCCTGGCGCAGCGCGGCGCGGAGGCCGTTCGGGTATTCGTCGAAGTCCTGGCCCAGCTCGCGCTGGCTGAAGGTGGCCTTCTTGTGCTTGTGGACGAACTCGATGGGGTCTTCCAGCGTCACGACGTGGACCGCCTGGTTCTCGTTGATCTCGTTGAGGATGGCCGCGAGCGTGGTCGTCTTGCCGCTGCCGGTCGCGCCCGTAAGGAGGACAAGCCCGTTCTTCTCGCGGCTGATCTCCTGGAAGATGTCCGGCAACCCGAGGGAGGAGAACGTCGGTATCTCCGATTGCAGCTTTCGCATGACGATCGAGAAATTGCCGCGCTGTTTGAAGACGTTGACGCGGAAACGGGCGCGCTCGCTGAGGGCGTAGCTGCAATCGCACGAGCCGAACACGTGCAAATGGCGCAGCAAGGCGCGGTTGTTGCCGATGATGGCTATCGCGATCTGCTCGGTCTGGTACGGCGTGAGCCGCTGGATGTCGGGGTAAATGCTGGCCGGCTTGAGGACGCCGAAGTTCTCGACCTGGAGCGGACGCCCGGCGGAGAAGACGAGATCGGAGATGTCCGTGAAGGACTCGAGCATCGCGTTGAGGATGGCGTCCAGGTCGCGCTTCTTCATGGGGAGTCAGTCCTCGAAATCGTCCGGCGGCGCCTTGAGGAGCGAGCGGAACTTCTTCTTGTCCGAGGCCTTTTCATAAGCCTCCTCGGGCGTGACGCGGGCGGCGCGCAAGTGTTCCATGATGGCGTCGTCCAGCGGCTGGTTCCCCTTCTTCTTGCCCACCTGCATCATGCCGGGAATCTGGTGCGTCTTCGCCTCGCGGATGAGGTTCGCAATCGGGTTGTCGCAAACGAGAATCTCCAGCGCGGCGCAGCGCCCCGGCTTGTCCACGCGCTTGAAAAGATTCTGCGCCACGACGCCCTTGAGCGATTCCGCGAGCGAGGCGCGAATCTGGTTCTGCTGGTTCGTCGGGAAAACGTCGATGATGCGGTCGATGGTCTTCGGCGCGTTGGACGTGTGGAGCGTTCCGAAAACAAGATGGCCCGTCGCCGCGGCGGTGAGCGCCAGCTCGATGGTCTCCAGGTCGCGCATTTCGCCGACGAGAATGATATCCGGGTCTTCACGAAGCGCGCCGCGCAACGCCGAGGCGAACGACTTGGTGTGGACGCCAACCTCGCGATGATTGACGAGACACTGCTGGCTGCGATGAACAAACTCGATCGGGTCTTCCACCGTGATGATGTGATCCTTGCGATGGAGATTCGCGTAATCGACCATCGCCGCGAGCGTCGTCGACTTGCCGGAACCCGTCGGCCCCGTCACCAGAACCATGCCTTTTTTGAGCATGGCGAACCGCTTGATGACAGGCGGCAGGCCAAGCTGATCGCTCGTGAGGATTTTGCTCGGGATGAGGCGGAATACCGCCGCGATGCCGTTCTTTTGGTTCAGGAAATTCGAGCGGTAACGGGCCAGACCGGGGTATTCATAACCGAAATCGACGTCGCCGGTTTCTTCGAACTGCTTGATCTTGATTTCCGGGGCGATTTCGTAAACGAGAGCCTTGAGGTCGTCGTTTTCGAGAGGCGGCGCGTCGATTCGGACGAGTTCGCCGTGGATGCGAAGCATCGGGGGGTTCCCGGTCGAGAGATGCAGGTCGGAAGCGTCCTGCTCGCGCATGAACTTCAGAAAGGAGTCGATCCTGGCCATGAGGACCGATTAGAGAAGCTAAATCAGTGCCATTTTGACCGAAATGTTCGCGGCGCCGTTGTAGAGTTGTAAGAGGCGGCTGTGCGCCAGCCGCCTGGAGCGCCGTTCCAAATTCCTTAGGCGGCAACCCAAGAGCTCCAGTCAATATTCCTTATGGCGGCCGCCTCAGTTTCGCGTGGTATTCCTGGAGCGTCTTTACCCCGACTCCTTTTTTCTTGATGGAACGGATGCCCCGCAAGCTCGCTTCCGCGGCGCGCAGGGTGGTCATGATCGGGATGTGATAGGCCACGGCGGCGCTGCGGATCTTGACTTCGTCCTGGCGCGGGGTTTTGCCGCTTGGGGTGTTGATGATGAAGGCGATCTCGCCGTTCTTTATCATGTCCAGGACGTTCGGACGGCCTTCCGTGAGCTTGAAGAGCTTTTTCACGGGGACGCCTTTCGCGGAGATGGCCGCGGCGGTTCCGGCGGTGGCGTGGAGGGTGAAGCCGCTCTCGGCGAAGTCGGCGGCGAGCGCGGCGACGGCCGGTTTGTCGGAGTCCTTGACGCTGATGAAGAGGTTGCCGCCTTCCGGCAACGGCGGTTGCGCGGACATCTGCGACTTGGCGTAGGCGACGCCGAAGTCTTCGTCGATGCCCATGACTTCGCCGGTCGATTTCATCTCGGGGCCCAGGGCGATGTCGATGCCGGGAAAGCGGATGAAGGGGAAGACCGCTTCCTTGACGGAGTAGTGCGCGGGGAGGATTTCCTGTTCGAAGCCGATTTCAGCCAGGGTTTTGCCGGCCATGATCTTCGCGGCCAGTTTGGCGAGCGGCTTGCCGATGGCTTTGCTGACGAATGGAACGGTGCGCGACGCGCGGGGGTTGACCTCCAGAACGAAGACTTCCTCGGCTTTCACGGCGAACTGCACGTTCATCAAGCCGCGGACCTGGAGCTCGATGGCCATCGCTTTCGTGGCGGCGGCGATCTTCTCCTTGACCGCCGGCGAAAGGGAGAATGCCGGGATGACGCACGCGCTGTCGCCGCTGTGGATGCCCGCCTGCTCGATGTGTTCCATGATGGCGCCGAGGACGCACCGTTCACCGTCGGCGATGGCGTCGACATCGACCTCGGTCGCATCTTCGAGGAAGCGATCCACCAGCACGGGCCGCTCGGGGCTGGCCTGGACGGCCCCCCGGATGTACCGGCGCAGGTCTTCGTCGTTATAGACTAGCTCCATCGCCCGCCCGCCCAGGACGAAGGAAGGCCGCACCAGCACCGGATACCCGATGCGGGCGGCGACGGCGAGGGCTTCCTGTTCGTTCGTGGCGGTTCCGCTCGGGGTCTGGAGCAGGCCGAGCCGGTCGAGCATGGCGGAGAATTGTTTCCTGTCCTCGGCGATCTCGATGCTGCGCGGCGCGGTGCCGAGGATGTTGACGCCGTTCGTTTGCAGGCCGGCTGCGAGGTTGAGCGGGGTCTGCCCGCCGAATTGGACGATGACGCCCCAGCACTCTTCCCGTTCGTAGATGTTGAGCACGTCTTCCAGTGTCAACGGCTCGAAGTAGAGCCGGTCGCTGGTGTCGTAATCGGTCGAGACGGTTTCGGGATTCGAGTTGACCATGATGGTCTCGAACCCCTCCTCCTTCAGCGCGAAGGCCGCGTGCACGCAGCAATAGTCGAACTCGATCCCCTGCCCTATCCGGTTCGGGCCGCCCCCCAGGATCATGATCTTTTTCTTGTCGGTATGGCGGGTCTCGTTCTCGTCGCCATAGGTGGAGTAGTAGTAGGGGGTGTAAGCCTCGAACTCGGCGGCGCACGTATCGACGAGGCGGTAGGTCGGCAGGATGTTCTCCGCTTTCCGCCGCGCGCGGATCGCTTCCTCGTTCGTGCCGCTCAGCACGCCCAGTTGCCGGTCGGAAAACCCGAGCTTCTTGGCGCGCAACAGGGGGATGTCCCCTTTCTCGTATCTCTGCTGCTCTTCGACGAGCTGGCGGATGTTGTGGAGAAACCAGCGGTCGATGGCGGTCAGTTCATGGATGCTCTCCAGTTCGACGCCCGCGAGGAACGCGTAGAGGATATAGAAGATGCGTTCCGCCCCGGGGACGGCAAGT
The DNA here is from genome assembly GCA_021324825.1 of Spartobacteria bacterium. Classification (GTDB taxonomy): domain Bacteria; phylum Verrucomicrobiota; class Verrucomicrobiia; order Chthoniobacterales; family Chthoniobacteraceae; genus JAJPII01. Next base: position 188,461 of record JAJPII010000016.1, on the reverse strand, counting down.
CTTCGACGGATCAATTCCATGTCCCAGGAGCCGTCGGCGAGTTTCGCGGGAAGGCGCGGCCCGCCGGCGCCGAGGCCCGAGGCCCCGATCTCCAGCGAACGGAGCGCCTTTTGCAGCGCCTCCTTGAAGGTGCGGCCTATGGCCATCGCTTCGCCGACGCTTTTCATCTGCGTGGTGAGTGTCGGGTCGGCGGCGGGGAATTTCTCGAAGGCGAACCGGGGCGTTTTCACGACGCAATAGTCGAGCACCGGCTCGAAGCTCGCGGGCGTCTCGCGCGTGATGTCGTTCTTCACTTCGTCGAGCGTGTAGCCGACGGCCAGCTTCGCCGCGATCTTCGCTATCGGGAATCCCGTCGCCTTGGACGCGAGCGCGGACGAACGCGAGACCCGCGGGTTCATCTCGATGACGATCATCCGCCCGTTGGCGGGATTCACGGCGAACTGGATGTTCGAGCCGCCCGTCTCGACGCCGATCTCGCGGATGACCGCGAAGGAGGCGTCGCGCATGACCTGGTATTCCCTGTCCGTCAAGGTCTGCGCGGGCGCGACGGTGATGGAATCCCCCGTATGGACGCCCATCGGGTCGAAGTTCTCGATCGAGCAGACGACCACGCAATTGTCGGCGCGGTCGCGCATGACCTCCATCTCGAATTCCTTCCAGCCGAGGAGCGATTCCTCGATGAGCACCTCGCTCACGGGCGAAAGGTCCAGCCCGCGCGCCACGATCTCGTCGAACTCCTCCCGGTTGTAGGCGATGCCGCCGCCCGCCCCGCCCAGGGTGAACGCCGGGCGGACGATGAGCGGGAAAGAGCCGATCTCCGCCGCGACGGCGCGCGCTTCCTCCGGCTTGTGGGCCACGCCGGAGCGGGCGACCTCCAGGCCTATCCGCAGCATGCACTCCTTGAAAAGATGGCGGTCCTCCCCTTTCGCGATGGCCTCCGCGTTCGCGCCGATGAGCCGCACGCCGTGCCGGGCCAGGGCGCCGTTGCGCTCCAGGTCCATCGCGGCGTTAAGGGCGGTCTGCCCGCCCAGCGTCGGCAGGATGGCGTCCGGCTTCTCACGGGCGAGGATTTTCTCGATGACCTCGGGCGTTATCGGCTCGATGTACGTCCGGGCCGCGAACTCCGGGTCGGTCATGATGGTCGCCGGGTTCGAGTTGACGAGCACGACTTCGTACCCCTCCTCCGCGAGCGCCTTGCACGCCTGCACTCCCGAGTAGTCGAACTCGCACCCCTGCCCGATGACGATGGGCCCCGAACCAATCAAGAGTATCTTTTTCAGGTCGGTGTTTTTTGGCATCGCGAGGCGTCTGATTCCGGGGCCAGAGGTTCTTAGCAGAGGAGCCGGACCGGGGCAACAGGAGTTCGCCGAATTTCTCTTGGCTTTCGCCCGGAGACCGGATATTTATCACTTCATGATTGAAGTCGAGGTGTATGCAGCCGGCGTCCGCGCCCTGGAGAAAATCCTGGAACTGGATCACGAGCTGGAAGCCGTATCCGGCCTTCGCTATAAAGTGGACAGCAACCACGACATCGTCTATCTCGAATTCGACGCGCCCGTCTTGATGATCGAGGAAATCCACGCCGTCTTCAACAAGCTGGGGCTGGAATCCCGGATCGTCGGGCAGATTCCCTCCGAGTTGAACCAGAAGAGCAAAACGCAGCAGCTCCTTCCCACGATTTTCCCGATGGCGGAAGCGGAAGGATAGCCCTTCCCGGGGGCGCTCATGCTCTTCCGCTACGTTGGCAGCGCGGTTCTTTCTTTCCTGGCGTATCTGGGGGAGTTGCTGCTTCTCGCGACGGATACCTTCCACTCCATCTTCGCCTCGCCGATCCGGTGGCGGCTTTTTCTCGCGCAGGTACTCGAGGTCGGGTTCCGCTCGCAACTGGTCGTCATCATGACCGGGGCGTTTACCGGGGCCGTGTTCGCCGCGCAGACTTACTTCCAGTTTCACACGCTCGGGATGGACTCCGCCGTCGGTTCCGTGGTCGCCGTCTCGATGTTCCGCGAACTGGGCCCCGTGCTGACGGGCTTGATGGTCGCCGGGCGCGTCGGAGCCGCGATGTCCGCGGAGATCGGGACGATGAAGGTGACCGAGCAGATCGACGCTCTTCGCGCGCTCGGGGTTTATCCCGTCGATTACCTCGTCGTGCCGCGCACCCTGGCCATGATGGTTTCCATGCCCCTCCTGGTCGCCGAATGCGTGGGCATCGGCATCCTCGCCGGTTACTTCGTCGGCGTGGGGTTGCTGGACATCCCCGCGGTCTATTACGTCCATTAAATGCAGAAGTTCACCGGCATCCGCGACGTCAAGATGGCGCTCTCGAAGGGGTTCGTCTTTTCGTTCCTCATCGTCTTCATCAGTTGCCACCAGGGGTTGAACGCGAAGGAAGGCGCCGTGGGCGTCGGGCGCGCCCCCACGGAGGCGGTCGTCATCTGTTCCCTGGCGATCCTCGTTTCAAATTTCTTCCTCTCCCTCCTGCTGAACGTCGTTTTCCCTTATGGCGGATGACTCATGATAAGCGTTCGCGATCTCACAAAAAAGATCGGCCGCCAGGAGATACTCCGGGGGGTGAACCTCGAGGTGAATCCCGGCGAGACGGCGGTGATCGTAGGCCGCAGCGGCGGAGGCAAGAGCGTCCTGTTGAAGCACATCATCGGCCTCATGAAACCGACTTCGGGCGATGTGCTCGTGGAGAACGAGAGCATCGTCCCCCTCGGGGAACGCCAACTGGCGTCGATCCGGAAGAAGGTCGGCATCCTTTTCCAAAGCGGCGCTCTCTTTGACTCGATGACGGTGGAGGATAATCTTGCCTTCCCGCTGCGTGAAGCGGGGGAAAAGGACCCGAAAGTGCTCCGTGGAAAAATAACCGAAGCGCTCGAAGTCATGAACTTGCAGGGACAGGAAAAAAAGATGCCCGAGAGCCTCAGCGGCGGAATGAAGAAGCGTGTCGGCCTGGCGCGGGCCATCATCAGCAACCCCGCCTCCATCCTCTACGACGAGCCGACCTCCGGGCTGGACCCCGTGGTGGCCGACAGCATCAACCACCTCATCCGCCGCATGCAACACCGCTTCAAGGTGACCTCCATCGTAGTGACGCACGATATGAAAACGGCCTTCCACGTCGGCGACCAGATCGCCTATCTCCACGAAGGACGCATCTACTTCCACGGGTCGCCCGGGGAGTTCCGGGCTTCGGAGGACCCGCTCATCCAGGACTTCATCCTCGGGCGTTCAAGAGACACGGAATAAACCATGGAAAATCGGGAAAAACTTTTGGAACTCAAGGTGGGCGTCTTCGTATTGGTCGGCCTGGCGGTCATCGCCGCGATGATCATCGAGTTCGGCCTGACGCGCGAAGGGTTCAGGAAATTCTACCACCTCACCGTCGACATACCGGACGCCAACGGCCTCCTCAAAGGCTCCGACGTGCAACTCGCCGGCGCGCGCATCGGCTACGTCTCCGAAAAGCCGAGGATATTGCCGACCATCGGAGCCGTGGCCATTGAAATACGGGTGTTCCAGGAAATCAAGATCCCAAGATCGGCGCGCTTCGAGGTGGGAAGCTCCGGCCTGCTGGGCGACCGGTACGTTTCGGTGGTCATGGGCAAGAAGTTCGACCCCAGGACGTTCAATCCCAACGACCCGGACCAGGTCTATGCCGACGGGGAAAAAATAGAAGGAACCCGCGCCGGCGGCATAGAGGAACTGGCGGCCAAGGGTTCCGATGTCATGGACGAGCTGAAGTCGGCGCTGGTCAAGCTGAAGGACACGACCTCCGACCTTGACAAGCGCCTGGATCAACTCCTGAGCGACGCGAACCTCAAGAACATGAAGGACACCTTCGCGAACTTGAAAACCACCAGCGCCTCTTTCGTGGACGCTTCGAAAGACCTGAACGTCGTCATCCAGAACGCCCAGAGCGCCATCGACGCCGCAAAGCAAACGATGACTACCACGAACGGAGCGGCGGGGGATTTGCGCGGCGCGATAGCGGATGCGAGGAAAGTGCTGCGCAAGGCCACCGAGGGCGACGGCGTCATCGCCGCTCTTTTGTCCAATCGCGAGCTGGGGGAGAACGTGAAGGCGCTCATCTCCAACCTCCGCCAGCGCGGCCTCCTTTTCTACAGGGACACCGCCCCGCGCCCGTCGCCTTCCCCCGCGAAGCGGGCGATCTCCCGTTGAAATTGACGCATGACGCCCGTCCTCACGATCAATCTCCTGCGGGTGCTCTTCCTCGTGGCGTCCATGTTCATGGGCCTCACGATCGGCTCCGGCTACGCGCAAAGCTCCCTCGGCGCCAGCGCCGGCCTGGCGTTCGGCCTGGTCGTCGTCCTTTTCGACAGGCTCCTGAAAGGGTTTTCCCTCCGCCTTTTTTCAGCCGCGACTTTCGGGCTGCTCCTCGGGTTCGTCCTGGCGCATCTGCTGCTGGCTTCCAACGTCCTCAGATTCCTCACCGAGGATATGCGCTGGATCATCAGCCTCATCGTCTATGCGACCTTCGGCTATATCGGGACGATGCTTGCGATCCGCAGCAACCGGGATGAATTCGCGCTGGTCGTCCCCTTCGTCCGCTTCCAGCAATCCATCGCGGGCGGCGCGCCGCTCGTGGTCGACACCAGCATCGTCATCGACGGGCGCATCGGCGAAATCTGCGCCGCGGGGTTCCTGAGCGCCTCCCTCGTCATCCCGCATTTCGTGCTGGATGAATTGCAGCGGCTGGCGGACTCCGCCGAACCCGCGAAGCGCGAGCGCGGCCGCCGCGGCCTGGACAGGCTGCACGAATTGCAAAAAATGGCCCGATTGAACGTGACGATCCACGAGGGCGCGGACGAAGAGAACATCCCCGTGGACACGCGGCTCGTGCGCCTCGCCCAACTCCTGCGGGCGCAACTCATCACCAATGACACCGGCCTGTGCAAGATCGCGCGGCTTCAGGGAGTATCCGTCTTAAACCTGAATGACCTGGCAAAGGCGATGAAGTCCTCCCTCAAGACGGGGGATGAAGTCGATCTCGCGCTGGTCAAGGAGGGCCGCGACTCGCACCAGGCCGTGGGTTACCTGTCCGATGGGACGATGATCGTCGTCAACCACGCTCGCGGATACCTGGGCAAAACCGTCCAGGTCACCATCGCCGGGACTTTGCAAACCTCGGCGGGGCAGTTGTTCTTCGCGGAACTGAGCTAAATAGAGCGTTTCATGCATTTTTGCCCGCTCTTGGCTGTCGAGGCGGCAGCCAGCCGCCTCTACAACGACAACGCCGCCGCCCGGGAACGCGGGCGAAAAATGCATGACACGCTCTAGGAAATATTTTTCTCGAACTCCACCAGGCGCGTCAGCGCTTGCAAGAAATCCGCGAATGCCGCCGCCGGCAGCATGATCGTATCGCGACGTCCGCCGACATCCTCGGTTATCTTTAGAAACCGGCCCCGGTTGTTTTCTTTGAGGTCGAGGAAGAAAATCTTGCGTTCGATGGCTATCTTCTCGGACGCGAGAGGATCGTTCCCAACTTTGTCTCCTGCTTCGTGATTTATCATAGGTTTGCTGCTCTAAACCCTCCAACTTCTTGTTCCCAAAGGAGAAAGTTAACAAGGTAAGGAAATTCGTGCAATAGAGATTTCATTAAACTGATAAAAAAGTTGATCCCCAAAAGATGTCCTAATAGTTCATGGCAACCCCGGACTCGTGCCATATTGTCCCGTTATGTCTCTATTTGCGCCACGTTGTCTCGTCTTGATTATAATTGATTTTGTTCGCAATTGATTTACTATAAGCAACATACGTATTTTTGTTCCCCCTGGAACACCCCTTGCTCTAGGCCAAGTCTCAACGAAAGGTGTAACTGTCTTTATGGCTAAAATTTTAGGCATCGATTTAGGAACCACGAACTCCTGCATGGCCGTCATGGAGGGTGGGGAGCCCGTCGTGGTGGAAAATTCAGAAGGAGCGCGGACGACGCCCTCCGTCGTCGCGTTCACCAAGAGCGGCGAGCGCGTCGTAGGCCAGGCCGCCAAGCGGCAGGCCGTCACGAACCCTTCCAATACGATCTTCTCCATCAAACGCTTCATGGGACGCAAGTTCGACGAGGTGCATGAGGAAGAGCGCCGCGTCCCCTACAAAATCGTGAAGGCCGCCAACGGCGACGCGCATGTGCAGGTCAGCGTGGGCGGGCAGACCAAAACCTTCTCGCCGCCGGAAATCTCCGCGATGATCCTCGCGAAGCTGAAGGCTGACGCGGAATCCAAGCTGGGCGAAAAAATCACCCAGGCGGTCATCACCGTCCCTGCGTATTTCAACGATTCGCAACGCAACGCGACCAAGGACGCCGGCAAGATCGCGGGCCTGGAAGTGCTGCGCATCATCAACGAACCGACGGCGGCCTCGCTCGCCTACGGCCTCGACAAAAAGAAGGACGAGAAGATCGCCGTCTATGACCTCGGCGGCGGCACGTTCGATATCTCGGTGCTCGAGATCGGCGAGGGCGTCTTCGAAGTCCGCGCCACCAACGGCGACACCCACCTCGGCGGCGACGATTGGGATTCGCGCCTCATGGATTGGATCATCAACGAATTCAAGGCCGACTCCGGCATCGACCTCACCACCCAGCCGGACGCCATCCAGCGAATAAAGGAGGAAGCCGAGAAAGCCAAGATCGCCCTTTCCTCCGCGCAGGATTACGAGATCAACCTGCCGTTCATCACGGCGGACCAGACCGGGCCGAAACACATCCAGAAAAAGCTGACGCGGGCGAAGCTCGAACAACTGACCGACGACCTCTTTGAGCGCACCATCGGCCCCGTGCGGAACTGCCTGCGGGACGCCAAGCTCTCGGAGAAAGACGTGAACGAACTGGTGCTCGTCGGCGGCATGACCCGCATGCCCCGCGTGGTCGAGACCGCCCGGAAACTGGTCGGCAAGGAGCCGCACAAGGGAGTCAACCCCGATGAAGTCGTCGCAGTCGGCGCCGGCATCCAGGGCGGCGTGCTGAGGGGCGACGTGAAGGGCGTCCTCCTGCTCGACGTGACGCCGTTGACGCTGGCAATCGAGACCGCCGGCGGCGTGGCGACGCCCATGATCCCGCGCAACACCACCATCCCGACCCGCAAATCGCAGATATTCTCGACCTTCAGCGACAACCAGCCCGGCGTCGAGATCAAGGTGCTCCAGGGCGAACGCCCCCTCTCGCGGGATAACAAGAACCTCGGCACCTTCCACCTGGACGGCATCCCGCCGGCGCCGCGCGGCACCCCGCAGATCGAAGTCACCTTCGACATCGACGCCAACGGCATCCTGCACGTCTCCGCGAAAGACCTCGGCACGGGCAAGGAACAGAAAATATCGATCACCGGTTCCAGCGGCTTGAGCAAGGAAGAGATCGAGAAGATGCAGCGCGAAGCCGAGTTGCACGCCGACGAGGACAAAACGGCGAAGGAGACCATCGAGATCCGCAACAACGCCGACAACCTCGCCTACCAGTGCGAGAAGCAGCTCAAGGAGCTTGGCGACAAAGTCCCGGCCGACAAGAAGGCCGAGATCGAGAAAGCCATCGCCGCCTCGCGCGAAGCGTTGAAGGGGGAGAACGTCGACGAGATCAAGCGCACCTACGACGACCTCCAGTCGAAGTTCCAGAGCGTCAGCGAAGAACTTTACAAGCAAGCCGCGCAGGCGGGCCAGGCGTCCCCAGGCCCCGGCCCCGGTCCGGAGGCGGAACCTCCGCCGGGCCAACCCGGCGCCGGCAAGACCGCCAAGGACGACGTCGTCGACGCCGAGTTCGAGATGGTCGACGAAGACAAGAAAAAGTAACCCACTCTTTATTCAAAACGCCCGCGCACGGCCAAAGTTGCCGCGCGTGGGCGCGCGAGTAAAACACCAGAAACAACACAGGAGAAACACATGGCAATTAATGTCAAACCTCTCGGAGACCGCGTGCTCGTGCATCCGATCGAAGAGAAAGAAGTGAAGAAGGGCGGGATCATCATCCCCGACACGGCCAAGGAAAAGCCGCAGGAAGGCGAAGTCGTCGCCCTGGGCACCGGCAAACTCGATGACGAAGGCAAGAAGATCGAGTTCACAGTCAAGAAAGGCGACAAGGTTCTCATCTCGAAATACGGCGGGACGGAGATCAAAGTGGACGGAGAAAACTATCTGATCATGCGCGAGGACGACATCCTCGGCATCATCGGCTAAAACCAAAAGGAGATATCGATTTATGGCAGCGAAACAATTGCAATTCGAAGAAGCCGCGCGGCAGGGACTGCTCCGCGGCATTGAAAAACTGGCCAGGGCCGTCAAGGCGACCCTCGGGCCAAGCGGGCGCAACGTCATCCTGGACAAGAAGTTCGGGAGCCCGACGATCACCAAGGACGGCGTCACCGTCGCCAAGGAGATCGAACTGGAAGACCCCTATGAAAACATGGGCGCCCAGCTCGTGCGCGAAGTCGCGTCCAAGACGTCCGACATCGCGGGCGACGGCACCACCACGGCCACCGTCCTGGCGGAGTCGATCTACCGCGAAGGCCTGAAGAACGTCACGGCCGGCGCCAACCCCACCTCGTTGCAGCGCGGCATCAACAAAGCCGTGGAAGCAATCGTCGCGGAACTCGGCCGCATTTCCAAGAAGGTGAACGACCGCACCGAGATCGCGCAGGTCGCAACCGTCTCGGCCAACTGGGATTCCACCATCGGCGAGATCATCGCCGACGCCATGGACAAGGTCGGCAAGGACGGCACCATCACCGTCGAGGAAGCCAAGAGCATCGAAACCACGCTCGACGTGGTTGAAGGCATGCAGTTCGACAAGGGATACCTCTCCCCCTACTTCGTGACCAACGCGGAGAGCATGGAGACCATCCTGGAGAACGCCTACATCCTCATTCACGAGAAGAAGATCAGCAGCCTCAAGGACCTGCTGCCCCTCCTCGAGAAAGTGGCCAAGGCCGGACGGCCCCTGCTCATCATCGCCGAAGACGTGGAAGGCGAAGCCCTCGCCACCCTCGTCGTCAACAAACTGCGCGGCACCCTGCAAGTCGCCGCCGTCAAGGCCCCGGGCTTTGGCGACCGCCGCAAGGCGATGCTCGAAGACATCGCCGTCCTCACGGGCGGGCGCTGCTTCACCGAAGACCTCGGCATCAAGCTGGAGAACATCACCCTCGATGACCTCGGCAAAACCAAGCGCATCACCATCGACAAGGAGAACACCACCATCGTCGAAGGCGAAGGCAAGGGCCAGGACATCCAGGGCCGCGTCTCCCAGATTCGCCGCCAGATCGAGGAAACCACCTCGGACTACGACCGGGAGAAGCTCCAGGAACGCCTCGCGAAACTCGCGGGCGGCGTCGCCGTCATCAATGTCGGCGCGGCCACCGAGACCGAGATGAAGGAGAAGAAAGCCCGCGTCGAGGATGCGTTGCACGCCACCCGCGCCGCGGTTGAGGAAGGCATCGTCCCCGGGGGCGGCGTCGCATTGATCCGCGCCCAGAAGGCGTTGGACAGCCTCAAGCTGCAAGGCGACGAAGCCATCGGCGTCGCCATCGTGCGCCGCGCGATAGAGGAGCCGCTCCGCCAGCTCGCCGACAACGCGGGCCAGGAAGGCGCCATCATCGTGCAGGAAGTCAAGAAGCGCTCCGGCAACGAAGGGTACGACGTGGCTCGCGGTGAATACACCGACCTCGTCAAAGCCGGCGTGGTCGATCCCACCAAGGTCACCCGCAGCGCGTTGCAGAACGCGGCCTCCATCTCCGGCCTGCTCCTCACCACGGAAGCGTGCATCACCGACCTCCCTGAAAAGGAAAAGGCCCCGGCGATGCCTCCTGGCGGCGGCGGCATGGGCGGCATGGACTACTAAGCGTCCCACGCAAAGGATAAGAAAATGGCCGGGCGGCAACGCCCGGCCATTTTCGTTTTGCCTAAACCTTCGCCCGCGCCATTTCGCGGCGATCCTTACATGCGGGGAAGATCGCCCGCGGTGCGGAAGGCTATCACGACTTTCTTTGACGAGGGGGATTTCACCAGGCGCGCTTCCAATAGGTCCGCCGAGCGGCGGGCGGCGTCGCCGAGGTCGTTGTCCCCGGCCAGTTCGTGCTCCAGCTGACGGAGGGCTGAAAGCGCTTCCGGGCGTTCCGTGAGGGCGAGCGCCTGGATGGCGGAGAGGCGGAAGACCGGCGTCGTCCTGTTTTCCCGAGCCCAGCGCGGCAGCATGTCCAGGGCCACCTTGGGGAAGTAGCGGGCTATGCCGTACAACGCGTAGTGCCGGGTGCTTTCGTCGCCCTGCAGGAGTTCATGCTTCCAGTATTCCCATTCCGCCGATGAACTGATGCCGTAGTAGCGCATCGCCTCGGCGTGCGCCATCGGGTCGATCATCGCCTCGATCTTCAACTGGGGATCGACCGCCAGGGCAAGCTGTTCGTCCGGCACGCCGATATCCCGCAACAGCACGAGCGCGCCGAGAATATCCGCCACGTCAACCTTGAACGCCTTCGTGTCAAACTTCGTCGGGAGGTCGCTTCCCGGCTCCGGAAATTTCGCGAAGGCGGCCACGGGCAGGTTCTCCGTCAGCGCAAGCACCGCGGTTTGGATCGCTCCGGGGGTCGCCTCCGGCTCCTGGCCAACCTGGGCGAGCAGCGATTCGAGATTCGCCAGCGTATAAATGGCGGGCCTGTACGGCTCCAGACGCACGACGTTCGTCGAGCGCGTCGCGGCGGTCTGAAGTTCGCGCTTCTGCGTCTCGCCGCCCGGTATGTCCATATCGACGGGCCGGACGAGGACGACGTTATTCTCGCCCGTCGCGAAAAGCTGCCCCGCCTTGAAGCGCAAATGCAGCCCCTTCCCCGTTTTGTTGTGGACCATCGCCAGCATCCGTTCGCGCCCGTTGCCGGTGAAGTCCGCGGTGACGCTCTTCTGCGTTATGGCCGCCGCGAGATCAACGGCGGGACCGAAGGAGACGGGGGAATTCGGCTTGAGATGCCGGTGTCTGACAAAGTTAAAAGGGGATTGCTTCCCCGATTGCCCGCAGTAAAGAAAAATTCCCGCTACGGCGGCAGCCAAGGCGCAACCAAGGGTGGTTTTCCTGTTCGGTCGAAACATATCTTTCATGAGAAAGCAACCTTCGCGCCAACGACGCCGGAAAATGGCTCTTGGTTGTAGAGGCGGCTGTGCCAGCCGCCTGGAACGGGAGGGCGCTTCCAGGTCTTTAGGCGGCAACGACAACGACGCCGCCGCCGCCCAAGGAACCAAGACTAGTTGTAAGTTAACAACCACTTGAATTGTAAGCGTTCCAGGTTATTTCCATTTTGTTTCCCAATTTGCAAAAAATAACGTGGACATCTTTCTGATTTCTCTTTGATATATTCCTCTCAAACGCAACTTCGCTGCGCTTGACCTCACGCTAATATACATCAATCAAAGATCGCAAACTTATGGCTATAGATCCCAAACAACTTAAAGATACGCTGTCCTTCGCTGGCGCGCGTTGGAAAACATCGGTCGAAGGGGAACCGCGACGACATGCGCTGGGCTACGTCCCGGATATCACGGAACACTCGCTCCAGGCGCGCGAGTTGATCGCATTCGTTAACAATAAGCACTTCCTAGCGATGGCGGCAGTCGCCGGGCCGTTGCCTTATCCGCCCCAATTTGACTGGCGAAAGGCGGCGGCGCACGGCAATTTGCCGAATGGCAACTATGTGACGCCCATTCGCGACCAGGGACAATGCGGTTCGTGCGTTTCATTCGGGAGCGTCGCGGCGCTGGAATCGGCGGTGCTGATCGACAGGAAGACGCCTGACAAGGATGAAGACCTGTCGGAGGCGTTCCTGTTTTTCTGCCACCATGGAGTAAGCGGCGGCGCTTGCTCCACGGGTTGGAATACAAGTCAGGCGCTCACTTCGTTGCAGGGGACAGGCACGGTGGATGAAAAGTGCTTTCCTTACACGGATCACCAGCAGACTTGCAACCCTTGTTCCGATTGGCAAAAACGATTGACGAAGATCAAGGCATGGCAATCGATCACATCCGCGGCCGACATGAAAAGCTGGATCGCCAACAAGGGGCCGCTAATCACCTGCTTCAACGTGTACGAGGATTTTGACAACTATACCAGCGGCATTTACCACCATGTTTCCGGCGCGCTGCGCGGCGGCCACTGCGTCTGCTGTGTGGGATACGATGACAAGTCGCGGGCGTGGATTTGCAAGAACAGCTGGGGAACAGGCTGGGGGGAGCACGGCTTTTTCCACATTGCCTATGGCCAATGCGGGATTGACTCAACCATGTGGGGGCTCGAGTTTGCATGATGGTTGAACGTTCCTGATCGATGCCGGATTTCATCTTTACCGAGAAAGAAAATCATCGCTCCATCGAAGCCTCCGTCGGGGATGTCATACCAATTCGCCTTGAGGAAAACGCTACGACGGGATTCGCCTGGCATTGGGAGGATTTCCCGAAGGATGTTCTCACCTTGGAGACGGATGATTTATTGCGTTTTGAAAACGCGGGGATCGGCGGGGGTGGAGTCCGGCAGTTTCGTTTGCGAGTTCGCTCAAGGGGGAATGCAAGGATTCTCCTCAACTTGCAACGAGCGTGGGAAAGGCAGAAGCCGCCCGCGCGCACATTTACTCTTGCCGTCACCGCCAAGTAGCTTTTCCGCCTTCACGTTGAATTCTTAGGGCTTCCCACGACTCGCGCGGTAAGGAATCGCATCACGCCAGGCAGGGCGAGAGCGACGCTTCCGATCCGCGGATGGGTCACGGCTTCCTTTGCCAGGCGGTTGATCCAAAGCCTGCCGCCGTAGAGCGCGGCGTGCCCGCGCTTGTAGTCCGCGAACGCGCGGCGGATGATGCAGCGCGCGGCCAGTTCGCCGGAGGCCAGGGCGTAGAATATCCCTTCGCCGGTAAAGGGTTCCATGACGCGGGCGGCGTCTCCGACCAGGAAGAGGCCGTTGCGGGGAGAACAATCGACCGGTTTTCTCGAAAGAGGGGCTATCGTTCGCCAAACTTGTTCGGGCGAAAGCGGGAAGGTTTCTCCCGCCCATTGTTTCAAGGACGCCGTTTGCGAAGCGCCGCCCACCATGCAGAGATTGAAGCGGCCGCCGCCGACGTCGTTCATGCCGCAGTATCCCCACGGCAGGAATCGGAGCGCGACCCGGTTTTCATACCGGGCGGGCGTCGCGAGATGCGTCTGGACGGCGATCCGTTCCCGCGCGGCGGCGGGCAGCAAGCCGGCCAGTTTCGCGACGGTGGAATTGCGCCCGTCCGCGGCGACCAGGACCGGGCTTTCGAAGACTTCCTCCCGCGCCGTCACTTTCCAGGCGCTCTCGACGGCGGTCACGGCGGCGTCCTGCCGCACATCCGCGCCCCATTCGATGGCGCGCCGGAGCAGGATATCGTCGAACAGGCTTCGCTTTATGGCGATTTCCCGGAGTGGATGGCGGGATGACCGCCCGCCGATGCCGATGAATTCGACGCCGGTGAGGCGCGCGTGCGGCTGGGCGAGAACGCGCTCCGCGACTTCGAGCCGATCCAGGATCTCCCAGCAGCCGGGGTTGAGGCAGTCGCCGCACACTTTTTCCCGGGGGAAAACGGCGCGCTCCAGCAACAGGGTGGAGAGACCCGCCCGCGCGCAGAACGCGGCGCACGCCGACCCCGCCGGACCGCCGCCTACGACGATGACGTCGAACCTAGAGCGCGCCATGCACTTTTACCCGCTCTTGGCAAGAAGTGCGCATGACACGCTCTAGATAAAGACTTCGGCGACGGAGTCGGCGAGCATCTTTCCCCGGCGGGTCAGTCGCAGCCGCCCGGCATCCGTCTCCAGCAGGCCGAGCGCGCTGAATTCATCGACCTGTTCCCGCCATGGCGAGAGCGCCTGCCGCGCGACACCCCGGTTCGTCCGCAGCGAAAAGGCGATCGCCTCGCGGGTCCGGGTGGAGGCATCCAGGTTTTCCTCGAAGGACGCGAGCGGCTTGCCCGCGAAAACGCGGTTGGCGTATTCCCGCGCGTCCGGGATGTTCCGCCACCGCCGCGCGCCAACGGTGGAGAAGGCGCTTGGCCCGATTCCCAGGTAATCCGCGCCGAGCCAATAGGCGAGGTTGTGCTCGCATTCGCGCCCGGGCAGGGCGTGGTTGGAGATTTCGTACTGTTCGTAACCGGCTGCGCCCAGGGTGTCCATCGCGGTCTCGAACAGGAGAGCGTCCGCCTCTTCGTCCTGGATGAATTGGCCGGAGGAGAATTTATCGAAGAACTCGGTGTCTTCCTCGTAGGTCAGGCAGTAGGCGGAGATATGTTCGGGCCGCAGGGCGACGGTCTTTTCAAGGGAGAAGAGCCATTGGGCGGCGCTCTGCGTGGGGATGGCGAACATGAGGTCGAGGTTGATGTTCTCGAACCCGGCCTCGCGCAGGATGCCGTAAGAGCGCCCGGCCTGTTCGGCGCTGTGGACGCGCCCGAGGACTTTCAGGATGTCCGCGTCCCACGATTGCACGCCCATGCTGACGCGGTTGACTCCCAGGTCGCGCAGAAGAACGGCTTTTTCCTTCGATACGGTGGCGGGGTTCATTTCGAGCGTCCACTCGCGCACGGCGTTCAAGTCGAGCCGGGCGCGCATGCCGCTCAAGAGATATTCAAGCTGCGAGACGGAAAGGGCGCTCGGGGTGCCGCCTCCGAAAAAGATGGTGTGCGGCTGGAGACCGGACTGGTTTTCCATCTCCAGGAGCAGGGCGTCGAGGAAGCGCCGGGTCTGGGAGGCGTCGGAGACTTCGCTGTAGAAGGAGCAGTACGGGCAGAGCTTCGGGCAGAAAGGGATGTGGACGTAGAGATGCCGGATCATTTCGCGCAGATGACATCGAGCGCTTCCCGCACCGTCTCGAAGCCTATCGGTTTTCCAAAAACGCGGTCCACGCCGGGAGGGCATTCCCTCATGGCATTGAGCATGTCCCCGTAGGCGGTCAGGAGGATGACGGGCTGTTGCGGCGAGGCCTTTTTTATTTCCAGGGCCAGTTCGTCTCCGCGCATTCCGGGCATCTCCAGGTCGAGGACTACCAGGTCGAACTTCCCGTTCTCGAATTTCTCCAAGGCTTCGCGCCCGCCGTTCGCGGTTTCCGCCACGTGCCCGTCCATGGCCAGGATGCGCCTCATCGTCTCGCACACCCGTGGATCGTCATCGACTAGCAATAGCCGCTTGGGAGACATAACGGCTGCATCTTACCAGTCCGCGCCCGGCATTCAACAACCGGTCGCAAAATCTGTGGCCGGCAGCCCGAAGTCGAAGACGGCGCCCTCTTCCCGCACGCTCATCCAGATGGCCTGCCGGGCCGGGATGAAGCGCTGATGCCGGAACCCTTCCCACCCCGCCGCTCCCGCGAGGCTGTCCAGTTCCCCGTAGGAAAACGAGCGTTCGATGGAAACGCGCCCGTCGTGTTTCGTCATCGGTTCGCGAAAGACGAGGGCGGTGAGGAGGTAGATCGAGACCCAGTTCAGCGCGTTGCGTTCCAGGTCGGCGACGAGGATTTTGTCGTGGGAAAGATCGCGCATCCGCCGCAGGAGCCGGACGGCGTCCTCCTCGCTGAAGTGGTGCAGCGCCAGCGAACAGCAAACGAGGTCATATGTTTGCCGGTCGGAAAATTCCCGGGCGTCGGCCTGGATGTAAGATATCTCGCGATACCCTTCGCTCCAGCGCCGCGCGACTTCCAGGGTGGAGGGATGGAGATCGACCGCGTCGATCCGCAGGTCGATCCCGCGCGGGCGCGCCCACTCGACCATCATCCGCGGGATGTCGCCGAAGCCGGTGGCCAGATCGAGAACGCGGTACACCCTGCCCGGCGCGAGCCAGACGCGCAGGAAGCGCTTAACGAGCTGGTGCGCGCCGAAACAGTGATTGAGCTTCCCGAGATTTTTCAGGCAGGTCTCCAATTCCTCGGACACGGGCTGCGAACGATCCATCAACTCCGGCTCGGCCGCATTGAAAGCTCGCTTCACAGTAGTATATGATAACGTAGTGCGTAATGGCTGACAAACCACAAAAACTCCAGATCGCCGGACGTGAATTCACCTCGCGGCTGCTCCTGGGCACGGGGAAGTTCTCCTCCAACGAAGAGATGCGCGCCGCGCTGGAAGCGAGCGGCGCGGAGATCGTGACGGTCGCCTTGCGCCGGGCCGACCTCTCGGGCAAAGGGGACGCCTTCGCGAACATCCTGGAGTTTATCGACCGGGAGAAATATCTCCTGCTGCCGAACACCAGCGGCGCCAACACCGCGGAGGAAGCCGTGCGCCTCGCCCGCCTGGCCGCCGCCGCCGGGCTGCCGAAATGGGTCAAGCTGGAGATCCATCCCGACCCGCGCTACCTGCTGCCAGACCCCGTGGAGACGTTGCGCGCGGCGGAGATCCTGGTGAAGGAGGGCTTCGTGGTGCTCCCGTATATCAACGCCGACCCCGTCCTGGCCAAACGCCTACAGGACGCGGGAACCGCCACGGTCATGCCGCTCGGTTCGCCCATCGGGAGCAATCGCGGCATCGAGACCCGGGCGCAGATCGAGATCATCATCGAACAAGCCGCCGTGCCGGTCATCGTCGACGCCGGGCTTGGCGCGCCCAGCCAGGCCGCCGAAGCCATGGAGATGGGCGCGGCGGGCGTGCTGGTGAATACCGCCATCGCCATCGCCTCCGACCCCTCGCGCATGGGCGCCGCCTTCAAAAAAGCGGTGGAAGCGGGCCGCGAGGCGTACGAGATCGGCCTCGCCTCGCCCGGCAAGGTCGCGGCGGCGACGAGTCCGCTGACGGGGTTCCTGTATCGTGGCTGATTTATTGGAAGTCCGCGGCCTGAAGACGTGGTTCCGCCAGCGAAGCGGCTGGGTAAAGGCGGTGGACGACATCAGCTTTTCCGTGCCCGCGGGGAAAACCGTGGGCCTCGTCGGCGAGAGCGGCAGCGGCAAGACAACCGTGGGACGCACATTATTGAAACTGATTCCGGCCACGGGCGGTGAAGCGTTTTTCGAGGGCCGGGAGATACTCGGGATGGAGGAGCGCGCCTTCCGGCCTTTGCGCGCGCGGATGCAGATGGTCTTCCAGGACCCGTTCGGCTCGTTAAATCCGCGGATGCGGGTGCGGGAGATCATCGGCGAGGCGCTGGAAATTCATTTCCCGAAAACCCAAAATGCGGATCGCCGGGAGCGCGTGGCGGAACTTCTGCGCCAGGTCGGGTTGAAGGAAGAGATGATGGAGCGCTACCCGCACGAATTCAGCGGCGGGCAGCGGCAGCGGATCGGCATCGCGCGGGCGCTGGCGGTGAAGCCGCGGTTCATCGTCTGCGACGAACCGGTCAGCGCGCTGGACGTGAGCGTGCAGGCGCGGATCGTCAACCTCTTGCAGGACTTGCAGGAGGAACTCGGGCTGGCGTACCTCTTTATCGCGCATGATCTTGCGGTGGTCGAGCACGTCAGCGATCATGTGCTCGTGATGTATCGCGGCAAAATCGTCGAATCCGCCTCCGCCGAAGCGATCTACCAGGACCCGAAGCACGACTATACGAAAAAACTGCTGGCCGCCGCGCCGGGCGCAATCTGAAATAACCCCATGACCCCGTTCCTTCGAAAATTCTTTGGCATGAACTGGCTGCTCTTCGCCTTGATGCTGGGGCTGGCCTGCTTCGGCGTGGTGGCGATCTATAGCGTGACGTATATGCGCGAGGACTCGACCTTCTGGAGCAAGCAGGCGTACTGGGTCGGCGTCGGCGCCGTGGCGTTCATCACGGTCAGCCTGATCGATTACCGCTGGATCAAGTGGGGCGCCCTGCCGATGTATCTCTCTGGGATCGGGTTCCTCCTCCTGACCAAGTTCATCGGCTCCAAGGTTTACGGCGCCAAAAGCTGGCTGCGCATCGGCCCCATCAACTTCCAACCGGCGCAGCTCGCGGTCGTGGCGGGCATCATGGTGCTGGCGCTTATCCTGAGCCAGTTTCGGAATCTGCATCCGATGCTGCGGCTGCTCTTCTGCGGGGTCATCGTCGGCGCGCCGTGCCTGCTCATCCTGCTCCAGCCGGACCTTGGGGAAGTCATCATCTGGGTGCCCACCGTACTGGCGATGCTGTACATCGGCGGGCTGCCGCTGCGGTATCTCCTCTCGATGATCCTGCTGGGCGTCTCCTTCCTTCCGCTCGTCATATTTTTCGTCTTGAAACGTTACCAGAAGGAGCGAATAACCGCGTTCCTCGATCCCGATATCGACCCGCAGGGAGCGGCCTGGGCCATCAACCAGTCAATGATAGCCATCGGTTCCGGCGGCTGGGCGGGGAAGGGATTCAAGGCGCCAAACAGCCAGGTGGAACTCGGCTTTCTTCCCTCCACGGCGGTGCATAACGACTATATCTTTTCCGGCATCGCGGAGCAGTGGGGTTTCCTTGGCGGCATCGCGCTGCTATGCGCCTTCGCGCTCATGCTGCTGACCTGCCTGTATATCGCGTTCAACTCGTCGGATGACCTTGGCCTGCTGATGACCGTCGGCGTCACCACGCTCATCTTCACCCACCTCTGCCAGAATGTCGGGATGACCGTGGCGCTCCTGCCGATCACCGGCGTGCCGCTGCCGCTCATCAGCTACAGCGGTTCTTTCGTGCTCGTCATCATGTTCGGCCTCGGCATCGTCAACAGCGTCTGGGTCCACAGGAAGATGATGCCTTAGTCTGATACGTTTTTAAAAAAAACTGTGCTATATTGCATCCCATGAAACGAAATGCCTGGCTCTTGCTTTGGCTCGGCGCGTGGAGCGTGTCGTTCGCGGCCCCGCAACCGCCCGTCATTCACCCCACGGATTTTATCCTTGTGAACGGGACGGGTGCGAAGCTCGTCCAGCCTACGTTATACCCGCTCATCCCGACGACGCACGGGAGCCTGATCCTCCAGACGGATGCGGTTTTCATCCCGACGACCGAGCCGCTGCTCAACCCGCTGGCACAGCCGCTGGTCCCAAAAGGGATGTAGGGACGTAGGGACGTAGCGTGCCGGAAGATTCGGGCTCTCTTGAAACTCCGGCTGCCGTCCGGGCGCTGTTCGCATCCATCGCGTTCCGCTACGACCGGGCGAACCATTTCCTTTGCGGCGGGCTCGACTGGTATTGGCGCCGGCGCGCCGCCGCCGTTCTTCGCCCCTGGGATCCCCGGATAATCCTGGACGTCGCCACCGGCAGCGGCGACCTGGCTCTGACGTTGCGCGGCCATTTTCCAAACGCGCGAGTCGTCGGCGCGGATTTTTGTCATCCGATGCTCGCGCGAGCCCGCGCCAAGGGCCTGGCGAACCTCGTCGCCGCGGACGGCCTCCTTCTGCCGTTCGCCGACTCGGCCTTTGATGCCGTGACCATCGCCTTCGGGTTGCGAAACATGCGTTCCTGGCCGCTCGCGGTACGCGAGTTCCGCCGCGTGCTGAAACCGGCCGGGCGCATGCTCATCCTGGATTTTTCCCTGCCGCCGCTCCCGTTGCGCGGCCTCTATCGCTTTTATCTGCACCGCTGCCTGCCCCGCCTGGCGGGATCGCTGACGGGCGAACGCGGGGCGTACCAGTACCTCGCCGAGTCGATAGAACGCTTTCCGCGCGGCTCCGCCATGCTGCGTCTCCTCAAGGACAACGGGTTCGACGCCGAAACGTGCGAACCGCTGACGGCGGGGATCGTTTCTCTCTATACCGCGCGCCGAAGTGAAGTTTAAGAAGTCCATAACCGCGCTCCGGGGCGATTCACTTGAATAGAGAGGCAATAAACGAATGCTAGGCACAATTTTACTTATCGTCCTGATCCTGCTGCTGCTCGGCGCGCTGCCGACGTGGCCCCATAGCAGAGGGTGGGGATATTATCCCAGCGGCGGACTAAGTCTCGTCGTTGTCATCCTGATCATCCTTCTGCTGACCGGGCGCCTTTAGAGCCTCTGGAGCGCGTCATGCGCTTTCGCCTGCTCCGGGTTGCCGCCTAAAGCCCGCTGGGCTTGGGTTGCCTCCTGCTCCAGGCGGCTGACACAGCCGCCTCTACAACGGCTCTAATTCCGCATCAAGTCGGAGGCGGAACACCGGAAGCTGAGGGCGGCCAGGGCGCCCTTGTGGTTCCTGCGGCCGGTGGCGAGTTGGGCGCTCGGATACACTTTCCAGACCCAAAGCGCCGCTTTGGTCAGGGATGGCAGGAAAACGTCGCGTTCCGCCACGTTTCTGAGTTTGCCGGCAACGAGGACGAAGTGCGCGACTTCGTAACCGCGTCCGCGGGAAGGGTTGCCTTTGGTGATGACGATCCGCGCCTGGCGGGTCTTGCTGGAAGGAGGGTTCATATATGATTATTATGTTATTTATAATAATCATAGCATGAGCCGTGCCTGATTTTATGTCCTCCCGCCTTCGAGCCACCGCAAAGCGTGCTGATGTAATTCAGTGGCGTTCTTCAGGGAGAGTTTGATCTTGATGCGGCCGCGATAGGTCTCGATTGTTTTGGGATCGAGATGCAGCTCCTGCGCGATCTGCCGGCTGGTGTGTCCGCGTCCGATGGATTGGAAAACTTCCAGTTCGCGATCCGTCAGGCGTTCGATGGGCGAGCGGCCTTTCCCATCGGCGCCGAGGAACTGGCGCACCATGAGGGCGGACAAGTCCGGGCTGACATGGACGCCCCCTTCCAGGACGCAATGAAGCGCTTCGACGACCTTCCTGCCCGGTTCCCTCTTGTGGATGTAACCCTTCGCCCCGGCCCGGAGGGCGCGCTCCGCGTAGATCGACTCGTCATATATGGAAAGCACCAGGATCGGAACGCCAGGAAACCGGACGCCCGCCTCCTTTATGAGTTCCAGGCCGTTGCGTCCGCGCCGCAGATTGATGTCGGTGATGACGGCGGCCGGAAGTTTCTCCGCGGCGGCGGCGGCCTCGAACCAGGCGAGGGCGTCGGCGACGCTGTCCGCCTGGCCGCAGACCTCGAAGCCGTGCTTGCCCAAAAGTTGGGCAAGACCGTCCCGGAAGAGTGGATGATCATCCACCAAAAAAACGCGCCGCTTTGTCCTCACACCTCATACCTCCTGTTCCTCGCATTCCGCCCAGCCTCCATGGATTTACAGAAAAACCGGCGCACGCTGTCGAGAGAAAAAGCGCCCCTCGTTGACAAGCCGCCTGGCGGGCGTTAACAGGACACGATGGCGGCCCGTCCCTCCGCGCCCATCCCTTCACTTTTTCGCCTTCTCTGCCGGCTGGCGGCTTTGACTCTTCCCATGGCGGTCGCCGCCGGAAGCGGAAGGGTCGTCACTCTGGAGGAAGCTTACGACCGGACGCTGGCGACGGATCAAAGCATACGGATCGCCTGGCTGGAGTTGCGCAAGGCCAACCTGTTGCCGTGGAGCGCCTTGACGCGGCTGGGACCGCAATTGACGGGCAACCTGGGTTACGACTCCAGCTACAACAGGTCTTTCTCGGTGGTGAACGACCCCGCGGGGCCGGTTGTCACGGCGGGGAACACCGGCAGCGCGAGCATCACCTTGCAACAGACGTTGCTGGACTTGACCGCCTTCCCCGCCTACCGCGCGGGCTCGCTCTCCGCCAGGGCCGCGCGGCTTCAGTATATCTTCACGGTCCGGCAAACCCTCTTCGGCGTGGCGCGGGCGTACTATGAAGTCTTGAAGCAGGAGAGCGTGGTCGCCGTGAACCAGCAGACCCTCGACCTCGCGGGCCAGCAATTGCGGCTGGCTCGGGACCGGCACGACGTGGGCGACGCCGCGCGCAGCGACGTGTTGCGGGCGCAGGCGACCCTGGAAGGGGCCCGGCAGACGCTCATCACCGCACAGAACGCGCTGGATGTGGATCGCAACACTTTGAGCAACATCCTGAACCTCGGCGGCGACACCTCGTTCCTCCTGAGAGAACCGCCGAAAGCCGCGACCGATATCGTCCCGATGGAAACGGCGGTCGCCATGGCATTCGACAAACGCGAGGACTACAAGGCCAGCGAATTGGCCGTCGAGGAAGACACCGAACGCCGAAAGGAAATCCTGGCCGAATACCTGCCAAAAATCGTCGCGCAGGCCAGCGCCGACACCGCCCGCGCCACGCAGACCGCCGGCGGCTCCGGGGCCTCCAACAGCTTTGCGTGGGATGCGAATGTCGGGGTGCAAATGCCTTTCCTTACCGGCGGGCAGCGCGAGATCGATCTGCGGACGGCGGGGCGCCAAGTCGACGAGACGCGCCTGAACTACGAGATCGCCGGGAAAAATCTCCAGGAGGAAGTCAAGAACGCCTGGCTGCAGGTGCGGACGCTCAGCGAGACGTTGAAGGCGTCGCGCGCGCAGGTGGAGGCGTCCGACCAGACGTATACGGACGTCGCGAACCAATACAAGGAAGGCTCCGCCACGAGCCTGGACGCGGAGAGCGCGCTTATAGACCTGAACAACGCGCGCACCACCCTCAACGCGGAAACGCACGACTACCAGGTGGCCTTGCGCGATCTCCAGCGAGCCATCGCCATGTTCGAAACCGAGCGCGTAAAGAAAGCACGATGAAACCCGTTTTGATCCTCCTCCTCGTTATCGCGGGCGCCGCCCTCGGCGCATGGTATTGGGAACGCCCCGGGGAAACGCCGGGCTACATCACGACCGCGGTCGCGCACGGCGACCTGACCCAGGCCGTGACCGCCACGGGCCAGTTGAACCCGGTGCTGAACGTGCAGGTTGGCAGCCAGATTTCCGGCAATATTTCGAAGCTCTACGCGGATTGGAACTCGCCCGTAAAAGCCGGGCAGGTGGTGGCCCAGATCGACCCCGCGGAATTCGAGGCCAGCGTGCTGCAAGCCGAGGGCGACCTGGAGAGCGCGAAGGCCGCGCTGGAACTGGCGAAGATCGTCGCGGCCCGGACGAAAGATTTGCGGGACAAGGACGGCACGCCGCAATCGACGCTGGATAACGCGCTGGCGAGCCTTCACCAGGCGGAGGCGCAGATCAAGATCAAGCAGGGCGCGCTCGACAAGGCGAAGGTCGACCTCGCGCATTGCACCATCTACTCGCCGATCGACGGCATCGTCATTTCGCGCAGCGTCGACGTCGGGCAGACGGTCGCCGCCGGTTTCAGCGCCCCGATCATCTTCCTTATCGCGAATGATCTCACGAACATGCAGATCGACTCGAGCGTCGCGGAGGCCGACGTCGGCAGCGTCCGGGAGGGCCAGGGCGTGGACTTCACCGTGGACGCTTATCCGTACCAGACTTTCCACGGCAAGGTGACGCAGGTTCGCAACTCCCCCGCCACCGTCCAGAACGTCGTGACCTACGACGTGGTCATCAGCGTCAAGAATGGCGACTTGAAGCTGAAACCCGGCATGACCGCCAATCTCTCGATCGTCATCGCGCAACGGAGCGGCGTGCTGACGCTTGGCAATTCCGCCCTCCGGTACCACCCCTTCGAGGCCGGGCAGAAAAGGGCGAAGGAGAAGCGCTCGGAGAAGACGGTTTATCTGCTGCCGGAAGGCAAGGCCGCCGCGCCGCGACCCGTGCAAATAAATACGGGCATATCCGACGGCATCTCCACGGAAGTGCTGAGCGGGCTGAAAGAGGGAGACAATATCGTCATCGCCCGCAAGGAGGCGGCCGGCGGCGGAGCGGCCGCGCAAAGCTCGAATCCCTTCGGGCCGCAACGCCGGTTTTAAAGGATGACCGCGGTCGTCCAACTGGCGGATGTCCACAAGACGTACCACACCGGCGAAGTCGACGTCCATGCGGTGCGCGGCGTCTCGCTGGAGATCGGCAAGGGGGAATTCGTCGCCTTCATGGGTTCCAGCGGGTCGGGCAAATCGACGCTGATGAACATCCTCGGCTGCCTGGACCGCCCGTCGCGAGGCAGCTACCGCCTCGACGGCGCGGATGTCTCCCAACTGGGCCGCAACGCGCTGGCGGACATACGCAACCGCAAGCTCGGGTTCGTCTTCCAGAACTTCAATCTCCTTTCGCGAACCTCGGCGCTGGAGAACGTCGAACTTCCCCTGCTCTATTCCCACCGGCGTTTCACGACGCGCGAACTGCGGGAAAAAGGCGAGCGCGCGTTGCAACTCGTGGGCCTCGGCAAGCGGCTGGATCACCACCCGAGCCAGCTTTCGGGCGGCCAGCAACAGCGGGTGGCCGTGGCGAGGGCGCTGATAAACGAGCCGGAAGTCCTGCTCGCCGACGAGCCGACCGGGAACCTGGACAGCAGGACAAGCGTCGAGATCATGGGCGTCTTCCAGCAATTGAACGAGCAAGGCATCACCATCATCATGGTCACGCACGAGCTGGACATCGCCTCCTACGCGAAACGCAACATCGTCATGCGCGACGGCAAAATCCTCACCGATGTCCCCGTGGCCGCGCGCCTCGACTCGAGGGAGGAAATGCGCAAGCTGGAGGAGGCGCACAAGCTTTCCCTCGAATGAGAATCTTCTCCACGAACAAGATCGCCCTCCGCGCCTTGCGGCGGAACAAGATGCGTTCCATCCTCACGGCGCTCGGGATCATCATCGGCGTCGCGGCTGTCATTGCGATGGTCAGCGTCGGCAACGGCGCGAAGTCGCAGGTGGAGGCCCAGATCGCAAGCCTCGGCCAGAATGTCATCCTCGTGTTCGCGGGCAGCTTTTCCCCCGGCGGCGTCCATACCGGCTACGGCGGCGTCGGCCTGAAGCTTCCGGATTACCAGGCCATCGCCCGCGAGATCCGGCAGGTCGCAAATACCAGCCCGGAAATCCGCTCAAAGAACCAGGTCTCGGCCGGAAACCAGAACTGGTTCACGACGATTCTCGGCGAGTCCGACCAATACCTCGACTTGCGGGAATGGCCGCTGGCGGAAGGCGCGAGCTTCACCGCCGACGACGTGCGCGGCTCGAAGAAAGTCGCCGTCATCGGCAAAACCATCGCCACGCAACTCTACGGCGATGAGAGCCCGCTCGGGCAGATCATCCGCATAAAAGGCGCGCCGTTCATCGTCCTGGGCGTCCTCTCTCCCAAGGGGCTCTCCGTCATGGGCAACGACCAGGACGACATCGTCATCATGCCGTACACCAGCGCCATGAAACGCATCACCGGCAACACTTCCTTCGGGTCGTTCAACGTCCAGGCCGACAATGCCGCCGACCTCGGCGTCGTCGAGCAGCAGATCGTCGCCATCCTGCGCCAGCACCATAACATCCGGCCCGGCAAGGACGACGACTTCACCGTGCGCGACCAGGAGGAGATCGCCGCCGCGGCCACGGCGACCTCGCGCGTCATGACCGTCCTGCTCGCGGCCATCGCCAGCGTCTCGCTCATCGTGGGGGGCATCGGCATCATGAACATCATGCTCGTCAGCGTCACCGAACGCACCCGCGAGATTGGCATCCGCATGGCCGTCGGCGCCCATGGCCGCGACATTCTCCTCCAGTTTTTGATCGAAGCCATCACCATCAGTTCGCTCGGAGGCGTGACGGGCATCCTCATCGGCCTCGGCGCTTCCAAGGCGATGTCCGTCTGGCTCAAATGGCCGACCCTCGTCTCCGTCAGTTCGGTGGTCGTCGCTTTCCTTTTCAGCGCGGCGGTGGGGATTTTCTTCGGCTTCTACCCGGCCCGCAAGGCGTCGCTTCTCGATCCCATAGACGCATTGCGATATGAATGAAGATTGAGGACTACGGCTTCATCGGCGACATGGAGACCGGCGCGCTGGTAAGCCGCGGCGGCTCCGTCGACTGGCTCTGCCTGCCGCGCTTCGATTCCGGCGCCTGCTTCGCCGCGCTCCTCGGGGATGAACGCAACGGCAGGTGGCTGCTGGCTCCCGCCTGCGAAGTGCAAGGCTCGCGGCGTCGTTACCGGGAGAACACCCTCATCCTCGAAACGGAATTCGAGACCGGCGAAGGCGCCGTGCGGCTCGTCGATTGCATGCCGCCGCGCACGACCCACCCGTCGCTCGTCCGGCGGGTGGAAGGCCTCCGCGGCAAGGTCTCCATGAGGATGGAACTCGTCATCCGTTTCGACTACGGCTCCATCATGCCCTGGGTGCGACGGCGGGACGGGGCGATCGAGGCCATCGCGGGGCCCGATTGCCTCGTTCTGAGAACGAACGTGCAAACCCGCGGCAAGGATTTCACCACCGTCGCGGACTTCACGGTTTCGGAGGGCGAAAGCATGTTCTTCGTCCTGACCTGGAACCCGTCGCACGAAGAGCCGCCGCCCGCCCTCGACACGGACAAGGCCGTCGCCGCCAGCGAGGAATTCTGGAAGGAATGGGCGGGCCGCCGCCGCGAGGAGCCTTGCGGATGCTGGCGGGAAACCGTCACGCGCTCGCTCATCACCCTCAAGGGCCTCACCTATGCGCCCACGGGCGGCATCGTCGCCGCGGCGACCACGTCCCTGCCCGAGCAATTCGGCGGCGTCCGCAACTGGGATTACCGCTACTGCTGGCTGCGCGACGCCACCTTCACTCTCTACTCCCTGCTCGGCGCAGGCTACCACGACGAAGCCGTCGCCTGGCGCGACTGGCTGCTTAGGGCCATCGCCGGCAAAGCGTCCGAGTTGCAAATACTCTATGGCGTCCACGGCGAACGCCGCCTGCTGGAAGTAAAGCTCGAGTGGCTCCCCGGCTTCGAGAAATCCGCCCCGGTGCGGATCGGCAACGCCGCCGCGGGCCAGTTCCAGCTCGACGTTTACGGCGAAGTCCTCGACTGCCTTTACCAAACCCGGTGCGCGGACATCCCGCCCGAGGACGCGGCGTGGCGCCTGGAGACCAACCTCCTGGAATTCCTCGAATCCAAATGGAGCGAGCCGGACGAAGGCATCTGGGAGGTGCGCGGCGGCAGGCGTCCCTTCACGCATTCCAAGGTCATGGCCTGGGTCGCGATGGATCGCGCCGTGAAATCCATCGAGAATTTCAAAATGGACGGCGACGCGAACCGCTGGAGAACCGTGCGGGACGCGATCCACCGCGAAGTTTGCGACAAGGGGTACAGCGCGTCGAAAGGGAGCTTTACCCAATACTTCGGCTCCGGCGCGCTGGACGCGAGCCTGCTCATGCTGCCGCTGGTCGGCTTCCTGCCGATAGACGACCCGCGCATCCGCGGCACGCTGGAGGCCATCCGGCGCGAACTCCTCATCGACGGCTTCGTCTATCGCTACCACCCCGAAGCCTCCTCGGATGTCGACGGCCTGCCGCCGGGCGAAGGCGTCTTCCTCCCCTGCTCCTTCTGGCTTGCCGACTGCCTGAACATGGCCGGCCGACGCGAGGAAGCCGTACAACTTTTCGAGCGCCTCCTCACGTTGCAAAACGACCTCGGCCTTTTATCCGAGGAATATGATCCCGTCGGGAAGCGTCAGGCCGGGAACTTCCCGCAAGCGTTCTCCCACGTCGGCCTCATCAACACCGCGCACAATCTCACCGCCGAGACCGGCCCCGCCGGGCACAGATGCGGAATCATTCCCCCAATTCGCGAACGAGATCGTCGCAGGTCGCCGCTTCCTGGATGAGGCGGTTCAGGCGGTTCAGTTGTTCATCCCCGAACGCGTGGTTCAGGCTCACCCGCTTGGCCGAGCCGTTGTCGTCGAAGACCACTTCATCCCACTGGATGGAGGAGATGCGCCGGTTGAACCGCGCGACGGCCCGGCCCCGGAAGAACGCGCGCGTGGCGGCGGGAGGCTGGAAAATGGCGTTCTTGATCTCCTGCTCGGTGACGAGGCGCCGCATCTGTCCGGTGCGGACAAGTTCGTAATACAACCCCTGGGAAATGTTGTGGTACTCCAGGTCGATGGATTGGAGCCACGGGTCGGACCACTCCAGCTTTTCGCTCTCGCGGAAGGTGTTCAGCAGGTATTTCTTCGCGACCCAGTCGAGGCGGTCCTGGCAGCGCGTCACGTCCTGCGCGAGATCGTCCAGGACGGTCTCCCACTCGTCGAGCAGCCACTCCGTCTCCTCGTCGCGGGCGCAATGCTTTCTCGCTTCCGCAAGATACAGCCGCTGCACTTCGATCGCGGAAATCTTGCGGCCATCCTGCAACTCGATGATCCATGAATAATCCTGGTCGCGGCTGATGGCTTTGGTTGATTCGACCGGATGCGCGAGTTCCAGTTGCGGGGCTTTGCCGAGTTCGATGAGTTCCAGCGCGAGCGCCGTCGCGCCGATTTTCAATGCGGTGGCGAATTCGCTCATGTTCGAGTCGCCCGTGATGACGTGGAACCGGCGGTACAGCGCGGCGTCGGCGTGCGGCTCGTCCCGCGTGTTGACGAGCGGCCTGCGGTTCATGGTGTCGATGCTGACAAGCACGCTGAAAAAATCCGCGCGTTGCGATATCTGGAAGACGCCGGGCTGCTCCGCGGAGCCTTCGCCTTCGATCCCCACCTTGCCGGCGCCCGCGAATATCTGGCGCGTCACGAGGAACGGCAGGATGCCCGCGACGATGCGATCCCACGGCACGTCGCGCCGCATGAGGTAGTTGTCGTGGCAGCCGTAGCTGTGGCCGACGAAATCCGTATTGTTCTTGTAGAGGCGCACCTCGCGGCCAAGCGGCGCGAGCCTGGCGTTGCGGCGGCGCGCGCACTCCGCCAGGATGCGCTCCCCCGCCTTGTCCTGCATGACGATCTCGCGCAAGGTCGAGCACTCGGGCGTGGAATACTCGGGGTGGGCGTGGTCGTTGTAGAAGCGCGCGCCGTTGCTCAAGACCAGGTCGCTCTTTATCTCCTCGAAGCTCAGCGGGCGGCTCTTGTCGATCTCGTAGTACGCGGATTCGTCCGTATCCTGCATCAACTCGGCGGCGCGGAAACCGCGCGCGTCCTGGTGCGGGTCCTCGAGGTCGTAGTCCCACTTCATCAGCGCGCCGTGCTCCGTGTAGCGGCGCACGATCTCGATGGATTCCTGGACGACGTCGACATTGTCCATGCCGTCCACGGTTATCCCGTATTCGGTCTCGATGCCGAAGACGCGCTTCATCAGATGACGGGACTCGCGGCGCGCGGCTTCGGCCCGGGGCGGATGGGCGAGACCTTTACGACGTTCTCCGAATCGTAGTCGATGAGCTTCAGCCAATCCTCCGTGATGTCCGTGGGCGGGAAGATGTCGTTCTCGGCGTATTCGGCTTCGAGGGAAAGACGCACGTCGCTTTCGCTGATGCCTTCCTCCTGCAAGGTCGCGATGGCGCGCTTGATGGCGAAGCTCTTCGCGCGTTCGACGACGGAGGCGATGAGCGCGCCGCTGACGAGGTCGCCCCTGTAAAGGATGTCCTTGCGCCCGCTGCGCAGCAGAACTTCCAGGAAGCGGTTTTCCTCCCGGTGCGAGAACTGGAGGTCGATGGCCTTGCCGACAAGGTAGTCGATCGCCTCGGGAACCCCTCCCTTGTCGCGCACCAGCGCGGGTTCATACGGCAAATCCCGGGCGAGGTATATCTTGTAAATCTCGCGCGCGGCGTCCTTGTCGGGCCGGTTGACCTTGATCTTCCGGTCGATGCGCCCCGGGCGCAGGATGGCCGGGTCAATGAGATCGGCGCGATTGGACGCGAGGATGATGACCACCTCGTTGAGCGAATCGATGCCGTCCATCTCGGTGCAGAACATCGGCACGAGCGTCGAGAGGATGTTCGAATACCGCGAGGCCCGCCGCGTGCCGAGGATACTCTCCGCCTCGTCGATGAAGAGGAAGGGCATGAAGCCCTCCTTCCGCTTTTCGCGCGCGGTGGCGAAGATTTCCCGCACCATGCGTTCGGATTCGCCCACCCACATGTTCAGTATTTCCGGCCCCTTGATGTGCATGAAATACTCGCTCATCTCCTCGCCGGTCTCCTGTTTCAGCTTCGCGGTGAGATTGTAGGCCGTGGCCTTGCCGATGAGCGTCTTGCCGCAGCCGGGCGGGCCGTAGAGCAGAAACCCCTTCGGCGTGGCGTGCTGGAAACGGGCGAAGAGGCCGGGATGCAGCAGCGGCAGCTCGATGGCGTCCTGGATCGCGCGCAAGGCTTCCTGCTGGCCGCCGACCTTCTCCCAGGGCAGTTCCGGCACGGTGTCCAAAAAATGATCCTCGCTGTGCGGGCGGTCCAGCACTTCGAGCGCGACGCGGAAATTCGCATCGACGCGCACCTCGTCGCCGACCTTGAGATTTCGCTTCATCAAATCCGCGCTCCGCTGGAGCACGAGCGATTGCATCCCGTGTTCGCTCCCCACCCGGAGCCGCTCGCCGCCGATGATCTCCGTGATCTTCGTGACCGGCCCCGCCGTGTCGTAGCCGAGATCGCCCACGATGACGTAAGCCTCGTTGACCAGGACGCGCACGCCCTTCTTGAGCCTGGCGGCGGGGATGCGCGGATCGACGTTGCAATAGTAGTCCGAGCCGCCCACGACGATCTGCGCCGTCTCCTTGTTGGGGCTGCCGAGATACGTGCCGATGCGGTTCGCGGGCGAAGTGACCTTCTTGATGATCTGCTCCATCTTCTCAAGCGTCTGCCGCGCCTCGGCGATCGTCTCCTCCTCCTCGGCCACGCTCGCCCGCAAATCCTGCAGGGCGCGCCGCAGCGGCTCGTCGTCCTTCAAGGAGAAAAGGATCCGGTCCAGCTTTTCCGAACTGGAGAAAGCGTCATCCGCTTCGAATGAAGAATCTTCCCGCACCGTGAACCGATTATAAACCGCGGCCCGGCAAGCCGCAAATCGGCTTCCCATTTCCCCGCGCCGTGATTTGCTGTCTGCAACCGTGATCCGCTGGTCCTTCACCGCCTCGCCCCCCATCCTATTCTTCGGCGCGCTTGTCTGGATCGCCTCGCTTCTCCTCTCCGCCGTCCAATGGCGCAGGCGCGGCGGCGGCAACGCGATCCTCGCCATCGAATGCGTGCGGATGCTGGCCCTCACGCTTCTCTGCGCGGCGCTTCTGAAACCCGAGGCCGCGCGTGAAATCCCGCGCACCCAAGAGCCGCGCGTCGTCGTCCTCACAGACGCCTCCGGCAGCATGAAAACTCGGGACGTGGCGCTCGACGCGAAGAGCGTCATCACGCGCGCCGCGTGGCTGCGCGGGAAACAGGACGCGCGATTCTGGAAGCCGCTCGAGACCAGGGGCAAGGTGACGCTGGAGGACTTTGGAAAGCCCGCGCCGCCCGCCGAGGAAGGCACCGACATCGACGCCGCCCTGGAAAAAATCCTGCGGCGCGATGAAAACCTGAAAGCCGTCCTGCTCCTTTCCGACGGCGACTGGAACATGGGCGACCCGCCCGCGACCGCCGCCGGCAAATACCGCGCCCGCAACATCCCCATCTACACGGTGGGCATCGGCAGCGAAACGCCCCTGCCCGACCTCGCGGTGGAACACGCCACGACGCCCGCCTACGGGCTCCTCGGCGAACAAATCTCCATCCCCTTCAGAATCCGGAGTTCGCTTCCGCGCGAAGTGAAGAGCGCCGTCTCCCTCTACTCGCCCGACGGCGTGGCCGCCTCGAAGCCCGTCACCATCCCCGCGTTCGGCGAAGTGCAGGACTCGCTCGTCTGGTCGCCCGTCGACGCCGGCGCGTACGACCTCTCGCTGAAGCTGCCGGTCGAGCCCGACGAAGCGCTTGCCGACAACAACGAGCAAACTTTTCGCATCTCTATTCGCACGGAGACGCTCCAGGTTCTCGTGGTCGATTCGCAGCCGCGCTGGGAATACCGCTACCTGCGCAACGCCCTCGCGCGCGACCCCGGCGTCAACGTCCAATGCCTCCTGCTTCATCCCGGCATGGAACCCGGCGCCGGTCTCGATTACATCCCCGCGTTCCCATCCGGCAAGGATCTGCTCTCCAAATTCGACGTCGTCTTTCTGGGCGACGTCGGCCTCGGCGGCGGCGAACTGACCAGCCAGGACCTCACGCTGTTGAAAGGCCTCGTCGAACAACAAGGCAGCGGCCTCGTCCTCGTGCCGGGGCTGCGCGGACGCGAGCTGACATTGTCAAACAGCCCTCTCGCCGACCTTCTGCCGGTCGAGTTCGACGACTCCAGGCCGCGCGGCGACGCAAGCGCGCTCGAATCCCATTTCGTGCTCACCAGCGCCGGTCGGGCGCACCTCCTCACCATGCTCGCGCCGGATGAAGCGACCAACGCCGAAGTCTGGAAAAACCTGCCCGGCTTCTACTGGTCCGCCGCCGTCAAAAAAAGCCGTCCGGGTTCCGAAATCCTGGCCGTGCACTCCTCGTTGCGCGTCGAGAGCGGGCGCGAACCGCTCCTGGTGACGCGGCCGTACGGAAACGGAAAAGTCCTCTACCTCGGCTCCGATGCCGCGTGGCGCTGGCGGCGCGGCGTCGAGGACAAATACCACTACCGTTTCTGGGGCCAGGTCGTCCGCTGGATGGCCCACCAGCGCCACCTCGCCCAAGGCGAACGCATCCGCCTCAGCTTCAGCCCCGAGGATCCGCGCAAGGGCGACACCGTTTTCCTGCTCGCCACCGTATTCGACGCAAGCGGCTTCCCCATCGAGAAAGGGCACGTCACCGCAAGCATCCGCGCCCCTTCGGCGACGACCGAGCGCGTGGAATTCGCCGCATCGCCCGGCGGCTGGGGAGTCTTCAAGAGCAGCTTCGAACCGCGCGAGGGCGGCGATTACAAACTCGTTGTCCTCAATGAAAACGGCGGCCAGCAGCTAGAAACGCACATCCTCGTCTCGCACCCCACGCGTGAAAAAATCGGCGACCCCGCGAACCTGCCCGTCCTGCGCGAGCTGGCGGAGATAACCAACGGCGTCTCGGGAGGAACCGGCGACATCGAGAGCATCGTGCAAAAAATCTCTTTGCTGCCGGAACCAGCGCCGATGGAGAAACGGTGGCGTCTCTGGAGCGAATGGTGGTCCGGCGCTGCCATCGTGCTGCTGCTGGCGATCTACTGGACCGCAAGAAAAATCGCCGGGATGATTTGAGGATGCCGTGTACTAACTGCGAAGCCCCTCCTAGACTGGAGAGCAACGCTGGCAAGGAATAAGCGCTTCTCGGACAGAAAAGAACTCTCCGGCGGCTTCGGTTTGTGAGGAAGAACATAGCTAACTAAGCGGCCACGCGGTTCAAGTGAAGCGGCCTGCGCGACCAGTGTTCGCCAATTTCCTGAACAAAATCAGCCCGGACAAGCTTCGCGCGACGCCGGAGCCAATTGTCGTCCTCCCGTCGAAGATAAAGCCCTTCCATGGCGAATAACTTCGCCGGAAGCAGAGCGCGCGTCGCGGATCGAGGCGGTTAATCGCCGCTTTAATTTCCTGAATCGTGCTCATTGCTGCTCATGCACGGTAACCGGAGTTTCGACGACACACAATCGCGGAACCCTTGGCACCAGGGCGGTTAGATGAATCCCAACGAAGCTTCGGACGCGCTCACGAAGCCATACTTTACCAGCAGGGCGCGGAATTTTAGCATCCCGGCTTTTTCGGGCTCGCCAAGGTCGTAACGGACGCATTCGCGCAGATAGTGTTCGCAGAACGCGGGATCGCGCTGCCCTTCCGCGATCTCCGGCACGTGTGCAATGCCTTCAGCCTTGATGCGGCGCAGGGCGTCCGCCACGCATTTGGGATTCGGCGTTTCGGGCCGGAGCAGCCATAACGCGTAGACGAACGGCAGCCCTGTGCGCGATGTCCATTCCTCCCCCAGGTCCAGATAGCGGAATGCAGCGCCGCGTTCCCGCCGGAAGTCGAGCGCCTGGTTTCCGATGAGGAGTCGCGCGGCGCCGTTTCCGCCGGAATAGCTTGGAAACAGGCCGCGGTATTCGGCCAGCAGGCATTGTATCAAGTGCGAGGAGGTGAGCGAGGCGGGATCGAGCGCGACGGATTTTATGTCCCGCAATTCGCCTTGGTACGCGAGGAAGACGCTGAGGACGGGGCCGCGCGAGGAGATGGAGACGCCGTCAACGATGCGGTAACCTGGCCGCGAAAAAAGTTCGTATACAGGAACGAGGGCGACATCGAGCGCGCCCAGCGAGAGCGCGTGCGCCAGGTTCGCGGGGTGATCGAAGCGAACCGCGCTGTCGCACCCGTATATAAGCGGCGCGGCGTTGAGATATTGGACACAGCCGATCCTGACGGCGTCCAGTTCGGGATGCGCGCTCAAGCGCAGACGAGTTCCCGCGGCGCGGCGCCCGCGATGCGGCGGTAGTAGCTGTCGCGCTGCGCGGGTTCCCGGCCCGCTTCCCGGATGGCGCGTTCGAGTTTTTCGACGGTTTGCGATTGCGGGGTCTTCGCGCCGGCCATGTGGAATATCTTTTCCTCCATGATGGTGCCGTGCAGGTCGTCGACGCCGTAGTTGAGGGATATCTGCGCGAGGGGCAGGCCCAGGCTTATCCAATACGCGGTGACGTGTTCAAAATTATCGAGGTAGATGCGGCTCACGGCGAGGTTCCGCAGTTCCTCGAAGCCGGAGGCGGGTTTGACGTGCGCCAGGGAGGTCGTTTCCGGGACGAAGGCGAACGGGATGAACCCGGTGAAGCCGCGCGTTTCGTCCTGCAATTCGCGCAGTTGCCGCAGGTGGCCGACCCGTTGCGCGTGGGTCTCGATGTGGCCGTAGAGCATGGTGCAGGTGCTCCTTTCGCCCATCTGGTGCCAGACGCGATGGACATCGAGCCATTCCTCGCCGCTCTCCTTGCCGCGGCAGATGCGGTCGCGCACTTCGGCGTCGAATATTTCCGCGCCTCCGCCGGTGAGCGAACCGAGGCCCGCTTCGCGCAACGCTTCCAGCGTCTCGCGGATGGACATCTTGAAGATGCGCCGGGCGAGGTGGCGGACTTCGATGGCGGTGAAGGCTTTGATATGGAGGTTCGGATCGAGCGCGCGCAGGCCCCGCAGGAGATCGAGATACCATTCCTTCGGCAGGGTGGGGTGCAGCCCGCCGACCATGTGTATCTCCGTGATGCCTTCCTCCAGGGCGGCGCGCGCGAAGGAGATGATCTCGGGGACGGCCATCTCGAAGGCGTGCTCGTCCCGCTTTTTCGCCGCGAAGGCGCAGAACTGGCAGGAGAGGACGCAGATGTTCGAGTAATTGATGTAGCGGTTTACGATGTAGGTCGCCACGTTGCCGTTGTATCGTTCCCGGGTGATGTTCGCGATCGCCCCGATGGCGTTCAGATCGGTCGAGGCGTAAAGAGTGAGCGCGTCGGCGTCGCTGATCCGCCCGCCCGCGGCCACCTTGTCGTAAATGGGGCGGAGATCGGTGGGAAGCAGGGCCGGAATCATGGGATTTTTCTGGCGCAGCTTTCCATGTGTTGAAACTATTTGCAAATACGACCATGAGTTCCCCCACGCGATGAGCGACGACCATGCTCGCGACCTCCTCCTGATGGAACGGCTCAAGACCGGGGACATGGAGGCCTTGCGGGAGTTGATCGAGGCGCACCAGGCGAGGGTCGTCGGCACGGTGGCGAAGATGCTGGGCGACGAGACCGACGCGGAGGACATCGCGCAACAGGTGTTCATACGGGTCTGGAAATCCGCGCCGCGCTACGAGCCGTCCGCGAAGTTCACGACCTGGCTTTTCAAGATCACGCGGAACCTGGTTTTCAACGAGATGCGGCGCCGGAAGCGGCATCCCGTCACTTCGCTGGACCGGGAGGAGGAAAACGCCTTTACGCAGACGGCGGACACGGCCGGCAGCGCGCCGGACGCGAGCATGCTGGAGGGCGAGTTGCAGCGCGCCATCCGCGAGGCCATCGAATCGCTGCCGGAGACGCAGCGCATGGCCATCATCCTGCGGCGGTACGAGGAGCTTTCCTACGAGGAGATCGGCGGGGTGCTTAAGCTCTCCGTACCGGCGGTGAAGAGCGTCCTGTTCCGCGCGCGGGCCGACCTGCGGGTGCGTTTGCAAAAATACCTTGAGAAGTAGCGCGCGTTTCCCCGAGACTCCCGGACTGCGATGAAAGAAGAAATGGTTCTCGTTGTCCGGCGTTCGTTGCTGGAGAAGCTCGGCGTTTTCCACGGCCTGAGTTTTGACGTGGATCGCTACCTGCCCGCGCTGCTTTCGCGCGAAAACAATTTCTTCATGGCGCGCTCGATCGCGGAGACGGACCCCGCGTTCAAGCAGATCATCCCGTACGCGCTGCTTTCGCACGGGGGGAAAATCCTCCACTACGTGCGCGGCAAGAAGAGCGGCGAACAGCGGCTGGCGGCGAAAGGCTCCATCGGCATCGGCGGCCACATGAACGACATGGATGAAGGGTTGTTCGCTCTCGACCGGGAGGCGTATCTCGCGGGCGTGCGGCGCGAGGTCGAGGAGGAACTTCGCGTCGAAACGCCTTATACGAACCGCATCGTCGCGCTTCTCAATGACGACACGACGGAAGTGGGCCGGGTGCATCTCGGCGTCGTCCATCTTTTCGAACTCGAGACCGCCCAGGTCGGCAAGCGCGAGGCAATGATCACGGGCCTGGCGTTCCTGACGCCGGAGGAACTGCGGGCAAAACGGGAGAACCTGGAAACGTGGTCGCAGCTTTGCCTGGATTCGCTGGACGCGATCCAAGGGCGGCCTCGCTGAAACGCATGTTTTACCGGGCCGTCTGCCTGTTGCTCGCGTTGGCGGCCTGCGCGCTCGCCGCGGAGAAGGTCGTCAAGAAGCCCGCGGGGGCGACCGACCATTATAGCGCGACACGGGCGAATTTCGGCGTCTGGATCGATCCAAAGGAGTGGAAGCCGCATCCGAACACGGACGATCTATTCAAGATGGAATTCGAGCACGTCAGCGGCAAGGCCGGCGCGATCATCAGCGCGGAACCTTCGGTTGTCGCTTTCGACACTCTGCCGAGAGCCGCGCTGGAACACTTCCGCTCCACCTACCCGGAGGTCGACCTCACTTCCGTGGAAGTCAGGACGCTTGACGGCAGGAATGTGCTCTTCCTAAGCCTGGCGGGAGTCGTCAAGAACGTCCGGAGCGTCTTTTTCGATTATATCTACACCGGCCCGGAAGGGACTGTTCAAAGCGTGGTTTTCATGCCCGCGGAAGTCTCGGAAAAATACCGGCCCGGAGCGGAGCGGTTTCTGAACGGATTGACGATCGGGAATCCCGGCGCCCGGGCCGCGAAGACTTCCGCGCCGCCCGCCCCGCTGAAAATAGACGTGGCGCAACTCAACGCCTCCGTGCCACGCCCGAGCAACGACCCGGTGCTGATCGCGGTGAAAGCCATCCAGTCCGGCTACACGGCCACCGGCGTCGCCAAACTGCAAACGGAGGCGGGGAACGGAAACGCCCAGGCGCGCCTGGTGCTGGCTCACCTTTATGACGAAGGAAAGCTTGTGGCTAAAGACCCGGCGAGAGCGCTGGACTTGATGAAACGGGCGGCCGCGTCCGAATTTCCGCCGGCGGAAGTTGACCTCGGCGCCTGGTATGTAAACGGGCACATCGTCCCCCAGGACAAGCAGGAAGCGGAGAAGCTTTTCACCAAGGCCGCCCAGACCGGCATGGCCGCCGCGCAATGCGACCTCGGAATGCTCCTCTATCCTCGCGACCCCGCGACCGCGGTGTCCTGGTTCCAGAAAGCGGCCGACCAGGGAGCGCCCCTGGCGGAGTACAACCTTGCGTTGTGTTACCATAATGGTTCCGGCGTGGCGAAAGACCCCGGCGCGGAGGTGAAATGGCTGGAGAAAGCCTCTTCCCACGGCTACCGCCAGGCGCAACACCTGCTCGCCTTTTACTACCTGAAGGGCATGGCCGCGCCGGAAAAGCCCGAGGACTTCGAAAAACTGCTGAGGCGAAGGGCGGACGCCTCCGACGCGCAGGCGCAGCAGGAGCTTGCCTGCTTTTTATGGGAGGGGAAATGGATGGGCCGGAACCGTGGGGAATCCTTGAACTGGCTCCGCAAGGCGGCGGACGGAGCCGATGCGGATGCGGAAGAAAGCCTCGGCAAGATTTATGCGAAGGGGGACGAAGTCTTCAAAGACTGGAACCAGGCCGCCATGTGGTTCGAAAAGGCGGCGAACCAGGGCCGCCCGGAGTCCCAGTTGCAAATTGGACTCGCCTATTTTAACGGCCTTGGCGTCGAAAAAGATCAAGCCAAAGCGATGGAATGGCTGAAGAAAGCGGCGACCCAGGGAAACGGCCGCGCGCAGGCGATCCTTGGACTCGGTTTCCTGCGCGGACAGGGCGTCCAAAAGGATCCGGCGCAGGCCCTCGCGTGGCTGCAAAAAGCGGCGGATGCCGGGGACAAGAAAGGCGAGTTCCTGCTCGGCTGGATGTACGGCTCGGGCACGGGCGTCGAAAAGGACCCCGCGAAGGCTTTCGCCCTGTGCCAGAAAGCCGCCGAGCAGGGAGACAGGGATGCGGAAGCGGCTCTCGGCTACACTTTTTGGAATGGCGCAGGCGTGCCGAAGAATCCGCAAGAGGGTCTGAAATGGCTTGGCAAAGCGGCCGACCAGGGTGAACCCAACGCCGAGTTTTCCATGGGACTGCGTTACGAGCGTGGCGAAGGGGTCCCGGCCGACCCGGCGCAAGCGGCGAAATGGTTCAGGCTCTCGGCTGTCCAAGGGAACTCCCGCGGTGAAAACGCGCTGGGTTACGCCCTGGCCCGGGGAGAGGGCGTCCGGCAAGACCTCGTGGAAGCCTATAAGTGGTATACGCTCGCGATGGCCCAGGACGAACCCGACCCGAAAGCCAGGGCCGCGGTGAATCTGAACGCCATACTGCCGCAAATGACGCCGGCGCAAATCGAAGAAGGAAAAAAGCGAGCCTCGGAGTTCAAACCCGAGGGCAACGAACCTCGCGAGACCGATCCCCTGGGCGAACCGGCCTTCTCGACCGGACTTTCCTGACTTAGTTTAGAGCGTGTCACGCACTTCGCCCGCTCCTGGGTTGTAGAGGGCGGCTGTGCCAGCCGCCTAGAGACCTGGAACGGTCTGGCGCTTGGTCGTTGCCTTCCCGCTCCAGGCGGCAACGGCAACGACATCGCCCAGGGGCCAAAAGCGCATGAGGCGCCCTAGTGGCAGACGGCCAGCGCCTCTTCGACGCTCTCAATCAATTCCGCCGGTGAAACCGGTTTGGGGATGAATTTCCGCCCTCCCGCGAGGCTTTCCGCGCGGGCGATGAACGCGGTCAGGAACAGGATCGGCGTCCCTCCCAACTCCGGGTCGCGCCGGATGGCGTCGCCCACTTTGCCGCCGTCCATACCCGGCATATCGACATCCAGCAAAACGAGGTCGGGTTTGAAATGGCGTGCGGTCTCGAGGGCGTGGAGCGGGTCGGTCTGCTCGCGCGTCTTGTAGAAGCCGGTCCTTTCCAGCCAGACCCTCACCATCTTCGCGATCATCGGGTTGTCATCGACGATCAATATCTTCCGTTTGCTGTTCATTGGGCGTGGGTTTAAAGCATATCCCGTTCCAAATGCCCGAACTTCCCGACAACCCCGCGCTGGCGGAAGCCGGCCGGTACGGACGCCGCCGCGAAGCCAATGACCGCGCTCTCGTCGTCCTGGCGATGGGGCTCGGCTGCTGGCTTTTCCGGGACGGTTCGCAGTTTGTCCTGTGTGTGGAACGACGGCGTCTGGAAGCGGTCGGCAAGGAACTCGAAAAGTTTGAACTCGAAAATCGCCGGGTTCCGACCGTCGTTGAAAACGGCAAGGTCCGTCCTCTCTCGCTCTTCGTTTTCGCGTGGATGATGACGCTCTTCTTCCTCTTGCAGCAACGCGCGCCGGAGTGGTGGATCGAACGCGGCGGCGCTTCGCCCCAGGACATCCTGAAGCGGGGCCAATGGTGGCGGACCGTCACCGCGCTGACGCTCCACGCCGATCTGCCGCACCTCGCCGCCAACCTTGCCGCCGGTCTGCTTTTCTCGGCGTTCCTGCTGCCGATGCTCGGGACGGGCGTGACCTGGACGGGCATTCTCCTGAGCGGGGCGCTCGGCAACCTCGCCAACGCGTGGTTCTACAATCCCGAGCCGCGCGTCTCCATCGGCGCTTCGACCGCCGTCTTCGGTGCGCTCGGCATGCTTACGGCCCGCCAGGCGGTCAACGTGCTCTCCGGCCCGCGCCGCGTCCGGCTATGGGAGATGATCCTGCCGCTGGGCGCGGGCGCGTCCCTGCTGGCGTATCTCGGCACGGAAGGCGAACACACCGATTTCATGGCGCATTTCTGGGGATTCACAGCCGGGTGCGGACTAGGCGCGTTCGCCCCGCGGAGGAACATCCGTTTTCTCGTCTGGCTTCCGCCCGCCATCGTGCTGGCGGCGTGGTTGCGGGCGGCGGGCTGATCTTCGGTTGCAAACGGGGGGCGAAACGGTGATTGTCCTTTTTCCAAACGATGAAACGCCTGCTCGCCCTCCTGCCGCTGCTTTTGCTGTTGAACGGCTGCGCCTCCGATCCCGACGATCGCGAATTTTACGAACGCGGCTGGCTTCACCCGAAGGTCGATCACGAGGAGCGCGAGTTCTACCGTTCCTTTTTTTGGGATGATTGAAGCGAGGAAACGCGTCCTCATCATTTCGACGAGCGCGGGCACGGGCCACACGCGCGCCGCCGAGGCGCTGGCGAAGACCTTCGCCCGGGATGGCCGCGTCGAGGAGGTCGTCCACGAGGACGCGCTGAAATACACCAACAAGCTTTTCCGCGATTTCTATTCGAAGCTCTACACGACCTTCGTCCGCTCGGCCCCGGAATTTCTAGGCTGGTGGTACAAGACGAGCGACGAACCGTGGAAGACCGACGCGATGCGGCTGCGGCTCGACCGCCTGAACACCGGGCCGCTCGTGAAATTCATCCGCCGGTTCGACCCGCACATCACGGTCTGCACCCACTTCATGCCCGCGGGGCTCATCTCGCACCTGATCCGGACGCGCAACCTGCAGGCGCACCTTTCCATCGTGGTGACGGATTTCGATTTCCACGCGATGTGGCTCTCGCGCACGTTCCACCGCTACTTCGTCGCGATAGAGGAGACCAGGGCGCACCTTGAAACGCTCGGCCTGCCCGGCGAGCGGATAACCGTCTCCGGCATACCCATCGACCCCGTTTTCAGCGAGCCGGTC
This sequence comes from Spartobacteria bacterium, assembly GCA_021324825.1. Classification (GTDB taxonomy): domain Bacteria; phylum Verrucomicrobiota; class Verrucomicrobiia; order Chthoniobacterales; family Chthoniobacteraceae; genus JAJPII01. The sequence goes on along the minus strand of JAJPII010000016.1, from coordinate 147,584 downwards.
GACCGCCGCGCCGTGCTGTCCGCCCACGGCCTCGACCCGGAAAAGAGGACGCTTCTCCTTTCCGCGGGCGCGCTGGGTGTGGGCCCGGCGGAATTCATCCTGCAACGGCTGGCGCATCTGCGAAACGAAACACAGGCGCTCGTCGTCTGCGGGCGCGATGAAGAATTGCGGAACCGGGCCGAGGCCATCGCGGGAAGCGGGTCCGCGCATTTCCGCGTCCTGGGTTACACGGACAAAATGCACGAGTTGATGAAGTCCGCGGACCTCTTCATCGGCAAACCGGGCGGGCTGACGACGGCGGAAGCGCTTGCGTGCGGATTGCCGATGGCGATCGTCTCCCCCATCCCCGGCCAGGAGGAGAGGAACAGCGACCACCTGCTCGAAGACGGCGTGGCGATCAAATGCAACGAGATGACGACGATCCCCTTCAAGATCGACCGCCTGCTCGATGAACCGGAGCGCCTTGCGGCCATGCGCCGGCGCGCCCTGGCGCTCGCGCGGCCCGATGCGGCGAGGACGGTCGTCCAGACGCTCATCGGCGACGACCTGCCGCCCTTGAAGATCAACGCCGAAGAACGCGCCGCCATCGCCAGCGCGGCAGCGGGGGCATGAACTTCCTGTGGGGCGCGGCGACTTCGGCCTACCAATCCGAAGGCGGCTACAACGGCGCGGGCCAGCCGCAGACGAACTGGGCGACCGCCGAGGCAAAGGGAGACGTGGTGAAAACAGGCGCGGCGGCGGAGTTCTGGACGCGCTACGAGGAAGACTTCGCCCGCTGTCGCGAACTGGGCTTCAACGCATTCCGCCTCGGCGTCGAATGGAGCCGCGTGCAGCCGACAACTTTAAACGAACGCGGGCAGCCCCCGCCCTTCGACCATGCGGCGCTCGACCATTACGCGCAGATGCTGGCCGCATGCCGCGCGCACGGGATGGAACCGGTCGTGACGCTGCATCACTTCGTCCACCCGGCGTGGCTCGGGCCGGACCCGTGGTTCGACGCGGAAACGCCCAGGCTGTTCGCCGCTTATGTGAAGAAGGCGGCGGCGCATCTCAACCGGCGGCTCGCCGCGCCCCTGCGTTACTTCATCACGATCAATGAGCCGAACATGCTGGTGCTCAACACGTACCTCGGAAACCAGTTCCCCTCCAGGCGCCGCCTCGGGTTCGCCTCCGTCATCGGCGCTTATAATGGCCTTCTTGCCGGGCACGTGCTCGCCTACAACACGCTTCACGACCTCTACGAAGCGGAAGGCTGGGCCGCGCCCCTGGTTACGTTCAACAACTATTGCAGCGATCTCTATTGGTCGGACAAGGTGCTCCTGGATCTGGTGAGCGTCGCGGAACGCGGCATCCCGCGGCATCGTGTCAAAGAATACATATTCGCCAAGCACCGCGAATTCGAGGACGCCTTCCGCGCCGCGCGAATCCCGTTGCGCAAGGACATCCCCTACTATTTCGGCGACTTGGTAAAACGGATCAGCAACTGGATCGGCTGCCGCCGGTTCACTTGCAAAGCCTTCGAACCCGCGCTCTCGGCGATCTACGATTCCCCGCGTGCGCGGCTCTTCGATTACATCGGGCTGGATTACTACGACCCGTTCGCCGCCCACGCCTTCCGGCTCCCGGCGTTGTGGGATCACGAGTTTAAAAACAAGTCGTTCCACTCCTGGATCATGAACACCATCACCAGCAAATGGTGGGATTGGCGCGTCCTCCCGCGCGGCCTGCATTTCTTTTGCGGCTGCTATTCGCGCGATTTCAACCGGCCGGTTCTGATCGCGGAAAACGGCATGGCGCTGCGACGGCGGGCCGACAACAAAGCTTCGCGCCGGGCGGATAACTTGAAGCGCAGCCAATTCCTGCGCCTGCACGTCCACGAGGTCGTGAAGATCGTCAACGACGGCATCCCCCTCGTGGGATACCTCCATTGGTCGCTCTTCGACAACTACGAATGGGGTTCCTTGACGCCGCGCTTCGGCCTCTACGCGATCGATTACACCAAGGGCGCCGACCGCCTCGTGGAGGACCAGCTCGGAGACCGGCCCTCCGAAACTTACGCGCAGTTGATAAAGGAGGCGTTCGCAAAGATGCTGATCCCGATCCTGCTTCTCGCGCTTCCTTTTCATTCCGGCGCGGCCGAAAAGCTCTCCCCGCCGCCCGGGGGGAAACTCTACAACGGCTTCTTCTACGACGGACGCCCCGCGCACGGGCACGAGGCGCTCGAATACAATGTAACGCCGGAGGACACAGCCCGATACGAAGCGGCGGTGGGCAAAAAAGCCGCTTACATCTATTTCTCCCAGCAGTGGTTTGAAGGAGAGGATTTCCCCTTGAAAACCTGCCGCTGGATTCGCGCTCTCGGCAAAGTCCCCTACATCCGCCTGATGACCTGGTCGCGCGCGGAGGAATTCAAGCCCGAGAGGCATTACACCGTTTCCGCCATCGCGGCGGGGAAATTCGACGGCGCCTTCCGCAAATGGGCGGACGCCGCGCGGAACTTCGGAGGCCCGCTCCTCGTGGAATGGGGCGTGGAATGCAACTGCCGGTGGTTCCCCTGGAGCGGCGATCCCGGGAAATTCGCGGAGGCGTACCGGCGGATCATCACGCTGATGCGCGGGCGGGGCGCGGACAACATCACCTGGGTCTGGCACGTCAACAACAGCGACGACCCGGAGACGGACTCCAACCGGCTGGAGGCTTACTACCCCGGCGGCGCCTATATCGACTGGATCGGAGTGAGCGACTACGGCGCGCGCACGCCGGGCGAGCGCGAAGACCTGCCCGGCTTCCGCGGGCAAATGGACGGCGTCTATGCGCGGCTGACGGCGCTCGATCCGTCCAAGCCGATCCTCGTCTCAGAATTCGGCTGCACGGCGGGGAACAGCGCCCTGCCCGCCGCCGCGTGGGCGGACGCCGCGCTCGCGGACATTTTTGCGAACCGCTGGCCGCATGTCGCGGGCTTCTGCTGGTGGAACGAAATCTGGGAGAACGACGGAAACCGCGCGCACGACACCGACATGATCATCATGGACGACCCCGGTTTGGAGAAAACCTTCCGCTCGCATTTCGACCGCTCTGCGGCGCGAATCCAGGAAACGCCGGCACTATCGACAACGTCCCGATAAGGCGCTTCCGACGCGGGCTCGACTGGTCGCGCCGAATGCACCCGCAAATCCTGGGATAGGCGGGCGTGCAGCCGCCGATGAAATTTTCCCCAATGGAGCCAATGGAGCCAACGGAACCCTGGGATAGCGAGAGCTTCCGTGTTAAAGTTGAAGAGAACAAGAGGAACAGGGCTAATTCGGCGGAAAGCGAAGCGAGTAGAAAGCATGAGCCAATGACGACAACGAAGGAACCAACGGCGGCGGGCAACTATAACTTAGACTTTGCGAACGAGCGCGGCGCGGAAGAGGCGGGGCGTGAGGTGGATTTAATCGGTCCAAGCTTCCCCCTATGGCCGCAAGCACGGGCCGACATTTCCAATGAGAAATCGCCGCGCCAAAAAACGATCGAGCTGATCTTTGCACCGGCGGCGGCGGCCATCGAGATCATTACCGACGATTCGTTCGCCAATGCGGGATATAATCCCGATGAACCGCGCATGCCCGCGGGTCAGCCGGGCGGGGGCCGATGGACCTCCGGAGACCCCGGAGGAACAGAGCGCCAGGCGCAAAGAACCGCGCAGGCAAAGAAGCTTGCGCTCCTGGCGCAGCGTTGTCTGGAGAAAGCCGCGGAGGAGGACCTCGGGAGGGGACCCCAGCCCTGGGCGGACAGGGAATATCAACGCCATTACGCGGCAGCGGAAGAAGCGCGACAAGTGGCGGAAGAGATGCAGCGGCGGGCATACATCCTGGAACACGGCAAGGAGGACGATTACCGCCCGCTGATGCTGAAGCAATACGGGATCAATAACCCGGAGTTGAACCACATCGCCGCTTACTACGCGGAGAAATTCAACGATCAAGCCACGCTGAATTGGTTGAAACTGCAACACCCATATATCCGCTCCCAAAAGGACGACCTCGATTTTGTTGACTCGATGGCAATGATGCTGTTGGGCGGAGTTCTGGAGGAGTTTGAAGGGGGGATGTCCGGGGACGCGGGAAGCATCACGGCTAAAAGCCCCTTTGATCAAGCTTCGGACGCAGAAGAAAGGAGCGCCTACGATGAGAAAGCGATGGGGCCGCCTGCTACCCAAATCCCTACGATCAATGGCCGCCGCCCCATAAATAGCAAGTATGCGGGAAAGATGCATCCGGCTGGAGTTGAGTTCACGCTTCAAGGCTTCCCCGATTTCAGCGACCACGCACTTGCGGAGGTTGAGGTGGATGGTCTCACTGGCAACAAGGGGATCGATTCCAAGCTTGCCAATAAAGCCGTCGGATTGCAAAAGACGCCAAAAGGTTACGTTTGGCATCACGTGGAGGATGGCGAAACAATGCAGTTAGTCCCTATAGACATTCATGACGAAGTGAAGCACACTGGAGGGGCGGCTATTATCCGCAATGGAGGATTTGACAAATGAGCGTAATTATCCCGATAACCCCTTCAAGGCCCTCTGCAGCGTTGAAAGCTCTGGAGATCCGATTTGGAGAACTCCCGAAAAGCTATAAGGCTTTCCTGAATCAACATGACGGCGCGGAGCCGGAAGAGAACATTTTTAAAATCGACGAGCGAACAAGCGCCAATGTTCGGCAGTTCATCCCAGCGGCTGACATCATTCGTTGTTGCAATGCCATTGAGGGCTTTCCTAAAAACATGCTGCCATTTGCCGAAGCCGAAGGAGGGGATTATATATACTTGAATCCTGCAGACGGAACCATCCACTTCTGGGACCATGAGGTGGACGAAGCGGATCCAAAAGTGGCCAATTCTTTCGATGATTTTCTGACCATGCTCGAAAAATTCGATATCGACGAAATCAAACTAAAACCGGGGCAGGTTAAGAGAGCGTGGATAGATCCCAATTTTAAGCCTGAATACTAAAAGGCCATTCCACTTCTAGGGCGATGACCGACCCGTCAGCCCCCGGTCTGGTGTCGTCTTTCGTCGACCAAGTCACCGCCGAAACAGCAGCGGCGCAGGCCATCAAAGCCAATGCCGGGCAGATCACAAAGTGGTTGGAGGCTGGTGAGGACCGAACTCTATTAATCCACGGTAATTTAAACAGGTCCGTTGGAAAAATCGTCACAAAAGAGGGTGTATCCGTTTCCACCTCGTCCTCCGCTTTTTTTCTGAGATCTGATCTGAATTCCCCTGCTGGTTACTATATCCAAACTGGATTTCCAATGCTTCGCTAAACAATTCAACCTCCGAATATCTGATGAAAACTAGAGAGCGGTTTGAGCATGCCAACCAGTTCCTTGGCTGTTACTTCAACCCGGACTGGCACTGTGACTTTGATGAACCCGAAGAAGCCGTGGCTGAATATATAAAGTATGCCAGCCCACGAACCCGGGCTGGCGCATTACATGATCTTCGCCAAATTATTGCGGAATTTCAAGGGCCGGACCTCAACCGAGCGATGCTGGAAATTGACTGCTACTATAGTCCGGAAAGATTTCGGGGCGTCCCTATGCGCCAATGGCTCGATGAGGTCATCGCCGAACTCGAACAATCGCTGACCGGAACCTCATGACGAAGTGAAGCATACACTTCCAGGGAGCCGTGGGACCAAATTCGCGACCTGCATCGAACCCTTCTACTTAAGGACGAGCTACTTTGAAGGAAAAGGCGCGGTTGCAGGAGATCGATCCGCTGTCGTCGCGAGCCGGATTATTCGTAGCGCAACGCCGTGACCGGGTCGAGCCGCGCGGCGGCCCAGGCCGGAACCAGCGCCGCGAGCGAGCAGATCGCAAACGCGCTCAGGCAGATGATCGCGACATCGTGCGGCACCACCTTGGCCGGGATGGCGCTGAACTGGTATATCTCCGCCGGAAATATCTGGATGTGCAGGACGCGGCCCAGCCAGTCGCGGAATTCGTTCCGGTAACGGATGAGCGTCATGCCCAGCGCGAGGCCGCTGACGTTGCCGAACAGGCCGACGATCATCCCTTGCGAAAGGAAGACCCAGATGATCTGCGGCGTGGTGGCGCCGAGCGCTTTCATGATGCCGATCTCCCGCGTCTTCTGCACGGTGACGGTGATGAGCGTGTTCATGATGCCGAATGCCGCGACGATGACGATGAACAGGAGCAGGAAGAACATGACGTTGCGCTCGGTGCGGATGGCGTCGAAGAGCTGTTTGTTCTGGTCGATCCACGTGGAGGCGGCCATGGGCGGCGGCAGGAAGGAGGCCAGCCGGTTCTTTATCGCCTCCGCCTGGTAGGGGTCGTCGGTCCTGACGGTGATGCCGTGCACGTCGTCCTCCATCGCGTAAAGCTCCTGCGCGATGTGCAGCGGCACGAGGACGAATTCGGAGTCGTAGATGAACCGCCCCGACTCGAAAATGCCGGTGACGGTGAGGTCGTTCGGCGAGACGAGGCCTTTCAAGTCCGCCAGGCGCTTTTGATCGTTGGGATGTTTCTCCAGCTCGTCGATGAGCTTGCTGACGTCGCTGATGTTCCCGGGCGAATAGACGGTCAATTTGTCGCCGACGCCGATCCCGAGCGAGCGCGCGATCTCGCTGCCGATGATGGCGCTGTCGCCCCGCAAAACGGCGCTGCCGGCGATGATCGATTTCTTGAGCGGGGTGACCTTTTCCTGCTCGTCCAGGTTGACGCCGCGGATGACCGGCGCGAGCCTGCGGTGCTCGAACTCGACGATGACCGGCCCCTGCACGTACGGCGCGGCGGCCACCACGCCGGGCGTCTTGTCGATCTTCGCCACCAAGTCGCGCCAGTCCTGGATGACGCCCTCCGCCATATCCTCGTTGTTCACGACGATGTGCGCGTCGAAGCCGAGCACCTTGTCGCGCAGCTCCTGGTCGAACCCCGTCATCACCGAGATGACGAGGATCAACACCGTGATGCCGAGCGTGACGCCCAGGACGGAGATGAGCGTGATGATGGAAACAAACGTCCGCTTCGGCTTCAGGTAGCGGAGCGCGAGAAAAAGGCTGAAGGGAACCTTCATCGGTTCAAGGCGCCGATGATGCGCAAACCTTCGAGCGTGAGATGCGGGTGAATCCTCCCGATCTCCGGCAGCTTCGCCGCGATGAGCTTCGCGTAACCGCCCGTCGCGACGACCTCCGCGGATGGCGCGCGCAGTTCGCGTTTTATCTCGGCGAGTATCTGCTTCACCAGGCCGCGATAGCCATGGACGGCGCCAGCCAGCATGGCGCCGCGCGTCGACTTGCCGATGGCCCGCACCGGTTCGAGCAGGTTGATCTTCGGGAGCAGGGCGGTTCGTTGGTACATGTAGTCCGTCATCACCTCCAGTCCGGGAGCGATGACGCCTCCAACATACCGGCCTTGCGCCGAAATAATATCAAAAGTAACCGCCGTCCCAAAATCGACCACGATGACCGGCGCCCCGTAAAGCGCCAGGGCGCTGGCCGCGTTCGCGAGACGGTCGGCGCCGATGGAGCGCGGACGCGGATAATCGATCCCCACCCCAAGGTTCAGCTTCGGCCCGACGCGGAGAACCCGCTTTTTCGAAAGCGCCTTCAGGAGAACCCTCTCCGCTTCCGGCACGACGGAGGAGAGGACGACGGCATCGAAAGCCCTGCCCGCGGACGCCTTCGCAAAGGAGCGCGGCGTCAGCAACCGGGTCGCAATCCTGCTCACGCCCCCGATGCGTTTTCCCGTCGAAAACGCCATCTTGGTGAAGGAGTTGCTGATATCGATCAAAAGGAAATCGGCCTTTTTAAGCGGCATGCGGGCTGATTGCACCGCGAAGGCCGGACCAGGTCAAGCCGGGCATTTGTATTTTGCCCCCGCTGGAGTAACGTACGTAAAACCATGATACTACGACGTGTGATTCAATTGGCGGCTCTTGTCATGATCGGCGACGGCATCGCGGGCTTTGTAAAGCCGCGCTGGCATTCGCTGCTTTGGGACATAGGGCCGGGCCCCTTTCGGAGAGCCATCGAAGAACTCGCCGCGCACACCGCCATCGCGCGCGTCTTTTACGGCGTGGAAGCGGCGCTGGGCCTCTGGCTGGCCGAAAGCCAGACGCCCGAGAAAGCCGGCATCTTCGAATAAAAAAACAACCGGGGACGGCTACTTCTTTGATTCGAGGGCGGCCGGAACCGGTTCTTTCTTAAGCTCGGGCCGCGCCCACCAGGAGTGGACGCTTCCCTCGTGGCGGCCCAGCATCCGCATCCGTTTCTGGTGGAAGCGCCAGGCGTCTTCCGTGGGCTGAACTTTTACGAACGATTCCTCTCCGTCGTCGGTCATGACGACCCGGTACCCGTTGGCCGCAGCCACCGCCTCGGTGACGGCGATGGATTCGTGCTCGCTGTAATGCCCGTGGATGCGGCAGGGAACGAGTTTGCCCGTCTGCCGCGCCAGCTTTATCTCGCGGATGTGGTCGTGCAATTCCGCGTCCGACTTGCAGGAACTGACCAGGACGCCATCGACGCTGATCCACCAGCCTATGCCCCAGCGGCGCCAGAAGGATTTCTCCTCTTCCGCGGTGATCAGGAAGGGAATGTTCGCATACAATTCTTTGACGTTCACGACCGCCAGATGAGCATAAAGAATACCGCGGAGAGGATTTCTCCTACGGCTCGGAGGGGAGGAACCCGCATTGGAGGGCCGCTTCCCGAAAACTGGAGCGTTTCCTTTGCAGACTGGACAAATAGGAGTCGACGGCGGGCAAATCCCGGGCGCGGGAGAGGTTTGCCGGGGTCTCCAGGCGGGAGAAAATGGCGCGGCTGACCCGTGAAAGCGGGACGCTTTTCTCGCCGTAACCGCCGGGCTTGTTGCTGGACCAGAAACGAACGGCCGGCGCGCCATCGCGCGTTTCAAGCCCGAGGAAGACGACGGAATGCCCGTGTTCCGCCGCGCCGACTTCGGGCGTCCAGAAGATTTTCATGAAGTCGCCGGGGAGCGCGTCGCGGATGGAGGAAAAGTTGGAGCCCAGCCGCAACTCGTGGAAAAGCCGTGCCGTGCCGGGCCCGTTGGCGTTCCAGCGGCCCCAGACGCCCTGCCCGTCCGCCTGCCCGCGAACCGGAAGACGGCCCAGGGTCTCTTCATCCAGTTCCAATACGCCGCGGTCGCGCAAAGCCTGGATAACCCCGAGAAAGACGAGGTAGGTGGCGCCCGAACAATAGGTGGGCGCCGCGGCCTCCGGCTGGAGGAGGAGCCGCCCGTCGCCGGCCAGCCGCGCGGCGCCCTGGAGACGAAGGCTCGCGTCGTGGCTCGCGGCGTACGCGCCGCCAACGGGCATCGTGGCTATCCGCGCCAGGACGAGGCGGTTGATATCTGGAATCGTCTGGGCCGGCGCCCCGGCGGCGGCGAGAAGGCAGAGAACCAGAATGATTTTCATGGAAACGCAGGCGGCAGGAAAGCCATACGCGATGCGGGGACGCGCGGCAAATGCGAATGGCGCGGGGAATGGCGCCAGCGTAAGGGTTTCCCCTGACGAAGGGGTTGCCCTCCGCCGGGAAGGATGGCACGTTAACAGGGTATCCGCATCCCCATGGCAACCCATCCCTCCCGCTTCCGGCGCCAATTCCCAGGCTGAGTCTCCGTCCTTGCGGGACGCGATGCGCCATTCCACGAAGTCATGATTTCCCAACGCATCCGGGGCCTTCGGAACGCGCTCCTGGTCTGCCAATGCGCCTTGGCGGCGGCGCTCTTCTGCCTCTGCGTGGCGGTGTTCGTGGCGATAGGGGGCATAGACCTCGAATTCCTGACGCACTACGCCGTTTACTGCGGGTTGTTTCTCGTGGGCGTCGTCCTGGAAGCATTCGACCGGGACAAAGCGCCGCGCCGGACGGCTCTCTTCCAGCAAGACCTGGTGTCGCGGCACCAGATCGCGCTGCGGCAGGCGGTTTTCTCCATCCTCCTGGTGACATTCTACCTGGCCGTCTTCAAGGATGCCTTCATCTCCCGCTTCTTCATGCTCGCTTACAGCGCGCTGTTCTATCTGCTGCTCCTGTGGACGAACTATCGCCTGCCGACCATCCTCGCCCGGCGGTTTTTTCGCAAGGAACACGCGGACAAGACGCTCCTCATCGGCTCCGCGGCGCACGCGGAAAGGCTCAGAGACTGGCTGGTGCGCAAGGCCGCCTACGGCATCGAGGTCGTGGGCATCCTGTGCGACGAGAAGCCCGCGGGGGATGTGCACGGCCTGCCGTGCCTGGGGTATTCGGACGAAGTGGAGGCGGTCGTCGCCGCGAAGGGAGTGACTCAGGTCATCCTCCTGGAACTGCCGACGCTGCGCAATGTTCACATGCATCTTGTCTCGGTGCTCGAAAGACTCGGAGTGCGCCTGCTGATCCTGAACGACCTGGAGGAGAAACTCAGCCACCCGGTGGTGGACGTGGAGGATGACGGCCTCCATTTCATCACCCTGCGCCGGGAACCGTTGGAGAACCCGGTGAACAGAGGGTTCAAGCGCCTCCTGGACATCACCGTGGCGACGCTGGTGCTGATCTTCGTTTTCCCATTCACATCGCTGGTCGTCTGGCTTGTCCAGCGCCGGCAATCGCCCGGACCGCTCTTCTTCAAGCAACCGCGCGCGGGCATTCAGAACCACGAATTCACGATCCTGAAGTATCGCAGCATGCGCCCGAACAACCACGACGACGACCCCGCGCGCCAGGCTTCCCAAAACGACGAGCGGGTCTTCCGCGCGGGACGCTGGATACGGAGGTTCAGCATCGACGAGATACCGCAGTTCTGGAACGTCCTGAAAGGGGACATGAGCGTCGTGGGCCCGCGTCCTCACCTGATGGAGCACAACCGGCAGTTCGCGCGCTTGATGGGGAACTACCACGTCCGGACATTCGTGAAACCCGGGGTGACGGGCCTCGCGCAGATATGGGGCTTCCGGGGGCAGGCGAAGAGTCCCGAAGACATCGCCAACCGGCTGAAGGCCGACATAACCTACCTGGAAAACTGGACCTTCGCGCTCGACTGCATCATCATCATCACGAGCGCCTGGCACATGATCGCGCCGCCGAAGACGGCGTATTAGCTAATGGTGAAATATCCGGGTTAGCGCGTTCTTTCGATCCTTTCGTTGTAGAGGCGGCTGTGCCAGCCGCCTGGGGGCGAAAAAACGCTCCAGTTAGTCTAGCGGGCCAGGAACGGGCCCAGCGCGGCCCAAGCCTCTTTCCAATCCCCCTTCTCTCCCCACAGCCGGCCCTGAAGGTAGGGAAAATAAAGCGGCGGCGAGGCGGGCTGCACGGAATGGAGCGTAAACAAGGCGGCATCCAACTGGCCTTCCTTCTCCTGTTCAAGGCATAGCGCCACCCCCTTTTGCACGTCGCCCTGGTTGACGAAATAGTCCCGCTGCAATGCCTCCAGCGTCGCGCGCGGCCCGGGCCGGGGCATGGCGGGAGCCGGGGCTAGTTTAAACACCGTTTTACACGCCTCCTCATACCGGCCCCAGGACGCGTAGCATGCGGCCAGCCAGCTCCAGGCCGCGGGCAGGAATTCCGGGCGGGATTCGAGGGCGTCGGCCAGCGCGTAGCGGTCCCCCCTCTCGTACCATAACTTGAAGAACTGCCTGCGCTGCACTTCCGAGAAGGTGCGAAGCTCAGGATCCTCCCGGAGCAGGCGCAGGCTCTCGATATCAAACTCCAGCGGATCCGCCGCGCCCAGAAAGAGCAGGAGACAATCGGAATCCCGCCTTGAAAGCAGCCTCAACGCCCCGCGAAGAGTCGAGTCGGGCTTCGCCGCCGCCAGCATCTGGCGGAAGAGTATCGGGGCGGTCTTTACTTTCCGGGCCGGCGCGGGTTCCAGCGAGCGGCGCATCGCTTCCGTCCACGCATTGATCGCGTAATCGGTCCTTCCCGCCGCGAGCCAAAGCCCCCCTTCCTGAAAACAGAGCTGGTCCCAATGCGGCTCCAGGAACCGAGAGGTCGCGAAGTCGCGCCGCGCGTCGCGGTCCGACAACGCTAGCTGCGCCTCCGCGGCGGCCCGCTGAAAATAGAGCGTCCAGTCCACGGGGGCGATCCGGATGGCCGCCGATGAACTTGCGATGGCATCCTTATAGTCCCCTTGTTCGATAAAGGTCGCCGCCTCGCGCCTCAATCGATTGACGTCGGCGGTGGTGGGAATCGTCTTCACGCCAACGCCATTGCTGGAAGCCGCCCATAAAATTCCGATCCCGGCCAGCCCCAGGCCAAACGCCCGGAAGAGCGGCGCGATCAACCCGCCACCCTTCATAGGCCCCTCCGCGGCGTTCACTGCGATGCTTGCGAGGAAGAGGGCGGGCCACAGCGCGCCAAGCCGGTGCGCGGAGACATCCACAAAACCGTGAAGGATGAAGGCGGCCACACAGACGGTCGCCGCCGCCCGCAGATAACGCGACGTCCCTTCCTTGAAAGGGAAACACTTCCTCAACCAGAGTACGACACCGGCGGCTATCAATCCCACGGCAACCCATCCCAACTCCACGGCAAACCAGAGCCAGTCGCTCTCCGGGTGCAGGATAACGTTTTCCTGGACGGACGCCGTCCGGCTCAAAGGAAAGAGCGCCTTGAAATTGCCCAGGCCAACGCCCAGCCCGGGAGTCGCCTTCGCCATCTGGAAGGCGTCGTGGTGGATCAACACTCGAAAATCATTTCCGTGCAAAAGCTCATGAAGATTTTTATCTTGGAACCTCTGGAGCGTCTCGCCTCCGCCTAAAAAGAACCCGGCCAAAACGAGCGCCACCCCCGCCGCCGCCAGGCCCGCGCGTTGCGCCGAACGGGAGAGATAGAAAGACCACATCTGCCACGCGGCGGTCCCTCCAAAAAAGAGGAGGATGCCGGCGCGGGAATAGACCCAGACAACCTCCAGGCAAAGAACGGCCAGGGAAATCACCAGGAAGCCGAGCTGGACGAACCGCTTCCCCCGCAACGCGTCCAGCGCGGCGGCATAGGCGACGATTCCCGCGAGCGCGAGCACGTCGGCCGTCTGGTTGCGGTTCGGGAAAAAGCTATGGTATACCCAGGCGGCCCCCGGCTTGCCCGGGTAGCCCGCCCAGAACGGCACCGTGCGATTCGAAAAAAGCGAGGCCGCCGCCGCCGCCGCCAGAAGGGCCATCCCAAAGACATAAAACCGTAGCGCGCCACGGCGGCTTTCCGCGCTCCAGTCCTGACATTGCAGGTAATAGGCCCACAAGAGCGCCGTCAAAAAAAGGAGGGAGTTTTCCAGCGTTATCCAAGGCTGCGGCGTTCGCGTTCCGGGAAACTGCCCGGGAAATTCTTCCATGAGCGTTCGCCGCCACTCCGGGACGCCAAACCAGGCCGCCGGCAGGAACGCGGAGAGGGCGACCGCGATCAGCAACAGGAAGACGACGTTTGCCGCCAGGCCGAGTGAACGGCGGGGAGGGCGGGCGAGGAATAGCAATCCCGTTAGGACAAGAAGAGTTCCCTGGGCCCAAAGCTGGGTCAAGCCGCCCAGCAAAGGCGCCAGAAGAGTCAGCCCAAGGATTGCAAGCTCGCCAAAACCGGGTAGCGTGGACTCCGAGGATGCGCGGGAGGAGGTCAACCAGGGCAAAATAGGCGTTGGACCGCGCTTCTTAAATAAAAAAGCATCGCGTCGGAAACTTTTTATTGACAATGTGCGTTTCCTGATCAAAATTCGTTCTAAAGCGCAAAAAATTTCCCCTCCCTTTTTACCTCCATCCACTCCACACCTATGAAACTGAGAAACCTTTTCCCATTCGCGGCGATCATTGGTATGTTCATCCTTGGTCAGGCAACCGCCTGGGCGGACACCCTGCAGAATCAATATTTCTGGAACGATGGAGAGAGTTACGCCGCGTTTACGATGGGAACCGGCACGACGACCTTGTTGATGACCAACGGCAGCGCCATCACCGGCGACGTTGCAATCGGAAACTCGAACTCGGTCGTCAGCTTCGATAACTCCGTCAATACGATCAACGGAAATCTCTATTACTATCCCGGGACGACCTTCTACGGGGCCCCTGTTTACACCGGTTCAAGCAACTTCGTTGCTCATCACGCCATCCAAGGCAACCCCACTACGCTGGATACCCAGCGGAATCAGTTGATCTCCGCAAGCGGCGCCCTCGGCGCCTTGCCAAATGCGATCAATTACGCTTCCCCGGACACTGGCGGGGGAAGGACTCTCGTCTACAAGCCCGGAAATCTTAACCTGAACATGAGCGGCCAGTCCATCACCATCACCGGGACGGCCAACACGCAATCCGTTCTGAACCTTAACAGCTTCACCCTCGCGAATTCGACGCTGACGCTTAGCGGCAATGCGAACACCAAGTTCGTCTTCAACATCTCCGCGCAAGGCGCATCACCGTCCGGGTCGTTTCGCCTGAGTAATTCTCAAGTTCTTCTCTCGGGCGGACTGACGGAGGACAACGTGGTCTTCAATATTGAAGGGTTGCCCGCCTCCCCGGACACCTATAACATGCAGGCTTCCATCCTTCACGGCAGCGTCCTTGCGCCCAGCCGCACGTTCGTGATGAACTCGATCATAGTGGGCGGCAACCCGGTCGGCTCAACAGTAGACGGCGTCGTGGCCGCATCAGGTATCGTCCTTCAGAATTCCACCATCGTCCAAACACCGTCCAGCCAATAGGCGGATCGACTTTGATCTTTCTTCCAAGAGCGTGCAATCCTGACGATTGCACGCTCTTAGTTTGTACCCCGGCGCTTCTCAAGGCGCCGTCTTCTCTTCGGCTCGAAGAGAACGGTAGAGAGCAGGGTCCACCACTGCCGCCATTTTGGCGGCGTCCATAGGCAGACCCAGAAAAGAGGCTATCGCCCGCGCCGCCTCCAACGGATGCGTTAGCACCCATTTGTGGCTCAACCGCAAAGCCCGCACGCGCGGTGAGTTCGAAAGAATCTGGCGCCCCCGTTTCAATATCCCTTCATACGCGGGACGAAGCGTCGTGGGATCGGCGACAGCCTTGCCGGACCGGTCCAGCATCGTTTTTTGCGAGGCGAATATCTCGTTGAGGTCGCGCTCGATGAGGAGGACGTGGTACCGCTTCCCCGCCGGCACATGCTGGAGCAGCGGCAGGATGACTTTCACCGCCTTGCCCCCGGCTTCGAGCAGGCACGAGGAGTCCTCGGCCAGCGATTTCACGGCTTCCAGTTCGAAATAACCGCGCGGGTTGTCGGGATCGGCGATGCGAACCTCATCGGTAAGGGGTTTGACGCCCCCGGCCGCGAGCATTTGCATCAGCAAGGAGGTTCCCGACCTTGGCAAGCCTGTAACAAGGGTCACTGCGTCTTCGGCAAAAGGCGGGATGTCTTTGCCAAGACGTTCCGGCGGAAAGGGAGCAAGCGGGGGCTCCGCGGGCGAAGGCGCGGGCGACGGCTGGTGGGCTGGGATTCTAAGACTGGGCTTCACCTCCGGTTGCTCACCCCGGGCCATCGCGCGTGCGTTCAGCCGGATCTCCCGAACCCGCTCGCGATAGGCCGCGGCGACTTCCGGGTCGCTGTTTTTCAACAAACGCGCCAGGCGTATATGCGCGGGCCAAAACATCGGGTTGAGATCGACGGCCGTTTTCCATGCGAGAACGGCGCGCTCCGCGTGGCCGAGCCGCAGCAGGGCTATGCCCAGCAACAGATGCGCCAGCGGATAATAGTAAAGGAGGTTTATGGCGTTGAGGGCGGCCCCGGCGGCTTCCTCGTTGCGTCGCAGGGCCAGAAAGCAGCGCGCCTGGCCGACGAAAGCGTGGGGATTATGCGGGTCCATCTTCAAGACATGCTCGAAGGATGCGAGGGCTTCATTCCATTTCCCCAAGCGCGCCCAGGCTTCGCCGATCTGAAGATGCAAACCGGGCATCCGGGGCATCCCCTTTCCAGCCTGCCGCAAATATTCGAGCGCTTCCTTCGGTTTGTTTTCCGCCATCGCGACCACCGCGTGAAGGAAATCGATCCCATGCGTGTTCAGGCTGGCGACGGCGTCCAGCTTCGCCATCCGCTCCATTTCTTGCGGAGTGGCCGCCGGCTCTTTTTTTGCGTCGGGAGGCGGAGTCTCGCCGGCTTCGGCCTTGCGCTTCGCCTCCTCCTGGCGCGCGCGGGCGCGGGCCGCGATTTCTTTGCGCAACTCGACCAGTTCCTTCCGGGCCGCTTCCGCCTTGGGCCGTTTGCTTTCGAGAGACTCGACCGTTTCGCGCAGCTCGTCGACCCGGCCAAGGGCCTTGCAACACATCGCCAGGCGCAGGGAGAAACGGTATTCATCCGGCCAATCCGCAGACAACTTCCGCAGGATGGGAAGCGCTTTGATTTCGAGGCTGCCGTCCATGTAGGCTTCCGCCAGATTTATCTGCAGTTCGCGCTCCGTCTCCGCGACCGCCAGCTGGACGTTATCGGGCGGGCGTTGCACATAGCCGAGGGCTATCAGTTGCTCCAGGGCCGCCCGTTCGCTCGCGGAATCGCGTTGGAAGTTCGCCGGCAGCCGCCCGTCCTCTCCCGGCGCTTCATCCCAACTGGGAATATACCGGACGTCCGGCGGGCGTTCCCAGGCTCCGAGAAGGGGCCGGCCGTCCATATCTTCGCCGACGGGGAGGTCTTCCAGGACAAGAAGCGTCGGGGCGATATCCAGGACGCTGGCGCCATGCAGAATCTCGTCCTTCTTCAAGCCCGCGCCCCGCATCACCAGGATGCCGAAGTCCCGATGTTCCTCCGCCGGCGCGGCCGGGATGGGGAGAAGCGAGCTGGGCCGCAATTCATCCGGGTGAAAGCCGTGATCCGAAAGCAGGATGACGGTGGTCTCCGAACCCGCGCGAGCCAAGAGCGCGCCCAGCATCATATCATGGAAGCGGGCCGCCTGGGCCATGACGCCGCTGTAAAGATCGAATTCCGTCTCTTTGATGAACGACCGCCGCGGCGGGTGATATTTCATGAACCCGTGGGCAAAATGGTCGATGGCGTCAAAATAGACCGCCATGTAGTCCCACCGGGTGTTCTCCATGAGCCACACCGCCCAGCTTTGCACGGTGACGGCCTCGGCGATCACCTTCATGCAGGCGGCAAAGCGCCTGTCCTCTTTCTGGTCAATCTCCCGTACCTTCGGAATGAACGGCCGCACCATCTCCTCGACCAGTTCGTTTGGGTTAAACCGCAAATCCGCCAGCGCCTGCACGTATTCGGGAGGGTGAATGCCTCCCGGCGGAACGGGCCACGGCTCGCCCACGGGGCCGACCGCGTGGTGGCAAAGGTTGGAAATCATGCAACCGTTAATCCGTTCCGCGGGGTGGCTGGGCCACCAGCCAACGACATGGCCGCGCCAGCCCTGTTGGTGAAAAATATTCCAGAACGCCTTCGTTTTGCGGCTTAACCCGCTCACCGGGCGAACGCCCGATCCGTCGGGAAGCGGCTCCGCGAAGCCGAGGATGCCGTGTTTATACGGACGCTTGCCCGTGGCGATGGATGTCCAAAGCATGGGCGAATAGACGGGGTGGATGGTCGATATCTGCCCCATGCATCCCTCCTCCACCAAACGGGAGAGATTGGGCATTTCCCCCGCCTCCATGAGGGGATTCAAGAGCTTCCAGTCAGCCGCGTCCCAACCCACGAGGAGGAGCTTGCGAGAGAGATTCACCGTAACAAAAGAGACGCGGGCAAAAACCCCTTACTTCCTACGCTGAGGAAAGGTCAAAAGTCAAGGACTGGAACCGAAAATGGATTTATTTGACAAAAATATAAATTTTTTTCTTGAACTCCCATCCGAGGTCGATTATTAGTCTCGCGCACCCCGTAATCCACCCATCTAAATCCCTCTTCCTAAAAATGGACAAATTCACTTTTGAAAACCAGTGGACGAACTATGTTACCAGCCACGCTTCCCTGAAAAACAATCGTACGGCGAGCGGGGCCGCGGTTACGGGAGGCATGATCGCGGCTACGGGCGCGGCGGTTTTCTCACTTTCGAGCCAGGCGAATGCCGCCATCATCTACGAGCATGTAAATCAAACGGTTCCTTTTAATGTGAATGGAGGGGTCTCGACGGGGACATTCCACCTGAATATCTCCTCTCACTCCCCCGGGATCGTGCTGAAGGGTTACGGTTATGCGGGTGCGCCATACGGCGGCGTCAAAGCCATCGGCGGCAACTTGCTTACCAACGGGGCGGCCTCCCACGCCGTAAAGAAACTTGCCAATGGCTCGGCGATCACGGCCGCTGGCCCCTTCGCCCTCGCCTCGACCGCGGGCGCTCCTGTTTTTGGACTTCCCATTCGCATCAAAAAAGGCGGCGGCACCGACGTCTCGGGCTCTTTCCCGATTAACGCGAGCGGGTATTTCATCGGCTTTCAGGCTGCCAACGGAGATCTCGGCTACATCGAACTGAGCATCGGCAATGACGGCAATGGCGGCGACCCGAATCTTCCGGACTCGTTCACCATCAAAGCATTTGCCGTCAATACGGAGTCGGGCCAGTTTATCGGGGCCGGCGAACTTCCTCCTGTTCCCGAAGCGAGCAACACCCTTGCCGCACTGCTCCTGCTTGCCTGCGCCGGGGGTTCACTCACCTCGTGGCGCCAGCGCAAACAAGCGGTGGCGGTCGCCTAAGCTCAGTCCAGGGAAATTGACTTGACCGGGCGCGCCGCGTGGACGGCGATCCCCTCCCTTTCGCTTCAAACCAGGCGTGGACGTATCCGTCCGCCCGCGGAATCTTCGTGCGCCCGGAGAAAGCCGCGTTATCTTTCATTTAAATGATCGAGGAACTTTGGCATGCGCTGCTCGCGCGCGGGTTGCGCGTTCTTCAGGTTATCAACAACATCCACCGCCAGTTCGGCCTGTGGTACTTTATTGAACACTGGAAAGCGGCCCTCTGCGCGCTGCTCCTCTTCCTTCTCGCCCTTTTCGGCGGCGGGCGTCTCTACGGCAGGGTAAAACAGCAACGCCTCCTCGCCCATGCGACCGAAGCCTTGCGGAGCGGCGACAACCGGGGCGCGGCGATCTTCGCGAGGGGATTGCTGCGCGACGATCCCCAAAACCTTGCCGCTCTAAAGGTCATATCCCAGGCAACCGACAAGGGCTGGCCGAGGGATTCGCTCTATTGGCATCAGCAACTTGACAATGTCCAGCCGGGCGATCCCGCGAACTGCCTGGCATGGGCTCGAACCGCATTGAGTCTTGGAAATCCCTCGCTCGCCCGCCATGCACTCGACAGGATGCGCCGGACGGATGCCAACACCGCGGATTATCAATGGCTGGCGGGAGAAACCGCTTTCGCCCAAAGATATCTCCAGGACGCGGTCGACCACTTGGAAAAGGCCGCCGCCTTGAGTTCAACCAGGACGGACTACGCGCTGGAATTGGCGAAAGTCCGTCTTCTTCTGCCCGGCGATTCCCGGGAGAAGGGGCGCCAGGATCTCGAAGCCTTGGCGGCCAATCCCACTCTGCGCTTGCAGGCTTTGCGAATGCTCTTCCGCGACGCCGTCCGGCATAACCAGAACGCGCGCGCCGCCGACTATTTCCTCTTGATGAAAAAAACCCCCGGGATCGCGCCCGAGGATCGCATTGAATTTCTCGACTTCCTCCTGCGCACCCGCAGCCCGGCGCTCACCGCCGAGTTGCGGGACTATAAGGACGTCGTCCGCGCTCCGCGAGACGTGGCGCGCCTGGTCTTTTGGATGAACGCCCATAAAATGTCCCTGCTGGCCATCGAGTGGATCATCAATCTCCCCCCCGAAGTGCGCGCCGATAATCGGGTCCAACTCGCCTTGGGCGAGGCGTATCTCACCCTGGGGGACTGGCCCCATCTGAAGGCCCTGACCACCGATGCGGATTGGAGGGACATCGATTTCCTGCGCGCTGGATTGCTCGCCAGGGCGCTCTCGGAGGAAGGCGATACGCAGCAAGCCCAGGATCAATGGAACCTCGCGACTCTGAAGGCGGCTGATAACCCGCAATCGCTGGTGCGGCTCTGCGCGGCGGCCATCGCCTGGGGCTGGCGCTGGGAGACGCAAGCCGAGGAACTGGCGTGGCGCGTCGTCGACTCTCCGCATCCGCCCGAGGCCATCCTGGAGGCCCTGCAGGAACGCTTCATGGCCGAAGGCGACACCAGGAAGCTGTATCGCCTGCTGGCGCGGCGGCGCGAGTTGGAGCCGGCAAACACCGTCGTGCTCAATAACTTTGCCCTCGTCTCCCTCCTCCTGAAAAAGAACGAGAACCAGGCGCACGCGCTGGCCAAGAGGGCCTACGAAGGCGAGCCGACCGATGCGCGGAAAGGGTCCACCTACGCCTTCTCGCTCTATCTCCAGGGCCAGAAGACGGAAGCCTTGAACGTGATGAGCCATTTCGGCTCCCAACTGAAAATCCCCTCGGTCGCTTTGTACAACGGCATCATCCTCGCGGCGTGCGGCGATCCCTCGCAAGCCCGGCCCTATCTGAAGCTGGCAAAGCAGGCGGTGCTCTTGCCGGAGGAACAGCAGTTGGAAGTCAAGGCGGAGGCATCCATCGGCGACGCCCCCTCGGCGGCGCCGAAGTAACCGTAAATATGGCAGAAATGAAAATTATGGCACGCATATTGCTTATAGGTTGGAAATATGAGATTTTCCATCCTTTCCATACTGTCCGCGGCCTGCCTTTTTGCGCAGGGAAATTGCATCGCCGGTCCCGCCAAGATCGGTTCGTGGACTGAAATCCTGGTCGATGCCAACAACAAGATCATCCCGGCCCAGTACGTCGCCGCCGCCAAGGGATATAACACCGCCAAGACCCTGAATTACCGCCTGGGGCCCGCGTGGGCGGATTACCACCCTTCCGGCGGCATTGTCCCTGCCACGACGCCCGTCCTCGGTTCGGGAAGCTGGTATCCGGCGCCTTGGAACTACCAGGGCGCGACCGATTGGTTTGCGATGTCGGGCCAGATGCTCTACGCGCCGATTTACGCGACCGATCCCGGCCTCGCGCGCGCCCGGAACGGCTCCATCTACATGACGAACGCCGGGCCGTTCTATGATTTCCGCCTCTCGTTCACTCCGGACCAGTGCAATTACTACAATTCGAATCCCGACCCTTGCTTTACCCCCTGCCGCTGGCCTCAACGCCCGCCGACGCCCGCCATCGGCGTGGCCCGGGCGCGCTTCATGGCCGGGATGCCGGGTGCGACGATCTTTGAGAACGGCCTCGTGGCGATGCTCGGCACCGGCAACGATTCCGACACCCTGGCGCCGCGCTACGCCTACGCCCAGCTCGCCGCCAACAAGGTTCCGACGGCGGTCTGCATGACGCTGGACAACGAATTCGTGCTGGTGACCGTGTGGGACACCGCGTTGCAGCAGGGCCAGCTCGCGGTGATCGCGGTCAACGGCTGGATGGTCGCCGGCGGCGGCAGCTTCCGTTACGGAGTGCCGAACTGGCAGGGCGTGCAATCGTTGAAAGTGCTCGGGTACGTCCCGCTGCCGTTCATGGCGCCGACCTCGGTGGCGGTCTCGACCGATCTTTCCATGGATAACGGACGCGGCAGCGGCGAACTGAACGGCACGAACTGGGATTCGCAGGCCGAGCGCAACAACTGGTATAACTGGTCTTCCACGTATCGCCGCACGGCCCATACCGGGTACGCCATCGTCGCTTCCCGGGCCGAGAACAAGGTCGCCTTCGTGAACCTGCAACCGCTGTTCGATTATTACCGCCGGATGTATTTCACCACGCAGGCAAACTACAACGCCACCAAGACGCAAGGCGCCGCGGCCAATCAGTGGCCGTTCACGTTCAGCTACGCCCCCCAGCAGACGCCCACCGTAGCCTGGTGCACGACGGTGCAGCAGCCGACGGCGGTGGCGGCGGGCTTCCACAGGGGGAACAACTTCTGGTGGCGCCAGCCGGCTGGCGGCGCTTGGGAAGGGAACTTCGCCAACCGCGCCTATGTCGCGACGATGGCCGGGCAGCTTGAAATCTTCGATGTAACCAACCTGAATACGGAAGGCGAGACCGGGATCCCCTCGCTCGTGGCGACCAAGACCATCTCCCGGAACCCGACCGACATCTCTTACGGCACGCAGGCGTGCGACGCCAACCCGAACGACCTCTACATCACCTGCCGGGGCGACCGCGTCATCTTCCGCCTGACGGAGAACGGCGACATGGTGAGCTACCTGCGCGACACCCGCCTGGTCGATCCCGTGGCGACCGAAATCTCGAACAACAACCGGCTTCCTTACGGAGTGAACTACCTCTCCGTCATGGATTACAACGGCCAGCAAGCGGTGAACTTCGTGGCGCTGGAAGGCCAGTCCGAAACGACCGGGTTCAAGTTCGGCAGCGCGACGCACGTTCCGGGGAAACCGTTCCAGTTCTCCATCTCCGAAGTCCCTTAAGTTCCCTTAAGTTCCCTTAAGTTCCCTTAAGTTCCCTTAAGTTCCCTTGAGCGGCCCGCGGCCCGGAGTATATTGCCAGGATGACGCCGAACCCCGAACCCGCATGGTATTGCGTGCGGAGCATGCCAAAGCAGGAGCACATCGCCGCGGCGCACCTGCGGACGCTGGAAGGCGTCGAGGTCTTTTGCCCGCGCATCCGGCTGCGGCGGGTCACGCGGCGCGGCCCGGTCTGGTTCGTCGAGGCGCTTTTTCCCGGTTATCTCTTCGCCCGGTTCGACCGCTTGCTGTCGCAGAAGGCGGTCACCTATTCCAACGGCGTCACGTCCATCGTCCGGTTTGGCGAGGAGATCGCGCAAGTGCCCGCGGAGGCCATCGAGGGGTTGCGGGTGGAGATGGGCGAAACGGAATGTAAAGCCATAAGCCAGGAGATTCGCGAGGGGGATAGCGTGATCGTGGCGCACGGATTGTTCCGCGGGCTGGCGAGCGTGGTCACGAGCGTCATGCCTGCGAAGGACCGGGTGCGCGTGCTGCTGGAGTTTCTCGGCCAGTGCCGCGACGTCGAACTGGCGCGCGACCAGGTCCTGCCAGATCGGGGACACTTCCTTATGGCATGACGTTTTGCGACATCCCGCTTCCCCTTCTGGCGTGCGTTCTGGGCGTGTGGGTGTTGTTTATTGCCGAAGTCAGCCCCCAATGGTCGATTGATCCCGACTATAACTACGGCTGGGCCGTCCCTTTGCTCTTTCTCTTCCTCCTGGCGCGGCGCTGGCAATCGCGCCCGGAAACGGCGCGCGCCCGCGGCTCCGCCTTCGCGGCGCTGGCGGTCGCGGCCCTGGCTATTCTCCCGGTCAAGCTCATCAAGGAGGCAAACCCCGACTGGCTGCTCCCCACCTGGACGATCACCCTTCTCGTCATCGCCCTTTTTCTCCTGCTCGCTTACACCGCGGGCGGCGCTCCCTGGGCGCGGCATTTCGCGCCTCCCGCCGTCTTCCTCGTCACCGCCGTGCCATGGCCGTTCTTCCTGGAACACGCCGTCGTCCTGGGGCTGACGGGCGTCGTCACGCGGGTGGCGACGGAGATACTCGTTTTCTGGGGCATACCGGCGGTGCAGCACGGAAACGTCATCGAAGGCCCCACCGGTATGGTCGGAATCGAGGAGGCGTGCAGCGGCATACGTTCGCTCCAGGCCATTGTCATGATCTCCCTCTTCCTTGGGGCGCAGTTCCGGCTGGGCCTCGCGCGGACGTGCTGGGTGCTGGGCTTCGGCGCGGCGCTCGCCTTCGTCTGCAACGTGGCGCGCTCCACTCTCCTCGCGGGCGTCGCCGCAAGCCGCGGGATCAAGGCGATGGAAAACTGGCACGACCCGCTCGGCGTCGCGGTTCTGCTCGTCAGCTTCGCGGGCGTATGGCTGCTGGCGCGGATGCTTGCGCCAAATGAGCCTGCCCCTTCCCCATCAGCGCGACCGCACCGCTTCCCGGTTCCGGCGGCTGTGGCGCTGATCGGCTGGATGCCCGCGGCATGGCTGTTGACAGAACTTTGGTACCGGATTCATGAGACCAACGCGCCGGAGCCGCCCGCGTGGACGATGCGATGGCCTTCGGACAACCCGACCTTCAAAGCGTTCCCGATTTCCGAACTAAGCCGCGCGCTTCTTCTTTACGACGAGGGGAGTTCCGCCGGCTGGACGGCCCGGGACGGCAGCCATTGGCAGGCCTATTATTTCCGCTGGCGTCCCGGGTTGAGGGCGGCGCAGGCGGCACACGAGCACGTCCCGGAAGTCTGCCTCCCAAGCTCCGGCATGGCGCTGGTGGGCAACCCCGGCAACAAGCGCCTGTTCGTAAATAAAATGGATGTCCCGTTCGAGCGTTACCAATTCGACAATAACGGCAGGATGCTCTACGTCTTCCGGTGCGTCTCTAACGACCTCACAGCCCGCGAGTCCGCGCCGGTGAACTGGAGCAGGACGGACCGGTTGACGCGCGTCCTGCAAGGCAAGCGGCAGCGCGGCGACCAGCGCGTGCTGGAGGTGATCGTATCGGGCTACGACACCCCGGCGCAGGCCGAGACGGCGTTCCGGCGCGAACTGGAGAAGCTCATTCGGTCCTGACTGCTCTTGGTTGCCTATTTTAAGCCCAGGCGGCCGGCAGAGCGCCTCTACACCAACAGGTCAAGATTTCTCCATGTCCCAGAAGCGGCCTCCCCACGCCAGGGCGAGGAACGTCACGGCATAGAGCTGGAGGGAGGCTATCTGGAGCGGAAAATCGACCGCGGCGTGGATCGCAATCCCCGCAAGCGCGGCGGCGCTGCCTGCAAGGAGCGCCCGCTCCGTGCGCGAGAGCTTTCTTGAAAAAGGGGGTATCAGCGCCGCGAGGATGCCGCCGAAAAAAAGCAGCCCCCAAGCCGCCGCGCCGGCGCCGCCCCATTCGATGAGGGTTTGCAGGTAATCCTCGTGCGCGTATTGCCATATGCCCGAGATGTTGACGCCGCCGCGCCACGCCGCGTCGAACGTGTAGAAAGGGAAAAGCGCGGCGAATGTTCCGGGGCCGAAACCCCACCGCCCGGCGTCGCTGACCATGGAGAGGCATACCTCGTCCACGACAAGCCGGGCGTTGTGCGTCGCCAGCCCGGCATTCAGGCGGGACCAGCGTTCGAGCGTCACGTCCAGACCGACCGACCACGCCACGGCCGCGAAGGCCGCGACTATCAATACCGCATACAAGGCGCCGACGAGAGGGTTGCCGAACCCGTGTTTTCTCCAGAGCAGCGTATAAGCCGCCCAGCAGATCATGACCAGGAGGAGCCCGGCGCCTATCGCGGTGGAAGCCTTGGAGGCGTTGACGAAGACGCCGGCGCTGGTGACGGCCGCGGCGCTTACCCAGAAGCATTTTGTGACGACCGCCGTGCGTCTTTGGAAACTGAGGACGGCGAAAGCGGCGGCCACGGGCCAGACCAGGTTGATGAAGGCCCCGGCGTTTCCGTGATACAGATACGTGGCGAACGGCCAGGTGTTGCCGGGAATGTCCGATCTCCACAGGATCATGCGGATGTTCAGCAGCCGCAGCAGGAGACCGTAGAGGATGACGCTCGCCCCCGCCACGCCGATGGCCGTCGCGAGGCGAACCTGCCATCTCCGCTCCTGGGCGAGATCGCACGCGATGCAGAACGCGCCAAAGAGGCCGGTGACGAGGCGCATCTTCTCGCGCGTGAGGCGGGCGTCCAGGCTCGCGGGCCAGGCGGCGTCGTGGGCGAGCGGGAAGAACCTCACGTAGTCCGTGTCGAAGATCGCGCGGGGGTTGCGGGCCATCTCCCACCCTTGCGCGAGGAGAAACGCGAAGAGCAGGAGCGGGAAGGGATGAACGCGGGGAAACCGCCGGTCGAGCAGATTGGCGGCGAGCCACGCCCCGGAGACCAGGAGGAGCAGGCGCGCGAGGAAATCGGCGCCGGCGTGGCTGGTGGAACCGAACGCCCAGGGGGCGTAAACGAGGCTCGCAAGAAAGCCCCAGCGGGGAAGATCGACCGCCCGCACTTTCTTAATGGCTTCCGCCCGTCCCGGTGAGAATGGGAAGCAGGACGAAAGCGCCCGGCTGGGCGGCGGTGAGATCGGAATAGACGTGGATGCCAAGCTCCTGGCCGCGGTCCCAATGCGTGATGCGGATCGCGTAGACGCCGGCCTTTGAGAAGTTGACCGTCGCGGCGTATTTCGGGTCGGCGTCCGGGAACATGCCGCCATACTCCTTTTGATACAGGACGACCTGCCCGCCTATTTTAACCTCGGCGCCGTCATCCACCGGGAATCTGAAATTGTAGGAGCCGGGCTTTTCCACATTGAAAAACCCCCGGAGAACAAAAACCGAACGCGGGCCGATGGGAGCGGACATCCGGGCGGGAAGCGACGCCTTGCGCGCGGCGAAAGCCTGGGCGCCAAAAAAATAGTCGCCCAGCGAGATGACCGTATCCGGCGCGGTCCGCGCGTTCTTCGGAAAATCGACGGCGGGAACATCCAGAAGTTCGGAAAGCTGGGGCTGGCTCATGAAGACAAAGGTCATCGCTTCATCGAGAGAATCAAGCCCTTTGGGCGCGTTGGGATCGAAGGGGTAGAACTCCATCCTCAACCCGCGCACCTGGTCGGCGGGGGCGGCCGCCGAGGCCGGGATGTCGACGGGAAGTTTGTCCTGCGCGAAGGCCGAGACGGCCAGCAAGAGCAGAGCGAGGACGGTCATACCTCCCAGCGATGCCGCGCGGGGACGCACGGGTTGCCCGAGCAGACCATTGCGTCCGGCAGGTCGCGCGCGACCACCGAACCGGCGAGGGCGACGGCCTCGGTTCCGATGCATACGCCCGCGGCGACGAAACACTGGGCGCCGATCCACGCGCCGTCCTTGATGGTGATGCCGGCGTTGCGATACGAAAAGTCCGCGCTCTTGTAGTCGTGGTTTCCCGTGCAGATGAACGCCCGCTGCGAGATGCACGTGTGCGAGCCGATGACCACTTCCTCCAGGTTGAGGATGAACACTTCCTCCCCGATCCACGCGTAGTCTCCCACCCGCAACTTCCAGGGGAAGTGAATGTTCACTCGCGGCTTGATGTTCACCCCGCGCCCAATCTCCGCTCCAAAACGCCGAAGCAACGCCCGCTTCACGGCCTGCGGCCACGGAATCGGACTCAGGAAGAAAACGCACTTCACGAAATACCAGGAGACTTCGAACCAGCGCGGCTTGCCGCGGACGCAACCCTGGGTGCGATCGAAGAGATCATTGCGCACCCGGGTGGATTCGCGCGGCAACGCGGGGGCCGATTTGGGGGTCACGGCATTCACTATAAGACATACTGGGGAATAACTCCGGTGAATAAAAGAAATATTTATCGACTTAAGTGTTCCAAATGTTCCTTTACCAAATTCGCCAGGACGACATTGCCCGCCGCGCTGGGGTGAATGACGTCGCGATAGTAGGAACTGTTCCAGCGCGGCTCCTTCGCGACCCGGAAAAAGCCGATGCCGAGCCGGCTCGCAAGCGCGCCCAGTTTACCCGCAATCGTTTGCGCGGGCGCGCCTTCCAGCAAGCTGGGATAGAGCACGAGCAGGATGCGCAGCCGCGGATTGGACGCGCGGAGCGACGACAGGTATTTGTCGAAGAGCGGGAACTGGTTGTCGATGGGAACGGACGGCGCGAGCGGAGGGAAAGCCGGGTCGCGGGTGACGCCGAGGCGCGGCAAGATGAAGCGCCTCAGTCCAAAGACGCCTGCGAGCAACGGCGGTTTTTGGGGGTGGATCAGGGGCGACCACGATTGCATGCGGCGCTCGAAATCCACGGTGATGAGCACCCAGACCAAGGTCTCCATCCGCGCGGGCAAGTCCGCGTTTCTCTGGAGATAGGTCGTCTCATTCAGCGCGCTCCAGCGCCCCGCGCCGACGGGCCAGACGGCATAGCCGCCCCCCAGGGTTTCCTCCAGGCGCGGCCCCAGCTTTTCGCGCTGGCGGTACGCGTCTCCGCCGTAGACGATGCTGTCGCCGAGCAGGAGGACGTTTTTCTTCCCCTCCGGCGCGAACGCGCGCGCGCCCATGCTCCGCTCGTTGAAAACCCAGTCGTTCCTGCGCAGGAAAGCGCCCGACTGGTTCGGCGCGGGGATGTAGCCGATCTCGTCATCGACGCGGTAAAGAGGGACATCGGCTATCCCGCTGAACCGGGCGATTCCTTCCCCGCCTATCAGCAAAACGAGCGCGATCCAGGCGAGTCTTTTCACGAGACCAATTCCGTTATCCTCCGCGCCGCGACGCGCGCGTCAAACCGCGAGAGAAAACACTGCCGCGCGCCGAGTCGCATCGCATCCTGCTCGGCGGCGGACATGGCAAACCAGCGGGTGAGCAGGCGGCGCGTACCCTCCAGGTCGTCATTTTCCACCAGGCCCGCGCCGTCGTCCCGTATCTCCTCGAAGATGTTCACCTTGCTGGAAATGAGCGCGGGCAGGCCGCAGGAGATTGCTTCCGAGACGGACATCCCGAAGTTTTCGTGGTGCGAAGGGAGCGCGAAGACATCGGCGGCCCGCAGGGCTCCCCATTTTCTGTCGCCCGAGAGGAGTCCCGTCCATGTGAAGGATACGCCTTCCCGCGCGGCGAGCCGCTGGAGTTCCTGGAGATAAACCGGGGCCGCGCAAGGCCCGGCGATGACGAGACGGGCATCCTCCGGAACGCCTGCGAAGGCGCGGATGAGCAGGTCGCATCCCTTTTTTTCATGAATGCGCCCGAGGAACAGGACGATGCGCTTCCCGGCGAGGGCGGGAAATTCCCGGAGGAAGAGCGTCTTCTGGCGCTCCGCGTCGCCGGGCGGGGGCATGGTTCCGAGCGAAACGACCTTCTCGACGCAGCGGTAAAGCCAGAAGGAACGCCGGGCCAGGAGGCGCTCCTGTTCGCTCGTGAAGAACACGGCCTTCGCGTCGCGCAACACCCGGTAGTCCGTCCAGGGCCAATAGAGCCACTTCTTCAGGTGCTTGAGCGGATAGGCTTCCTTGAACCAGGGATCGAGCATCCCGTGGGTGAAGACGTAGTACGGCAGCCGCTTCTCGCGCAGGGCGCTCCACGTCGCAAAGCTGGTGTATTGCCAGATGCCGTGGACGATGATGGCGTCGTATTCCGAGGCGTGCGCCCGCAGCCATTCGCGCAGCTTCGGGTTGTAGCCGTATTTCAGGCGGCCTTTTCCCATGGCGTGAACCTTGAGATGCGATTCGCCCGGCTCCTCGTCGAGGGACAATACTTCGACCGCGTGCCCCATCTCCCGCTGGGCTTTCCCGATGATCTTGACCATCTCCGCCGTGCCACCGGCCTCCGGCGCCAGGCTCGGTATGACGTGCAGCAGCCTCACCGGGCCGGCTCCGCCAGTTCCAAATAGATGCCGGCATATTCGCGCACCATCCGCCCGGTCGGGAAACGCGCGGCGTTTTTGTAACCGGCTTCGATGCGTTCCGCCGCGTCCCGCCCCAGCGCGTCGCGGACCGCTTCGGCGGCGGCCGGCTCATTCTCGGGGTCGATGTAAATCGCGGCGTCACCCCCCACCTCCGTCATCGGCGCGCGGTTGGATGTCACCACGCGGCAGCCGCAAGCCTGCGCTTCGATGATCGGCCAGCCAAACCCTTCCGCCAGCGAGGGGAAGAGCAGCAGGCTTGCCGCCGAATAGAGCGCGCGGAGGTCTTCGTTGGATACATCCACGAGCGGGTGAACCGGCATGCCTTCGGCCAGCGCCGCCATCTCGGGGGTGAACGGTTTGCCGGCCAGGACGAGCGGAGGCGCGCCGGGCATTGTTTTCCTGAGCGCTTTGTAGATGCGGATGACCCCGAGGCGGTTTTTGTACCAATCGTTATTCCCGACGTGGAAAATAAACGCGGAGAGATCCACGAACGGGAGCAGCACGCGCAGCCGTGCGAGAGCGTCTTGGCGCGGCATCGGGGAGTACGGGTGGTTCTGCCCCATGTAAGTCACGGAAACGCTCGCGGGGTTTACGCCGGCGATCCGCAGCAGATCGGCGCGCGTCGCCTCCGAGATGCAGGTGAACCGCTTGCCCCGCTTCAGCCCGCCGAGGATGAGCCATTGGAGGATTTTGCCCGTCCGCCCGGTCCTGTGCCACGGGATTTCCCCGCGCGCGGAACGGATTGCCAGCAGGTCGTTGCAGGTAACGAGATGCGGCGCGCGCTGGAGGAAATGGACGTAGTGCGCGTTGGAGTGGTCGCAGACGTGAACGACGAAGGGCTTCCGCATGGCCCGCAGCTTTCGCCGGAGGACGAAGGGGAAAACCAGGAACTTGTCGAAATACCCCAGCCATTTGCCAACGCCCCTGGCGGAAGGCTTCAGCCTGCCGATGAACGGCTCGGGCCGGATCGTCTCGACATCCACGCCGCACTCGGGCAATCCGCGCCGCAGAGTGTCCGCGAAACGCTCCATGCTTTCCACGCGGTCGTTGGCGTAGTTGCCAAGCAGAAGGACTGTGAGGCGCGCGCTCAAGCGGACGGCAGGGGTTTCGACGCGGGCCGGAAGGATTTGCGGCTCAACGGGCGGAAAGGCCGAAGTTTGATCGCCAGGGGCGCGTCCATGGAAGCGATGCAAAGGCCCGCGTCCAGCACCGTGAACCCGAGCGTGGTGGGCCGCCCAAGCTGACCTATGAGAACCAGCGGCAGCGCCGCGCCAAAGAGAAGGATCGGCAGCGGCCGCCCCCGGTACGCAAAGGAAAGGGAACGCCGGAAGAGCCAGAGAACCAGGACCACGCGCCACAGCAGGTACAGCGTGCCGAGGATCGGCCCGCTTTCCAGCGTGACCCTCTGCCACTCCCCTTCGGCGAGCAGGTAGCTGTCCTTTCCGGTCAAGAGGCGCGAACCCGCGTTCGTGCCCATGCCGAGGCCGTGGCCTTCGACCGGCCCTTCCCACAGTCTTTCGGAAAAGGCTTCGGTGAAGACGGAGGTGACGCGCCGGATGAATCCCTGCTGGCCGCCTTCGCTGGCGCTGGCGTCGTTGATCCGGGCGTTGAACGCGTCGAGGCCCTCCTGTATCGGGCGGAGTTGCAGCAGGAAAAACAGCGCCACAACCCCGAGGATGGAGACCGGTATGAAGCGGGGCACGAACCCCGGTCGCATACAGTTGAACAGAAGAAGGCATAATATCACGACCCCCACGGAGGTAAGATTCAGGCGGCTGATGGAAAGGGCCATGCCCGCCACGAGAGAGACGCCTCCCCCGACCAGCGCCCATTTCGGATACGCGTGCGGGAACATCGTCCCGTAGATAAGGAATACCGCGCAGAGCGCCGAATACTCCGCCGCGCCCGTGGCGAAGGTGAAGATGCCCGGGGGCCGCACCCTGCCGCTGCCGCCGCCGATCTGCGCGGCCTCGTCGGTCGAGGCCTTGTTTATCCAGGAGTCCGGCGAGGAGAGGAACTGGTCGGCCATCAGGAAGGAGACCGGGATCATGATGATGAGACACCACTTCCCGAGGTTGACGACATCCTTGCCCGAGAAGAATTTCGGCAGGAGAAAGATGAAGGGCATGTGGAGAAAATTCGTCCGCGCGCCGTAGAGATCGACGAAAAGCACGTTCCTGTCCGGCAGGAGTCCGGCGAGAAACGAGAGAATCGCGAGCACCCCGCACGAAACGACGAACGGACTCGTCGGCAGCTTCCCGGCGCGGAACGCCAGCCAGTACATATACAGGAGGACCGGGTCGCGGATGATCGCCAGCGGGCTGGAGATTTGCGAGGGCACCAGCCATTTGCGTATGGCGCCTTCGAACAGCAGCAGGAAAAAGTAGAGCCAGATGAGACGCCGTACGCGCTTGTCGGAATTCGGCAGAGCGTCCAGCGGCGGGGGTTCGGAGGCCATGTCAGGTTTTACTCCTCTTCCACAAGTTGCACAATCCGCGAACGATAGCTTTCCCATGTCGCGCTCTCCGCCCGCTTGCGCGCCGCTTCTCCCATGGCGGGGATCGCATCGCGGTGCGCCATAAACCACTCCACGGCCTCGGCGAGCGCCTCCGTGGAGCAGGCAGGAACGACGAAACCCTCCCGGCCATTCTCGACAAGATTGGCCGCGCCTGTGCTCGGCGTGATGATGACGGGCAGCCCGCACTTCATCGCCTCCAGGACGACGAGCGCCTGCCCCTCGAAAAGCGACGGCAGGACGAGGAGGTCGCACGTCTTCATCAACTCCAGAACCCCGGCGTGCGGGCGCGGCGGCTCGTAGCGGAACAAGTGTTTATAGCGAAGGATGGATTGCGGCTTCGCGGGAAGCCTGCCCATCACCACCAGTTCGACATCCTTGCGCTGGAGCCGTTCGATGGCGTGCAGCAGATACCCGATCCCCTTGCGCTGCAACACCAGCCCCGCGAAGAGGACGCGCAACGGCCTGCGCGAATCCTCCGCGCTCCACGTCTTGCAGGCGATGCCTTCCGGGCTTCCAAATTGAACGACGCGGACTTTTTCCAACGGCAGTCCGCCCTCCGCCAGCGTGGCCTTCACAAACTCGCTGCAGGCGATGATGACATCCGCCAGCCGCGCCTCCTCCTCCTTGCGTTCCAGCTTCCACGCCGGCTCCGGCGTTCCATCCAGGCTGAAGGCGTCCGCGAACTCCGGCATCCGCTCGCGATCCTCCGCCAGGACGCGCTGCGCCGCGCGGAAATAGCCGATGGGAAGATCGTAGAAACGCCGGATGCCCAGCGCCTTCGCCGCGCGAAAAGATTCGAGCGCGCTGTCCTCGTAGCAATAAACCGCGGTGACGGCGTCCCGCTTCGCGCGCTTGCGGAGATACTCCGCGCCGCGCCGGTCGAGATCGCGGCAAACGCCGCCGATGTCAGCCCAGCGCGCGAACCGCAGTTTCACGGCAAGGAGCCTCAGCAACTCGCGCGAGGGGCGCCGCCAAATCTTCCCCGGCGGGACGGGATACGAGCGCCGCGACGCCTCCGCTCTCAAACTCGCAGGCAGGAACCGGGGATCGCCCGTCACCGCCACGGTCGTCAAAAACGCGGCGAGAAGCTTCGCCTCCTCGAGCGCCCGGAGGACGGCCCGGACATTCGCGTTTCCCGTGGGGTGGCTTACGGCGACCATCTCAGCCCTCCATGTCGCGCAACAGCATCGCGGCGGCTTCCGGCAGGCGGCAGCGGTGTTCGCCTCGGGAAGGGAGGCCCGCGGCCAGACCGTCCGCGCGGCGGAGCAACGGCTCGTCCGGCGCTTCGCTCCCGATTCCCCGGAAAGGCTCTTCCCGAGAAACGATCACCGGCACGCCGTGTTCGAACATAGCGACCGCCGTGCCGCTTTTTCTTATGAGTTCCACCGGCATCGTGGAAATGCCCGCGTCAATCGTGTTCAGGAATTCCGATACGCGTTCCGCGGGCTGCGCCCCCAGGCGGATGAAAGTGAAAGCGGGGTAATCGCGGGCCATCGCGTCCCAGACGCGCTTCCGGCCTCCGCCCGCGCGACCCACCCACAGCATCACGGGCCGCTTCCCGCCGGCGGCCTCCGCGATTTGCGGAAAGACGGATTCCGGCGACCATTCCGACTGGATGATCCCGAAGAACCCGAAGAGCCAATAGCCGTTCCGTTCCCCCGGAATCTCGACTCCCGCGCGGTGAAGCCGCTGCCGCAGCCAATCCCCGGCGGCCGCCGTCCCCGGCTCGATGTTGCCGAAGAGCGGATGCTCGTGCGCCTCGACGCCGTTCCTGGCGAGCACGGCACGGTACACGGCGTTCGTGGTCGTAACGAGCCGGGGCCGGATTTTGCCGAACAAATCGAGGATGTATTTTTTTTGAATGGCGCCCGTGAAGCGCTCCTTCCAACCCGCGTTCGCGCGTTCGCCCGTCCAGATTTCGTGAAACATGAAATGCGTGCGCCGCGCGGAGAATAGGCTCGCAAGCCCGGCTGCCTGGTTGCGAATGATCCCGCGCGGATTGAACCCGTAGCTGACGAATTGCAGGCTGGCCCAGTCGGGATTGAACTCGTCGAGCGCCCGCGCCGCCAGCCGCACCCGACCTGGCCACTCCATTTCCCCCGTCAACCGCAACGGCCCGCCCAGCATCCCGCCGCCGTTGGGAGGCTCATTCAACGCGATCAAGCGGCAAACGTGTCCGGTCCGCGTCAACTCAGCGGCGAGCCTGCGCGTGTAGTCGCCCACCCCGTTCGCCTCGGGTTCGAGGCCGCTTGTTACAAAGGCGATCTTCACGCTTTTTCCTCGACCCACTCCCTCACTTCGCGCGACACCGCCTCCCAGCTCCTTTCGCGCATCGACTCCCTCGCGCGCGCGCCGACCCGCTCGCGCAACGCGCCGTCCTCCAGGCAGAGCTTGATGAGCCGCGCCATCTCCCGCGCATCGCCGGGCGGAAAGAGAAATCCGTTTTCTCCGTGTTGAATGACATCTTTCTGGCCGCAGCAGTCCGTGGTGATGCAGCACAGCCCCGCTTCCATCGCTTGCAGCAGGGAGAGCGGCTGGCCTTCAAAAAAACTGGGCATCACAAACAGCGTTGCGGCGCGAAACAAAGCCCCTTCCTCCTCGCGCCGAAAGCGGGGGATGATTTTCACGATCGGCCGCAACTCCTCCGGCAAGCCGCGCAGCACCTCCGCCTCGCCGCGCCCCGTGGCGGCAAGCGTCCAGCGGAGCGGAACGCCCCGCAAAAGCCGCGCGGCCTCGACGAGCGTCTCCGTCCCCTTGCGAGGAATCCATTGGCTCGCGAAGAGGATCTCCGCGCCGTCCCGAGGCGGAGCCGGCGGGGTGGGATAAACGCCGTTCCTGAAGAGGAACGTGTTCCCCGGCGCGCGGCCGTAATGTTGAAAGGCGTATTCCCTGTCGTCCCGATTGATCAGCAGCGCCGCTCGCGCGCGTTTCAATCCATAATCCGCGCCGCGGAGCCTCCAGAAGGGAAACAGGATTTTGGAGCGAAAGCGAATATGCTTTCCGCATTCCGGGATGCGGAGAGAGGCTTCCCAGGCGCGGCGTTCGAGGCCGTGACTGAAGACGACGGTCCGCGGATGCGCCTTGACGAAAGGGGCCGCCGCGGGTTCGTGAACGAGGAACAGCGCGTCCTTGACTCCGAGTTGTCGCGCCGCGCGAAACGCCTTCGCGGGAAAATACGCGGGGTGAACCGGCCCGCCGACGCGCGCCGGACCGACGTGGAGAAATTCGTAGCCCGCTTTTTGAAACGCGTCCCGCCAATGCCACGCAACGCGCCCCATGCCGGATTCCTCCGCGATCTCCGCCTCGGCGACGTGGATGACGGTTTTCAACGGCGCGCGCCGAGTTTCCTCGCGGGAACCCCGGCCCATATCTCGTATTCGGGCACCGGCCTGGTGACGACCGCGCCCGCGCCGATCACCGCGCCCGCGCCGATGGACACGCCCTTGAGCACCACCACCCCCGCGCCGAGCCAGACATCCTTCCCGATGACGATCTCCCCCTCCCCGCCCGGCTCGGCGTCGCGCGGTTTTCCAAGGGCGGTTCCGTGGTCGTGGTCGATAAACTTGCAGTTCGACCCGATGGCGGAATCCTCGCCGATTGTGATCCCCCGCCGGATGTTGAATTCGCAGCCGGAGCCGATAAAAACCCGCCCGCCGACGACGATGCGCGGCCCCGGCAGCCAGTAGCTGTCGAACTTGAAAACTATCCCGCGTTCGAGGATGCAATCGTCTCCGACGGACACCTGGTGCGGCCACGTCATCGCCACCGGCGCGAGGCTGACGCGGCGGCCAAAAGCGGCGCCCTGCATCCGCCAATACGCCTTGCGCAGAGGGGAGCGGACACGGTCGTGCGCCGCCTGCCGGAGGCGGAAGAACGCTTTTTGCCAGAGCTTGCTCAACATCGCAAGAGGCGAAACGCGAGCCGCAGCGCTTCGGCGTGAAAGAAGAGCGCCCCGCGGATTCCGCGCCCCCTGAATTTAAAAACCCCGGGAAGCGTCTCCTTGCAAAAGGCGCGGAGCGTTCCGCGCAGGAAATGCCCGGCGCTGAGGTTCGCCCTTTCCTCCGGGTGAATTTCGAGATAGCGCAGGGTGTCGTTCGAATAATTGCCGGCGTGTTTCCAACCATCCCTGCCGCGCCCCCGCGCCCGCCAGGGGTGACACACCTTCGCCGAAGGGACGAAGAGCGCCCGATGCCCCGCTTTTTTCAGCCGGTGGTTTAGATCGACATCCTCCATCGCGGTTTGGAATCGCTCGTCGAAACCTCCCATTTCCTCGAACAGGTTTCTCGCGATGGCGAAGTTGCACGACCAGAGATAACCGCCCGTATCGTTCACGGGAGCGATCTCGTCCAGGCTGCGCTTTGGGCGATCCGCGTAGATCTGTCCTTCAAACACGCGGCAGCCGGGGTTCTCCGCCTCGGCGGCCTGAAAGCCCGTGAGCCAGCCGGCGTCGGGGATGCAGTCGTCGTCGGTGAAAACCAGCCACTCGCCGCGCGCCAGCTTCGCTCCGTTGTTGCGGTTCGCGGCGGGGCCGCGGCCCGGCGCGGCTGTCCAGACCGCCCAGGGGAATCGGTCCGCCAGCATTTCCCGCGCCGTGGTCTCGCGTCCGTCGTCGGTCACGATGACTTCGTAGTCCTTCATCTGCTGGACGCCCGGCGCCAGTCTTTCGAGGCACCGGGCGAGCAGGTCGTTCCGGTGGAAGGTCGGGA
Organism: Spartobacteria bacterium; assembly: GCA_021324825.1. Lineage (GTDB taxonomy): Bacteria > Verrucomicrobiota > Verrucomicrobiia > Chthoniobacterales > Chthoniobacteraceae > JAJPII01. Next base: position 111,093 of record JAJPII010000016.1, on the reverse strand, counting down.
TGACGACGGTGAACAGCGGGCCGCTCATGGCGATTTCAGCGCGCTCACCAGGGCCTTCTTGAACCGGCCGGCCACGACGCGCGGAGAACGGGCGCTGGCTCGCACGCGGGCGGCGCGCTCGGCGGCCTGGCGATCCCATTCCATCCGTTCGGCGGGGGTGAGGTATTTGTAAAAGAGGTCGTTCAATGGCCGGGGAGGCGTCATCTCCACGCCCGCCCAATGTATCATATACGGCGTGCGCTCCGCGTCCGTCCACAACGGCGCGTACTCCCCGGGATAGTCGCCCGCCCACGTCGATTCCATGCGGGACGGCGGCAGATTCAAATTCGTGACCGGAACGCCGGAGGCGAGCACGAGCAGGTTCAGCCCCGTCTGGTCATTGACGAGAAACGGGTCGCGCGGATGCTTGAAACACGCGCCGGCAAACTCCAGGACTTTCGCCTTCAACTCCGCGGCGGGGTAGAGCGCGCGGTCGCAGGCGAATTGCCCCGCGTTGAAAACAAGCCGCTGCCACAAGGAACTTCGGCGCCGGAAGAATTCCAGCGAAGTCTCGTTTACCGCATTATACGGGTCGCGCCACTGGCCGCAGGAGGCGACAAAGCCCTCGCACTGGGCGAGCGCCTCGGCGGGATTCCGCAGGAAGATAACGTCGGTGTCCACGAAGTGGTAATCGGCGATGGTCAGGCACTGGTACTTCGCCATCATGGGATGCGCTTTCTCCGCGCGCAACCAGTCCAGGAGTTCGGGAACGACCCACCATTCCGCGCGCGGCGGCAGGTCAAAGAGATCGTCGTTGAACGGGATGACCGCGAGCGGCAGATCGCACCCGCAGGCGCGCAGGGAGCGTTCCATCGCGAGAAAACGCAGGCGGCTGGCGGCGTTGGCGAGCGTGACGATCCGGGTCAGGCGCATGAGCGAAAATGCCATTTCCAGCCGTATTGCCACATCTTGTGCCGGACGGGGCCGGTGTAATGGCGGAGGGCTATTTCCGCCGGGCGATACGCCGGAGCGAAGGAGAACTGATCGGAAGCGTCCACGACGAAGAACCGGGGATCGAGCGGCCGGGCGCCTTGTCCGAGCAAACCGATGTGGTACGAGGTCTGGTCGGAAAAATACTGGAAGTCCGGGCTGTACGCGGCCAGCGCATCGGTGACGCGCGTCCAATCAAAAGAGGGCCGCAAGAGATAGAAGCCGCCGTTCAGCTGATACATCGCCCGGCCATGCCCGGCCATGTAACGGGTGTCGAGATGGCCCCAATCGACATCCGGCAGGAACCAGTGCGCGGGTTCATTCAACGCCGCGGTCAGCAATTCGAAGGCCCTGCCGTAAAAGAGAACGTCGCTGTCGAGAAAAAGCGTGGGTCCAGCGAGCGGATGCGAGGAGTACGCGGAAAGCCGCTTGCCCATCGCGTGCTGCGTCGCGTGGTTTGAATACGTCTCGATCACGGAATTGCGCGCCGGATTCGCATTCCAGGGCGCGACGCGGACGCCGAAACTCTCCAGCAATTCCTTGTCCTCGGGCTGGTGCGTGCCGTCGGAATAGATCGTCCAGCTTCGCGGTTTGCCGACCCAATGAAGAAACGTAAGCACGCTCAGACACTGCTCCCGGATGTCGCGGCTGCCGGAAAAGCTCGCTAGGTCGAGCGGCGCTTCGCGCTCCGCCCTGGAGACGGACGGCGTCTCCCGCGGGAAAGCGGCCCTGCCGCGCGCCGCCAGTTCGACGCAAACGCGGCGGGTGAGTCCCTTTACGTAACGCATCGTTTTTTCCTGTCCACAACGAGCCGGATGCAACGCGCCCCGAACAACGCCACGATGAACCGCGCCACGAGTTCCGGGGTGACGGCGTTCAGGCCGCCCGCCCCCATCAATTCAAAAAAATGACGCCGGTACGTGGCGGCGCGGTAGTGCCCGAAGTCGTTGATGCACTCCCGGCGCATCGCGTCCAGCAGCCGCTCCCGCACGCGCGGCGGCATCTTCGCGGAGCCCACAAGCCACTTGTAGATTTTGAACCCCTCGGCCTGGGCGATGGCGCCTTGCCGCACGCCCTTGGCCTCCGCGTGGGTCCGCAGCATCCCGTTCATCTCGGGCACATGGTGGAAGCGGAGGCCCCGGAGAAGCAGCCGCCAGAAAAATTCGTAATCCATGTAGTGCTGAAACCCTTCGTCGAGAAAGAGGCCGCGCTCGAAGACGGCGCGCCGGAAGAACATCGACTGGTTCGAGATGCACGGCCACGGGATCATCGCCTCGTAAGTCGGGAAGCTGATTTTCTTCCTGCAAACAAGCGCGCTGGAGGCGTCGACGTAATCGTTCTCCCCGAAGAAAACGTCGTCATCGGGGAAGCGCAGGCTCGCGAGCGCGCCCGCGGCGAAAGCGTCCCGGTCGTAAAAATCATCCGAGTTCTGCCAGCCGACAAGGTCTCCGCGGGCGAGGGAAAACCCCTTGTTGAGCGCCTGGGTCTGCCCCCCGTCCTTCTCGCTGACCCAATGGCTGATCCAGTGCTTGTATTTCTTGATGATGGAAATGGAATTGTCCGCGCTGCCGCCGTCCATGATGATGTATTCGATGTTCGGATACCCCTGAAGGAGGACGGAGCGGATCGTCTCTTCCAGGAAAGCGCCCTGGTTGTAGGAGGGCGTGACGATGCTGAGAAGAGGCCACGCGGAGCCGTCCGGCGCGGCGTCGGGGAGCGGCGCGCATTCCTCATTCCAGGGCCAGCCCGCGCGCCGTGGCGGCGGCGGGGGCAATTCAGCTAGCGTCGGGCGCCGCATGGTTGAGTTCGCGCAGGGCGGCGTCGCTTCCGCGTTTGGCCGCGAGATAGAAGCGCCTGTCGCGGGCGCCGAGGCTCAGCGCGTGTTTGATGTGGCGAAGCGCGCCCGGCAGCGAAGCGCGCGGAGCTTCGGCCTTCATCCCGCGCAGGGCGCGCAGCATCACCGTGGAGTAGTTGATCCCCTCGACCAGGCGGAGGAGATATTCCTCCGTGACGCGGTGGGGCGCGATGAGATGGGTGAGCTTGAGCGCGTTGAAATACCCCGTGCCGAGGCCGATGTCGCACGCAGTGTACGCGAGGTCGCAGTCTCCGGCGGAGATGACCCCCTTCCCGCGCCGGCACAGCTTCAGGCGGCGCGGGTCGGCTTCGGTGTTCTTGACGTACTGCTCGGCGACGGCGCGGCGGATGCACATCCCCGCGCCGGGGGGCGTGGTCTGGTCTTGATAATAGAGGTTCGACCATTGGTCGCGATCCAAGCGGCGTATGGCCAGCAGGTTCCACCACGGGCGCGTCCACTCCGGCGGCTCGGTCTCGAAACGGGGTTCCAACCGGCCGCCCCAGACGCCGAGCTTCGCGTGTTCCGAGCCGATCTTCAACGCCGTCTCCAGGAAATCGGGCGCGAGCAGGTTGTCGTCGTCCACGTTCACGAGCAGGTCGCCTCTCGACTCCCGGATGCCACGCCGCCGGGCGATCATGACGCCGAGTTCGTCCTCCCGGATATGCCGCCCGTTCGGATGCCACGCTACATCAAACGCCCCAGCCAGCGGAGGGTCGCTCCCGTTGTCGATGAGGAGCATCTCCCAACTCCCAGCAGGCAACGTCTGGTTTTTCAGGCAATCCAGAACCTGGCGGAGATAAGCCGGGTTCGGATTATGGCTCGGCACGATTACCGATATCATTTCGACCAGTCCGAGCTTTGCCGCAGAACGCCCTCTTCCCGCACGAAGCAGACGTCGGCCTGGCCCAAGGCGCCGTCGCGCGGGCGGCGCAGGAACCCGGCGAAGTCGTAGGCGACGAACCCCCGCGAATGCATGAACGCGATCACTTCATGAAAGAGAGGCCAGCCGGACTGAAATGCAAAGAACGAAACCTCGAGGATGACGACTTCGATCTTCTCCAGGGACTCGGCGGCGCCCTTCAACGCTTCGAGTTCAAAACCCTGGACATCGAGCTTGGCGAGGACGGGCGGCGGGATTTCGCCGTCCGCGAAAAGGCTGTCGATGGTGATGACCGGAACGGTTCGCTCCGAGCCGGCCGGTCCGCCCGAAAGGAAGGAGGATCCCACCAGGTCTTCATAGACGGAGAACCGCAGTTCGCCCGCCTCGGCCCCCGCTCCCGCGAGGAAAAACCTGCTGTCGTCGAACTCGCGGCAGAATGCTTCAAGCGCGGGTTTCATTTCCCTTTGCGGTTCGATGAGATGGCACGCCGCGTTTGGGAAGACGGTCTTTGCCATCCTGCTCCAGCCGCCCTCGTTCGCTCCCACGTCCACTATCGTCCGGGGGATGAACCCCCTCGCCTTGAGATCCTCGAGGAACGAGTGCGCGTCGCCCACCGGCCTGTGCTCGGATCCCGCGTGGCAAGGCGGGCGGCGGCGCCGGACTTCCAGCCCGAGCGCTTTAAGCAATCGTCTCATCATAAATTTTCAGCAGGCGAACGGCGACGGATTTCCACGACAAGGCCGAAGCCTCTGCGAGCATCTCCGCGCGCGGTTCGCCCGCGCCGCTTCGGATGCGGAGGACTGTCTTTTCAAAGGCTTTCGACCACGCGCTTCTCGTCGGTTCGCAAAGCGTGACGCCGGGAAGCGTCCTGGCGAGCCTGCCCGCTTCGCCCACGTCGCAGCAGAGGATCGGGACGGCGCCGGCGAAGTGATCGTGAAACTTCATGGGCAACCTAAAGCGATTGAACTCCAGATTCGCAAGAGGAATCAGGGCGAGATCGATCGCGGCGTTCAGCACCCTGCATTCCTCGGCGGTCTCGAAATGGAAGTAGTCTATCCTCCCCCGCAACCCGGGATACTTGCCAAGGTCGGCCACCGCCGCCGGGTCTCTCCCTGAAAAAGCGACGCGCAGTTCCGGCATGCGCCCGGCGAGTTCCTGCGCGGCCTCCAGCACCCAGTCTATCTCCGGCCCGCACCATCCCATGAAACCGGCGTAGAAGGCGTCCGCGGGGAGTTTGAGCCTGGCCCGCGCCTCGCCTTTCGCGATGGGCGCATACGTGGCGCAGCCGTTGTGCAGCACTTCGGCGCGGCGGGCGCCCAGGGCGCGGGCGCGTTCCGCGAGTTCCTCGCTGACGGTGGTGAGGACGTCGCAGCGGCGCGGCAGGTTGCGCTCCATCCAGCCGACCCATTTCGCCAGCCACCAATCCTTTGGCGACTTTGGTTTCAGCAAGCCGGACATGTCGTTCATGAGAAGATCGTCCCAATCGTAAAAGAACGCGCGCCCTCGTTTCAGGAGCTTGAGGGCGAGCCATTGCAGGGCGGCGTTGGGGTAGGGTTGGAAGAGATGATGGACATCGGCCTTTGACAGCGGCGAGAGCAGCCTCCAGGCGATGTTGCCGGGGTTGACTCCAAAATGAATCAGCCTGTTTCCGGGCGCGGACGGCAGGATGATGTAGGGAACTCCGTCGCGCGTCTGTCTGCGCACGCCGAAATGGCGTCCGCCTTGCGTCAGGACGGAAACATCGTGCCCAAGCGCGAGCAGTTCGCACGCGAGATTGTGCTGGCGGAAGTAGGTCCCCGTCCTGTAATCGCGGCTGGTGATGAAGGAGATCCTCACGAATCACGCTTCGCAAGTCCGCGCCGCTCGTAATTGCGGGGCCGCCGCGACTCGACGAGGTAGCGCTTGAAAAAGGCCGCGTCCTGCTCCAGCCGGATTTCGGCCTCGGCGCAGCCTTCGCCGTCCGCCCCGGGATGCTTCGCGCGATAGGCCGCCAGCTTGAACGACGCGAGCAGCGACTGGAGGCGCGGCAGCCGGACTTCCTTGTGATTCCAATGCCACGCGACGTACGCCGAGGAGCGCCCCATGCGGCGGGCGGCGGCCAGAAAGCTGGAGCGCAGGAGCCGCTCCTCGCTGAAATGATGCTCGGAGACGACCTTCACGCATTCGAAGGTGAAGCCGGCCCGCGCGAGCTGCCAGGAGAAAAGGCCGTCCTCATGGAACCCCAGGGCGCCGCAGCCGAGCTCGGAATCGAACCGGGGGACCCTTTGGAAAATTTTGCGGGACAACGCCATCGAGGGTGTGATGAGAACATTGCCCGGGCGGTGTCTTTCCAAAAACGGGCCTGTGCACGCGAGGTAACCGCGATGCACCGGGCCCATCCACGGCCTCGCGAGGCGCGGAGCCATCTCAACGCCTCCCAGCACCGCGTCCGAACGCCCTTCCACAATCGGCGCGCACATGGCTTCCAGCCATTGCTTCGGCGGGCGCAAGTCGTCGTCGGTAAAAAGGAGGATGTCTCCTTTGGCCTCCGCGACGCCCCTGTTGCGTGCGTTGCTCAATCCCTTCCGCGATTCATGGACGTAGCGAACGGGGATCTTCTCCGACTGCATCGAGGCGACCGCCTGTTTCGTGTCGTCGGTCGAGGCGTTATCCACGATCAAAAGTTCCGCGTCGAAATTCTCCGGGACTTTATTCGCGAGAATGCTCCGCATCGTCACACGGAGAGTCTCTTCCCGATTGAACGTGCAGACGATGATCGAGACTGGGATACGGCTCATTTTTTTTTAACGCGTCCATCGGCGCTTGTCTTCCTCGGCCCTCTCGCAAAGGGCCTCATACAGGCTGGAAGAAACGCCCGGCGCGGAACTGCGGCTCAAGCCGGCGTCGATGATGGTCGTCTCCAGCTCCGCGCCGGCGAAAGCCGCCATGGCCGGCAGCGCCGAATGGTCGAGGATGGAGTTGAAGTTCACAAAAAACCAAAACCCGCCTTCCGACGCCTCGGCGAGGATGTTCGCGTAACCGCGCCGCCAGGTAGTATGAGCATCGCGCAAAGTCAGCTTGATCGGCGGGATGTAGTGGCCCTCCTCCGCCTCGCGCAACATACTCGCGGCGGTCGAAGCGGCGTCGCGAAAAACGACGAGGAAACGCGTATCCAGCGGCAGCCACGGCCGCCAGTAACGCAGCGTAAACGTGAACCGGGGATCCTTGTAACAAAAGGGCGAACGGCCGGCCCTCTCGCGCATCCGTTCGAGAATGCCGGCCGGAAGCGGCACGGGCGGCAGGAAGCGCGGAGCGGCCAGCCAGAGCGCGCGCCCATCCGAGATGACGCGCGGACGCACAAACCCGGGAAGGCGCCGCAGGAGCTTCGTCAATAGCAGCCGCCCGAGAATGACGTCGTTGATCCAGTTGATAACCGAGTCTTCAAAAAACCCGCGCGGATTGGAAACCCTCGGCGGGATGTAATTATCCCCGCAGTAACAGCCCGCGTTGCGGAACAGGGAGGCGACCAGGCTCGTGCCGCTACGGGCCGTGCCGAGAACAAGAAGGTTGTGCATCAGGGAGGGCGGCCTCGACGGCGCGCGCGAACGGGCTGTGGCAAGCGTCGGGGGACAGAAACTCGGAAACGGCCCTTCGTCCATCCCGTTCGAGCTTCCGGCGTACTTCAGGGCTTGTAAGAACATCTCCCACAGCCCGCCCAAAGGCCTCCGCGCCGTCCGCCAGGCAGACGCCGTCGCGGAGGAAGGACAGGCCGCGCAAACCCTCGGGAGTCGTGACGCAGGCCCGGCCATAAGAAAGGGCTTCCACCACCTTTATCTTGATGCCGCTTCCGGCGAGGATCGGCGCGACACAGGCCTCCGCGCCGGCGTATTCCAACGCGAGATCGGGGACGTGACCCAGGAGGGAAACATTGGGAAAGCCCCTTTCCAGCGCCGCGCCGACACCGCCGCAAACATGCAGGGAAGCGGCGGGCAGCCGCGCCAGCACGAGCGGCCAGACCTCCGCGAGAAACCATTTCAGGCCGTGAACATTGTGCGCGTCGCCGCCCCCCACGAAAAGGCAGCGGCCCGGAACCTGGACTTCCGCGGGCAAGGGCGAGACGCCGGAACACGACATCGGCGCCACCACCACCTTCGCGGCGGGGTTCATCCGGCGAAGGGATTCGGCTTCCTCTTCGCTGATCGCGATCACCATATCCGCGCGCGCCAGCAGGGCGCCTTCGCGTTCCTCCGTCCATTCGCCCCAAGTCCCGCCGGCGCCGAATTGCCGGAGGCTGCCGACCCGTTCGTGAAGAACATCGTGCGTAAGGATCGCGCGCACGGCCCGTCCCTTGCGCGGAGGCAGCGCGCCCGCGAGAAACGTGAAGTCCGCAAGAATGACATCCGGCTTGAAGCGGCGGGCCAGCGCCGCGGCGCAGGCTGTCTCCCGCTCCGATGCGATGCGGTCGCTTCCCGTCGCAATGGCCGCGCCGGGAGCGGCGGGCGCGGCGCCCTTCTTCCTGAATGCGTTCCTGATCCCGCGAAAACGGATGAGACGCCCGGCGATATTCAGATTTCCCGGGCAGCGGAGTTTCACGATGTCACGCACGGCGCGCGGAATTTCAAAAACGTAACCGGCGCCCGCGGGAGCTTCGTTGAGGTAAATGCATTCGATCTCCCATCCCCTTCCCTTCAGGTAGCTGAGAACATCGTAAAGATACGTGCAACCGCCGTGTTCTCCCCGCACGGGAAGAAGACGCGTGACGACTTGAAGCCTGACCGCTCTCAAGATTTTTTTAAAGCGCCCGATAACCGGCGAACCGCAGCCAGGCGACGGCGCGCCGGCAGCCTTCCTCGAAGGAAACGGAGGGGCGGTACCCGAGCAGGTCTTCCGCCTTCCGGATGGGGAGCTTGTATTTGCAGCGTTCGAGTCCCGCCATTTCCTCGGTGAGGACCGGCCGCCCGGCTTCGGGCTGCAACCACGGATTCGGAACCTGCCACTTGACCGGGGTCGCCATGGCCGCCCGCAACACGCGTTTCAACCTCAGCGGAAAAAACGGGAGGATCGACTGGAGGCGGGTCGAGTTATGAAACTGCTTGAGGGCGTGCTTCAAAGCGGGGCGCGGCTGGGGCGTGACGCCTGTTGGGCCGGGAATGGCGGTCATATCCACGCCCAGGGCCTCGGCGATTGGCCGGTACAAATCGGCCCATGTGACTTCTTCACGATCCGAGACGAAGAAGACCTGCCCGTCGCTTTTTGCGCCCGCGAAACTTAGCTCGACGGCTTCGATGAGGTTGTCGACATAGACGGTGTTGCAAATCCCCCTGCCGCCGTCCAGCAGGCACGCTGTTCCGTCGAGAAGCTCGCCGGCGACGCCCGCCGTCCAGCGCGGCGACCTCGGCCCGTAGATGATGGAGGGCCGCAGGATGACCAACTCCACGGAGCCGCCGCGCCGCAACCGCGACAATTCGCCCTCCGCGCGCGCCTTGGCGTTGCTGTATGGAAAGGGCGAATCCGTCCGAATCGGCGCGGCCTCGTCCGTTCCCGGCGCGGGCGCGAGGCCGTTCACCGCCGCGGAACTGATAAAAACGAGCCTCCGCACGCCGGCGGCCTGCGCCGCTTTATAGGATTGCACCGCGGTCTCCAGGATGACGCGCGGCTCGCCCTGGATGGAGTTGACCACCACGTCGCACCCCTCAATGGCTTTGGCCAGGGCGGCGCAATCCCGCGCGTCGGCGAGCCTCCAGTCGAGATTATCAAACCGGGCGAGCCGGGCCAGCCCCGAATACGTTCTCACCACCGGGCGAACCTCAACGGTTTTTTCCAGGTGGAATTTTTCCACCATCCTGCCGCCGACGAAACCATTGGCGCCCAGCACGGCCGCCTTCATAAATCGCCTCCCGCCAGCGCGGCGGCTTGCCGGTTCTCGCGCTCGCTCAGCCAGGGCATCTCCAGGAATTTCCGTTCGCCGTAACAGCGTTCGATGAGGCGGAGGCTCTTGATTCCCTCCTCCGCGGGGATGAAAACCTCCTCCTCGCCCAGGACGGCGGCCCGCGCATTGCGGAGCTGATTGATGAAACAGCCGTAGAAATCGGCGTCCGGCGTCTTCAAGCGCGTCCGGTATTTGTCCGGCGGAGAAGGATGCGTCATGACCGCGAGGGCTTGCCCCGTCCCTTCGAATTGAAGCTCGAACCTGTTTGTCTCGAGGGGATTCCAGGCCATCCATGCCTTCTCGCACTGGACGACGTAGCGGTTCGCAAGCTGGGTGTCCCTGCTGAGCTGGACCTGCCCCGAGAAAGCGCCGTATCCCATCTCGACGCGGCAATTCGCCTCCAGGCCGCCCATCGCGTCATCCGCATAGGCAAGTTCCGAAGGTTCGCCGAACCACCATTGCACGATGTCGAGCGCATGCACCCCGGCATCCAGCAGGACGCCTCCTTTGCTGCTCGCTTTCTGAAAAAAGGATGCGGATTGCGCGGGCCAGCCAAATACGCCGCCCTCCGCGATGGAGAAGCTGCGCACCGGCCCGAGGCTCCCCCGCGCGATGATCTCCCGCATAGCCCGCAAGGCGGGAAAGAACCGGCGAAAGAGGCCGATGGCCAGCGCTTTGCCGGAATCGCGCGCTGCGGCGGCCATTTCCTCCGCCTCCGCGACGGTGTTGGCCATCGGTTTCTCGCAAAGGACGGGTATGCCGGCCTTCAGCAACGCGACGGTCTGCTCCGCGTGAAAGCGCGGGGGCGACGCCACGATGACCAGATCGGGCCGCGCCTTGGACATCCCCGCGAGCCCGCCCAGAAAGGATGCGCCGGGGAAGCCGTCCTTGAAAAGAGCGGTTCGCTCCGGGCTCGGGTCCATCAGCGCCACGACCTGGACTTCGCCCGTCCTTTCCAGCTCGCGCAAGGCGGGCGCGTAATACGTTTCCGAGATCGCGCCGCACCCGGCGAGTCCTATCCGAATCGGCGTCATCAGTTCAACGAAAGCGCCGCGCGGTAAGCCCCCAGCGTATCCTCCGCGCATTTCTCCCAACTGAATTTTCTCGCCTGCTCGAATCCTTTGGCGCGCAAGGCCGCGCGCAAATCCTCCGAGCGGTACAGCGAGAGCATGGCCTGGCAAAGCGCGTCCGAGTCCGTGGGAGAAACCTGGATGGCGGCGTCCCCGACGACCTCCGGCAGCGACGAAGTGTTGCTGGCGATGACGGGCGCGCCGCATTGCATCGCCTCGAGCGGCGGCAGGCCGAACCCTTCATAGATGGAGGGGAAAACGAGGCCGAGCGCGCCGCTGTAGAGCGGGGCGAGGGCGGCGTCCGGCACATGCCCGGTGACGAGAATGCGTTCGCTCCATCCGTCGGGGCGGTCCACTTCCCGCAGCGCGGTCCGCAGGGCGCAAAGGGCTTTGTGGCCGGTGAGCACGAGGAGGAGATCGCCGATTTTTTCCTGCTCGCACAGCGTTACAAAACAGCGCACCAACCGCTCGACGTTTTTGTGCGGCAACACCGTCGCGACGCAAAGCAGGTAGGGCCGGCCCTCCGGGATTCCATAGCGCCCCCATACCTCTTTGCGCTCTTGCACCGTGGAATTCGGGTGGAAAGCCTCGTCCGCGCCCAAGTGGGTCACGAACACGCGGCGCCGGTCGAGGTCGCCCCGGTACTCGAAGAGATCGGCCCTGGTGGAATGCGAGATGCAAATCACATTATCCTCCGGCCCGATATTCGCGATGAGGTTCTTCATCCATTGGCACGAGCCGGGGATGGATATATCCGGGCGAAGGATCGGAAGCATGTCGTAGATCGTGAGAAAGCGCTCCAGTTTCGGAAACCTCCCGGTTTGGGCAGGGAAAGGGAAGAGCGGGGAATGGTATATCTGCGCCTCGGCCAGCGTTCTTTTGTCGATGAGGCCGCCGGTGAAAAGAGCGGCGGCTTTGTCCAGACGATAGAGCAGTTTCCTTTCAAGCGACACCGCCTCCTTCCGCTCCAGTTCGCGAAGCCGTTTGTAAAGGGGGCGGCGAAGGCGCGCGGCGGGCGGACCGGCCAGCCTGCAGCCCTTGAAAGCGGGGGCGGTCTCCAGGTATTCCTCGGAGTGAACGAGCAAGTCATAGAATTCGGCGGCGCAGAATCGGAGAGCGCATTGTCCGGAGGCTTTGAGGGCGATGGCGACGCGTTCTATCGACCGGCAGAGGCCGCCCGTCCACTCCGGTTCGCGGCGCCTTTTTCCGAGCGCCGATATGTCGTAAACCACATTCATCCCATCGCGGCACGGTAACCCGCCAGCGTATCCCGCGCGCATTTCTCCCAACTGAATTTTCCCGCCTGCACGAGTCCTTTGGCGCGCAAGGCGGCGCACAAACCCTCCGAACGATACAGGGATAGCATGGCTTGGCAAAGCGCATTTTCATCGGCGGGGGAGACGAGGAGAGCCGCATCCCCCACGACCTCCGGCAGCGAGGAAACATTGCTGGTTATGACTGGCGCGCCGCACTGCATGGCCTCCAGCGGCGGCAGGCCAAACCCTTCCAGGAGCGAGGGGTAAATGTAGGCCAGCGCGCCGCTATATAACACGGCCAAATCCTCATCCGGGATAAATCCGGTGAAGATGACGCGGGCTGCCGGGCCGGCGGTTACCGCTTCCGGCTGGCCGACCAGGACCAGATTCAGGTCCGTTATTTTTTCCTGCTCCACCAACCGGGAGAAGCAGCGGAGCAGACGCTCCATATTCTTGTAAAGGGCCTTGGAAGCCGCCGCCAAAAAATAAACCCCGGGAGGGATTCCATATTTTTCGCGAACCCGCGCCTGCCGTTCCGCATCCGCGCACGGGTAAAAACTTTCCGCGGCGGCGAGGTGGGTCACGAACATTTTTTCCGGGGCGATGCGTTTGTCAAAAGAGCAGAGATCATTCTTCGTGGACTGCGAGATGCAGAGAACAAAATCTTCGGGCGCTATGCCGGCGATCAGCCGTTTGAGATACTCTTCCGCCCCCGGGATGAACAAATCCGGTTCAAGGATGGGGATGAGATCGTAAACGGTGATGAAGCGCCTAAGCTTGCGCCTCCCGGCGACTCCGGCGACTCCGGCGGGAAACGGGAAGAACGGGGAGTGGTAGATATCCGCTTGCGCGAGGAGATGCTCCGGGATCGTCCGCCGGGTGAACGGTCCGAGCAGGTTGTCCGCATGGTAAAGCGCTTTGCGGGCGATCCTGAGCGGATAACGTTTGCCGCCGCCCGGCGCCGAAACCGCGCGGTGAGAACGCTGGAGCGCCCGATGGACCGGCGCCCGCAGGCGGGTTCCAAAGGGCGCGGCGACGCGCCGGCCAGAAAGCTCCGGAGCCGTTTCGAGATAGTCGGCTGAATGAAGCAGGAGTTCAAAGGATTCCCCCGCGCAAAAACGCAGGTCGCACTCCCCGGCTTTCAGCAGGGAGAAGGCAAGCCGTTCCACCACGCGGAAGATGCCCGTCCGCCATGAGGGATCGGAATGCCCCAACCCGAGGACGGAGATATCATACAGGATTTTCAGGGGACGGCCCCTGTCATTTCGATGTTTCCCTCCAGCCGCCATTTTTTCATCGCGCGCCGCGCGAATGCGATTTCATCCAGCGGAATGGACGGCCCGTTGGCGCCCCGGGCCGCGCCCCACAAGACGCGGGGCGCAAGCGCCGCCAGCCTGAAGGCGGCCGCCGCTTTCGCCAGTTTGCTCCCGGCGCCCATGTAGCGCAGATGTTTGTTGTGATGCTTCACCCGGTAAACATATTCGAGCTCCCGGGAAGGAATGCGCCCAAAGACTTCCGGCGCGGCTTTCTTCAGGAAAGGGATGTTGGCGCGAACCATCCGCGCCAACGAACGGTAGAGATCCACTTCGTCCCAGCCTTGAACACTGGCGCTTTGCGGATGAATCCTCCATGTGGCGAGCGCTTCCGGGACGTGGACGGTGTTCGCGAGAGCGGCGGCGCGCATGTTCCATGCAAAGTCGCCCCGCTGCTTCCATCGCGTCGGAAACGGCCCCGCGCGCCGCAACAGGTCGCGCCGCAGCAGCAGTTGCGTAAACGATATATAGACACTGCCCACCATGCAGTAGAGGGCGGCGTCGTGCGGGGCGATTCTTCGGTGGGGTTTTTGAAGGAGATCGCCAAAGTAGAGCGACACCCCCTGTTTCTCATAAACCGGCTCCGAAGTGACCGGCTCGCCCCGCTCGTCGATAAAAAGGAGGTTGCAGTGGCAGATGTCGCAGTCCTGATTCCGCTCGAGCGCCGCCAGCATTTTTTCAAGGCATCGCGGCGCCATGGTGTCGTCGCCCATGGCGATATAGACGCACTCGCCGCGCGCGTCCGCGGCCAGCAGGTTCAGTGCGGCGTATATCCCTTCGCGCGGCGCCTGCCGGATGCGCATCCGCGGTTCGCGCGCGGCGAAGTCCCGTATGATTTCCCAGGAGCCGTCCTCCGAATAGCCGTCCGCCACGAGGAGTTCCCAGTCGGGGAACGTCTGTTCAAGGATCGTCTCAAGACGCTCGTTGATGAACGGGCGGTTGTTCAGGTTCGGCAGAAGAATGGATATCGCGGCCACCTATTGTCACCGGCGATGCAGCACCCTGGGCAGGTGAAGCGCGACGCGAAGGCGGTGCAGCCGGTCGAAGAGCGCTTTCCTTAGGGTGGAGGGAAGAGGACGAAGCGCGCGGCGAACAAACTCAGGGTCGAACCCGTAACGCCCCGCATTCGTCTTCACGAACCGGAGCGCCTTTCCATATTCGCGGCGCGTCAACAACCCGTCATAAATAGTTGAAAACCAGCCGAAACTGGCGGGAATCGGACGGTGAAATCGCGGTTTGGCGGCCCGCGGGCCTCGCGTGAGAACGGACTCGATGCACGAACGGACTTCGGACGCCGGGCAGTCCCCCATCTCGATAAGATTCTCCGCGGGAAGATGATGCCGCGCGAAGTCCAGCGCGAACGAATTGGGAATCTCCGCGTCGGCCGTCAGCACCTGGATCATCGGCAGGGGCTTGGCCCAGCCGGATGTCGCGAGCCACGAGATGCCGCTGGAGCAACCCACGAGGAGCGAACAATACTTCGTGAGTTCGGCGTTTTCCCGGAAGGTGAGCGCGCTTCCATCCACGATCCTGGGATCGCCGGAATGCAACGGCCCGTCCGAGGAAAGGACGAAGCGGGTCTCCGGCAGCGAGGAGACGACTCCGCGGGCGATCCCGAGCGCCATTTCCGCGCTGACGAAGGACTGGCGGCTCTTGGGCGCGCACTCGAAGAGTACGACGTCCTCGGCGTCCGGCAAACGGTTTTCCTCGGCGAATCGCCGGACGTTCTCGACTTCCCCGTGCCGGAGCCGGAGAACCGGAGCCAGCGGAACCGTGATCTTGCGGGGGTAGCCGCGGAAGATCGACGAGCGAATCGTCCCGTCGAAATGGTGCATGTTGGCGGGGTTAAGCTGCGTCAGGAATACTTCGCTGTATTCGCCCCGCGCTTTGCGTCGGAGCGCCTCGGCCTGGAATTCTTCCCAGCCTTGATACGGGCCTTGTTGCGTCGCCAGCGGCAGTTCCCACACCTCGTCGACGTCGGGATTGCAATCCAGGATGGACCGGTACTTCGCGGCGACGGCCCACGTGAGATGGCAGCCGGGATAGTCCGCCTTGATCTGGCGCGCGATGGTTGTCGCGAACAGGCAGTCGCCATAACTCCCAAGCTGTCCGAGAAGGATTCTGTGTTGCACTCCTGTTTATCCCACCATCATTTCCGCCAGTTCGCGCAGGCCGGTTTTCGCCCGCCACCCGAGCGAATGCATTAGGGACGGGTCGGAGACAAGGCGCGCGTATTCGGGCTTGAACCCTTCGCGCTGCCGGACGTACCCGCGCCAGTCTTTCCCGATGACGGCAAAGCACGCTTCGATCCAGTCCTGTATCGAATAGGCGACGCCCGAGCCGATGCATGCTTCAAAAACCGCGTCCTGGGAGATGAGCGTCAGAATTCCTTCGGCTATATCGCCCGCGAACGCCCACTCCTTTTCCACCGAGACGTCTCCGATCTCCAGGGTTTTCCGCCCGGCGGCGGCCAGCGCGATCATCTTGGCGACGTGGTGCGGTTTGCGGAGCGGGCTCTCATGGTGAAAGAGGTAACCGATATAGACTCGAAGCCCGAGGCCGCGATAATAGCGCGCCGCATAGACCGAATGAATGCGGGCCGCCGCATACGGGCTGCCGGCGTGGAATTCATCCCGTTCGGAAATGGGTTTGCCCGCGTTGCGGAACTGAAGGCCGCTCCCGGCGAGGAAAACCCTGGCGTCCGGAGCATGGAGCCGGGCGGCCTCGCACACATTGAGGGCGCCGCCGGAAATGGTCGCGTGGTTCTCGAAGAGGGCGTCGTGCCGCGTGGTGGAGTTCGCCGCAAGGTGGATGATGAACGCCGGTTGATGCTCCTTCACGAGCGCGGCGACGGTTTCCCATTGGGACACATCCCCGGCGAGCCATGGGCCGGAAGAGCGCGAAACCGCGTCCACCCGGACGCCGCGGCCTTCGAGCAGGGTGCGCAGGTAGTGGGCGTCCTGGCCGCTGGCGCCAAAAATCAGTGCGTTGGGCGGCGCGCTCAATTCTTGCGAAAGACGAGGGTTGCGAAAGTGTAGGCGCAACCCGCGTAGCTGAAATCCGGGTTCGGACATTCCCACCGCGGCTCGTCCACCAGGGAACAATCCGGCGCGGCAGGCAGGAGCCTCTTCCTGAAATCGGACTGCGTGTAGAACCGAAAATCCTCGGGAGGGATGGGCTTTCCCGGGCGGTAGCTGTCGTTGTAGTCGCACGTGAGGATGGCGAGGCCCCCTGGAGCGAGCAAAGATGCGATGTCCCGCACGAAACGTTCATCATCCTCAACGTGCTCGAGGACCGATGTGGAAAATACGATGTCGTAACCGCCTTTGACTGTGGAAGGCTTTGTGAGGAACGTATGGAGGTCGTAGTTGAAAGCCGGGTCGATGTCTTCAAACCAAACGCCCATCGCTTTAAGGCCTGCGGCGGCGGTATCCTCGAAGCCTCCAACGCAAAGAATCCCGGACGCGGGCCGCGCCGCCGCGAACTTGAGCACCGTGTCGAAAACAAACGCCTGCTGGATATTCGCGCGCGGAATCTTGCGCTCCATCAACCGGGGCGTCAGTTGAAAAAGCGCGTCGATCGCGGGTTGATACTGTTCCCTCGCCTTGTCGTCCAATATCCGGTTGAGAGGGCGGTATTCCGGCAGGGTTTCGTACGAGTAATTTATTCGGGGCGGCGGGGATGCGACTTCAACCGGAAGAGGATTTTCCAGGCCCATTCGCTTGTCTCCGGCAGCGGCTGGCAACGGCGCCGTGGCGGGAATTCCTAAACGCCTCTTCACCTTCCGGGCTATCCTCCGCAGCAAACTTGCTTCCTGCCGCTTCGGCCGGGGCGGAAGCGGACGGGCCAGGATGTTGGAAATGATGCGCTCGTAGTCCCAAACCAGATTCGCCTCCGTCCACTCCTCCCAGTACGGACGCAACGGCTCCGTTCCGTTGGCTATGATCTGATGAAAGCTCGAATCCTCCACACAGATCGATGGCCTCGCCCCCAGGACGTGCCGGAACATGCTGGAGCGGCTGACCGCGATTGGCCGCCGCACCGCCAGGGCGTGATCGATGACGCTGGAGATGCCCCTGCTCCCGATGTCGTCATACAAAAACGCGTTGAGCGTATTGCCGGCCAGGAAGTCCAGCAGTTCATGACGCGCCAGGAACTGATGGCTTACTTGCAATTCCAACCCGGGTTTGGTGATTAGCTCGCGGCATCGCTGAACCACGGCGTTGACGCCCGAACCCTCGGCATCTCCAAAAGTGGCGATGGGAAGATGCATACGGATGATGGCGCGATCATATTCCCGCTGAGTCTGGAGGACGATTTTATCGAAGCCTTTTCCAGGGGTTCCGAAACCGAAGGTCCCGATCGTGGTAATTTCCGGCGTCACCGCTTTGCCTGCATACTCCGGCAGCAGCCGGCCGGTTTTAAAGACGCGCGGGTTAATGAGCAGAAGCGTCGGATCCGCGGCGATGTGGAAATCGAACAATTCGTTGCCTGCCTGGTCCGCCAGCGCCTGGGTGACCTCATGAAAAATCCCCGCCTGCGGCATGCGCAACCTGCGCCGGGTAAGCTCCGGGTCGAGCCACGGGAGCGTGCAGTTGTAGTAGTTGTATATGATCGCCGCGGGCTCCGACCTCTTCACCCCGGCAAGCAAGTCGTCCCCGCCAGCGCATTCGAGATACTGGAACCTGTATTTCCGCGACCCTTCCAGCGCCCGCGCGACGGAGAGGCCAAATTGATGCACGCCGCATTGTTCTTGCGGGTGCGATACGAATAGAATGGTCTGGGGTTTCATGCGGCCGGGGACGGGAAGACTTCAGCGCCCCGCGATCAAATGCCGGAACTGCCGGTCAATTGAGTCGATGCATTTGTTTCGTTCCAGGTTCAATACGGCAAGCTGTTTGATAAGGCCATCCCTTTCCCCGACGGGGACCTTGTCGATTTCGTAGCCCTTTTCCACTTCGTGCCACAGCTTGCAGTTCACTTCGGCGAGATGCGCGAATACGGTTCCGATGTCGCCACCGACCGCGGGAACGGCGTTCCCTTCCTCCTTGTAAACCTTGTTGGCGGCGAAGGTGAGCCGCTCGGCGGGGAGCCGCCCGGAAGCGGCGTCGGAAACGAATTGGTCGATCTCGCCGCTAAGCTGGCGCTCTTGACCCGCCAGACTTTCCAGCCGCCCGGGTTCGGCGGTGTGCCACTGCTTGAGCTTGACGATCGTCAACTTGTCGCACAGCGAACCGAGGGTCTCCGCCATGGCAGGTCAGGCCAGCAATCCGGCGCTTTCGCGAGGATTATTCAAACGGCTGGTCTCCGTCTTTTCCACACGCCATTTCAGGTCGGGCCGGATGGCGCCGGCAATGGGGCCGCTGAAGCCGTTCCGCCTTGCATAAAGGGATGCTTCCAGCCGTTCCGTCACTTGAAAGCAGAGGGCGTTGATCTCGTGAAAGTGCACATTGACGCCGGAATCGCACGTCGCCATCGCCACGCTGATGTAATACATCTCGTTATTCAAAAAGTTGCGCGGGATCTCGCATTCCGCCACGTAGTCCCCCGGCGGGCAATCCTCCATCCCCCCCGTGGGCGCCATCGACTGAAAAATCAGCGCGCCGCCGGAGGCGTGAAGGTTGATCTGCGCATAGGGGAAGGCGCGGTCGAATCGCTTCTGCCGGAGTATCCTGTAACGCAGGCCGATGATGACGGCGTTGTTGATGTCGTGGTTGGGCGTCACTTCGCCGTCGGGGTTTTTGATGTAGCACTCCAGAAGCTGGGCGTAGTCGTCTCCCACGCGGACGCCCATCCTCGCGAAATCGACCGACGCCGGCGAGAGGTGTCCCCGCGTGTAGTAACCCATCACCGCTTCATTGGCCGGCGCATTCAGGATGAGGCGGCCGGATTCGAGGAGAATCCCGCGGCTGCACAGGGAGGTTATCATCCCCATGTTATGGGAGACGAAGAGGATGGTGCGGCCTTCCCGCGCGATGGAGTTCATCTTGCCGAGGCATTTTTTTTGAAACTGGGCGTCGCCCACGGAGAGGACTTCGTCCACGATGAGAATCTCCGGGTCAAGATACGCCGCCACCGCGAAGGCGAGCTTTACGTACATGCCGCTGCTGTACCGCTTGACCGGGGTGTCGATGAAGTCCGCCATTTCGGCGAAGTCCACGATCTCGTCGAACTTGCCCTGGATTTCGCGCCTCTTCATGCCGAGGATGGCGCCGTTGAGGTAGACGTTCTCGCGCCCGGTGAGTTCGG
The DNA here is from genome assembly GCA_021324825.1 of Spartobacteria bacterium. Lineage (GTDB taxonomy): Bacteria > Verrucomicrobiota > Verrucomicrobiia > Chthoniobacterales > Chthoniobacteraceae > JAJPII01. The sequence goes on along the minus strand of JAJPII010000016.1, from coordinate 91,593 downwards.
GGTGGAAGCCGGTGCCGACCTCCAGCAGCGAGGCGATCCTCCCACGGATGAGCGCGTCGCCCGAAGTCGGCTCCGTGATGCGCGAAAGAATTTTCAGAAGCGTCGATTTCCCGGCGCCGTTGCGGCCTATGACACCGACGACCTCGCCCCGCTCGATGGAAAACGAGACGTCGCGCAAGGCCCAGAAATCTTTCGCGCCCGCGCCGTTGAAGGAAAAGCGCCCGTTGGAAAGCGGGGCGCCGGCGTTCTTTTTCAAGAGGCGATTCCACCAGCGGTCCAATTGCTCGCGGAAGGTGTGGCGGCCAAAGTCGCCCAGACGATACCTCTTCGAGAGGTTGCGAACTTCGATGATCGGCTCTGGCATACCGGAACTACACGGTGTCGATAAACGTCCGCTCGACGTGCTGGAAGACCATGAGGCCGCTCACGAATATCGCGAGCGCGATGCCGGCGGACAGCGCGATGTAGCGGGCTTCGACGACGCCGATGCCCAGAAAGACGTATTTGACGCTTTCAACCGGCATTGTCATGGGATTCAGCAGGCTGACCCAGCGCCAGCGGACGGGGATCTGGGCGAAGGGGTAAATCACAGGCGTGGAGTACATCCAGAGCTGCATCAGAAAGGCGGAAAGGTGGCTGAAATCGCGATACGTGACGGTGAGCGCCGACATCCAGAGGCCGACGCCGAGGCTGAGCACGGCGACTTGGAGAATGACCAGCGGAAGAAAGACGATCTGCCATTGCATGCCGAAGTATTTCCCGGCGACTGTGAAGTACTTGTAGAAGACGTAGAACGCGAGGATCGTGGCGATCTGAACGACGACGGTGAAGAGGTTGGAAATGATCGCCGCCAGGGGGGGCGTGAGCCGGGGAAAGTAAACCTTGCCGAAGAGATGCGCGTTGCCCGCCAGGACGGAGGAGGTCGCCGCGAAGTTCTGGGAGAAATAATTCCAGCCGAGCAATCCGCACAGGTAGAAGAGCGCATGCGGGGTGATGCCTATGGGGATGCGCGCGACGCCGCCGAAAATGAGCGTGAATACGAGGGTCGTGAGCAGCGGTTGCAGGATGAACCACGCGGGCCCGAGGAGGGTCTGCTTGTATTTGGCGACGAAGTCGCGCCGGACCATGATGAAAAGCAGGTCGCGGTATTCCCACAGGGCGCGAAGGTCCACATGCAGCCAGCCGCTGTTCGGGCGGATGTGTAATCTGTATTCGGACGGCGCGGAGTTCACCCTTCCTCCGTCTTGCGGTTCCTGTTTTCCTTCCTCGACCCGTTGGACGACGTGGTTGCGGAAAGCTCGCTCTCGCCGTTGCCGTTGCCGTGGGAGGAACGCGAGTAGGCGCGGTTTCCGTATTTCTGGTGATAGTACCGGTAGCCGTAATAGTAGTAGCCCGTGGGGCTGGGCGGCACCTTGTTGAACGCCGCGCCCGCGATGTCGCCCCCGGCCCGCTGGATGGCTTCCAGCGCGCGGACAACCGCGCCGCGCGGCGTCCGGCACGCCTGGATGACGATGACCGTCGAGCGCACGTACGGGATGAGGAGCGACGTGTCCGCCAGGATGTTGATGGGCGCGGTGTCATAGATGACCCAGTCGAAATATTTCCGCATCTCTTCCTCGAAATATGTGAGAAGCTCGCCTCCGTTGGCGAGCAACTCCGCCGGGCGGTCGAGCACGGTTCCCGCGGGCAGGACGTTCAGGCCAGGGATGCCGGTCGGCTGGATGAGGTCGAACGGATGCATCTTGCCTTCGAGGAATTCCGAAAAGCCGGGCGGGGATTGCTTCAGCTTCAGGAGGACATCGTGGAGGATGGGGCGGCGAAGGTCGGCATCGACGAGCAGGGTCTTGAGGCCCTGCCTGGCAAGGACGGCGGCGAAGTTGGTGCAGCAGAAGGTCTTCCCCTCGCCCGGCGAGGCGCTGGTGCAGAGCATGGAAACGCCGGTGCTATCCCCGGGCCGGGCCATGATGAGCGAGAGCGCCGCCCGCAACGAGCGAAAGGATTCGGCTACGGAGGAGTTCTCGTCAAGAAACGCCTCGGTGACCACCATGCGCTTTTTCTTCTTGGTCTTGACCATGGGAATGCCTCCGAGGACTGCGAGTCCGGTGACTTTCTCCACCTGGTCGATGGTCTTGAGGGAGGTGTCTGCCAGGTGCAGGAGATAGACCAGCCCCAGCGCGACGGTGATCCCCGTGAAGAACGAGATGATGAGAATTTTCTGCACGTTCGGCTTGAAGGGGCCGCCGGGCAGGTTCGCCTCCTGCGAGACGTGGACGGCGTTGATGCGGGCCTCGTCTTTCTGAAGACCGGCTTCCAGGCCGGCGTCGGAAACGCGCTTCAGCAGCGCCTCGTACAGAACCTGGTCGGTTTGAAGCTGGCGTTTGAGCGAGGAGTAGGGAATCTGGAGGCTGTCCAGGGAAAGCTCGGCGCTTTCCTGCGTCGTCAACGCCGACTCCATTTTTACCAGTTCGCTGCTGATTTTCTCGTCCTCGGACTTGAGGAGTTCCGGCATCCGGAGCGCGATGTCGCGGATCGATTTGTTGTAGTCGGCGATGCGGCTGCGGGCCTGGATCATCTTGGGATGCCGCTCGCCATAGCGCAGGCGCATGGTGGCGAGGTCGGACTCCGCGAGCGTGATCTGGTGTTTGATCGCCAGGATGGACGCGTAGTTGGCCACGCTCGGCAGCAGCAGAAGCGCATCCGGGTTGTTCCTGAGCTTGTCCATCTGGACAAGGTCGGCGTCGATCATGATCTTGTTGCTGCGGAGCGCGGTGACGCGGCCGTTGAGGTCCTTCAGTTTCTCCAGGATGATGTTCTGGCCGTCATCCAGCGCGACCGTGGCGTGCGTCTCGCGGTATTTCTGTATCTCCTGCTCGGCCCTGGTGACTTTGTCCTTCTGTTCGTTCACTTGCGCCAGGAGGATCATCTGTGCCGTCTTTGTGGCCGAAGTGCCCCGTTCAATGTTCTGGACTATGAATTCGTTGGCGACGAGATCGGCTATCTTTTGCGCGGTGGCGGGGTTGGTGTGCTCGACGGAGATGTCGATCAACCGCGTATTCTGCCGGATGGAAGCCGTGACCATCCCGGTGAGGTAACCCGCGATCTCTTCGTCGGAACGCTTGTGGCCGTCCTTGGCGGGGGGCAGGAAGTTCGGGTCGTTGGCGAGGTCGCCCGCCTTTGCGACGTGGATGAGGAAGCTCTGGCTGCGTATGTTTTCGACAAAGGTGTTGCGCAGTTCCTGGTTGTAATAATCCATCGGCTGCGCCTGCTGGACGGCCATGACGTTCAGGTCCTGCGGCTCGACCTGGAGGGTGGCGATGGAACGGAAAGTGGGGGGCGTCCGCTTGATGTAGGCGCCGCCCAGGAACATGGCGACGACGACGCAAAGGATGACCAGCCACAGCTTCTCCAGCACCGCGTGAGCCAGGTCTTTGTAGCTCAGCAGTTCCTGGGTGTCCCCGGATATCTGGAGATCGTCCGTTTCGTTGGCGGGCATATGCTTAGAAAAAGGTCTCTCCTATGGTGATGACATCCCCGCTTTTTATCTCGAACGGGGCCACCTCGCTGTGGAGCGTCATCTTCTTGGCGTCAACGTGGAAATTCTGCTGCGCGCCGCCCTCGCGCCGGACGACCGTCACATCGTGCGGATTGGCGATCCGCGTAAGGCCGCCGGCCAGCGCGATGGCCTGCACCAAATTGATGCTCTCCTGGGAGGAAAAGGCGTATGTGCCGGGCTTGGAAATCTGCCCCAGAATGATGAACGATTTCTGGGAAGCGGCGTCCAAGACCACGGTAACCCGCGGCGAGACGTAAAATTGTCTCTTAACTAATTCGTCCCGGATGCGATCCCCGGCCTCCTTGGTGGTGAATCCGGATATCTTGATCTGGTTTATGAGGGGGATGGTCACGGTTCCATCCTTGGTAATGTGGCCGTGGGTGGTCATGTCATCCTCCTGGTAAACGAGGATGGTGACGGAATCCCCCGGGGCGAGCTTGTAATTATCGAGATCCAGATGACTGACGACCGACTGGGCCGTACCGCTGGCGGGTTCCGACGGCCCGCCCGGCAGGGCGGGCATGTTCGGCAGCCCCGGAAAGGCGGGCGCTTCCTGCCCGGGAAGAGCGCGCGGGCCCAAAAAGGCGGCGAGGAAGATCGCGAGTCCGTAAACGTGGAACGTTTTCATTCTAGAAAGGGACAGTCCTCCGCCGAGGGTGGTCAGCTAAAACTGTACCTGTAAGCTAGCAGAAAAACTGTTGTCATCGAAATTAAACTCACTCGGCGGGAAAGTATTTGAGAGCGTCCTGCCGGTGTTCTGGCGGTAATTGTACCCGGCCCGGACGGAGCCGTAACGGGTTACGGGCAGGCTGAGCGACACGCCCAGGTAAAAATAATCGAAGTGCTGGTTCAAGGACGACCCGGTGGTGGCGCTGAAGTATTCCGAATTGTCGAACCCTGTGACCCCCGTGAGGGTGAGCCGGGAAACGAGCCGCTGGGTCACCTGCAATTCCACGCCCGTCGAGGTGTAATCGGCGTTGAAGCGCCCCCTTACCGGGTTATTCAGTCCGGCTGGGAAAACGTCGGAGGAGCTGTTGGTGTTCCGGTAAACGTGCAACTGGACGGTGGTGCCGTCAAATGGGTTGTCCGACACCTGGCCCGAGTAGACGAGTCCGAAGTTGCGCCCCCCTACAAGTTCCGTAAGCTGGCCGCCGATGGTCAGTTCCGCGTGGAGCTTCCGCAGGTTGGTGTAGTCCGCGAGAAGAAAGGCCTGCTGGTACGGCTGCGCGGGGGTGTCCTGGATTAAATTTAAACCCGCGGTGAATCCCGCGCCGGCCTGGAGCTTTTCCGTCACCGGGTGGCTCACCGAGTTCCGGCTGGAGAGGTCGTAGGAACTGTACCCCGTCTGGTAATCGGCGACGGAGAAGGTGAGATTATGATTCGAAACCGTCTTGTCGGTCCAAGGGATCCGCGCCGAGAGGTCGGTGGTGAAAAACCGGTACTGCGTCCGGGTGGACGTGCCGAGGAGCGCGTCTGAAAAGACGTTGGTGACTTCGGAGAAGCCGAGGTTGACCTTATTGAGAATCACCTGGGCGTTCAGGTTGAGATCGGAACTGTATTCGGGCGAGATGTGTCTCGCCTGATAGAAAGAAAGACCGCCATTATACGTGAGGGCGACGCTGTTGAGCGAACCTTGCCCGAAGGCGTCCTCACCCCCGCGTTTGATGGTAAGGAACGGGTTGATGGAGTAGGAGACAACGCCCACTCTGGGGGTATTGCGCCCGTTGCCGAGGAAGACGTTATCATCGTAGGTGACGCCTGCGCCAACCCCGCCGTGGATGCCGTTGCCGAGCAGGATGCTCTCGGCGACGCTCCCCGTCCTTACCATTTGGAAAGGAGAAATATAGTCCCTGGCCGAAGGCGTGATCGGCAGCGGCGCGGGGGGCGGCGTGCCGGGGCTGGAGTCATCCGACGGCTTGATGCTGGCGCGGTACAAATTCTGGGGGGGCGTCTCCGCCGGGGTGTAAGTGGCCGCGGGCAGATTGGCGTCATCCTGCGGCAGCGGCGGCGGCTCCGCGTCCTGAGGCAGGGCGGCGTCCGCCGCGGAGGATGACGCAGGCGCCGGCGCATCCTGCCCGGATGCGGCCAGCGTGCAGGCCAGGACGAAAGCCGCGAACACCCATGGACGGCGCGATATCATCCCGTGGTTTCTTCCATTCACTCCGAAAGCCGCTCAAACAGGCTGGAAGGAGAAATGACCGGGGGCGGGGTGGGCGTCGGCGTGGGTGCGGGTGTGGGTGTGCTTTGGGCTTTCGTCTTCGTGGACGTGCTCGTGGCGGCGGCGGCGTTCGCGGGGTTCAAGGGGAGACCAAGCAGGTTGTCATAAAAAATCGGAGGGGGAGGGCCGCCGAAGCCGGGGCATCCGTTCGGGTCGATAAGCCCGTCCGCAATGGCGTCCCGGAGCGAGGCGAGGGTATACGCCTGGTCTTCCCGCGCGGCGGCGTCGCCCGTGATCGGACTTGGGCTTGAGACATTCCCGTTGCTGTCCGTGAGGACGTCTCCCACGGGTATTTGCGAACTCGTGCCATCCGCCTGCGTCCAGGAACCGGTCCCGACCACCTGGTCGACCCGGGTGAAACCCGAGTCCGATGTCACCGAGACCGCTCCGCACGAATCCGGCCCCCAGGCGCCGCCGAGGGCGACGCTTTTATCCTTGGCGTCCAGGTTTCCCCCGAGTTCGCCGGTTTGGACGAAGAAGCTCGTCCGGCCCGGGAAATAGCGCTCGACGATCGCCACCAGCCTGCCCGAGTGGAGATCGATCAGCACGGAGCGCCGGGGCGGCGAAGTATCCTCGTCATAACTGACGCTCGTAAAGGTGACGAGGGAATTCCCGCTGATCTTGACGCAAAAGCCGGGCAGAATGGAAATCAGGGCGTCGCTCGCCCGGTCCGTGCGGATGGTTGCGCCGACAGGGAACTTCGTCCCCGGGGAGATGGGGGAAAAGTCCGTGGAACCGGGCAACTCCATCGCGACGCTCCCCGTGATCGCCTTGGCGGTGAGCAGGACAGTCTGCACCGCCAGGCAATGGCCGCAGAAGAAGACCGCCGCAGCCGCAAGCAATCGTAAATAGTGTCTCATCCAAGCTTCCGCAAGTGGTCAGCCGGCGCGAATTTCATAAAAAAATCATCTCATTCCATGGCCGCCATTCGGGAGGCGTCAAAATAACTCACCGGAAGCCGAATGTCCAGAGAGAACCCGGTTCCAGGATGTATGTTTTATCAGGGGCTAGCCCTCGTGCAGAATGCTTCGCAGCGATTCCTCGAACCCATCGAGCACCTTGTCCGTGTCAAACCGCTTTCCGAATTCCAGCGACGCCCGGCGGTACGGCTCCAGGAGCGCGGGCGCGCCGGCGAGTTTTTCCAGGGTCCCGGCCAGTTCGCGGGGTTGCCCGGGGAGGACGTTTGGGCCGAACCCTCCCTCCCGGTGCGCGCGGTAGAGTTCGCTGTCCTCCTCGGAGACGGTCACGACCGGTTTCCCAAAGGCGAGCGCGGTAAGAAGCTTGCTGGGGAAAAAGGAGCGTCCCGAGCCGCGCTGCTGGGTGATGAGACAGACATCGGCGTCCACAAGCATCTCGTGATAGGCCTCCGTCTCCTGGAGGGGAAGGAGCAGTATCCGCGTTCCGAGATTGCTCGCGGTTATCGTCGCTTCGAGGCTGGCGAGCCGGGAGCCGCCGCCGCAAATGACCATCCTGACGTTGCCGCGGGTGACAAGCCCGGCTGCTTCGATGAGAATCTCGATGCCTTGCTTGAACCCGAGATTCCCGGAATAGACCGCCAGAAATTCGCCGGGGGCTATGCCGTGTTTGCGCCGGAAGGCGCCGGGGGCGGGCAGCGCGGCGGGATCAACAGCGTCCACGGAATTCGGGAAATAGACGAGCTTATCGGAGGGTTGGCCCTTCTGCCGGAAGCGGTCGAGCATGCCGGGCGTGATGCCCGAAAGAAGGGCCGACTTGCAGTAGGCGATGGTCTCCAGCAAATACAGCAGGCGGGTGAAGGCGTTCGGCCGGAGCATTCCGAGGCCGAGCGCGGCGTCGGGCTGCAAGTCCTGGACATGGAAGACAAAGGGGGCGTACTTCAGGTAACTTGCGACCCATGCCGCCACGCCCAAAAGCAGCGGGGGCGAGACGACGATGTAGACATCCGGCGCCTCCATGCCGCCGACCTTCAGGAAGGAGGTGAGCACGAAGCTCGCTTCGTGCAGGATCCTCCTGACGGCTGTGACCCGCCACGGGACGTACTGCCAGCACCGGTGGACGGGGATGCCGTTAAGCTTGTCGGTCCGGAAAAGCCAATACTTATCCTTCCGCCGTTTCTTCCATGCAGGGTAGTAGGCGAAGCTCGTGACCATTTCCACCGAGTGGCCGCGGGCGGCCAGGCCTTCGCAAAGCCGGACGTTGCACGGCGCTATGCCGGTCACCTCGGGAGCGTAGTTTATTCCCCATACGATGATGCGCATGGCGGGCTTGTCTTCGCCGCCGGCGTGGAAAGGCTTTCCGCCCGCCGGAAGGACGGCCGCGCGCGCGCGCGGCTCGTGGACAATGTCGAAGGAAGCAGTGGGGGGCATCTATTTCCCTATGCTAGAACAATTCTCTCATGCGTCTGGCCTCGCCCGGAACCTCCGTTTTAATTCCACCGTTTTCGCAACACAAAGAAACTCGTAAAAGCCGTGGAGGCGCGCGAAGTAGAAGCCCGGCACGCCGTCCAGGAACCCGCGCTGCCACAGGTAGACGTACAGGAACCGCAGGAACGGCCGGCAGGGAAGCGCCACCGACCAATTCTTCAACTGGCGGCGTATGCCCATCCTGACCCGCAGGGAAAAGGGATTTTTGCACGCGACCTCCAGGCGGTTCATCCACCTCGACACGTCTTCGGCGCCCGCCGCGTAGCGGTCCATCGCCACGCACGCCTCCCAGTTCGAATAGCGGTTATGCTTTTCGACGAACACCTCGATGGAGGGGAAGGCGAAGTGATCCATCTCGCACCGGAGCCGGCCGGTCTTGCCGTTCACGATGACGTGCTCGTGGACTTCGTTGTCGCCGCTGCCGGTGGCGGAGTCGGTCAGCTTCTCGTAACGCCCGAGGCTGTGCTTGAAAAGGCGCAGATTCCAGTTCGGGTAATAAGCGTGTTTGAGCCAGACGCCCATGAACATGAATCGCCGGTTGATGAGGTAGCCCGCTATGTCGCCGGCATCGCGGGTCACGATCTCGCGGAATTCCTCCTCGGCCGCGGGCGGGAGGACTTCATCCGCGTCGATGATGAATACCCACTCGTGTTTAAACGGGAGATTCTGAAGGGCCCAGTTCTTCTTTTTTGGCCAGGTTCCCTGCATCTTGAACTGCACGACCTGGGCGTTGAAAGAGCGGGCCACGTCCCCGGAATCGTCCGTGCTGCCCGAATCGACGACAAATATCTCATCCGCCCACGCGACGGAACTGAGGACGCGCGGCAGATTTGCGGCCTCATTTTTAATCGGCATGAGGACGGAAACGGGAACCAGCGCGCGTTCCGCCGGTGACGCGGCAGCCTCTGATGTAAGGAATGATTCCCCGGCGTTTCTCATTAAACCTAAACTTGACCGCTGGGCGCGATAATTCAACGTGCTAACGATTCAGGATATATTCAACCTTTTTCGGCGGCCGGGGGTGTTCGCACGGAGGCGGGATTGCCCGCCACAATCGCCCCGGACGGCACGTCCCTGGTGACAACGGCGCACGCTCCAACCACGGCGCGGCTCCCCACGCTGACGCCGGGCAGGATGAACGCCCGCGCGCCGATGAACGCGCCTTCGCCGATGGTGATCCTCGCCGTCATGAGCGGAATCGCCGGGTTGCGGAAGTCGTGCGTGCCGGTGCAAAGATAGGCTTCCTGGGCGATAACCGCCCCGGCGCCGATTTCAATCGCGCCCAAAGTGTAACAGTTCGCGCGGTCACCAAGACAGGCGCCATCGCGCAGGGTGAGGTTCCAGGGAATCTGAATCCTGGCCCTTTGGTGGACGAAAGGCCGGCCCTCGACCTTCGCGCCAAAAAGCTTCAGCCAAAGGAGCCGCCACGGAGAGAACGGTTTGGGCGTCCAGCCGCAAAAGACGGCCCACGCGAAGTCCCACGCCAGCATCTTCACCCGTTGTCCGAGCGTCCAGGGCGAGTCGGTGGATTTCTTCTGTTCGTAGGTCTTTATGACTTGCCTTTCAGCAGCGCCTCCAGTTCCTCCAGCCCGCGCGGCGAGCCAATCTCGTAGAAACGTTCGCTCACTTCAAACCCGGCGAGTTTTTTCGATGCGGCAAGCTCGCGGAAGACGTCCTCGAGAGCGTGCGGCCCGTTCCCGGAAAGCCCGTCGAAGGCTTCCGGCGTAAGGCAGCTCAACCCGTAATCGATATGCCGCATCTCCGCCGTGCGGTTGCTCTTGTCGTAGACTTCGATGCAGCCGCCGGCGAACCGGACGTTGCTGTCCCATATCCCGTCATTTGCGCATACGGTCATGAGCGCCGGCTTTCCCAAAGCGAAAAAGGCGGCTGCCGCCTGGCGGTAATCCGCCCGGAGATACGAATCGCCGTAAAGGACGTAGAACGCCGGCCCCAGGAGCGGCAAAGCCTTCCTGAGCGCACCGCCCGCGCCGAGCAATTCCGGGCCGTCGAAGCTGTATTCCAGTTCGATCCCCCACCCGGCGCCGCCGCCGAATTTGTCGCGTATCATTTCGCCGAGATGACCGGCGCACACTATCGCGCGCCGGACGCCCCGCTCCCGGAGCAGGTCCAATTGGTGGGCAAGAAATGGCCGGCCCGCAACGTTTACGAGAGACTTCGGCAGGTTCTTTGTGAGAGGACCCAGCCTCGTCCCGAGCCCGCCCGCGAGGATTGCAACGGGCATGTTAGAGCGTGTCATGCGCTATGCGCCCTCATTGTAGAGGCGGCTGTGCCAGCCGCCTGGAGCGGGAGACAATGTTAAAGCGCCAGGCGGTTTCCATGTCTTAGGCGGCTGACACAGCCGCCTCTACAACTTAAGAGCGGGCGAAAACGCGTGACAGGCACTAATCGACTATCACCTTCGTCCCTTCGAAGTCGAACCGGAAACGGACTTCCTCCAGTCCGTGCCCACGCATCGCGTGCCGCAACGCGGCTTTGTCCCCGGCGTAAAACATCAGGAACCCGCCGCCGCCGGCTCCGACGAGCTTGCCGCCGAGCGCCCCGTGTTTCATGGCGTCGTCGTACCACGCGTTGATTTGCGGAGCGCTTATCGCGCCCGAACGCTCCTTTTTGCACTGCCAGTGCTTGTCCATCAACGCGCCAAATTCCGCCAGGTCGCCGTCCTCCAGCGCCCGCAGGCCGCGCTTGGCAAGCTCCTTTATGCAGTGGAGATTTTCGATCATTGCCGCGTCCGCGTTTTTACTCCTGTCGTCCTGATCCTTCAGGATCGCGGACGCCGACCGCGTGAACCCGGTGAAAAAAAGAAGCAGGTTATCCTGGAGAGCGCGGAGCGTCTCTTCCGCGAGCTTCAACGGCCGCGCGTTGACGCGCCCCTCCGGCAGGAACTCGAAGCAGGCCACCCCTCCGTGCGCGGCGATGTGTTGATCCTGCTTGCCGACGGGTTGGTTCAATCGGTTGATCTCAATGTCGCACGCCTGTTCCGCGAGCTCCGCGGGCTGGACAGGGTTCCCGCGCAACGCGTGCAAGGCCCTGAGCAGCGCGGTCGTAAAACTGCCGGAGGAACCGAGGCCCGTCCCGGCGGGGATGTCCGCCATCGAATGCATTTCAACATCGGCCCCGGCGATTCCCAGCAACCTCATCGCTTCGCGCATGATTTCATCGCACTCCGTCCCCGAGGGCTTCAGCGCGCGGTGCAGCGCGACATAGACATATTTGTCGATGGCCGCCGCGATGAGAAACCCGGTGTGCCGCGTATAATAGGAAGGAAGGTCCGTGCCGCCGCCGCCCAGGGTTATCCGAAGAGGAGATCGGGTGATGATCATTGCCCGGAACGGAGGGGCCGCGTAAGGTGCGATCTTCGGTGAGCTTCGCCCAAACATATCTCGAGGAAGCGCGAGCCGTCATCGACCGGCTGGATCGCGACGCCATCGAGCGCTGCGTCGCCCGCCTCGCGGAAGCGCGCGCGCGCGGAGGGCGGCTCTTCATCCTCGGCGCGGGCGGCAGCGCCGCGAACGCGTCCCATGCCGTGAATGATTTCCGGAAAATTTGCGGATTCGAATCCTACGCGCCCACGGACAACGTCTCCGAACTGACCGCGCGCGCCAACGACGAAGGGTGGGCGTCCGTCTTCGTCGAATGGTTGCGCGGAAGCCGTCTTTCCGCCAGGGACGCGGTGCTGGTTCTCTCGGTGGGCGGCGGCGACCTCGAAAAAAACGTCAGCCCCCACATCGTCGCCGCCCTCGATCTGGCGAGGGAAACGGGCGCGACAATCGTCGGCATCCTCGGGGGCGATGGCGGCCGCACGGCCCGGGTGGCCGACGCCTGCGTCCTCATCCCGGCGGTAAACCCGGAGCGCGTCACCCCGCACTCGGAGGCGTTCCAGGCCGTCACCTGGCATTTGTTCGTCTCGCATCCCGCCCTGAAGCTTCATCCCAGGTGATCCGCCGCCTAAGAGTCTCGAAGTCCTCCAGGTATTCGCGGGCGATCTTTTCCACGGAAAAGCAGCGCTTCGCCTTCTCGAAGCCGGCGTTTCCAAGCCGGGAAAGGTCCGCCGCGTTGGTTGAAAAGAATGCCATCCCCCTGGCGATGTCCGTGGCGTCGTCCGCCCGCGCCACGTAGCCGGTGACCAGGTGTTCGACGGCTTCGGGCATGGGGCCGAAGTCGGAGACCAGGAGCGGTTTCGCGAGGGCCATCCCTTCCAAAACGGCCATGCTGAACGTTTCGCCCGTCAACGTCGGAACGCATATAACGTCCGCGCCGGCGATAAGGGCGTTCAACTTAGCCTTGTCAAAGATCGGCGGCATGAACTCGATCTTGTCCTGCAGTTTGCCGGCGTTGACAAACTCGGACATCCGCCTGAAAAACGCCGTGTCCGCGCCGTCCCCGTCCAGTTGCGGGCCGACGGTTTTCAGCCGGTTTTGCGGATGATCCTTCAACGAAGATTTGAACCCTTCGACGAGCGAGGCGAGTCCTTTGTCCTCAACGAACCGGCCGACGTAGAGGAAGAGGAGCGAAGCGCCAGGCGGTCGGGAGAGCGGCGGCTGCGCATCCGCGGGGATGGCGATGCAGTTGTGAACCCGTTTGAGGTTGTCGATGCGCGGATCGATGGCGCGCGCCTGTTGGACAACCGCGTCGCTCCCGCAATAGACGCGATCCAGCCCGCGATAGAGCGGCACGATGCGCTTGGGAGTGCGGTGTATCGTATGGGTGCAGACCCCAAGCCCCCGCCGATGCCTGAGCAAAAATGAAAACGGCGTATGGAAGGAGGTGACGTCCGCCGGTTCAAGCAAGGGAATGAGCTGGAACATCCATCGCAGCGCGTTGAGGTGATCAAGCCAGAGGTTGGGCAGCAGGTCGTAGCCCCTGGCGCGGATGTGCCGGATGCCGTGCGAGTCCGTCTCCCGCGCGGCAAGGTTCTCCGCGGCCCGCGAGTATGCGACTACTTCGTGCCCCAGGCGCGCGTATTCTTTCGCGAGCATCCAGTTCAAATTCTCGACGCCCCCGCCGCGCAACGGAGGAAAAGCAAGCTGGTGGCCGAGGACGAGATTGATCTTCATTTCCACCGCTCGAACGGAAAGGGATGCTTCTTGCTGTTGGCGTGGTTCGGATCGTTCACCGTTATTTCCGGTTTCCCGCGCAGCAGCCGTTCAGCCGCTTCCAGCCCTTGCATGAAGGAATGGTCCTGGTTGCTGACTTCGTACTTCCAGGCTCCGAATCTGCCCCTGGAATAAACGTCATGCCGCTCGAAGTGCGGGAGGATGGCCGAGAGCGCTTCATCCCGGTGGAGACCCGGCGTGGGATAGCCGTATGCGGCGCGATATTTCCAGGTCGAGACGATGCGACTCCCGCCGTCCAGCATGCGGACGTTGCGCAACCCCTGGATGACATCCTCGACCAGCGTTTCCTGATTGACCGGCTTGCCCGGCGACTCCGACACCTCCGCCATCAAGGACCAATTCATTGAAATATCCGGCACGTTATTCGGGGAATAATTGCTGAAAACGGTGACGCGATAAAAGGGGGAATTATCCTCGGGAAAATACATCCAGCATTTCGTCTTCAAGGAGTCGGGAACCTTCCCCTCGAGCCCGATTCCGATGATGTTGGAAGAGGAATACAACAGCCCCTTCTCCGCCATGTCGTGAAATTGCGCGAGACCGGCTGCCCGGATCAGTTCCTTCAACGGAATGGTGCTGATGAGCTTGTCGTAAGCGATGGCCTCGCCCTGCTTCGTATGGAGAAGCCGCTTTTCCAGGTCGATCTTCTGGATCCGCGTTTCCCACCTGAATTTTCCGGCGGGCAGGCGCCTTGCGCACTCCTTCCATATGGCGCCCGTGCCGCCGCGCAGCGGGAAGTGAAAGAGGTTGTTGGGCCCCCAGGAGAGATCGTCCTCCTGGTGGACGAGATTGTGCAAAACGCGGTTGATATCCGTGGGCGCGACACGCTCGCCCACCCAGGCGGCATTCATCTTCTCGGGCGGGAAGGCCCATACCTTGAAGTTATACGGCAGCATGAACGCCTCCGCGATGCCCGCGCCAAACGCGGCCAGTATCCATTCGCGGAAATTCGCGGGCCTGGGCGGCGGGTTTTTGTAGATTTGCAGCAAACCCTTCAGGCACTGCTCCAACTCGCCGGGCGGAAGCCTGCGGACGTTATTTTGCAGCGGGTACGGAATGAAACGTTCCCGCATCCAAACCCAGGACTCCCGCTGGTGATGAAGCCACCCCTCCGGGGAAAGCAGAACGTCCATCAACCGGTCGAAATATTCGTAATGTGAAAACTGGACGTGACCGCCGATGTCCCACGTAAACCCCTGGTCATCCGTGAAGGAAGTCGCCAGCCCGCCCGGATAATCGTGCGCCTCGACCACGCTCCAGTCGTCGTGTCCCAGCTCCTCGAGGCGCCAGGCGCTTCCCAATCCAGTGGGCCCGCATCCAATGATTACGATTTTCATAGGCTGCGCCGCGTCGCGAAAATCTCGTCGCTCACGAGTTCTCCCGAGACCTCCGCGCCGTCCGTGTAAAAGAGCCGGTATCCAATGCGCGTCAGCAGCGCGCGGCACTTTTCCTCCTGCTCCCTGCCGTGCAACGCCAGGAGGATGTCGGGGGAATGTTCGACCAGCAACGGCTCGGCCGCGGCGAGGACGGCGCCTTCCGCCCCCTCGATGTCGAGCTTGATGAGATGCGGGAGGGATTCGGGAAAGGTCTTGAGGAAATTTCCAGGCGTCATCGCGGGAATGAGATAATTGCGGCCTCGGTCCGTCACGGAGCCTTGGGAACTGGCGCGGGTGGCGCTGAAGCCGACGATCTCATCCGAGCCGCCAAGGGCGGTCTGGATGATTTTCACGTTGATAAGACCGTTCATTTCGACATGCCGCAGGAGATACGCGACGTTCGCCGCCATCGGCTCGAAGGCATAAACCGAACCCGCGCCGCCGACGAGGCGGGCGAAAGCGAGGGTGTAGAATCCCACGTTCGCGCCGACATCCCAGACGGTCATGCCCGGCCTGACGGCGCGGGCCACGAAATCCTGTTTTTCCATCTCGTAGGTGCCAAACCAGCAACGCTGTATGCTCGACCCGCAGACCCAGCGGAAGCCCTTGTTGACGCCGCTCGGGATGCGGATGACGGCGCCGGAAGGGACGAGCCGCAACGGCAGCCGCAGCAGCCGTCCGGGCAGGGATTTATGATCGGTGCGGGTGAGGGTGCGGAGTAACTTCATTTTGAAAAGCGTCCCGAGTACGAGGCGATGGCCGCGAACGCCTCCTCCGGGGTGATGGTGGCCATGGCTCTTTTCTGATAATCGAAGTCGTCCATCAACTCCCGCTTATAAGGAAGCTTGGGGTAGAGGATCGTATTCTCTTTCCCGTGCGGGAACCACTGTCCCGGCGGGTTGCGCGCGGAAAAAATTGCGACGCACGGGACGCCGGAACACGCGGCGAGGTGCATCGGGCCGCTATCGTGTCCGAGGAAGAGCGCCGCGCGCCGCAGGATGGCGGCGCTGATCCTGGGCGAAGTCTTCCCGCAGAAATCCGCCGTGGACGCCCTGGAACCCGCCGCGAGCGCCAGGCTTCTTTCCCCCTCATCCTCCGCGCCGAGGAAGACGGCCGGCAGTTCGCGAATCTTTCCAAACAGGGTCTCCCAGTTCGGCTGCCCCCAATCCTTCATCGGAACCTTGGTGCCGACGCTCGCCGCCAAAAAAGGGCCGTTGATGCCGGCGGCTGCCAGCAACTCCCGCGCGCACTCTTCCTCCTCGGGCCGCAGGCCGAGGTCCCACCAGCGCGGTTCATCCAGGTCGATTTCCCCCAAAGAGCGAACCCGTCGCACAAGACGGCTGGTTTCCGATTCATACAATCCCGTCGGCAGGAACCGGGGCTCCCGATCCTCGCGGCGAAAAGGGATGCCCATCATCCGCGGGATGCCGGTCGCCTTGAAGAACAGGACATCGCGCAGGCTGCCCGGCAGCCCGCGGAAGGCGGCCAGCGAGATGCCAAGATCGAAGCGGCCGCTCCTTATGGAATCGCGGAGCTTCAGGAATTCGCCGGGTTCGCGCATGCCGATGCGATAACGAAGCAGCGAATCGTAAAGACCCGTGTTTTCAAGGACGGCTTCCAGGGGCGCGGCTTTTCCCGAGACGGGCGGGTTCGTGAGCACGGTGATTTCGGCGTCCGGGAAGCGATGGCGAATCAAACGCAAGGCCGGCAGGGCGACCACGGTGTCGCCCAGGCTCCCGAGCCGATGGACCAGGATGCGCTTCACCTTTTCCTCGCCGCGGCCACGATGTTATCGCTGAAACGCAGGCCGCCGAGCAGGCCGAAGGAAAGATTCTGCCAGGTGATGCGCCGGCTGAAAGGCAAGCCGCCGAGGTGCGAAAACGTGAATCCGCGCATCTCGAAACCGGCCTCGGCGCAGGCCCGTTCGATGTCCTTGCGAAGAAGCGCCGTTATGTGCGCCGGGTAGCTCAGATCGCCAAACGCCGCGAAGTGGCCGAGGAAGCAAAGCCTCAGCAGGGAGCGCACACTCTCGTTGTTCGGGGTCGAGAAGACGGCGAACCCGCCGCGCCGCAATAAACGCGCCCATTCGCGCAGCGTCGCGCGCGGGTTTTCCAGGTGCTCGATGACTTCGGAGGAGACGATGATGTCAAACGACTCGCCGGGGTACGGAGCCGGTTCGTTCAAATCGCCGGCGGTCCAAGCGATGTATTCCGGCAGGCCCGCGGGGCGCGGCATGATATCGACGCCGCAAAGCGAACGGAAGGGCTGGCTTCCGTCGACCCGCCGGAGCAACCCTCCCGAGCCCGCGCCGAAGTCGAGCAAATCTCCGGGCGCGGGAAGCCTGGGAATCGCGCGCAGGACGGCCTCATGGATGGCGTCGTTGGAAATGCCAAGAGTCGTCGCGGCGGCGGCGGTTCGCCTGGCGTGCAGATCATCCATTTGACGGGGCGGGCGGGTTCGTCAGTTGCGCCTCCCGATGCGCGGCGGTGAAAAATTCAATCCATTTGGAAGCGACCCGTTCCGGCGCGAACCGCTCGTCATAAAAACGCCGTTGCGCCTCGCGCGATGTCCCGCACGCACGGATGCGAGCGGCCAATTCCTCCACGAGACGTTTTATGTCGTCGATGGAAGCGTCCGCTGGGATGAGGATGCTGTTTTCCTTGCCGGACGCCAATTCCCGGACGCCCCCCCTGTCCGTCGCGATCCACGGAAGTCCCAATGACATCGCCTCGATCAACGAAAGAGGCATGCCTTCGCTATGCCGGGAAAACAGCGCCACCGCGTCCATGCCGCGCAAAGCCTTTGCATAAGCTTCCTGTTCCAGGCACAGGCCGTGATACGTAAGCGCTGGGTAGTTGCTGAAGCGCGATTCAGGATATGCGTCGCCTGCACCATAGATGTGCCAGCGGATCCCAGAGGCCGCCAGGGCGTCGCTCAATTGGCAGATCTCATCGATTCCCTTGGAAGGCGAAAGCCGGCCGAAATATCCAAAATGGAGAATGGAATCCGGCGAGTAAACCTTGTCCTTGATCTCTACGGCTTTCGCGAGGCTTGGCGTGATATAGGGCAGAAAAACAACGTCGCTCCGGTTGCACGCTTGTTGGATCGCGGCCTTGGTCGTTTCGCTGCATGCGATGATCTCGGGAACGGAAACAAGCGTCCATTTATAGAGCCAATGCCAGCCGGCCTGTTCGACAGAACTCGCGGAGGTATGATGATGGTGAACCCTCCGCGCCCCGCGCCGCGCCGCGATCCAAAGGAGGGGGACAAGACCGCTCTGTCCGTTGGTGTAAATCACGCCCCAGCGAATGAACCGCATGCGGATCGCCGTGAAAAGAAGCCACGCGATTTTCAACAGGATTGGCGCCTTCCCGCTCGCGATCCCCAATTCGTGAAGGCGGATGCCGCACTCCACGAGCCCCCGCTTGATGTCGGGATGCAGGGAATTGCTCGTCGTGACCAACCGGACTTCAAACCCGTTCCGCGCGCATTCCCGCGCCAGCAGGCAGATGTGACGCTCCATGCCGCCATACAAAACCATTTGCGGCGAATAGATCAGCAGCCTTTTCACGACTTCCTTTCGCGCGGCCTTTTTAAATACAGCCAGGTATGCGGCTGCGACCGCCTTCGCGGTGTGTTTCGCAAGGTGCGCGGACGCGCCTTCACCCGAACAGCCCTCGATCAGGAGCTTCCTCAACGCCGCGGCCAGCGCCACGGCGTCGCCATTTGGAAACGTAAGACCGCACGGTCCTATCGCGTCCGGCAGCCCGCCTTCCGCCGACCCCACTACCGCGCAGCCGCACGCGATCCCTTCCAGCGCCACAATGCCAAACGGCTCATGGAAGCGCGAGGGAACGACAAGTATTTTATGTCGGTTCAAGAGTTCGGCGAGGGGCGCGCCCGTTTGCGAACCGGCAAATTCCACCTGCCCCGAAAGGCCAAGCTCCCTCGCCTGGAGTCGCAACGCCGGTTCTTCCGGCCCCGAGCCGATGACCGTCAATGAAGGAACGATCCCTTCCCGGCGTAATATCCCGAGTGCGGTCAGAAGCAAATCCGCGCCTTTGTCCGAAACAAGGCGTCCGAGAAAAACCAGTTCTTTATTCCGCGCTCCGACGTCGCGGCGCATGAAGATTTTGTCACGATAAGGATTGCCGATCACCACGGAAGGAACCTGCAGATCGGCCGCCATGGCGCGGCTGACCGAGACGTTCGTGGAAAAACGGAGCAGGAATCGCTTGAGGCGGTCCTGCCAGCCCAGGCCGCGGTCCAATCTCGCCACCCACATCTGGTGGGAGACAACCCATGGGCGCCGAATAAAAAGGAGCGGCCACGCCGTTTTCAGGCTGATCGCGTTGTGGAAAAACAGATCGCACCAGCGGACCAGGCTGAAGAGGAGGCCGGCGGACGGGGTTCGGAACACTTCAAACGGCCATTCGCGCACATCCGGTTTCGCGGTTTGGGTGATGAGGCGCACCTCGTGACCGGCGCGGACAAACTCGGTCGCCAGAACTTCGGAGGCCGTCTCGATTCCCCCCACGCTCGGCGAGAAGCAATAGGACGAGAGGAGGATTTTCAAATCATCGAAGCGATGCCGGCGGCCGCGGCCTTGACGTTGTGGCTTTGCATGAGGCCCGCGCACCAGTCGAAGGAGCGTTCATGACGCGCGAGCTCGGCCAGGGCAAACGCGCAACCGGCGGCGTCTCCGTCCTTTATCACGCGCACCCGCTCCCACCCGCCAAACTCGCGGTGGCAGCCGACGGCGTCGGTCACGACGACGGCGCAGCCGGCGTGCAGCGCCTCGTTTACGACAAGCCCCCAAGTCTCTCCCATTCGTTTGGAAGGAAGGACGAGGATGTCCGCGGCGAGGTAATAGGACGGCAGGCTCGACTGATTCACAAAGCCGGCAAAGCCGACACGCGAGCCGAACGTTTCCGCCCGTTTTTTGAGCCTGCCTTCCAGATCGCCCGTCCCGACATAGAGAAGCTTGAAGCGCGATTCCAGCGGGGAGAACGCTTCCAGCAGCAACTCCGGGTTTTTTTTCCCGATGAGCTTCCCCGAGAACATCACGAGCGTCTCGTCCTCCTTCACCCCCAATTCCCGCCGCAGGGCCGCGCGGCGCGTCCGCTTTTGCTCCAGGGTCATCGTCTCGAACGGAGACGCGACGCAATACGGGGAGAAATGAAGCCTCGCGGGCTTCATCCCGTGGCGAAGCAGGTGTTCCCTGTTCAGCGCGCCGATGTAGAACGCCTGGTCGATTTTCAAATAAACCAGCGAGTAGCCGATCCCCCTCAACCACGCTTTCCAGCGCGGCCTTGCAAAGGCGTCATCCTGCGTTTCGTGCCGTATCCAGATGGGTATGCCGAGCCACAGACACGAGAAAAACGTGACCCAATCCGCTTCGTAATGGAATTGGGAGAGAAGGACGGCGTCGGGCGCTTCTTTTTTCAGGAGTCGGAAGACGCCCTTGCCGTGGAGGCTCCGGCGCGCGGTAAGCGGCGTGCCGCGTTCATTGTTCAACACCTTGTTGTCGTAGCCTTCCATGAGCGGCACGTCCCAGGCCACGGGCGCGCCGAACTGCGGGTCGATGTGTCCGCGCACCGAGCAATCGGTGAAATAAATCACCTTAAACCTTCCGGGCCGCAACCGCTGCAATTCCTGGTAAACGGGCGCTTTGTATTGAACGGGGTGCGAGTCGAAGATGAGGATCCGCCGCCCGTTAGTCATCGCTCATGGCGTGGAGACGCTCCGCGTAGACGCTCCGCCCGCGGCGGCCGATCACCTCGGCAGCGGCCTCGGTTGTCCCGTTCAGGTCGATGCCATCAAGGGTCCGGGGCCGATCCCCCCTGGAAAGGACCGCGATCAGCACGCCTGTCGCGAGCCAGAACCAGATCGCCTGCGGCGGCTGGATGCTGAGCGTAGCAATCGGCCCCACGACCAAAAGGTAAGCCAGGCAAAAAGTCGCCGGCAGGTAGAACGTCGAGAGCTTCCCCTGGAGGTAGAGGAGAAAAAGCACGCCCAACACCATGATCCGAAAACCGATCCAGATCACGATGAGATAATAGCCGCCTTCGAAAAGAGTCGTCGCCAGGTCCGTCTCGGTCCATCTCCCGCCCCTGCGCCAGGACGCCGCATACTGGCTCAACTTTTCCGAACCGTTGCTCATGACGCCGAGACCGTATCCGAACAAAGTGGGGGGCGCGCCTTGGATGCCCGATGTCCAACCGGTTAAGACGCCAATGACTCTTTCCGACATCTCCTTGGTGTGCGACTGTTCCGCGGAACCGGCGGAGCGCGCGTCGTACGCGGCGAAAGCGTCCGGAAAGACCGCTTTTACCCAAACCAGCGCCACCAAACCCAGCCCGGCCAGCGTCACCATCCAGGCGGCGCCCTTTATCCTCCCCCTCATGAGCGTGAGCCCCCAGGAAAGCCCGGCGATGAAAAGACCGCCCAGCACGGCGCCGCGGGAACCGGTGGCGAAAATGCCGAGAATCAAGAGCGGAAGGAGAAGGATATACAGGACGCTGGACCAGCCGGTCTGGGCTTTGATCTTCGTAAAGAGCGGGAAGGAGATGATGTACATCTGCGCGTTCAGGAACATGGTGTACTGCGCGACGAACGGGAACGTGGAGGAAACGCGCAACTCGCCGCCCGCGCTGAAGTC
This sequence comes from Spartobacteria bacterium, assembly GCA_021324825.1. Classification (GTDB taxonomy): domain Bacteria; phylum Verrucomicrobiota; class Verrucomicrobiia; order Chthoniobacterales; family Chthoniobacteraceae; genus JAJPII01. The sequence goes on along the minus strand of JAJPII010000016.1, from coordinate 70,248 downwards.
CTCCATGCTCGTGCCGCCGACCGTCATGTTCAGCCAGTTGTTGCCTCCCAAACCAAGCTGGGCCAGCGCGAGGAGCGTCGTCGGGATGATGAAGAATGCGGCGGAGCGAAAAAAACGGGCCACTTCCTCATCCGAGCCTTCGGAGAAGGCGACGGCGGCGGCAAGCGCAACCAGGGGGAACAACAAATATTGCTTTGTCCCGAAGACGGCCAGCAAAGGGTCGTGCACCCACGTGAGCACGATGAGAGGGAGAAACATGAGGCACAACATCCAGTAACCGGCGAGAAACCACCGCCCCCCCCTGGGAATATGGCAGGTCAACAGGACGGCTCCGATTACGAAGGCCAGGAAATCCTTCATGAAAAAAATGATGTTCGAGAAGCTGACAAAAAATTTCCTGAGCAGCCCTTCGAAGACCAGCGTCACGACGAGCGCAAAAAGAAGCCGCCGCAGCAGCCTTGCCTTGTTCTCTTCTCGATCCATCATTTCACCGCACTGATACCGTGGCCGATTTGCGGGCATTAGCAAGGGGGGATTCCCCCGCGCTTCACCGGCGGTTCGTCAACGACCGCAAATTCTCGACCAACAGCCGCCCGGCGGCGTCCCAGCCGCCCTGCGCGCGGCTGCGCGCGGCGGCGGAGGCGGACATGGCCGCGAGCGCGGCGGGGTCGTCCGCGAGCAGTTGAAGTTTTTCCCGAATAGCCTCCGGGTCGCGAATCGGAACGCGCCACCCTTCCACGCCCGTTGTAAAAAGATCCGCCGCGCCGGTATTGACGGTCGCGATGACCGGCACGCCGAAGGAGAGAGCCTCGCCCATCACCAATCCCATGCCATCTTCGACGCTGGGCAACACAAACACCGAGGCGGATCGATACGCGGCCGCAAGCCCGGCGTCCTTGAGAGTCCCGGCGAACTTTACGCCTGCCGGGATCGACATGCCTTCGAGTCCGGTGACGGGAGCGCGCGGCCCGACGATGAGAAGCTCTTTGCCGGGGCGCTTCAGTTTGTCGAAGGCTTCCACGAGATAGCGCAGCCCTTTGCGAATACTGATCTGCCCGACATACAAGACCCGGAAGAGGTCCGGGTCGCGATCCGCCCGGCGTTCCACCGGTTCCAGCGTCAACCCATACACGACCTTCATGATTTTCCCTTCCGGAATCCCCCTTTCGATGAACGACAACCGGGCGAACTCCGAGGGGCAGAGAATGGCGTCGGCTTCTTCATACTCCCGCACCCGGCGCGCTGTTTCCCGCTTGTGGAAGGGGCGGAAGGGCAGCTTGAGCCTCGCGTGTTCCTCCCGCAGGATTTCCTCCTGCAACAACACGTGGGAGTTGACGACCTCCACGACCCGCACCACCCCCGTTCCTCGCAGACGCCTCGCAGTGCCAAGGCCGGCGCCGTTGTAGAACAGGAACAGATCGGAGTTGCGGGCCGGTTCTTCCGAAAGGTGATCGAGCCAAAGCTTGCTCCAATACGCCAGTTCGTCATTGACCGCGACAGGCAGGCGAAATTTAAGCCCGGCCAGAAAAAGGTTTTGTACATGATCCGCGCGAATCAAGCGGTCGCCCACTTCCGGGAGGGGCGAGCGCGGGCTGAACCGGGAAAACCCGCTGACAAACGCCTTGAGGCAGCCGGCGGCCGCCAGCGCGGCGGCGTATTGGTAATGGATCGGCCTGTTCGGGGAGTTGTAGGTTACGAGCAAGGCGATGTTCCGGCTTCCGCGGCCTTCATGTCACGGAGCAGGCTCTCCGCTATTTCCGGCCTGGCGCGTCTTGGCGGCTGTTTGGCGGCGCGCAGGGAATTCCACTTCAAATCCATCTTTATAAACCGGGGGTTCTGGACGATTTCGACGCGAAAATCCTCATCATCCCGAAAGACGAGCACCGGCAAACCGTGTTCGAGCATCGCGGCGGCCGCGCCGCTTTTTCCCAAAAGGCTCCATGGGCTTGTCGCCGCTCCGAAATCGATCTCCCGCAGGAACTCGGAGATGTGCTCCGGTGTTTCCGGGCCGAAGCTTACGACCGGGATGCGCCCGGAGATGGCGCGCAGTTTTTCGAGCGATTCGGGGGAATGAATGCCGATTGTCAGGAGAATCAGGCGCTTGCCCAGTTCGCCGGCGGGTTGCGATACGGCTTGCAGGAAATCCTCGACAGACCACTCGGGCGGAATGGCGCCAAAAACGCCGATGATGCAGTATTCGCCCCGGTTTTCCGGGGTGACGCCGAGCTTCAGCAGTTCGGCCGCCATCCAGCCCGCCGGCGTCACTATCGGGATGTTGCCGAAAAGCGGGAGGAGACCGGCCCGGAAACCGTTCCTGGCCAGGATGCCCCGGAAAGAAGCGTCGGCGACATGGGCGGCATCCGGCTTCAGTTGTTTTAAAAAGGACAGAATGCACGCCTTTTGAATCCGGCCAATGACCCAATGCTTGAGGCTGGCGCCGCTCTCCTCGCCGATCCAGAGTTCATGCAGCATCACGTGCGCGCGCCGCCCGGCGGCCAGGGCTTTGAGATGCTTCGCCTGGCCCGCGACGATCCCCCGGTCGTTGAATCCGTAGCAGACGAACTGAATGCTGACCCATCCGGGCTGGAACTTGTCGAGGAAGGCGCGGGCCAGGCGCGTTTTCTTTTTCCACTCCAGGTTGCGCGGCAGGCGCAGAAGAGCTGGCGTTTCCTGAACCGCCGCGAAGTCCGCGATGAACCGGTCGTTGAAGGCCACGAGCGCCGCCTCATGGCCGAGCGCCGTCAGTTCCTCGGCCAATCCGCGGCAATAATCCCCCACCCCGTCGCGCCCGGGTTCCAGCGAACTGCAAACAAAGGCGATCCGCATCGGGGAGTCAGCCCCATCCGTGCGTGTCGCGTTTCGTCAGCCCGCGCCGGATGCGCAGTTCCTCGGCGGCCAGGAGTTGCCGGGTTACCTGCGAAAACGCGACGCACATCGCCCACGCCACGCCAGGATACCCCGTCCGGCGACGCGGCCAATACCACCGGAACGCGTGGAAGCAGAAGCGCGCCATCAGGTTCCAGAACGAGACGCTGACGCGCGCGCATTCCTCGTCGGTGGCGGCCTGCGCGTCCACATACTGGTAGCGCAGGAATTTGGGGATCAAGGTGCGGATATTCGGATTGTTGACGTGCCAGAAGATGTTCTTGAGCATGGGCATCTCGCCCACGATGACGGGCATTTCGTGCATCGCCTTGAACGCGAATTTCGCGCGCCCCTTGCGCCAGATGCGCGGCCAGGGATCGCCCGAATCCCATTTTACGCCGAACTGGACATCGCGCGACGGCGCCCAGAATCCGCTGATCTCCGGCCCGGCCGACGCGCAACGCTCCTGGATCTCCCTGCCCAACTCGGGGGTCACGATCTCATCCGCGCACAACCAGAATATCCACGGGTTTCGGGCCATCGGCTCGGTCTCCGTGACGACCACGCGGATATCGCGGGAGGGGTGCTGGATGACGCGGACATTCGGGAACCTGGCGGCGATCTCCAGGGTGCGATCGGTGCTGGCTCCGTCGGCAAGGAGGACTTCGTCGGCCCACGTGACGGCGGAAAGGCATTCCTCGATGATGCCGTCCACATTCCTGACCGGGAGGAGAACCGTTATCATCGGCTCCTTTGGGTTAAAAGGTCTCCGTCTCGACCCTTCCGTTCGCCCACTTGAAGATTTTGACCTCCGGCAGGGGGAAGATCATCGCCGTGCCGGCCTGCATCGTCGGAGTTTCGCGTTCGAGGAATTCCTCCGCGAAATGCCAGGGCAGGACGAAATAATAGTCCGGCTTCATCGCGCGGGATTCCTCCTCGCTGATGATGGGGATGTCCGTGCCGATGGTGCGCGCGCCGTGCTTGTCCTTGTTGCGATCCGCCGCGAAATCGACGAGCCGGTTGTCGATGTTGCACCATTGAAGAATCGTGTTGCCCTTGGTCGAGGCGCCGTAAACGTGGATGCGCTTCCCCTGCCGCTTCAGGTCTTTCAAGAGGCGCAGGAGCTTTTCCCCATGCACGTTTATCCTCTCCTGGAAATGCTTGTAGGGTTTGTCCGTATCGAGTTCCAGGTCGAACTCCTTCTGGTGGAGTTGCGCCAGGCGGCGGGCCCATTCGTCGTTTTTGTAGGCGAAGCAGCCGGCATGCGTGGCATAACAGCGGATGCTCCCGCCGTTGATGTCGTTGAACTCCGCCCGCACGACCTTCAAACCCGCGCGCCCCAGGATGTTCTGGATGACCGCGAGGCTGTAATACTCGATGTGCTCGTGGCAGATGGTGTCGTAGGAAGTCTGCTCCAGCATGGACGGCATGTACGACATCTCGAAAATCCAGAGGCCTTCGAACGCGAGCACGGAGGCGATGCTCAGGCAAAAGGCGACCGGGTCCTCCAGGTCGTAGAACATGGCGATGGAGGTGATGATGTCGAGGCGATTGCCGCCGAGGAGCGTGTCCAGTTCCTTGGAAGGAAAGATGTCGCGGATGACCTCCAGCCCAGGCCCCGCCTGCGACGCGACGTCCGAGGGGTCGATGCCGATGCGCCGGGCCTGCTCGGGATAAGAGCGAAGAAGGGTTCCGTCATTGCAGCCGATATCGAGCACGGTGGGGTTTTGCAAACCGGTCATCGAGAGGGCTTCTTTCACGATCCCCTGGAGATGATCGCGCATCGTCCGGTTCGTGCCGGAGCGATACCAGTACGCCGAATACAAAATCTCCGCCGGAACGGTGTGCTTCATCTGGAGCAGGCCGCAGGCGTTTTCATCGCGCGCGGGATCGCACCGCACCAGCACGCAGGGGATCTTGCGCAGCGGCGGGATTTCCTTGTCCGGCTTGTAAAAGGATCCCTGCAAATATTGCTCCCCGAGGTCGATGACGGTGGTGAGCGCATGGGAGCCGCAGACGCGGCAGGTTTGGCGATGGACTAGGTGCATGAATGAGGGAGGGGGGAGCGTTTCATTACAGGAAATCGCGGCGGCTCTGGCAACCCGTAAGTGGAGAAGCTACACCCGATTCGCCAGGAAATCGCGGCGAAGTGAGCGGGCAAGGCCGAGGCACGTGAAAAAGTCGGGGATGGTGAGCGTGTTGTTCCGGCGAAAGACGGCGGTGGCGATCCCCCGCGCGGCGAAGGAAAAGACGCACTCCACGGCGCGTTTCCAATCCGGCAGATACGTCGTGTACGTGAGCAGCGCGGCGATGAACGCGGACTTGTCCGTATTCCGCGCGCGGACAGGTTCCGCCGGGCCGAAGACGCAATGGTGTATGACGTAGGTCTCCGGGATTTGCCGCAGCCGCCGCCCGAGGGCCTTCAACCGCGCTCCGAACTCCAGGTAGCTGACGCCCATTGGAAACTGTTCGAGCATGGGATGCCGGGCCAGGACCTCCTTTGGGAAAACAGCCGCGCCGTCGCTCATCCCGTAACAGTCGTCCGGGTTCTCCGGAGTCTTGCTGAAACCCCGGGGGTGGATTTCGCCCGGGCAGGGAACCGGAAACCTCGGCGGCAGCCCGCCGCCAAATTCGCCGATGATCCAGATGCTCTCGGGGCTGGATCGGATCCTTTTCATCACGATCTCAAAATGGCCGGCGGGAAACTCGTGGTCGTCATCCATGGTCCGGACGTGCGTGCCGCCGCACGCCGCAGCCGCGTGGTTGCGGTTCGCGTAAAGGCCGCGCCGGGGGCCTTTGATGCAGCGGCATCCGTAACGCCCGGCGAGCGCTTCGACTTGGGGAGCGAACGCATCGTCGGAATCATCGGAAATGACCACTTCCTCCGGCTGGACGTTTTGGGCGCGGAGGCTCTTGAGGCAGCGTTCCAGCGAGTCGGGGCGGTTTCGGGTCACGAGCGCGACGCTCAACCGGACGGGCTCGCTCATGCCGGTTTCCCGCGCGCGAAAAGGAGATCGCAACAACTGAGCCGGTTGTCCAGGTAGTTCGCGTCGTAGCGATCCACCAGACGACAGCCAAGCGGCTCCATGTAATGCAGGATGTCGCAAAAGGAGCCTTCGCCTTCGTACATCTGTATGAAGTTCACCTCCAGGGTCACGACGGCTATCCGTCCCTCCGACAACATCCGGCGCGCGCCCTTCAACACCTGGAGGTCGTAGCCCTGGGCGTCGATCTTCAACCAGTCGATCCGCCCGACGCCTTCGCGGGCGCAATAGGCGTCCACGGTCTCCATTTGCACCTCGACCGTGCGGAGCAGCCGCGCGTCGCAGGCGGCGTTGGGCGTATCGCGATTTACCGGAAGCGCGGAGTTCAACGCCGATCCCTCGTACTCGTGGAAGGCGACCGAGCCGGGCGAAGCGCCGACCGCCATGTTATTCAAGCGCAGGTTCGGACGGCCCGAAAACTTTTCCCGCAGCACCTTGAACGATTCGGGCGAAGGCTCGAAGGAGTGCACGACCGGCTCGCGCAACAGGCCGCAAATCTTGAAGACGCTCTCGCCGTGGTGCGCGCCGACGTCGAACACCGTTTGCGGGGTTGTCTTCGGAATGAGCACCGCGACGTCATCCAGGAGATTCACGCCGCGCACGCGATCCGCCCCGCGCAAACGCAGGTCCAGGCCCGCGCAACCCAGCGCGAAGCGGAGGAACTCCTTGGTCGAAACGTGCGAGGGAAATACTTTTCGCCTGAGGGATTCGAGATTCATCTTTCAGCGAACGCCCTTTCCTTGCGAAGCCCCGCGGAGGCGAGGAGCACTTGCAGGCCGAAGAGGGGGATTTGCGGCAGCCAGGAAAAAAGCAGCACTCCGCTGACGGTGGACAGATTGAGCAACGGCAGCAGGATCGCGTCGGAGACGAGCGTGATGGGGATGTACAACCAGGAAAGTCCGACCCAGGCTTTCGAGGCGTTCAGGGACCACATGGTGGCCACGATGAAATTCGTAACGCTGGAGAGCACCATAAGGAGAAACTCGGCATGGAGATTCCCATATTGTTTCCCCAGCAGCCAGAGAAACTGCCGCGTGAAAAGCATGGCGCCGCCGACGAGAACGGCGGCTACGAAGCCGCAAAAACCCACGATCTGGATGTACCGCCGCCGAAGCAGGCCGACATCCTGGCACCTGGCGAAGCGGGGGATGATCACCGTCGCCATGACGGAACTGACGATGCCGAACAGCATGCCAAGGCGTCCGAGCGCGCCGACCTGCGCCACTCCCTCCGCCTTGCCGAATATGCCGATCAACCAAACGCCGATCTGCCCCTGGAAAAAATAGAAGACCGCGTTGGGCGCCAGGCTCCTGATGACCTTCATGATCTCGGCGCGATACTCGGCTGTCGCCTCCTCCGTGACGTCCATGAGTTCCGCGGCCCAGCGCCGGAGGAAGACGAACTGAAAAACGACGGAGGGAAGCGTGAGCAGGAGGGCGACGGCGGAGTTGAAGAAAATCAGGCATGCCATGCCAAGGAAGCCCGCGCGCACGACGGACGATGCGAGGTCGAGGTACTGGACTCTCTTTATCTGCGCGTGAAGGCGCGGCAGCACGCCCAATATGCTGGAGGTCAGTTGAAACGCCAGCGCCGCCAGCACCAGCGCCAGGAGCACGAGGGCGTAACCGACGCCCGCCCCCTCGCGCATGAGAAGAAAAATCATGAACGGAGAGACGACGAGCGCGCCCGCGACGGCGAGCCGGTAACGGAGCTGCAACCCGGAACGAATGACCCGCCCCAGGAGGCGCCTGTCCTGCCAGACGCGCCCGCCCATCGCCATGACGGCGGAGCTGATGCCGATGTCCGCCACCAGGCTCATCGTCCCCTGCATGCTGTTGGCTATCGTATAGAAGGCGTATTCCCGCTGCGGCATGTTCCGCACGATCAGGATGCCCGCCCCGAAGCCGATCACCTGAATGACGATCTGGATGGAAGCGAACTGCCCGATCGCGACCGCCCAATAGTGCAGCCTGCCGCCGAACGCGGACGAAAAGGCCCGTGCGGCGGAGGATGCCGGAGCAGGAGGGGGCGCGGCGGTCGGGGTCATGGCGCTCTGCGGGAAGCGCTTTCATAGGCGGACAGCGTCTCGCGCGCGATCTCTTCCCAGGAAAATTCCGCCGCGCGGGCGGAAGCGGAGTCAGACTGCCGTTGGTAGGAAGCCGCGTCGGAAGTCAGTATTTTCACGAGGCGCGCCGCGAAAGCGGAGGTGTCGCCGCGGTTTACAAGATAGCCGCCTTCCAGATCGCCCAGCATCGCCCGCGGGCCGGGCACGTCATAGGCGACGGTTGGCAGGCCCGCGGCGAGCTTTTCCATAACCGCGAACGGGAAGCCTTCGATGTAGCTGGGAAAAGCTCCCGCCGTCGCGTCACGAAGAAGGAGCGGCAATTCTTCGCCCTGGAAGGACGGCACGACACGAACCGCCGCGCCCGCGGAGGGGCTCAGGTCTTTGAGGACGGTCTCCGCGTTCCAACCGGCGCCGAGAAACAGGAAGGTCGCGCCAGGAACGGATTGCCGGACGGCTTCAATGATAGCGGACCAATCCTTCGATCCCTTGCGCGCGCCCCACGACCCGACAAAGACGGCCTGCTTGTTCCGGAGACGCTCCGCGGCGGGCCGGCGGGCGGCGATGAATTGCGAAAGGCGGGCCTTGGTCAGGCCAAACGGCAAAACCCGGCACTTGCGCCCGAAGCCCGAGGAGGCGGAGACGTAATCCAACTCGTCTTTATTGGGCAGGAAGATCACATCGGCCGCCTCGAAACACGCTGCCCTTTCCCGGGAAGCCCGGCCTTGGGAAGGCCGTTCCAGCATCGTCCGAACCATCCCTTTCCAATTTCTTTTCGAAGGCCACCGCTTCTGTTGGTAAAGCTCAAATTGTTCATAGAACGCCCCCAGGCCCACGGAGCGGGCCGCGAGCAAGCCTTCGAAACCGAGCGCCTCCTTGCTTGCGGGCAGGCTCCCCTCCAGGGCGTCCACGATGTCGAAGCGCTTCGCATGCCGCCGCACGTAGGAGACGGCGCGGGCGCTGAAGGACGAACGAAAATATCTCGTGAACCGAAACCCCGGAGTCATTTTCCCGAAAGCGTCCTCGCAGTCGAATTTCTCGACATGGTGTCCGAGCTTTTCAAACTCCTCCGCCAATTCGAGTTGCACGCGGGCCGCGCCGAGGTTGCGGTTCCAAGGCATGTGAAGCACCATGAGGATCCTCATGACGCGGATTTCCGCGAAAGCGGGGTCAACAGAAACCATTCCTGGGGAAATGGACGATGCTCGTCCATGACGCGGCAAAGCGTCTTGCCCGGCAAAAGGGCGAGATCCAAACCCTTCAGAGGAAAGTCCTCCGCCACGCGGCGGAGAGATTGAAACCTGCGAAGCTCGTGCGTGGGGTGAAAGCGCTCGGCGATCAGTTCCCCCACGCCGGGGCGGTAGCCGTCGTGCGTTTCGAGAAGAATGTGACTGTCGCGCAACCGGGCCGCGTGGCGCTCGGTCAGGAGGTCCCCTTCGGCGCCTTCCACATCCATTAACAGGAGCGTCGGCTCCGCGCCGTTCAAGGCGTCCAGCAACATACCGGGGGCGCAGTGGCCGAAAATCCTAACGCGCTCCGAAACGCCGTTTGCGAGCGCGAGGCGGCGAATGGATTGATGCTTTCGCTCGTCGGACTCGAAAACAGTCACGATGGCTTTGGGGAAAAGCCTCGCCATCCCCGCGGTATAGTAGCCTTCTCCTCCTCCTATATTCAGGACGCGCTCGAAGTCCGTTCTTGAAAGCTCCTCGATTGCGCCGTGGATTTCACGTTCGTAGGTTCCCAGGACCTTGCACAGATCCGGGTGCTCCATCTCGATCTTCATCCCGGCAAACGGGCCCGAAGCAACAATCCCGCCCGTCCGGCTCAAAACGCGGCCGCGCGCGAATGCGAACCAGGGGGCCTTCCAGGGCCGCAAGAGATTCCGGAGACCGGAAGGCAGGAGCGATTTCAACATCTATCGAAGATGCCACTCCCAGCCGGGTTCCCAAAGCTTGTGCCGCACGATGGCGACATAGTGCCGGAGAGCCATCGCATCGCGTCGATATTTCGACCCGACGGTGAACTGGTCCTTGTTGCCCACGATAAATATCCGCGGATCAAAGGGCATCGCGCGCTGCCGGCGGAACGCCACGTGACAGGCGGTTTGTTCGGAAAAGTATTCGAACTTTCCGGGCGCGTTCCGGAGGTAGTCGACCGCCGCGCTCCAGTCGAAACCGGGTTGCAGTAAAAAGCATCCCGTATTCACCTGGTACATGGTGGGCGGCTCATTTTGGACATGGTGGGAATCCAGCGCGCCCCAGCCAAGATCGGGAAGATACCAGTGGCCGCCCTCCCGCAAGGCCGCGCGGAACGAATTCCCCGCCAGCGCATAGAAAACCACGTCGCTGTCCAAGAACAGCGTCGGCCCCGCCAGCGGATGGCTGGAATAAGCGGCGATCTTTTTCCCGAGGGGATGCCGGCTCGAGTACCGCTCCAGCGCGGCGTCCAAAACGCCGTTTGCGTTCCATTCGCGCAACCGGATGCATTCATCGAGTTCGCCCAGCTTCGAGCCGTCTTTTTCGGAATGACTCCCGTCGGAATAAAGCGTCCATCGTGTGGGCGCGCCGGCCTGCCGCAGGAAGGAGAGCATGCTGAGAACCTGTTCCGGCAGGTCCCGAGCCCCGGAAAAACTCACTATTTCCGCCGGGAAGCATCCCGGCGCGCGGGAAGAAAGGGATCGCCAGGGCCTCTCGATCAGCAGTTTGCCAAACCGGCGGCGGTTGCGGGCGGCGAGGCGGGAGGCGAGGCGCCAGGAGATCCCGTCAAGAAATCTCACGGCGCCGTCCGTCCGCCGGATGGCCCAAGGCAAGCTGCCGCACCTGGACGCCGCGCCGAATCTTTCGGGCGCCGCCTCCACGATTTCCCATTAGGATTTCCCTTTGTGAATGGAGGCATGAAATACCTTCTCCACAGCAACCCGGTTTGCGCGCGCAAGACTAACCGCTTAACTGCCTTCCCGGGTGGAGTACTCCTTCACATATTTGGAGTACTGGTAATACTCGTAGTCCGGCGCGGAAGCGCTGAGATCGTTAAGAACAAGGCCGAGGACGTTTACCTGGCGGTGATAAAGCTGTTGCAGCGCGCGGTGCGTCAGCCGCATGGAGGAAGTGCCGAAGCGCACTACGAAGAGCGCGGCGTCGATCTTCGGCGCGAGGCTGGCCGTGTCGTCCGCGACGATGACGGGGGCGCTGTCGATGACGACGTACTCGAAGTCCCTGTAGACTTCTTGCAGGAAACGGTCCGTGACTTTGCTGAGGAAGAATTCGCCGGGCTGGCTGACGTTCTGGCCGCGCGGGAGCAGGGAGAGGTTGTCGTAGAGGGTGGGTTGGAGCGCTTCCTTCCAACTGATGCGCTGCATGAGGACTTCGGCGAACCCGGTGGCGCCGGACATGCCGAAGGTGGAATGGAGTTTGCCGCGCCGCAGGTCGGCGTCGACGAGCAGGGTCTTGCACCCCAGGAATGAGAGTGTGATGGCGAGGTTCGCGGAGACGGTCGATTTCCCCTCGCCCGGCACCGCGCTGGTGATGATGAGCGACTTGGGACGCGCGCCGGCCATGGGCAGGTACAGGATGGAGGACCGGATGGTGCGGAAGGACTCCGCGAACATGTGCCGCGGGTCGTCGGGGCGCACGAGGTCGAGCGCGGTGGCGCCTTTGTTCAACTCGTGCGGGACGTGGCCGAGGACGGTTTCCTTGAAGCTGATCTGCACGTCGCGGAAGGACTTCAACTGGTCGTTAATCTTGTCCAGCACGATGACGAGGGCGACGCCGATGAACATGCCGCCTCCCAGCCCGAGAAGGATCGCGCGGACGAGACCCGGCTTGACGGAGACGGGGGGCGACGCCGGTTCCAGGACGGTGACGGCGTCCTGATCCATGCTCGTGGATGCGCTGAGGCTGCTGAGGCTCGTAAGGAGCTGGTTCAACTGAATCTGGGTTCTGTCCTTCTTGGCCTTGATCTGGTCCCATTGCGCCATGAGTCCGCTGAGCTCCAGAGCCTTCTTCTGGTAGGTGTCGATCATCTGGTTGAGGTTCCTGATGCGGATGGAGAGCGATTCACGCTGCGTCTTGAGTTCTTCGCGCGCTTCCTTGGCGAAGAGGTCGATATTCGTCTGCGCCTCCGAGATGTCGCTGTCGACTTTGGTTATGACCGGATGCGTGGGCCGGAAGGTCTTCAAAAGCTCCAGCCGCTCCGCTTTCAGGAAGGCGAGCTTTCGTTTCGCGGCGTAATAGTCGGCCACCGGCCCGAAGTTTTTGATGATGGTCTGGGCGTTTACGTCCGACGCGCTGGAAGCAGCGGGGGCGCCGGAATCGGAAGGAGGGGCGGCGACCGATGTATCCACGGAGGAATGCCGTTGAATCCGCTCCAGGTTCTGGTCCAGGTCTTCATTCGCGAGGAGGCCGTCTTCTTTTTTCAGGTTGGCCAGTTCGCTGTTCAGTTCGCTGAGGTATTTGGCGGCGCTGTTGCCTTCCTCCTGGAGGAACCCGACATTATGGATTTTCTGGAAGGCGAGGAGGTCGTCCTCGGCCTGCGCGAGGTCTTTCTGTATCTGGCCCAGTTCGTTGGTGATGGCGGTGACGGTGCTCTCGGACCGCTGGGAGCGCATCTCGCGTTTTATCTGGATGTATTCCTCCATGGCGGCCTGGAGATACGCCTGCGTATAGGAGGGCGAGGCGCCGATGGCTTCCAGCATGAAGATGGACGTGGTCGGAACCTGCACGACGTCCAGCGCCACCCTTGCGATCGGCATGTCGGGATGCAGCGCCTGTACGCGGGATTGGGCGCGCTGCTGCACTTCCCCGCTCTTCATCAACTGTATCTGGGTGCCGAAGAAGTTGATGAGGTCTTCGTTGTAGCTCGCCTCGTTTTCCTTGAGCATGATCTTGCCGCTGACGACCATGCGCGACCTGCTGCGGTACGAAGAGGGCCATTGCGAGATGAACCAGGCGGAGATGGCCAGGCCCGTGCTGATGGTCAGGAAGGGAATCCACCAATACTTGCGCAGCGCGAGGAAGAAGCGGAATACCTCCGTGCGGACAATCGCCCAGCGGGAGGATATGCTGCTTGGGACATTGGCAACGACGAGTTCCGCCATAAATCAAAAATTGATGATCTTCTCGGGGACGATGATGGTGTCCCCGGGTTCGACCGGCGGGTCCCTGTCGAGCCTTCCGTCCCTGAAGACGGGTTTCAAGTCCACGATGTAGCTGCGGTACCCTTCCGGCGTTTTGCGGATGAGTTTTATCTTGCGCATATTCGCGAAGTCACCCAGGCCGCCGGCGCGGAGGATGACTTTGGACATGGTGAATGTTTCATCGGCGGGGATGTCCATTTCCCCCTGGTTATGGACGTCGCCCATGATGGTGATCTTCCCCTTGGATTTCCCGCCGAGCACGTCGATCCCCAGGATGACGGTGGCGCGCCTGTAGAACGATTTTTCAAGCTGGGCCTTGATGTCGTAGGCGAGTTGGCGGCAGGTCTTGTCCTTCGCTTCCACCCGCCCGATGAGCGGCACCTCGACGTCGCCCGAATCCCCCACCCGTATGGGGATCGGCTCCTTGCCGTCCTCGACGACGCGGTAGCTGATGATATCCCCGTCGTTGAGCTTGATGGTGTCGTTGAGGACATCCATCGATGTGGTCTGCGCCACGGTCGCGGAGACGGAGTAATCCGGCCGCGTCTTGCGCTGCTGATCCGCCGCCGGCGCCGGGATGACGCCCGGGGTGTTCACGCCGCCTGTCGTGTTGTCGGTGCTCCGGGGAAAATCCCGCGACCACTGGCCGGAAGAGACGGAAAGGCCGGCGAAGAGGACGGCCGTTATGAAAAGGAGGGGGAATTTCATGCCCCGTTTATCGCATCGTTAGAAACTGTACGCAAATTGGAGTGTCAGAGCGTTTTGTACATACCCTTGGTTGGCCACGTTCGCAAGCCTCAAACTGAATTGGTAGGAAAGGGAGACGGAGGATTTCCTGTTGACCTGCCAGCCGGTCGTGACGTTCGCCACGAGTTGGTCGTAGTGTTGCGATTGCCCGCTGAATTCCTGAACGTCGTTGAACGAGACGGAGGAACCGAGGGAAAAGGTGTTGCTCATTTTCCACTGGGACTGGTAAGCGAGGTAGTAGTACTCCTCCTGCTGGCTGACGATGCCCAATTGCGTCTGCCTGCCAAAGGCGAGGGTTTCCGCATAGAACCGGTTCAGTTGATGCGCTATGGAGACATTGACGTAGTAGCTGCCCAGCGCGTTGCCCACGGGCGCCGTCACGCCGATGGGCGCCTTTTCGCCGTGGAAAAAAGTGGCTTGATACCCGCCCGAGACATCGAAGCGGGTGTACCGCGTCAGGCGCGCTTCCAGAAACGGCCCGATGCCCAAGCCGTCAACCGATCCCCTGCCGGAGGCGGCATAAGAGGTGTAGGAGGTGTTCGCATTAAACCCCGTATTCAGGATCGCGCTCACGGGAAACAAGACGGACAGGCCGGCGCTTTCCGTGGTGTGGGTGTCATCGGGGATATTGACGGTGGTTGATTTGACGGCGGGCGTGATGACATTGGTATGGTTCAGGTCCAGGGAAAGAACGGCGGCCTGCAAGTCCCATACGATCCCGGCGCCTATGGTGTTGGTGTATTGGACATAGGTGACGATGTTTGCCAGGTCGCCCTGGTTGATCGGGTTTGTCCCCACGGAAAACTGGTCGTGGAGATTGATCCGGATATCCCCCGTGTAGATATCGAAGCTGAGCTGCGAGTTGGGCGATACCGTGATGCTCGATGTTCCGTTCTGCGGGTGGAAGAGATATTCCTGGTAGCCGACCGCCGTCACAAGCGTGAGACTGTTGCTGCGGGTGACCGGCCATGTCAGATTGAGGTTAAGGGTCGGACCGACGAGGATGTCGGCCTCCCGGTTGTTTTGGGAGAGAGTGATATTATCGTTCACCTGGAAGGAGACTCCCCCCGTGGCTTTAAGCAGGACGGGGCCGATCTCGAGGTTATAATCCGTGGGGATGGGCGCTCTGTTCCTCAACTCCGCGGCGGCTTCGCTGACTTCCGAAGGGCGGAACGACTCCTGCGCGAGAAGCGAGGCCCGGCTCGCCAAGAGACAGAACAGGACCAGGGCGCCCCGCCGCCATACCGCGCGATGAGCGATAAAATGATAAGCTGGGGAGCCCTTTCTCAGTGATTGTGCTTTACGTACTTTTCCCCGACTACGCAAATTTAAAACCCGCTGACGTCCACAATCGCCTTCCTTGCCGATGAACGAACCCCCCGCCGTCCCCGCCCCGCGGAAGTTCGTTTTCGCCCCGTGGATGGCCGCCGTCCTCACCGCCATGATCCTCGCGTCCGGGCTTTTTGGCGCGCGCCCCTTGTTTCGCCTGTTGAAGGAGGCCCGAGCCCGGCATTTCGCCCGCCAGAGCGAAGACCTGACAGCCGCGGAGAAATGGCCGGAAGCCTTCGCCAAGGCCCAGGCCGCCTACCAGTTGCAGCCCGAGGACCCGGAGACGATACGCGCCATGGCGCTCATCCTGGAAAAAAGAAATCCCCCGGCCTCCGTTCCCTTCCTGCGCCTGTTGGCCGCCACTGATGCGGCCACCTTCCAGGACTTGAGCCAATACGCGGAGGCCTGTTTGCAACTCGGGAATCTCGACGAGGCGCTGGGCCAGATAAACCGCCTGCTGCGGAGGGAACCCGGCAACGCCAACGCCATCCGCATGGCGGCGCGCGTCTACGGAGCGAAGGGGGACCTGGATCAAGCGCTCCGCCTCGCCCGGCAGGCCGAGGAGAAAGAGCCCCAGAACACGGCGGGCCAGGCCCTGATAGTCCAGATCCAGATCGCCTCCCCGGACCCCGCGGTCCAAAAAACGGGGTGGGAGGGGATGTGGAAGCTCGCCCGCGATCCCGGCCCGCAGGGTCTCGACAGCCTGCGACGCCTGGCGCATTGGAACGGCCTCACCGCCGACCGGGCGGGAGAACTGACGCGGATGCTGCGCGAACATCCCCGGGGGAAGGAGGCGGACAAGCTCCTGGCCTCGCAGGTGGAGTTGCAATTCCACCCCGGCCATCGCGAGGATATCCTGGCGCGCGCCGTCGGGGATGCGAAAAACGCGGACGGCAACACCCTGCATACCCTCGGCATCTGGCTGAACGGCCTGGGGGAATACCAGAAAACCCTCGCGATGTTGCCGGAGAAGAAGGCGATTTCGCGCCAGGACCTTTTCCTGGTGCATCTCGACGCGCTGGCCGCCCTGAACCGCTGGAAGGAGATCGGGCGGCTGCTTGCCATAAAGGACGCGCCGCTGGCGGATGTCTACCTCCGCCTCTTCGCGGCGCGCGCGGCGGAGATGGAGGGGCGCAAGGACGAGGCGGACATAGACTGGCGGCGCGCCCACACCGCGGCCACGGGCAACCCCTCCGAGATGCTTTATCTCGCCCAATACGCCGAAAAGGCGGGCCGCGAAGCCCAGGCGATCCAAGCCTACGAATCGCTGGCCGCCGACGTGCCGACCGCGCGGCTCGCCTACGAAAACCTCCTGCGCCTGGCCCAGGCCCGATTCGACGCCGCGGGGACGCTCCAGATACTCGCGGAGATGCTGAAGCGCTGGCCCTCCGAACCCGCGGTGCGCAACGACTACGCTTACATGAGCGCCCTGCTCGGCAAAGACCTTGCCGAAAGCCGGAGCATCGCCGAAGGCCTCGTCCTCGCCCTTCCCAATGAACTGCCGCACCGCACCGCCCTGGCGCTGGCTTTCCTGCGATTGAAGGACCCCTCTTCGGCGCTGGCTGTTTACCAGGGATTGAATATACCTTGGGACGCCGCGCCGGGGCGCGACAAGGCGGTCTACACGGCGGTCCTCGGAGCGAACGAAAAAAAGGAGGAGGCGAACAAGATGGCCGCGTCTATTATGATGAACACACTATTTCCGGAAGAAAGGACTCTGGCGCAACCATGGCTGAAACGACCGTAAACGGAAGCGAGCGCGTGGCGCTCATAACGGGGGTGACGGGGCAGGACGGCTCCTACCTTTGCGAACTCCTCTTAAAAAAGGGGTACAAGGTTCACGGCATCGTCCGCCGCACGAGCAATGTGCAGCGCCTCCGGCTGGAGCATCTGCGCACGATGCCGGAGGTGTATGGCAAGTCGTTCTTCCTCCATTACGGCGATCTCTCGGACGCCACCACCCTGCGACGCATCATCCACCTGGCGCGCCCGGACGAGATATACCACCTGGCCGGCCAGAGCCACGTCGGCCTCAGCTTCGAGATACCGGAATCGACCTGCGAGGAGATCGCCATGGCGACGTTGCGCCTCCTGGAAATCTGCCGAGACCAGCCGCACCCGATCCATTTTTACCACGCCTCCACGTCGGAGATATTCGGCTTCGTGAAGGAATCGCCGCAGACGGAGGAGACTCCTTTCCGCCCGAGCAGCCCTTATGGCTGCGCCAAGGCGTTCGCCACGGATATGGGCCGGGTGTACCGCGCGGGTTACAATCTCTTTGTCTGCAACGGCATCCTCTACAACCACGAATCCCCCCGGCGCGGAGAGAACTTCGTCACCCGCAAAATCTCCCGCCAGGTGGCCCGCATCAAACTCGGCATGGCGGATAAGTTGACGCTGGGCAACGTCCACGGCCGCCGCGACTGGGGACACGCGCAGGATTATGTGGAAGCGATGTGGCTGATGCTGCAACACCCGACGCCCGATGACTACATCGTGGCGACCGGCAAGAGCCATTCCGTCATGGATTTTGTCGAGGCGGCCTTCGCGGTGGTCGGGCTGCCATGGGAGAAACACCTCGAATTCGACCGCTCGATCGAACGCCCCATCGAACCCGCGCGGCTGCTGGGCGACGCGGGGAAGATCGAGAGAGTCATCGGGTGGAAACCGAAGCGGACCTTCGAGATGCTGGCCACGGAGATGGTCGAGGCCGATTTGGCCGATCTGGCCGATCTCCGGTCATGAAGGCGAGGTGGCTCACCGTGGCGGTTATCGCCGGGGTGTGGTTCATCCTCATCAACCAGCTCCGGGTGGAATGGTCGATCAACGCCCAATACAGCTACGGCTGGCTCGTTCCGCTGCTGATGCTGTACCTCCTGTGGGAACGGTGGAAGGACGCCCCCCCTCCCGGCCCGCCGGTAAACCGTTTCCTGACCGGCGGAACAGCCGCCGCCCTCGCGCTCGCGATCTTTCCGCTGCGGCTCGTCCTTGAATCCAATCCCGACTGGCGGATGCCGGTCTGGGTCCTGGCGTTCGTGGTCGTGGGGCTTACCTTCACCGCGCTCCTTTATGCCGGGGGCTGGACGTGGCTGGGACATTTCGGCTTCCCCGCGGCGTTTTTCCTGGTGGCGGTGCCGTGGCCTGCGGAGCGCGAGTACTTCATCATGCAACACCTCATGCGCGGCAATGCGTGGATGAGCGTCCATATGCTTGTCTGGGGCGGGTTGCCCGCCGTCCAGATGGGGAACGTCATCCGCATTCCAAACGGCCTGGTCGGCATCGACGAGGCGTGCAGCGGCGTGCGCTCCCTCCAGACGACCATCATGATTTCGCTCTTCCTCGGCGAGATGTACCGGTTCGGCGCCGTGCGGCGCGCGCTGCTTTTCGGGGCCGCCCTCCTCTTCGCCCTGCTTTGCAACCTGGCGCGCACCTGTTTCCTCGTCTGGCTCAGCGCCGCGCGCGGCCTCCAGGAGATGGCGAAATGGCACGACACCGCCGGGTTGTCGGTGCTCGTCCTCTGCGTGGCGGGCCTTTGGCAGATGGCGCGCTTCTTCCAGTCCCGCGCGCCCGCGCCGGAGCGTCCGGCTGATGCGCCCTTGCGATACGGACGGCGGCCGCCCGTCGCGGCGCTGGCGGCCTTCGGGATATGGTTTCTCCTGTCCGAGGGGGCGATAGAACTATGGTACCGGAGCCACGAATGGGGAGAGGCCGCCAATACCCATTGGAACGTGGCGTGGCCCGCCAACGAGCCAAGGTTCGAGGACGTGCCGATCCCCGAGGAGAGCAGGGTCATCCTCAAATATAACCAGGGGCGCTCCGTCCGGTGGATGGATGCGGATGGCCTCCGCTGGACGGTGTTCTTTTTTCGCTGGGACCCGGGGCGGGCCTCCGCGCTGCTGGCGAGAAGCCACAAACCCGACATCTGCCTCCCGTCGGCCGGCCTGCATCTCGACGAATACCTCGGCATCAAAAACGTGGAGGCCGGTTCGCTGACCCTCCCGTTCCGCTCCTATCTCTTCAACTACAAGGGGAGGCCGCTCTACGTCTACTATTGCCTCTGGGAGGACAACCAGGAGCAAAGCCGCCGCCCCGAGCCGAAGACGATCAAGGAAGCCGAGGCGGACACGTTCCTCGAATGGCAGCCGAAGACCCGCCTCCTCGCGGTAAAGGACGGGCGGCGCGGCCTCGGCCAGCAAGTGCTGGAGATCACAATCTCGGGCTCCGATTCGGAGGAAGACGCCTTCGCCGCGCTGAAACGGCGGATCGCCTCCCTCGTCAAGACGTAGCTTTTTCCCATTCCTCGGTGACCTTCCGCAACTCCTCCTCGATCACGGAGAGTTCGCGGTTGAATTGCATCGCACGCCCGCCGGGTTCGTACGCTTCGGGTTTCTCCAATTCCGCCGCCAGCCGCTTTTGCTCTTCTTCCAAGGTCAGGATTCGCATCTCCAGTTCCCCGACCCGCTTCTCCTTGTCGCGCCTGGCCCTGGCTTGCACCTTTTTCTCCTCGGCTTCGGCGCGCTTCTTTTCCCGCGCCTCCCGCATCCCGGCGGGCGGAGCGGATGGGGCGCCCGCGGTCAACGCGGAACGGGCCGAGCCGGCCTTCGACTTTTCCAGGTAATAGTCGTAATCGCCCGCGTAGGGCGTCAGCTTTCCGGCGTTGACGTGCAGCACCGTCCGCGCGATGGCGCGGATGAAATGGACATCGTGGCTGATGAAGACAAGGGCGCCTTCATACTGCCGCAGCGCGCCGATGACCGCGTCGATGCTGCCGATATCCAGATGCGTCGTCGGCTCGTCCATGAGCAGGAGGTTCGGCGGGTCGAGCAGCAGCCTCGCGAGCGCCAGGCGCGTCTTCTCGCCGCCGCTGAGGACGGCGACGGGTTTGAAAACGTCGTCGCCCCGGAAGAGAAGGGAGCCGAGCACCGTGCGGGCGGTTTGTTCCGGGGCGGGATTGCGGATGTCCATGACGCTTTCGAGCACGGTGTGGCGCGGCTCCAGCATCTCGACGCGGTGCTGGGAGAAGTAGCCCGCGGTCGTGTTATGGCCCAGCTCGCGCGCGCCGTGTTGCACCGGCAGGACGCCGGCCAGCAGTTTCAGCAACGTCGATTTGCCCGCGCCGTTCGGCCCCACCAGCACGATGCGCTGCCCGCGCTCGGCCTCGAAGTTCAACCCTTCGTAAACGACGAGGTCGCCGTAGGCGTGCGCCACCTCCCGCAGCCGGATGGAACGCGTCCCGCCGCGCGGCGGTTGCGGAAACCGGAAATGCACCGTCTTCTCCCGCGCGACGGGCGCTTCGATCTTTTCCATGCGCTCGATCTGCTTGAGCTTGCTCTGGGCTTGCGAAGCCTTGCTGGCCTTGGCGCGGAACCGGTCGGCGAATTCCTGCAACGCGTTGATCTCGCGTTGCTGGTTCTTGTAAGCGGCGAGATGCTGTTCCTCCCGCGACGCCTTTTGCGCGACGTACGCGTCCCAGTTCCCCTTGTAACGCACGAGCCGCTGGCGGGTTATTTCCACGATGGAATCGACGAGCTGGTTCAGGAATTCCCGGTCGTGCGACACCATGACGATGGATCCCGCGTAGTCGCGCAGATACGTTTGCAGCCAGACGAGCGATTCGAGATCGAGGTGGTTCGTCGGTTCGTCGAGCAGCAGCAGATCGGGCTCCCGCACGAGCAGCCGCGCGAGGTGCGCCCGCATGATCCAGCCGCCGCTGAATGTCCTGACCTGCCGTCCGAAGTCCGATTCCCGGAACGCGAGGCCCGACAGGATGCGCTTGGCCTTCGGCTCGACCTGCCAGTCGCCGTGTCCGCCGCACGCCATGTCGAGCACGGTCTCGTCGCCCGCGGGGGCGCTTTCCTGCGGCAGAAAGCCGACCGTCGCGGATCTTTCGAGGATGATCCTTCCTTCATCCGGGACGCCGTCGCCGAGGATGAGGGAGAAAAACGTCGATTTGCCCGCGCCGTTCGGCCCGACCAGCCCCAGGCGGTCGCCGCGGTTCACCTGGAGGGAGGCGTCCTCGAAGAGAACGCGTCCGCCGAAGCTTTTCGATATTTGAGAAATGGTCAGCATGTATGGAAAGCGTATATATAGAGGTTCACAGGATGATTTCCTCCGAAAAACAAGGGGCCGCCCTCCTTCCCGCGCTGAAGCAATACTTCGGTTTCACGTCGTTCCGGCCCTTGCAGGAGGAGATCATCCGCGACGCGCTCGCCGGGAAGGACGTCTTCGCGCTGCTCCCGACGGGCGGCGGCAAATCGCTTTGCTTCCAGCTTCCGGCGCTCGTCCGGCCCGGCCTGACGCTGGTCGTCTCGCCGCTCATCGCCCTGATGAAGGACCAGGTCGACGCCCTGCGCGCCAGCGGCGTCCCGGCGGCGTTCCTCAACTCCTCGCTCGACGCCGCGGAGGCGCGCGCCTGTTTTCGCGATCTGCACGGCGGCAAATTCCGCCTGCTCTATGCGGCTCCGGAGAGGCTCATGCTCCCCGGCTTCCTCGAACACGCGAAGCAGTGGAAAGTGAACCTCATCGCGGTGGACGAAGCGCATTGCATCAGCGAATGGGGGCACGATTTCCGGCCCGAATACCGCCAACTCGCCGAACTGCGCGGGCATTTCCCGGGGACGCCGCTCATGGCGCTGACGGCCACCGCGACGGAGCGCGTCCGCGAGGACATCGTGCGGCAGCTGGCGCTGCGCGACGCCGCGAGCTACATGGCGAGTTTCAACCGCCCGAACCTCACCTACAAAGTCCTGCCAAAGGTGAAGCCGTTCGACCAGGCGCTGAAATATCTGAAGGAACACCCCAGGGAGAGCGGCATCGTCTATTGCCAGAGCCGCAAGACGGCGGAAAGCGTCGCGGAACGTCTCGAGACAAACGGCGTGCGCGCCAAGCCGTACCACGCCGGCCTCGCGCCGGAACAGCGCGCGGCCAACCAGGAAAAATTCCTGCGCGACGAAACGCGCGTCATCTGCGCCACCATCGCCTTCGGCATGGGGATCAACAAACCGAACGTCCGCTTCGTCATCCACTACGACCTGCCGAAGAACATCGAAGGCTACTACCAGGAGACAGGCCGGGCGGGGCGCGACGGCCTGCCGGGCGAATGCATCCTCCTTTTCAGCGCCGGGGACGTCGTCAAGCAAACCCAGTTCATCCAGGAAAAATCCGACCCGAACGAGCAGCGCTTCGCGCGCGAACAACTTCAGCGCATGGTGCAATACGCCGAGCGCGCGGATTGCCGCCGCGCCTCGCTGCTGGGCTATTTCGGCGAGGCTTGGGAAGGCGGTTGCGGCGCCTGCGACAACTGTCTGGCCCCGCGCGAGACCTTCGACGGCACGCTCGCCGCGCAAAAGCTCATGTCATGCATCTACAGGGTGCGGGAGAAGTCCGGGTTCAACTTCGGGCTCAACCACATCATCGAAGTCCTCACCGGCGGCGGGACGGAGGCCGTCCGCAAATGGCGGCACGAACAAATCTCCGCGTTCGGCATCGGCAAAGAGATGACCCGCCCCGAGTGGCAGTCGATAGGCCGCGAACTGGTCCGGCTCGGATTGCTGAAACAATCCACGGAGAAATTCGCCGTGATCGAACTGACGCCGGAAGGCGTCGCGGCGCTGAAACAACGGACACCCATCCGGTTGACGAAACCGGTGAAACCCGCCGCCGCGGCGCCGCGCGCCAGGCGGAGCGGCGAGATAGAGTGCGACGAGGGGCTCTTCGAACGGTTGCGCGCTTTGCGGCGGCGGCTCGCCGACGAGCGCGGCGTCGCGGCCTACATCATATTTTCGGACGTATCGCTGCGCCTGATGGCGCGCGACCTTCCGGGCAGCGAAACGGAATTTGGCCGCATAGCCGGAGTCGGCGAGAAGAAGTGCAAAGAATTCGCCGAAGTCTTCGTGAACGAGATTCTGGCCTATCGCAGCGGCTAGAAAAATCGTTCGGGCGGAGCAAGGGATTGCGGTTTGCAGATGCGGTCGACGCATTGCTGCCAGCTTTCGTGCCCGCTGAGGATTTCGATCTCTACGCGCAGGAAGTAAATCGGCACTTCGGGCTTCTCCAGCTTCGGCAGCCGCACGGAATCCTTCTCCGTGGTGATGACCGCGTCCAGGTCGCGGCGCCCGCACCGGTTCATGAAATTGAGTATCTCCTTGTCCGTGAACCGGTGGTGATCCGCGAAATGGCGGGCGATCTCGATCTTCGCCCCGAGTTTGGTCAGCGCCTGCTCGAAGCTTTCCGGTGCGGCGATGGCGCTCAGCGCGCCGATGTAGCGCCCCTTCAAATATTCGAGCGGCAACTGCTCGTCCTCGTAGACGTGTTGCAGGTAGAGCGGGCGGTGGACGCATTCGATGATCTCCGCCGTGCGGTTGTATTTGCGGATGCGCCCGATCAGTTCGGCGTTTCCTTGCGGGGCGCTCTTGGTGATGAAGATGTAGCTGGCCCGCCGCAGGTTCTCGGGCGGCTCGCGCAATGTCCCGCGCGGCAGGAGATGCTCGTTGCCGAAAGGCGCCTGCCGGTCGACGAGGACGATGTCGAGCCGGTGTTTCAGGTGGAGGTATTGCAGGCCGTCATCGAGGACGAGGGTGTCGACGTTCATGCGCTCGATCGCGTAAAGGCCGCTCTTGACCCTGTCCTTGTCGACGAGGACGATGACGTCTTTCAAATTCACGGCGAGCATGTACGGCTCGTCGCCCGCGGTCCGGGAATCGAGCAGGATCGAGCGTCCGTCGGAGACGATGCGCGGTTTGTAATCCTCGAGCGAAAATTTGCGCCCGAGCCGTCTTAACAAGGGCGGCTGCTTGCTTTTGTAGCCGCGGCTGAGGATCGCCACCCGCCTGCCGCCAGCTTGCAGCGCGCGCGCGAATTTCTCCACGACGGGCGTCTTGCCCGTGCCGCCGACCGTCAGGTTGCCGATGCTGACGACCATGCAGCCGAGCTGCCGCTCGCGCAGGATTCTCTTGCGGTACAGCAGGAGCCGCATCTGCACCCCGCCAAGATAGAGGAAGGACATGGCGTGCAAGACCCATCGCAATACGGCGGCGCGCTTGCCGTAACGCTTTTCGAGGATGACGTCGATGGCGAACTGCTCGACCTGTTCCAGCCAGCGCCGCATCGGGTTAACGCGCGCCCTCGTTGTCCGCCGCGGTGATGACGGTCCTCGCCCCCGGGTATTGCGCCAGCATCGCCCGCGCCACCTCTTCCGTTGCTTGAAGCGTCACGCAGGCGATCGTGGAACCGGAACCGCTCAGGAAGCCGCCCAGCGCGCCCGCCTCTTCGCCCGCGCGGATGACGTCGTCGAGAAACGGGATGAGCGCCTTGCGATACGGCTGGTGGAGGGCGTCGCCGAAGCTGTTTCGCAGCAGTTCGTAATCCTGCTTCGCGAACGCCGCCACGATGCGGCACGCGTTGGCGTTGCTCCGCGCCGCTTCCACGCGAGGAACCGCGGCGGGCAGGACTTCGCGGGCGCGGGGGGTCGAAATTTCAAAGTCGGGAATGAGCAGGACGAACTTCAAGGACGGAAGGACTTCAAACCGGACGCATCCCCCGGCGTCGGCGACGGTGAACCCCCCAAAGGCGGCGGGAGCGGCGTTGTCCGGATGCCCTTCCAGTTTGGCGCCAAGGACGAAGAGGGCTTCCCTCTCCAGCGGCCTGCCGCACAACGCGTTGAGACCATGAAGAATCCCGAGCCGCACCGTCACGCTGCTGCCCAGCCCGCGCGCGAGCGGAACGTCGCCCTCCACCTTCCAGTCGAACGGAAATGCCCCGACGCCCGCCGCTTCAAAAAAGGCGTTTGCTGCGGCGGCGACCATCGGATGCCCCTCCGCGGCCTCCGCCCGGCGCACCGTCACGCGATTGTAAATCCGGAAGGCGATACCGAGGCAGTCGTATCCCGGCCCGATGTTCGCGGTCGTGGCGGGAACCGAGATGGAGATTGCCTCGTTGCTCATGTTTCGTTACGCCTGCTCCATGTCCCGACACGATGACCGCGCCGCCGATCAGCTAAGGCCGCTCTCCTTTTCCGTGGGAATCGCGCCGCACGCGGCGGGTTCCGTCCTCATTTCCACCGGCAACACGAAGGTTATATGCAGCGCCATGATCGAACAATCCGTTCCGCGCTGGATGAAGGAGCAGCAGGTTCCGGGCGGCTGGATCACAGCGGAGTATTCAATGCTGCCCTACTCAACGCAAACCCGAAAACAGCGCGACATCGCCCGGGGGAAACTGGACGGGCGCACGGTGGAAATCCAGCGGCTCATCGGGCGTTCCCTGCGCGCGGTCATCGATCTCGACCTGCTCGGCCCGCGCACGGTGTGGGTGGATTGCGATGTCCTCCAGGCCGACGGCGGCACGCGGACGGCCTCGATAACCGGCGCCTGCGTGGCGGTGGTGCTTGCGTGCAAATCGCTCGTGGCAGCCAAAGTCCTGCCGCGGCTTCCGGTGAAGAAATACGTCGCCGCCGTCAGCGCGGGCATCGTCGGGGGCGTCCCGCTGCTCGATCTCGATTACGAGGAAGACAGGGGCGCGAGCGTCGACCTCAACGTCGTCCTGACCGAGGACGGCCAGTTCGTCGAAGTCCAGGGCTCGGGCGAAGAGGCCACTTTCTCGGACGCCGAATTCAGCGCCTTGCTGGAGGTGAGCCGGAAGGGCATCGCCAGGCTGATCGCCGCGCAGAAGGAGATCGCCGAACAAATCGCTTGACCGGGGAGGGATCGCGGGTAAGCGTAACTGTTCTATGTCGAAGATTTGCAGCATAACGGGAGCGGGCGTCAGCCGGGGGAGCGTCATCCACCGCCGCGGCATGGCGAAGAAAAAGGGAGGCGTGGGCCGCCACGTCACCGCGAACACCCCGAGGACGTTCACGCCGAACCTGAAGAAGAAGCGTCTCTGGGTTCCCGAACTCTCGCGTTTCGTCACCGTGAAATTGAGCGCCCGCGCCTTGAAGACCGTCACAAGAAACGGCGCGTTCGCCACCCTGCAAAAAGCCGGCATCCTCTAAATCCCGCGACATGGCTTTCAGCGTCAAAAGCAAGAAGTCGGACAAGGTTTATTACCTCCACCAGCGCCACCAGCAGTTGAAGGGCGGGCACCAGGTCACGCTGTATTTCTTCGCGAGCCAGCCCGGCGAAGGAGCGATAGACGCGCTGCCGGAAGGCTATGAAGTCTCCGAGAATTCCAAGACCGGCCTGCCCCTTCTCAAGAAAAAGCAGCCCGTTTAGGCGTTTAGAGCGTGTCCGGCACTTTGCCCGCTCTTGGGTTGCCGCCTAAAGAACTGAAGGCGGCTAGCACAGCCCCCTCTTCAACAACAGAGACGCCGCTTGGTGCATGACACGCTTTAGGCTGAACGTTTTGCCGGCGGGTCGGGTCAAAGAATCCCTATGACCGAGACAAAGCCAATCCCAGCGACCATCCTCACCGGTTTTTTAGGAGCCGGGAAGACGACCCTCCTCAACTACATCCTGCAACAACAGCACGGATACAAGTTCGGCATCATCGTCAACGAGGTGGGCGAGATCGGGATCGACCATCAACTCGTCGAAAACCAGAGCGACGAGATCGTGCAGATGAACAACGGCTGCGTCTGCTGCACCATCCGCAAGGACCTGGTGCGCGGCATCCAGAAACTCCTGACCCGCGGCGGGTTCGACTACCTGCTCATCGAGACGACGGGCATCGCCGACCCGGCGCCGGTCGCCCAAACATTCTTGAACATCCCCGCGCTGCAGAAATTCGTGCGGCTGGACTCGATCATCACCGTCGTGGACGCCGAGCAGATCGTCCGCCAGATGCGCGAGACCGCCACCGCGCGCGAGCAGATCGCGATGGCCGACTTCGTCCTCCTCAACAAGACCGACCTCGTGGAAGAACAGGCCCTCGGGGAAGTCGAGGACGCCGTCCACCGGCTGAACCCGCACGCGCGGCTGTTCCGCACGAACCACTCGGAGGTCAATTTGAAGGAGATGCTCGACATGAACGCCTTTGACGTGGATCAAAAGCTCGCGGTCGATCCGCGCTTCCTCGACGAGTTGCAGGAGCGGGCGCACGGCGACATCCAGTCGTTCGCGTTCCGGTTCGAGCGGCCATTGGACGTGTATCGCTTCGAGGCGTTCGTTAGGCGGCTTTCGGAGCGGGAGAAGGTTTACCGCTCCAAGGGGATCATCGCCATCAAGGGAAACCCCCGGCGCGCCGTCTTCCACGGGGTGAACAACCGTTTCACCATATTCTGGGACAGGCTTTGGGAAAAGGACGAGACACGGGTCAGCCAGCTCGTCTTCATCGGCAAAGACCTCCGGCGCGGCGCCATCGGCGAAGAGCTGGAAGCCTGCCTGGCCTGACTCCCTCCCGCCGCCATCTTTTTATTGAACTGTTTTCGTATTAAGGCATCCTTATTTTATGAAAATAACGGTGGATCTTCCCGAAAAGGATCTTAAGGACATCCTACGGTATTCCGGCGAAAAGAAGAAAGGTCCGGCCATCGCCAAGTTTCTCGCGGCCGAGTTGATGTTGCGGCGCCGGCGGGAGCTTTCCGATGAAGTCATGTCGGGAAAAGTCAGGCTCGAATTTCCCAACCATGACGCCATGCGGAAGCTCGATGGGAAAAGCCCATGGGACAAGTGATTGACGCCTGCGTTTGGATCGACCATCTGCGCAGCGGAACGCCCGAGGCCACGCGGCGGCTGGCGGACGCCGCCGTAAACGAGGCCGACGCCCTGCTGTGCGAGCAGGTGCGCTTTGAATTGCTCTACGGCGCTTCGCGCAGGGAGCGTCCGCCGCTTCTGCGCCGATTGGAGACGATGCCTCTGCTAAAGACGCCGCAGCATCTCTGGCAGGAGGCGGAAATTCTCGCCGTCCAAGCCTGCGACGCGGGAGTGCGTGTTCCCTCGGTCGATCTGCTCGTCGCCGCTCTTTGCATCCATCACGGCGTGGCGCTGACGACGTTCGACGCGCACTTCGTTGAAATCGCCAAGCTCTCGAAGCTTCGCGTCAACCTGCTGGCGCGACTCCGCTCCGGATAGGATTATTCGAGCTTCACCGGGTTCGACAGCGTGCCGATCCCGTCGATTTCGATCTCGACGGTGTCGCCCGGTTTCAGCCATACGGGCGGCTGTCGCGCCATGCCGACTCCGCTTGGCGTGCCGGTCAGGATGACGGTTCCGGGGAGAAGCGTGTTGCTGCCGCTCAGGAATTC
This sequence comes from Spartobacteria bacterium, assembly GCA_021324825.1. Classification (GTDB taxonomy): domain Bacteria; phylum Verrucomicrobiota; class Verrucomicrobiia; order Chthoniobacterales; family Chthoniobacteraceae; genus JAJPII01. The sequence goes on along the minus strand of JAJPII010000016.1, from coordinate 41,887 downwards.
GATGAGCGCCGGCACGTCGAAGATCATGTCGCCCGTGACGGATTCCTGCATGACCTGGCCGTTCAACCGCGTGCGGATGCCGAGCTTGCCGGGGTCGGGTATTTCATCCCGCGTGACAATGCACGGCCCGAGCGGCGCGAAGGTGTCGAAGTTCTTGCCCCTGCACCATTGGGAGCCGCCCCACTCTTTCTGCCAATCGCGCGCGCTCACGTCGTTCGCGCAGGTGTAGCCCAGGACATACTCCAGGGCTTTCGCGCGCGGGACGTTTTTGCATTTCCGCCCGATGACGACGGCCAGTTCACATTCGTAATCGACCTGCGTGCTCCTGAGATGGACGGGGAGCAAAATGGGGTCGCCGGGATTCTGCACGGTGTTGACGCCCTTGAAGAAGAGGATCGGAAACTCGGGAAACTTGGCCGAGGTCTCCTCCGCGTGACGGCGGTAGTTCAAGCCGATGCACGGGATGGACGACGGCGCGATGGGTGCGAGCAGTTTGCGGATGGACGCGGTCTTGTCCGTGACCTGATAAGCGCCGAGGATGTCCCCTTCGATGAGACGGACGGTTCCATCCGCCTGTTGCGCGCCGTGCCGGAGGACGCCTTCCCCGTCGAGGAATCGGACGATCCTCATCGCGATTTACTTGGCAGTGCCGATCTTGTCGCTGTCGTCCTTCTTATGCTCGATCTGCGTATGATACATCTTCTCGAAGTAGTGCAGCTCGACTCCCATGTTCTTCGAGAAATTCGTGGTGCCGTGCTCGAAGAGCACGACGAAGCAGAGCGTCGAAAAGACGAACAGCGCAAACCAGAACAGACTTCTAATCAAAGTCATTTCAACGCGAACGGTAGAACGGCTTGGGCCGTAGTCAAGCGGGGAGTTCCGGCAAGTCGACCCAGGCGCGCTTGGCCCACGACTCGAGCCCCTTCTCGGCGAGCTGTACGCCCTTGGCGCCTTCGAGCAGCGTCCACGGGAACGGCTCGTTCAGCACAACGTGCCGCAGGAAGAGTTCCCACTGCACCTTGAAGGCGTTTTCCATCGGCTGGTAGTTCGGGACGCGCGTCCAGTTGTCGAAGAAGCCGATGGGGCTGTCGATATCCGGGTTCCAGGTCGGGCGCGGGGTGGCGCTGGCGTGCTGGACGACGCAGTCGCGCAAACCGGCCACGGCGGAACCCTTCGTGCCGTCAACCTGCAAGGTCAGGAGATCGTCGCGACGCACGCGGACCGTCCACGAGGAGTTGAACTGCGCCACGATGTCGCCCTCCAGTTCGAAGGTCGCGTAGGCGGAGTCGTCGGAGGTGCAATCGAACGGTTTCCCATCCTCGTCCCAGCGTTTCTTGACGTGGGTCGCGCCGAGGCACGAGACGCTTTTTACCTTGCCGAAGAGGTTGTCCAGCACGTAACGCCAGTGGCAGAGCATGTCGACGATGATGCCGCCATCGTCCTCCTTGCGGTAGTTCCAGGAAGGGCGCTGCGGCTTGATGACGTCGCCTTCGTAAACCCAGTAGCCGAACTCGCCGCGCACGGAGAGTATCTGGCCGAAAAAACCGGTCTCAATCAGGGTCTTGAGCTTCAGGAGCCCGGGCAGCCAAAGCTTGTCCTGTACGACGCCGTTCTTGACGCCGGCCTTCTTCGCGACCTGGTAAAGCTCGTAGGCGGCCTCGGTGGTGACGGCGGTCGGCTTTTCGCAATAGACGTGTTTGCCCGCGGCTATGGCCTTCTTGACCGCGGGGGCGCGCCGCCCGGTCGTCTGCGAGTCGAAGTAGATGACGTTATGCGGATCGGCCAGCGCGGCGTCCAGGTCCGTCGTGAACCGCCCGGAACCGCCGAGCGCGGTGAGCTTGCGCAGCCTGGCCTCGTTGCGTCCGACCAGGATGGGGTCGGGCATGATGACCTCGCCGTCGCTGATCTTCACCCCGCCCTGCTCGATGATCGAGAGGATGGAGCGGATGAAATGCTGGTTGGTTCCCATGCGGCCGGTGACGCCGTTCATGATGACTCCGACCGTGTGGGTTTTGGATTGGTGGCTCATAGGGGGAATTAACTGGGTTTGTCGGTGCACTGCGGTTGGGCGCCCGGGGGCAGGTCCGGCGCGTCCACGCCGGCTTTGGGGAGCGTTCCGGCGAGTTCCTGCCGCCAATGCGCCACGTCGCCGCCGGGGGCGTAGCAATACATCATCCGCAGGGGGGTTTCGCCGATGTTGGTTAGCTGGTGGAAGACGCCCCCGGGGATGTAAACCATCTGGCCGGTCTTTAGCGTCTGTCTTTCCGTGCCGAGGCACATCTCGGCGTTTCCTTCGATGATGAAATAGACTTCTTCCTGATCCTGGTTATGCCAGGGAACCTGGCCGCCCTTTGGGTCGAGCGTCACGTGCCCCATGGCGAAATTCTTCGGCTTTATGGGCTGGGCGTCGCCCGCCATGCTCTGGGTGTGGCGGCGCGCCGGGTAGCGGCGTCCTTCGATTTTTGCGAGGTCTGCGATTGTCATGGTTCAGATCCGAAAAAGGTCAGGTACGGCTTGTTCGAAATGGCGCGCTGCACGTAGAGAGCCGTTTCGCGGGCGTGGTAATCGCCCCACATGCTCGATTCCCCGCAAGGAACGGCGCGGCCGGGAGGGATGTAGTCCCACCCGTTGGGGCGGTGATAAACCGAATGGAGGAGGAGGCCCTGGTGGTCATCCTGCGTGCTGACGTACGGGTCGTCGAAGAGCGCATTCAGAACCGTGAGGCCCGCCTGCCAGTATTTTTCGCCTTCCTTCCCCAGGTAATGGCCGAGGCGCAGGAGGCCCTGCGCGCCGATGGCCGCGGCGGAACTGTCCACCGGTTCGTGGTCGTTGAAGGGGTCGGCGGCTCGGTCGAGGTAATTCCCCATCCTGCACAAGCCCGGCGCCCCGGTATCCCAATACGGAATGCCGTCCGCCGGCGAGTGGTCGATGTAAAAATCGCATGTCGCGCGGGCGGCGCGCAGCATCATGTCCCGCAGGGGGACGTGTCCGCCCAGGGCATCCAAGTCCTCTTCGGGGAGGATGTCGAGAAATTCCAGTTGCTCCGCGTAGCCGAGCATGATCCAGGCGAGGCCGCGCGTCCAGGTGGTGAAGGGGGCGTAGCCCTGCTGGGAATTCGGGCAGCGGTACGCCCCGTCGTTGACGTTGAAGATGCTCTCGTGCGCCACGCGTCCGCAAATGTCATAAGCGTCCCTGCCCTGGCCGTAGAATACGGCGTACTGGGCGGTTATCTCCGCGTGCTCGACGAGGCGCGAAAGGAGGGAGATTTTGGCGTCGCGTTCCCCCATGAGGACGTGCCCCAGCTTGTGCGAGAGCGCCAGCGCCCGGAGCGAACGGATCGTATCCGCAAAGAGCGAGTGCGGCCCGTTGAAGGAATAGATATAGCCTCTGCCGTCCGCCGTCTTCGTCCACCGGTCGGCCTGCACGGCGCCGGAGCACTTCAGCGCCAGTTCGTAGAAATCGCGTTCCCGTTGGTTTTCCTCGACCCTCCCCTCGTTCATGAGGCGCCAGAGATTGCCGTACGTGCTGACGTTGTTGAATCCGTGGTCATGCACCCCGACGTGGGTGATGTGATGGGCCATCCGCCCGATGGTCCGGTCGCGCCCCAGTTCCAAAAACCGGCGTTCTTCCGTCGCATCGAACTGGAGGAGCGCCGAGCCGTAAACGAAGCCTTGCGTCCATTCCGTCCAGCCGCGCGCCGTGTATTTCCCGCGCACGGTGAACACGGGGGTTGCGGCGCCCGGTTTTTCCCCGTGGTCGATCGAGAGAATTTTCTTCGCCGAATGCTCCCAAAGTCGGGCGATTTTCCTTTCGAGGTGCGCGGGCCGGAGGTCGTTGTCGATCTTGATCATGCTTAGAGGGTGCGAACGTGGAAGCCGCCGTCGACGTTGAAAACCTGGCCCGTGCTGTAAGGGAACAGGCCCGCCGCGATGGCCGCGACGCCCTTGCCGACGTCCGAGGGCTTGCCCCAGCGGTTGATGGGGGCGAGGCCTTGCGCGAAGAGCGCGTCGTATTTCTGTTTTACGGGGCCGGTCATGTCGGTCTCGATGACGCCGGGCTGGATCTCGAAAACGCCGATCCCGTACTCGCCCAACCGCGCCGCGTACAGTTTTGTCATCATCGAAAGGCCGGCCTTGGCTATGCAATAGTCCCCGCGGTTCACGGAGGCCGTGAAGGCCGAGATGCTCGTGATGCTCACAATGGCCTTCGGGACGCCGGGCAGCGCCGGGGAGGCGATCATCAATTTCGCGGCGGCCTGCGTCAAAAAGTAAGGCCCTTTCAGGTTGATCGAGATGAGGCGGTCGAAACTTTCCTCGCCCGCCTCGAGCAAGTCCGCGCGCACGTTCGGCGCGACGCCCGCGTTGTTGACGAGCAAATCCAGGCGCCCAAATTCATCCTTCGCGTAACGGATCATCCTCTCCCGGTCGGCGGCGAGGGAGATGTCCCCCTGCACGATCCCGACCCGGACCTTCCCCGCGGCGGCTTCGTTGCAAAGGGCCTCGCATTCGCGCGCGGCGGCCTCGTTGCCCGAATAGTTGATGATGATGTCGTGCGTGCAGGAGCGCGCCAGTTCCAAGGCGATCCCCCGGCCAATGCCGCGGGAGGAACCGGTGATGAGGGAAACACCTTGCATGGTTCTCTTCTACCGCACCTTAGCAAGCGCCGCTAGCATCGGCGAGCGAATTATCAGCACAAAATCAACATGGCTATTTATGAGCCGCCGGCATAAAGTTCCTCCCCCTTATGCGCGTTCCCCTCCTTGACCTGCAACTCCAGTATCAAAGCCTTAAACCCGCCATTTCCGCCGAAGTCGCGGCGATCATGGATTCCCAGCAATTCATCCTCGGCCCGAAGGTCGAGGCGTTTGAAAACGCCGTCCGCGAATACACGGGCGCCAACCACGCGGTCGGCGTCTCCTCCGGCACCGACGCGCTGCTCGTCGCGTTGATGGCGCTCGGCATCGGTCCGGGCGATGCGGTCATCACTTCGCCCTATACCTTCTTCGGGACGGCGGGCAGCATCGCCCGGACAGGCGCGGAACCCGTCTTCATCGACATCGAACCGGACTCCTTCAACCTGTCCGTGAAGAAGCTCGCCGCCTATCTTTCCACGGAATGCAAAACGGGGCCGGGCGGCAGCCTCCTCTCGCGCTCCGGCAAACGGCTGCGAGCCATCATGCCCGTGCATCTCTTCGGCCTCTGCTGTGCGATGGACGAGATCCAGGAAATCGCGCGAACGCACGGCCTTCCGGTCATAGAAGATGCCGCCCAGGCCCTTGGCGCGGTGTATCCTTCCAAGGCGGGCGCGGACTCGCGCGCCGGAGCGATGGGCGAGTTCGGCTGCTTCAGCTTCTTCCCCTCCAAGAATCTCGGCGCGTTCGGCGACGCGGGCATGGTCGTTTGCCGCGACGACGCCATGGCGGCCAAACTGCGCGCGCTGCGCAATCACGGCATGGAACAACGTTATTACCACTCGATGATCGGCGGGAACTTCCGCATCGACGCCCTCCAGGCCGCGATCCTGAACATCAAACTCCCCTCGCTTGACGGCTGGTCGGCGGCGCGGCGGAGAAACGCGCGCATCTATCGCGAGGAATTCGCCAGGCGCGGCCTCGACGGAAAGCTGGGGCTGCCGGTCGAAACCTACGCGGGCGCCGCGGATGAAAATCACCACATCTACAACCAGTTCGTCATCCGCGCGCCGCGCCGGGACGAATTGATCGCGCACCTCGCGAAGAACGGCGTGGGCAGCGCCATCTACTACCCCGTGCCGCTCCATTTGCAGGAATGCTTCTCCTCGCTCGGCTGTCGCCCGGGGGACTTCCCCGAATCGGAAAAAGCGGCGAGCGAAACCCTCGCGCTGCCCATCTATCCCGAACTGACGCCGGAGCAACTCCGTTACGTGGCGGATGTCATTGCAGGATTCCCCGGTTTCTTAATCGGGGAATAGTCCTATTGCTTTCCTCCGGCTGCGGGGTAGTTTAATTAGACTCCCCGCCCGTCTTACGCCCTATGAAGCCAGCCCGGCTCATTCCCAACAACGAGAGCATCATCATGCGGGCGTATTTTTTCCCCACAGCTATCGTTCCCACGCGGGTTTACAAGCGCGCGCCCGGCGGGGTGTGGTATCGCCAGTCCGTCGCGGGCGGCTTCAAAAGGATAAAGAGCAGGAACGGAATGCTTCGGCTCCAAAGCGCAATCGTCGCCGCGCTTGTGCGCCCCGAGTAAGTTCGCGAAAGCCTGTTCCGCCGCGGCGTTGTAGAGGCGGCTGTGCCAGCCGCCTGGAACGGGAGGCAAACGCCAAAAACGCCAGGCCGTTCCAGGTCATTTTAGGCGGGTGGCACAGCCGCCTCTACAACCACAACCAAGAGCGGGCAAAAGGGCATGAGACGCTCTTAAACTAGAGTTGCCGGCCCGGAGGCGGTTCGCAATAGACGTTGATATACTCCTCGTTCTGCGACGGTTCCGGGAACGCCGTCAGGGTTCCGTCGCCGTGAAAAACCTGGAAGCGGTAGGCGCCCGCGCTTCCGATCAGGTCGGAGGCGTCTGTCGCCTTCCAGCCCGCCTTGGGGGCGATCATACGATTGAATTCAAAGAGGATGGCCGGTTGAAGACGCGCGAGGAACTCACGGGCGCCCTGGAGAACCTTCAGCTCGTGCCCCTCCACGTCGATCTTGACGAGACCCGCCGAGCAAATCGTCCCCTGCCGCAGGAGGCTGTCGAGGGCGCGGCACGGCACGCTGCTCTCCGTCAAGGACGCGGAGTCGAGCCTGTCCCAACAATAAGCGGAGTTCCACGTCGAATGCCCGCCTGTTTGGAACATGCGAATTTCGCAGTCGGCCTCCCCCAGCGCCACCGGCAGGAGGCGGATGTTCGTAAGGCCGTTCAGCGCGAAGGTTGCCGCGGCCCGGCGGGCTGTTTCCGCGATCGCCTCGATGGCGACGACTTCGCCGCGCCCGGCGAGACTCCGCGCCACCGAGGCCGCGAGCACGCCGATGTTCGCGCCGATATCGATGTAAGCGCCGCCCCGCCGCGCCGCGCCTTCCTTCAGAAAACGCAGGAGGGCGTCGTCATGGTTTTCCTCCACTTGCCACACGAGCGAGGAGATGTCCCGGAAGTCGCCAAGATATTTCGTGCCGTCCGCGGTCACGCCGACGAAGTAGGGCCGCCGGGCGTCGAGAAACCGCAGAAGCAACCGGTGGAGACGCTCGGGAAATCGTCCCGCTTGCCGGCAGCGGAACCGCAGGAGGGCCAGCAAAAAGCGATACCGTCCGATGCGGGGCCGAAGTTCCTCCAGATGGCGTTGAAATTCGGCAGGGCCAAGTTCCATACGCAGGATATTTAGTTCATCTCGGGAAAAGAGACAAACGGCGCTTCGTGCAGGACAACGGGTTTGTCTCCGCGAAGGAATTGCAACCAGGCTTGCAAGGAACCCGCGATAATGAGGAATACGAGAATGAGGAAACCTCCCGTGGCGAAGGCGTCCAGGCGCGCGTTGAAGGCGAGGGCTTTTGCAATGCCCGGTTGAGCGGAGGCGGCCAGGAATCCGAGCTTCGGATCGGGCGAGAAGATTTTCATCAACCCGGCGGTGTAAGTCACCGCGGTCAGGAAAAAGAGCGGCCCGAGCGTAACCCACGCATAACGGCGGCGGCCCATCTTCAGGAGAACCGTCGTCCCCAGGCAGAGGGCGATGACCGCCAGAAGCTGGTTGGCGATGCCAAAGATGGGCCAGAGGCTGTTGATCCCTCCCGTGGGATCGAGGACGCCCTGGTGAAGGAAGAACCCCCACGCGCCGACCAGCGCCGCGCTGGCGAAGAGATTCGCGGGCAGGGAGCCGGTGTTTCCAAGGGGCTTCCAGAGATTGCCCAGAAAATCCTGGAGAAGGAATCGCCCGACGCGCGTCCCGGCGTCGATGGTCGTGAGGATAAAGAGCGCTTCGAACATGATGGCGAAGTGGTACCAGAGCGCCAGCGCCTTCGGGCTCGCGAAGGCGGACGAAAACATATGCGCCATGCCGACCGCGAATGTCGGCGCGCCGCCCGCGCGTCCGAACATCGTTTTTTCCCCGATGCCGGCTGCAAGCGCGGCCATCCCCGCTTCGGTGACGGGGAATCCCGCCGCGTTGACCTTCTGGATGACCGCGGCGGGCGCGCCGCCGGTGTTGATGGCGAAATATTGGCCTGGATCGAGGGAGCACGCGGCGATCATCGCCATCAAGGCCACGACCATTTCCGTGACCATGGCCCCGTAGCCGATGACGCGCACGTCCGACTCCCGCGCGATGATCTTGGGCGTCGTCCCGGAAGCGATCAGGGAATGGAACCCGGACACCGCGCCGCACGCGATGGTGATGCAGACGAAGGGAAACACCGGCCCGGCGAAGATCAGCCCGGAGCCGTCGATAAACCGCGTGAGCGCGGGCATGTGAAGCCGCGGGTGAAGGAGGACGATGGCCGCGGCGAGAGCGGCGACGGCTCCGAGCTTGAGGAACGTGCTGAGGTAATCGCGCGGCGTCAGAAGCAACCATACGGGCAGGGCGGAGGCCGCGAACCCATAAACGATGATCGCCCAGGCCAGCCACATCTTGTCCTTCAGGAACCATGCCTCCACGGCGGGCAGGCCGTGCAGGAACTGGCCGGCCCAAACCGAAGCCAGCAAGGCGGCTGCTCCGAAGAGGGTGATCCCGGCGATGCCAATCCGCGTCCACCGCATGGCCATGCCCATGACTAGGGCGATGGGGATCGTCGTGGCGATGGTGAAGACGCCCCAGGGGCTTTCCGCGAGCGCCCTCACGACAACGAGAGCCAGCACCGCGAGCAGGATGACCATGATCGCCAGCACCGCGATCAGCGCGACGAAACCCGCGCCCGCGCCGATCTCCTCCTTCACCATCTGACCGAGTGATTTTCCGTCGCGGCGGATCGAACTGAAAAGAGTCACGGCATCGTGGACGCCGCCGCCGAGCGTCGCGCCGATAAGGATCCAGAGCGTGCCCGGCAGATAGCCGAACTGCGCGGCAAGCACGGGGCCGACCAGCGGGCCGGGGCCGGCGATAGCCGCGAAATGGTGGCCGAAGACCATCCAGCGATGCGTGGGGACGAAATCCTTGCCGTCCTTGTTGGTGACGGAGGGCGGCGCGCGGTCATCGTCCAGGACGAGCACCTTGGTCAGGAGCCATTTGCCATAAAACCGGTAGGAGACGGCGAATGTGCAGAGCCCGGCGGTCACAAGCCACAGGGCGTTCACGGGTTCGCCCCGGCAGAACGCGATGACGGCGACCGAAGCCGCCCCGAGGGCGGAAACCGCGCACCAGAATAGAAAGCGGAAGACCTTGTTCATCGCGGAAGTCCGCGATTATCAACCAAAACTACGCCAGCCGCAACTGGAGCGTGTCGATGACTTTCTCGTGGGCGAGGACGTTCGTGATGACCACTAGAATGGCGCCCGGCTGGCACCAGAGGCGTTGTTTGAGGAGCTCCAGGGAATTGGCTATGGTCTGTTCCGGGTCGTCGGAGAAATCCATGAGGAACGGCTCGACGCCCCACGGGAGGAGCAACTGGCGGAAGACCGGTTCGACGTCGGTAAAGGCGTAGATCGGCACTCCGAGCGGACGCAGCCCTCCCAGCGTGTAACCAAGGAACCCGCTGCGCGTGAAGACGACGATGCCGGAATTTCCCAACTCCTGGGCGAGAAGCGCGGCGGAACGGAGCATCATGGCCTTGGGCTCCGTGAGGCGGAGAGACTCGTTGAGGCCGCGCTTGTCCACCGGTTCGGTGCTTTGGATGATGTTCTTCATCACCTCCACGCACTCGAGCGGATAGAGGCCGGTGGTCGTCTCGCCCGAAAGCATGACGGCGTCCGCCCGCTCGCGAACGGCGTTGCAAACGTCGGAAATCTCGGCGCGGGTCGGCATCGGCGCGGAGATCATCGACTCCAAAAGATGGGTGGCGATGATGACCGGCTTGCCTTGCGCCAGGCAGGTCTCCACGATCCGCGTCTGCACGAGCGGCAGGACGTGGTAATCGATCTCGATGCCAAGGTCCCCGCGCGCGACCATGACCGCGTCGGCGGCTTTCACGACTTCCTCGAGATTGCGCAACCCGCTCTGGTCTTCGATCTTCGCGACGATGCGCGCGCGCGATCCCAGGCTTTCGAGAAGGCTCCGCAGCCGGTCGATATCCGCGCCCTTGCGAACGAAGGACATCGCCACGAAATCCATGCCAGCCTCCACTCCAGCCTTGATGTCGCGTTCATCCTTCTCCGTCAGCGCGGGCAGATTCACCTCCACGCCGGGCAGGTTGATGTGGCGCCGCGAACCGAGCTTGCCCGGGGTCAGCACCCGGCAGCGAACAAACGTCCCCCCCTTCTCCAGCACTTCGAAACGGAGGAGGCCGCTGTCGACGAGGATCACCGCTCCCACGCTGACATCGGCCGGCAAGCCGGGGTAGTTCACCGCGACGCCCGCGACGCCTTCCGGCGGCGGAGTCGTATGAAACTCGAACACGTCTCCCGTCTTCAGCTCGATGGCCTCGTCAACCGGGCCCGTCCGAATCTCCGGACCCTTCACGTCCATCATCGTAGCCACGTGCCTGTTCGCCGCCACGGACGCCTCGCGGGCGCGGCGGATGATGGAAATAGCCCACTCTCCCGTCCCGTGCGCCATGTTCAGCCGCAGAACATCCACGCCCGCCTCGATGAGTTGCCTGAGCCGCTCCGGGCTTTCGGTGGACGGCCCGACGGTCGCAACGATCTTTGTGTGCCGATAGTATCCTCTCATATATTCGACGAACCGCCGTTTCGTTTACCAAGCGGCTTCGCGCGCGTAAAGAGAATTTGCGAAGGCGGTGATTTGCGTTAGATCACCAGGGATGCCAGCCCGGAAAAATACGTTGAAACTGCTCGGCAACGCAGCCGCCAGACTTCCGGACGCGCCCTCCTCCTCGACGCTGGAGACCTTTCCGAACCGTTATCCGGACAGGGAATACAAGATACGTTTCACCAGCCCGGATTTCACCTCCCTGTGTCCGGTCACGGGCCAGCCGGACTTCGCGGAGATCGTCATCGAATACATCCCGGCCAAACTCTGCATCGAGACGAAATCGCTCAAGTTCTATCTCGCCTCCTTCCGCGACACGCGCAGTTTCAACGAGGAGATCGTCAACCGCATCCTGGATGATTTCGTGAAGGCGTGCAAACCGCGCCGGGCGATTGTCCACGGCGCGTTCGCCGCGCGCGGGGGCGTTCAGTTGACCGTGGACGCCGCCTTCCCTCCGGACGCCCGGCGATGAACGTCGTCGTCCTGCTGAGCGGAGGGATGGACTCCGTGACGGCTCTTTACGAAGCGCGTCCGCTGCACACGGTCGCCGGAGCGCTCACCTTCCACTACGGCTCGAAGCACAATGACCGCGAAATCCCCTTCGCCGAACACCACGCGAAGAAAGCGGGCGCGCCGCACACGATCATCCGTCTGGACTTCATGGGCGAACTCTTCGAATCCGACCTGCTAATAAAAGGCGGCGCCATCCCGCTGGGGCATTACGAGGAGGAGTCGATGAAAAAGACCGTCGTCCCGTTCCGCAACGGAATACTGCTCGCGATCGCAGCCGGTTTCGCGGAAAGCCGCGGAGCCGCCGGCCTCGTCATCGCCGCGCACGCCGGCGACCACGCCATCTACCCCGACTGCCGGGAGGAATTCATGAAGCCGATGGGCGAAGCGATTCGCAGGGGCACGTATGCCGGGGTTGAATTGCTCCGCCCCTTTGCAACGATGACGAAAGCCGGCATAGCGCGGCGCGGGCGCGCTCTCGGCGTCGATTATTCAAAAACCTGGTCCTGCTACGCGGGCGGAGAAGTCCATTGCGGCGAGTGCGGGACATGCGTCGAACGCCGGGAAGCCTTCCTGCTGGCGGGCATCGAGGACCCCACCGGATATCTCAGCCTCACCCCCTTGCCGCCGCGGCCACTTCGCGGCATCCTTCCTTCATGAGAGTTCAAATCGGGCTCGAACCCAGCGTAGAAGGCGGCTTCATCGTAACGGTTCCGAGCCTTCCGGGATGCATTGGCGAAGGACCGAACACGTTGCTTTGACAATTCGCCCTTGCAATACGCGGCCTCCTGCGGAATACTAGCCGACTCGTAAAAAACACACCTTATCCATGTCCACTGAACTCATGACGGAACTGCTCGAGGCGGGCGTCCACTTCGGCCACCAGACCAAGCGTTGGAACCCAAAGATGAAGCCGTTCATCTTCGAGCGCCGCAATGCGATCTACATCATCAATCTCGGCGAGACGGTGCGCCAGCTCGACCAGGCTGTCTCCTTCCTGCACGACGTCGCCAACCGCGGCGGCAAAGTCCTTTTCGTGGGCTGCAAGAAACAGGCGCAGGAGGCCATAAAGGAAGCCGCGATGGCCTGCGGGCAATTTTACGTGAACCAGCGCTGGCTGGGCGGGACTTTGACGAACCTCGCGACGATCCGCAAGAGCATCGGGCGGCTCAAATACATCGAGGAGATAGAAAAGTCCCCGCACTATTCGCAGATGGGCAAGCAGGAACTCGCCGCGCTGGGCCGCGAAGGCGCGAAGCTCCGCCGCAACCTGGAAGGCATCCGCGCGATGGAAGGCCTGCCGGACGCCATCATCGTCATTGACACGACGCGGGAAGCGATCGCGGTATCCGAAGCGCGCCGCCTCCGCATCCCCACCGTCGCCATCGTCGATACAAATTGCGACCCGCAACTGGTGGACTACCCCATCGCCGGAAATGACGACGCCATCCGCGCGATCCGCATCGTTCTCCAAAAGCTGGTGGACGCCATCGTCGCCGGCTCGAACCAGGGCGTCAGGCAACAGGAAGCCGCGATGGCGGGCGTCGCCGAATAGCCTTGCGTTCCCCGGTTTTCCTTTGCTCGCTCGGTTGCGCGGCATCGGCCTGGGCCGCGGACGTGACGTGGAACCACGTCACCTACCACGACGCCGCGATAACCGCCGCGCAGGCCGACATCGTGACGATCAGCGCGAAAGACCCGGTCGACGCGCCGGTCACATTCGAGATGCCGCTTTCCAAGGTCCCCGACGAAATGATCCAGGCCTACAGGGCCGCCCACAGGGAACCCATGGCTGACAGGCCGCCCACGCCGGAGGAAGCGGCGGCGATCAAGACCGAACTCGCCCAGCGCAAAAAGAGGCTCGCCAACCTGAGACAGGCGCTCGCCGCGGACCCGAACCATCCGGTCATGGTCGTCGGGCACATCGCCGTAAAGGACGCGGACGGCGCCGTCATCGAGTGCGACGCCGGCACGCAACCTGGCATCCCCCAAAGCGTGGGGACGGTCTTCCTGCTGGATTTTCCAACCTTGCGGAAAATGCATCGGGGCGACCCGATAGGCGTCATCGGCTATAAAGCCGGCAAGCACATCTACAATTTCCAGAACGTCGACGCGTACAGCATCAGGCCGCCCGCCCCTCCATCATCGACTGGCTCCACTCCAGCATCGTCGCCCTGACGCTGGCGGCCCCGGTGCTGCTGGCTGTCGTCGCGCGCCGGACGCGCTCCGCGGCCTTCACGCAAGCGGTCGCCTGGACCCTCGCGGGCATCCTGCTGGCAAACTGGGCCGGGACGGTTTATTACGAACACGCCTACGGAACCCTCGAGCCGCCGATGCAGTTGTGCGACTGGGCCGCCTTCGCGGTGATCGTGGCGCTGCTCTTGCGCCGAAAGGGCTTTTATGAAGTCGCCTATTTCTGGGGCCTCAGCGGCACGTTCCAGGCCGTTTTGACGCCGAACCTGGCGGTCAGATTTCCGGACTACCGGTTCATCAGCTTCTTTATTTTCCACTCAGGCGTCGTGGCCGGGGTGCTTTTCCTGACGCTGGCGATGGGGTTCCGGCCAACGTGGGGATCGCTCCCGCGCGCATGGGCCTGGTCGCAGGTTTATCTCGCCTGCGCGCTGCTGGTGAATCACTTCACCGGAAACAACTTCGGCTTCCTTTCCCACAAACCGACAGCCCATTCGCTGCTCGATTATCTTTCCGACGACAAGGTTCTCTACATCCTCGGCATGGAACTGTTCGCCCTGGCCTTCTTTCTCATCCTCTACGCGCCGTTCGCCATTCGCGACTATCGCGATTATGGGCTGAGCCGCTCGATCCGCCATTCGCCTCCCGGCAGCAGCGCATAGCGGAACCGGTCGTGCAAGCGGTCGGGGCGGCCCTGCCAGAACTCGACGCTTTTCGGGGCGAGGCGATAGCCGCCCCAGTGCGGAGGCAGCGGAACTTCGGCGCCGAATTCCTTCGTGTAATGCGCGAGCCTCTCTTCCAGAACGGCGCGGCTCGCCACCGGTACGCTCTGCGCGGAAGCCCATGCGCCCAGCCTGCTCCCAAGCGGCCTGGAACGGAAATATTCTTCGGATTCCTCCCGGGAGACCTTGGAAACCGCGCCGCCGACGCAGACCTGGCGTTCGAGCGTCCGCCAGAAAAATACGAGCGCGGCCTGCGGGTTCGCTTCGAGTTGACGGCCCTTGGAACTGGCGTAGTTGGTGAAGAAGAGGAAGCCTCCCGGGTCAAAGCCCTTCAAAAGCACGGTTCTCGCGAAAGGCTCGCCCTCCGGCGCGGCCGTGGCGAGCGTCATCGCGTTGGCGTCGCGCGGTTCGGCGGCGCGGGCTTCGTCAAACCAGACGCTGAATTGGCGGAACGGATCGGCGAGCAGGTCCTTCCGGGCGAGGCCGCGCAAGCCGTATTCTTCGCGCAGATGGGAAAGGGCGTCCATCTTCACACGAGCAGTTTCAACGCCTGGCGGAGCAACGCCTCGGCGTCCAGGCCGGCCTCCTTGGACGCCTGGACAAGCGCCTTGTGCGCGTCGGCCTGCTTATACCCGAGGGAAAGAAGAGCCAGGAGCGCGTCGTTCATGAACGCCTGGTCCGCTCCGGCCGGTTCCCATGCCGCCGCGGCGCCCACCTTGTCCTTCAGTTCGAGCACGATCCGCTCCGCGGTTTTTTTGCCCACGCCGCTTATCCTGGAAAGGGAGGCGATGTCGGAATTGACCACGGCTGTCTTGAAGCTGGAGACCGCCATGCCGCTGAGGACGGCCAGCGCCATCTTCGGGCCGATGCCGGAGACATGGTTGATGAGGAGCCGGAAAAGATCGCGCTCCGCGGCGGAGAGAAAACCGTAAAGGGTGTGCGCATCCTCGCGCACCTGGAGATGCGTGAGTATCTTGATGGACGACCCGGCGGGAGGCAGCTTGTCGAAACTGGAAAGCGGGATGAAGACTTGATAACCAACCCCATGCACCGCCACGACAATCTGGGTGGGAAGAACCTCCGCGAGCGAGCCTTCCAGGAAAGTGATCATGCACGGCGAAAATAACAGATCGGCGCGCGCGCGCGAAGCGATTTGCGCGCTCTGCCTCGCATTCCTCGCGTTCCGCGCCAACGCGCAGGATCCGAAGCAATGGCGCCTCCTTATCGAACCGTCGTATATGCATCCGCCGGTGGCGTGGGCGATTTCCGGCGCGAAAAGGACGGTCCTCGTCGCGGGCTACATCAAGGACGGAGAGCCCGTCTATTTCACGCGCAAGGAATTCGACGCGCTGGCCCTGGACTGGAATCATTTCCAGGAACAGGTGCGCGCGAACGAGGTCGCCGCGGTGAAGCCCGACTATGCGCGCAACAGGAAGAACATCATCGAGTACGCCACGATAAAGGCGCCGCTCGCGGCGGCGGTAGTGCTGTCGCCCAAGTTCCTGGACATGTTCTCGGAAGTGTTCGGAACGTCAGTCCTCGTCGCCATGCCGGATCGGCGCACGGCGTATGTCTTCCCCAAGCTGGCCGGCGACTACCAGGACTACGCCCCGATGATCCTGGACGCCTACCGCGCCGCGCTGCATCCCGTGAGCGCGGAGGTCTTCGAGGTCAGCCCCAAGGGCATAAAGGCCGTCGGCATCTACGAGGAGCCGTAAACCGACGCGGCTGGAGATCACTTCACGGCGGCCGTTTGCGGGGCGTGCGAAAGCTCCACGAGGTCTCCGAGGATATTCAGCGTCTCGTCGCGGATGGGATCGATCTCGGCGGGCTTGGAACCGAGGTCTTCTTCGTCGGCGTCCGGGGCGGGCGAACCGGCGGGCTTGGCTTCGTTTTTCACGAGTTGCAACTCCGGCTTGTCCGCGTTGTCGAGCGTGACGGAATAGCGTTTCTGGCTGGGGGCCTTCGCCTTTGCGCGCTGGGCGGTCAGCGCGGCTTCCCGCGCTTTGTCGGCGACGAGTTCCTCGCGGCGAATGCGCTCGTTGATCGAAATCTTGTTGTCGGCCAGCTTCTGCTTCGTCCGGTTCAAGTCGTCGGCGATATATTTCAACTCGTTGTTCGACACGACGCGCGCGGCGGAACGTTTCCGCAGGTCATCCAGGAAGAGCGGGTGATCGGCGACCTTGTCGAAGGAGGCGGGGTCCACCTCGTCATACTTCATCGGGTTCTTGAGCGCGGACTCGCCCAGGTTCGGATGATCGAACGGGTCCGGAAGCTTCACATCGGAGAGGACGCCGCGCAGTTGCGTGGAACCGCCCGCCACGCGGTAGAATTTCTGGATGGTCAGCTTGAGGGCGCCCGCCTGGTTTGCGTCGCCGCCCAGGAACGGGATGACGCGGGACATCTGCACCATCGTTTGGACGGTGCCCTTGCCGAAAGTGCTCTCGCCGCCGACTATGACGGCGCGCCCATAATCCTGGAGCGCGGCGGCGAATATCTCGCTGGCGGAGGCGCTGAGGCGGTTGGTCAGGACGACCATAGGGCCGTCATAGACGACGGCGGGGTCCTTGTCCTTCGAGACGCGGATGTTGCCGTTCGCATCTTTGGCCTGGACGACCGGGCCCTTTTTAATGAAAAGGCCGGTGAGGTTCACCGCTTCATCCAGCGAGCCGCCGCCGTTGCGGCGCAGGTCCATGACCAGGCCTTCGATGTTCTCCTGCTTCAGTCGGTTGAGAAGGGTCAGGACATCCTGCGTGGTGCTCTTGGCGCCCTTGGAGCCGGCGTGCTCCATGTCGGCATAGAAGGAGGGCAGGATGATCCAGCCGAGGCGATGGGTCCGGCCGTCCGCGTCCTCCCTTTCGATGATCTCGGCCTTCGCGGCCTGATCCTTTAACTGGAT
Source organism: Spartobacteria bacterium (assembly GCA_021324825.1). GTDB lineage: Bacteria > Verrucomicrobiota > Verrucomicrobiia > Chthoniobacterales > Chthoniobacteraceae > JAJPII01. The sequence continues at coordinate 24,751 of JAJPII010000016.1, read as the reverse complement.
CTGGTCGCGGACGATCTGGATGATCTTGCGCTTGGCTGGGTCCGCCGCGTGCGCGGGGACGACTTGCAGGCGGACGGTCGTCCCCTTTTCCCCGCGGATGAGATTGACCACCTTGTCGAGCTTCATGTCGATGACGTCGACGAAGTCTTTGCTCCCTTGCGCGACGGCGCTGATGCGGTCGTTTACCTTCAGGTGGCCTTCCTTCTGCGCGGGGCCGCCGGGGACGAGGTCTTTGATGGTGGCGTAGCCGTCCTCCGACTGGAGCACCGCGCCGATGCCGAAGAGCGAGAGCTTCATCTGGATGTCGAAGTTATCCAGGTCGGACTTGCTCAGGTATTCGGAGTGCGGATCGTAGGTCTGGGCGAGGGTCGAGAGGAAGAATTTGACGGCGTCATCGTGCGTCTCTTCGTGGATGTTGCGCAGTATCTGGTCGTAGCGATGGGCGACGATCTTCACGGGGTCGGTCAGCGGCCCCTCGGGTGAAGCGATGGCGGTGTCCTTGGGATGGGTCTTCTTCCCCTTTTCGTTCGTGGAGGCGGCGAGCTTGGGGTCCTTGTCCAGCTTCTCCTGAAGAACTTCGCCTTCGATGCGGTCATGCCAGAGCTGGTCGGCCTGCCCGTCGTCCTTGGGCCACGGGGATTTGGTGCGGTCCCGCTCGATGGTCCTCTCTTCGGTGAAGGCGAATTTCCCCTTCAGCAATGTTTTCACCTTCGCGATGCGGCTTTCGACCCGCTTGATATACATGTCCCAGATTTCGGTGGCGGGATTGACGTTGCCGAGCAGGATGTCGTCGCTAAGGGAAGGGCGGTATTTCGCCCGGATGGCGTCCACGTCCTTCTGGGTGAAGAAGAGCCGGTTGTAGTCGAGCTGGTCGAGGTAGTTGTCCAGGAAGCGGGCGGCCAGTTCCGGGTCGATCTTCTGCCGGCTGTAGTGCGCGGTCTCCAGCAGGCGGCCGACGGATGCGACGATGGGACCCGGGTCGGGATCATTCGCCGCGGGAACGCTGCCGGTGGAGAGCAGGGCGAACGCCAGCGTCAGGCAGAGGGATCGGATGGACTTCATTTGGGAGAAGATAAGGTGGCAGGGAACCGCCGAAAATCAATCGGCGGACGTGAAATTCGACCAGAAGCGCCCCGGAATGTTCAATCTTGGACGTTGAGTTCGGCTTGCAGGGCGAGGGCTGCGGCGCGGCTGGGAAGCCGGCGGTCCTCCAGGGAAGCGGCGGGCATGACGCCGAGCCAGCTGCTGGCAAGGAATATCTCCTCGGCCTCCGCGAGGTCGTCCAGCCGGAGGTCGCGCTGCCGGACGGGGCGGCGGCTTGCGACCCAGGCGCGGAGCACGCCGGCCCGCGCGCCCGAGGCGGGCGTCTCGATCTCTCCCCCGCGGACGATGAAGAGATTCGCGAGCGACGCGGAGAGGACGCATCCCTTTCCGTCCATGAGGACGGCTTCTTCCTTCCCTCGCGCCCGGGCCCGGGAATAGGCCGCGAGGTTCGCCCAGTAGTTCGCCGTCTTCAGCCCGCCGAAGAGGGGTTGATGCGGTTCCGGATCGAGCGCCAGGTTGTAGGCGGCGACGGCTGTTTTCTCGCGCTCCTCCAGGAGGAGGAAAACGCCCGGATGCGTGATTGCGGCGGTGAAGTCCCCTCCCCCGGCGGTGACGTAGAGGCGTGCCATGCCCGAAAGTTTCGGCAACGTCTCGCGGACGGCCTCGGGAGCGATGGGTTCGGCGCGAAATTGGAGTCGCTCGCAGGCCCGCCGCAAACATTCGAGGTGTTCGGTCAGGAATAGGGGTTTTCCCGCGATGACGCGAAAGCTCTCGAAGACTGACATGCCGTAGCGAAAGCCGCGGTCCGCGAGCGGGATGGAATCGCACGGAACAAACGCCCCCGCCTGCCGCCGCCACGCAAGCATCGCGCTTAGTACGCCGGCTCCTTCGCGCGGGGCGGCTCTTCCTTTATGCTCACGTCCGCGGAGATGTTGAAGCGGTCCAGGCGCTTGCGCAGCGTGGCGCGCGTGATGCCGAGCAGCTTGGCGGCCCTGACCTGGTTGCCCTTGGTCGCCTTGATGGCGTAGAGGGTGAATTCGCGTTCGAGCCACGGGAGCAACTGGACGTTGGGGTCGGCCTGCGCGGCTTTGAGGAGCGCTTCTATCGCGCCGTCAACCGTGGCGGCGGCGCCGGCGGCGCGGGGCGCGGCGGCTTCGGACGCCTCCATGCTGTTGAGATACGAAGCGCCCAGCGGGATGTCCTTCGGCAGGAGAAGGTCGGACGTCGCCAGCACGGAAGCGCGGGTGATGGTGTTCTCCAGCTCGCGGACGTTGCCGGGCCAGGGGTGCGCTTCCAGGGCGCGCACGGCTTCCTCGGAGAGGTTCAGCCTGGGGAGGTGTTTTTGCGAGGCGACCTTTTGCAGGAAATATTCGGCCAGCAGGCGGATGTCCTCGACCCGCTGGCGCAGGGGCGGCAGGACGATGCGGACGACGTTCAGCCGGTAAAAAAGGTCTTCGCGGAAGTTCTTTTTCGTGACTTCTTGGTCGAGGTTCTTGTTGGTGGCGGCGATGATGCGCACATTCGACTGGAGCGTGGCGTTCGCGCCGACGCGCGAGAACTCGCCGTCCTGGAGGACGCGCAGGATTTTCGCCTGAACCGAAGGCGGCATGTCGCCGATCTCATCCAGGAAAAGGGTGCCGCCGTTGCTCTGCTCGAAGCGCCCGATCCTCTGCGCGATGGCGCCGGTGAAGGAGCCTTTCTCGTGGCCGAAAAGCTCGCTCTCCAGAAGCTGCTCGGGCATGGCGGCGCAGTTGATCGCGACGAAGCTCCGGGCGCTGCGCTCGCTGTAATGGTGGATGGCGCGGGCGACCAGTTCCTTGCCGGAACCGCTCTCGCCGGTGATCATGACCGGGGCTTCGCTCAAGGAGACGCGCCCGATCATCTTGAAGACGTTCTGCATCGACAGCGATTTGCCGACGATGCTGTCCTGGTGTTCCTCGACGGTGAGCTGGGGTTTGAACGTGGTGGCGGCGCGCATCTCGGCCTGGGCCTTGAGCGCGGCGTCGACGACCGGCTTCAGGTTGAATGGAAGCGCCTCCTTCCGGATGAAGTCGAAGGCGCCGAGCTTCATCGATTCGATGACGCTCTGCGTAGTGCCCCATGCGCTGATGAGGATGACCATGGCGTTCGGATTCCGCGCGCGGGCCTTCACCAGCAGTTCGATGCCGCTGAAGGGGGAGAGGTGCGTCTCGGTTATGATGAGATCGGGGTCTTCGCTCGAGTAGAAGCGCCAGGCCTCGTCGGCGTTCGTGGCGGTGACGACCTTGGTGGTGGGCGTTTCAAGCTGATGTTGCGCCCACTCCAGGAAATCGGTTTCCGGGTCGACGAGGAGGATGGTTGTGTGTCGCTGCATTTAAAATTCAAATGCCGCCGTAGCGGCGCTGCCGATTACCGTAATCCCGGATCGCGTCAAGTAAATCCCCCTTGCGGAAATCGGGCCAAAGCTTGGAGGTGACGAATATCTCCGTGTAGCTCAACTGCCACAGGAGAAAATTCGAAAGCCGCATCTCGCCCGAAGTGCGGATGAGCAGGTCGGGATCGGGATAATACCGCGTGTAAAGATGCTTGCTGAAGGTCTCCGGGTCGATCATCGCCTTGTCGATGTGGCCGAGTTCGATCTCCCGCAGCAGGCTCTGGATCGCGTCGATGATCTCGAGCCGCCCGCTGTAGCTGAGCGCCAGGATGAGGGTGAGGGCCGTGTTGCCCGCGGTGGCCTCGATGGAGCAATGCAACTCCCGCTGGCAGGCGGCGGGCAGGTCGGTCAGCCGCCCGATCGCCTGCAGGCGGACGTTTTTCTCCATGAGTTCAGGCGTCCGTTTCTTGAGGAAACGCTCCAGCAATTTCATGAGCGCGATCACCTCCGCCTTTGGCCTGCGCCAGTTTTCGGTCGAAAACGCGTAGAGTGTCAGGAACTCGACTCCCGCCTCGATGCAGCCCGCGATGGCGTCCCGCACGGACTCCGCCCCTTCCTCGTGGCCGCGGATGCGGGCGAACCCGCGTTCGCGCGCCCAGCGGCCATTGCCGTCCATGATGACGGCGATGTGGCGCGGAACGGATGGGGCTGGAACGGACACTAGAGGACGATGGTCTGGTCGCGGTGCGCCCCGACGCTGACAATGCCGAGCTTCGCCCCGGTGAGGGAGACGATTTTCTCCAGGTAATTCCTGGCGTCGGGCGGAAGATCGCCGAATTTCCTCGCGTCCTCGGTGGAACTCTTCCAGCCCGGCATTTCCATGTAGACCGGTTCGCATTCGGCGAGCTGGCGGGCGTCGGAGGGGGGCACTTCCAGCGTGCGTCCGCGGTTCGTGTAGGCCGTGCAGATGCTGATGGAATCCAGCTGGTCCAGGCCGTCGAGATTGGTGACGGCCAGTTCGTCGATGCCGTTGATCATGGCCGAGTAGCGCGTGGCGACCGCGTCGAACCAGCCGCAACGCCGGGCGCGCCCGGTGGTGGCTCCGAACTCGCGGCCCATCGCGTGCAGCCGCCCGCCGAACGCTTCGTTTTCGGTGGGGAACGGCCCTTCGCCAACCCGGGTCGTGTAAGCTTTCATGACGCCGAGGACGCGGTCCATCCGGTGCGGCGGCACGCCGGAGCCGGTGCAGGCGCCGCCCGCCGTGGTGTTCGAGGAGGTGACGTAGGGATAGGTGCCGTGGTCGAGATCGAGAAACGTCCCCTGCGCCCCCTCGAAAAGAACTTCGCGGCCCTCTTTCAATGCCTGGTGAAGATAGACGACGGTGTTCGTCACCATCGGCGCCAGCAAGGCCCCGGCGCGAAGATACGCGGCGTTGACCTCCCCGAAGTCGATCCGTTCCTCGCCCAGGGCTTTCAGGATGCTGTTATTCTCCTCCAGCCTCGCTTTCAGTTTGCTCGAAAAAAGCTCCGGCTGCACGAGGTCGGACATCCGCATGCCCGTGCGGGCGGCCTTGTCGCCGTAAGCGGGGCCGATGCCGCGCTTGGTCGTGCCGATTTTTCCGCTCCCCTTCTTGAGGTCGCGGTGTTCATCCAGAACCTTGTGGTACGGGAAAACCAGGTGCGCGCAGTCGCTGATGAAGAGATTCGCCCCCACTTCGACGCCCTTTTCGCGCAGACCCTCGATCTCCGAGCAAAGCGCCACCGGGTCGATGACGACGCCGTTGCCGATGACGCACGCCTTTCCCGCGCGCAGGATGCCGGAGGGAATGAGGTGGAGCACGTATTTCGTGGAGCCGCAGATGACGGTGTGGCCGGCGTTATTTCCGCCCTGGCTGCGGACGACGATGTCGGCCTTCTCGGTAAGGAAATCGATGATCTTTCCCTTGCCTTCGTCGCCCCACTGGGCGCCAACGAGAATGGTGTTTGCCATAAGAATGGAACGCGAAAAACGTCCCGAGGCGCAAGCGGCAGAGGCCAAGACCTCCGTGGCGGCTCCGGGACGTTTTCCGACTCTAACGAGGCCGAACGGCGGCGCAAGTTCTTTCCACGCCGGAAACTTGGTGCATTTCCCCCGCGTTACGGTTAACACAGTCGACGGAATGTCCGATATAGTCCCGCACGGCTTTCGAAGCCCCTACAGGGCGAACCCGCTCCTGCCGGTGATTGTTTTCGCGGCGCTGCTGGCCGTCCCGGCCTGGTGCTGGGTTTTCTGCAGGATCGAGCCCGGGCCGGACGAGATCGCCATCCTGGTTCATAAAACGGGGCGCGACCTGGCGCCCGACCAGATACTGGCCACTTCGCCCGGTCAAAAAGGGATACAACTCGAAGTGCTTCCGGAAGGCCGCTATTTCAGGAATCCGTATTCGTGGGGCTGGGAGATTGGAAGGGTCACGGACATCCCTGCGGGCAAACTCGGCGCGCTGACCCGGCTCTACGGCAAAGACCTGCCGGACGGCGAGATCATCGCGCGCGAAGGGACGAAGGGAATCGTGGCCGAAGTGCTTCGCCCCGGGAAATACCGGATCAATCCCTACGCGTACGACGTGGCGCAGTACGACGCGATCTCCATACACCCGGGTTCGGCGGGCGTTGTCACTTCCCTGGTCGGCGACGATGTCTTCGGCAAGAACCTCCCGGCGGAGGCGCGCAACAAATTCCTGGTCGGCAAAGGCCAGAAGGGCGTCCTGGCCGAGGCGCTCTCGCCCGGCACGTATTATTTGAACCCGTATATGTTCACCGTCGCGGAGGTGAACCTGCAGAGCCAGCGCTTCGAGATGAGCGGCGCGGACGCCATAACCCTCCTGACGATAGACGGCTTCAACATCCGCGTCGAGGGGACGATCGAGTACGCCATCATGCCAAGCCGCGTCGCGGTGCTGACGCAACAGGTCGGCGACATGGAGGACATCATCAAGAAAATCGTCCTGCCGCTGGCGCGCGGCTTCAGCAGGATCGAGGGGGGCAGAAACCCGGCGAAGAGCTACATAACCGGCGATACGCGGCAGAAATTCCAGGACAGCCTCGACGCGCATCTGAAAGCCAAGTGCCTGGAATGGGGCGTGGCTATCAAGTCGGTGCTCATCCGCAACATCTCGCCGCCGGAGGAAATCGCGAGCGTCATCCGCGACCGCGAGGTGGCGGTTGAGAACGCGCGGAAATTCCAGCAGCAGATCGAGCAGGCGAAGTCGCAGGCCGAACTGACGCGGCAGGAAACGCTGGCGCAGCAGAACAACGAGAAGGTCGCCGCGGACACGGAGCGGATCCGCGCGGTCATCGCGGCCCGGCAGGACCAATCCGTGCGGCTGACCGCGGCGCGGCAGGGGCTGAGCGTGGCGAAGCTGGAAACGGAGGCCGCGAGCGCGCAGGCCGACGCCATCCTTCTCAAGGCGGAGGCGGATCGCAACGTCATCGCGCTCAACAACCAGGCGGCGGCCAACGTCATCGCGACGGAGATCGCGGCGTTCGGCGGCGGGGCGAACTTCGCCCGCTACAGCCTTTACCAGAAGCTGGCGCCAAACATCGAAGGCATCCTCTCAGGCGACGACGAAGACGGCATCGGCGGCGTCTTCCGCTCGCTCGCGCCGCGCCCGGCCAGATGAAACCCGTCTTCGCAACCGCCGCCCTTCTCGCCTTCCTCGTCGTGGGAGCGGCGCTGTTCTGGGAGTGGACGGCCTGCCGGTTCTATGTCGGCCCGAATGACATGGCCGTCATCACGGCGAAGAGCGGCGACTCGCTTCCGCCGGGCCAGATACTCGCCAAGCCCGGCCAGCGCGGCGTCCAGGAGGACGTTCTCAGCGAAGGCCGGCACTTCCTGAACCCGGTCGAATATGAGCGCAAAATCGTCCCCGCGATCCAGATTCCGGCCGGCAAGGTCGGCATCGTGACCTCGAAGGTCGGCAAGGATTTGCCGGAAGGCGAATTCCTCGCGGACACCGGCCAGAAGGGCATCTGGCGGCGACCGCTCGGCCCCGGGAAGTACCGCCTCAACCCCGTGGGCTACAAGGTCGACGTCATCGACGCGCTCAGCGTCCCGCTCGGGTACGTGGGCGTCGTCACCTCGCTCGCGGGCGCGCAGGCCCCGGAAGGCGAGTTCGCGAAGGACGGGCAGAAAGGCGTGCGGGAAGACATCCTGCAACCCGGCCTCTATTATATAAACCCGCACGAATTCGAGGTGGACGTCGTCGAGGTGGGGGTGAACCAGGTCTCCCTCCTCGGCAGCAAACCGGGCGGCGTCATCACGAAAAGCCAGATCGCCACGGCCAACGGCGCCACGCAGCAACTCGAACGCAAAGTCCTCGAATCGCAACTGGAACGCCGCAACGAATACCTCGACAACAACAGCAGTTCGCTCGCGGCAAATTCGGCGGCGCCCGTCCCGCAGGCCGGCGCGCCCGCGGGGGTGAAACAGGCCGTGCCGCAAACCGCGAATTTCACGGTGACCCAGTTCGTCGAGTTCCCCTCGAAGGACGGCTTCGAGATCAACCTGGACATGACGGTCGAGTTCGAACTTCTGCCGGAGAACATCGCCTCGGTGTTCCGCAACTACGGCGACCTGCCGGCGGCGGTGGACAAGGTCATCATGCCGCAGATCCTCTCCGTCTCCCGCTTGAAGGGTTCGGCCTACGGCGCGCGCGAGTTCATCATGGGCGACGGGCGCGAGCAATTCCAGATCGACCTGACCGCGGCGCTGGCGAAAGTGCTCGGCGAAAAGAAAATCCTGATCCACAACGCGCTCATCCGGCACGTGAACGTCCCGATGCAAATCCTCGACCCGATCCAGCAGGCGAGCGTCGCGACCGAGCAGGACCTGACGAACAAGGAGAAGCAGAACACCGCGAAGAAGCAGGCCGAGTTGAACACGCAGACGAGCCTCATCGAGCAAGGCCGGGCCGAAGTCGCGCAGGAAACCGAGAAGCTCAAAGCCGAGATACAGGCGGGCAAGGAAAAGGAGGTCGCCGAGATCGGCGGCGAGACGCTCGAACAAGCCGCCGAGATCGACAAGGAAACAGCCGCCGTCCGCGCGGAGAAAACCTTGAAACTCGGCAAGGCCCAGGCCGACGTCGTGCGGCTCGTCGAGGGCGAGAAGGCGAACGGCTTCCAGCTCAAGATCAAGGCGTTTGGCGATCCGCTGGCTTACAACCTCTGGTATTTCGCCGACTCGTTGAACGACAAGGTGAAGATCAACATCCTTCACAGCGGGCCCGGAACGCTCTGGACGGACTTGCAAAAGGCCGGCCTGGGCGAACTGGGCGGCGCGAAAATCCTGCAGAAGTAAGCCGGTGACTTCCGAGCGAAAATTCACCTTGCGGCAATGCCTGCCGCTCTGCCTCCCCGCGCTCATCCTCGGCGCGGTTCTCCGCCTTTGTCTTTTGGCCGCCGAGCCGGAGGGATTCTACGGCTCCGACAGCCCTTCCTATTTCGAAGCGGCGGCCAAGGTCTGGAGCCGCAACCACGGGAACATGCTCTTCACGGAGAAGCGCCGCTGGCTTTATCCCCTGTTGCTCGTCCCGCTGCCGATCCTGCCCGCCGGCCCGGCGCGGACGATCCCGCTCTTCCAGCACCTGCTCGGGCTGGCGACGCTCTTCGGCATCGGCTGGATCGCGGGGAACCTGACGCGGTTGCGCTCGCTCTGGGTTCCCGTCGTCACCGTCCTCGCCGCGATAAGCCCAAAAATATTGTGGTACGAACAGGAGGTCGTATCGGAGCCGGTCTTTCTCGCGGCCTTCGTGCTGACGGTGGCGCTCGCGATGCCGCCCGGCGCGCTGAAGGATCGCAAACGGCTCTTCTGGTTCCTCCTCGCCGCGGCCGCCGTCGCCGCGACCAAACCGCATGGCAGGGGCGTCTGGCTCGGGTGCGTCCTATGCGCGATTCCGCTCGCGGGCAATCCGTTGAAATGGGGAGGCAAATGCTGGGGAGCGCTCGCGGCGGCGGCGCTCATCATGTCGACATCCGGCGAGAAGCAGCAGGCGGACTGGCTGCTGCTGAGCTCGACACTGCCGCTTGTGAACCTCGAGGCGCCGGCCTTGAAGCCCTACCGCGACGCGATCCGCCCGCTCGTGCTGGACGCGCGGCGCCAACTGGATCAATTCCCCTGGAACGAGGCGAAATATAAGAAGGCTCTCGGAGACGCCGACCCTTCGAAGATCGATCCGGTCTGGGCGAGCCTCGCCAGTCGGGAGAAAGAATTTTCCATGGTCTGCCTGGCGCTGGCCAGGGGCGCGATATGGGAACATCCGTTCTGGTTCGCGCGGTTCACCTTCACGAAGATCGGCATTTCCTTCGCCGACCGGGGCCACTATATAGAGCGGATGGATCCGCAGGAGTTCTGGAAAGATCAGGACAGGGAGAACTCCGATAATTGGTCCGACCACAGGCGCCAGCTACAGCTTTTCTACAATATCGAGGAACCACAATACGCGAAACTGTCCGCGGAGCGGCGCAGGCGGCGCAATGCCGCCCTGCCCTTCCTGAGCGCCGTCGCGCGCCGGATGGTTTGGATGCGGGATAACCAGGACCCGGTTACAGGGAAGCACTGGCTCACCCCGTGCTGGCCGGGCGTGCTGGCGCTCCTGGGGTTTCTCACATGCCTCGCGCCGGGCCGCTTCGTGAGGCGGGCCGTGCTCTGGCTGCCCGCGAGCCTCTGCCTCATTTCCGTCCACGCGATAGGCGACCATAATGTCCAGTACGTCGAGACGGTCGAATGGCTGGGCTTTCTGCTCATCGCGGTTCTTCTGGATGCGGTTGTCCATCGCGGCCTCCTGTTGATGAACCGCGTTCCCCGGGAGCAGACGCCTTGAACGCCGCCTTCGGCTGGCGCCGGTGCCTCCTTCTCTGCCTGCCCGCGATCCTCGTCGGCGCCGCCATCCGCGTCGCGTTCCTGACCGCCATCCCGGAAGGATTCTACGGCGCGGACAGCCCCTCCTATTTCGTCGCCGCGGAACGCATCTGGCAGGAGCATCGCATCTCCTTTCCCGCCAGGCGCCGCTGGCTTTATCCCCTGCTGCTCGTGCCGTCTCCCGCGCTGCTCGTCAGCCCCGCGCGCTCCGCGCCCGTTCTCCAACACTTGCTTGGGCTTGCCACGCTCTTTGGCATCGGATGGATAACGGGTTGCCTTACAAAGCTGCGAAACCTCTGGATTCCCGCCGTCACCCTCATCGCGGCCATCCTGCCCCAGATGGTATGGGATGAACACGAACTCATCTCCGAAACGGTGTTCCTCGCGCTATTCGTGCTGACCGCGGCGCTCGCCATGCCGCCCGGCGCGCTGAAGGATCGCAAACGGCTTTTCTGGTTTCTCCTTTCCGCCGCCGCCGTGGCGTCCGTCAAACCGCACGGGCGCGGCATCTGGCTCGGGTGCGTCGTCTTTGCCGTCCTGCCGGCGGGGAACCCCTTCAAGTGGGGCGGAAAATGCTGGGGCGCCCTCGGCGCGGCGGCGCTCATCATCCTCACCTCGGGCGAAAAACAGCAGGGCGACTGGCTGCTCCTCAGTTCGACTTTGCCGCTCGTAAAACTGGAGGGTTCCAAGTGGAAGGAATACCGGGACTCCCTCCGGCCCATCGTGCTCCGAGCGCGCGCGGAAGGGGACCAATACCCCTGGGACCAAAAGGGATACAAGAAACCGCTCTCGGATCCCGATCCCTCCAAAATCGGCCCTGTGTGGGCGGGCCTCACGACGCGGGAAAAGGAGTTCTCCAAGGTCTGCGCGGGCCTCGCGAGGGAGGCGATCCTGGATCACCCGTTCGCCTTCGCGAACATAACCGCCACGAAGATCGGCATCGCCTTCGCCAACTGCGACATACTCGACCCGAAGCTGGAACCGCCCGCATTCTGGGAACTGCAACAAACGGTGAACGACGACCGGTGGAAAAACCACCCCTCCGAATTGCGCCTCTTCTACGGAATGGACCAGGCCGATTACGAAAAGAAAGTCGCGGAGCGCCAGACCCGCCACAATCCGCTTTATCTCCCCCTGAAAGCGGCCGCGAGCCGCGTCGCCTGGATGCATGAATACAAGGACGCCGGGAAATACCGGCTCGCCCCGGGATGGCTCGGCGTGCTGGCGCTGCTCGGGCTCCTTTTTTGTTTCACCCCGGCCCGGTTCGCCGCGACATCCGTCCTTTGGCTGCCCGCGTTCCTTTACCTGCTCACCGTCTTCGCCATCGCCGACCGGAAGGCCGAGTACGTGCAACCGGTCGAATGGATCGGGCTTGTGCTGGCCGCCATCGCGCTGGACGTCGTGGCGTCAGGATTTCATCGTTGGATATTGACCTCGCGTTCCGAAAAATCATGAATGTCTCCGAATTGGAAGCCACGTTTCTCATCCCGGCCTTTGACGAAGAAGGCTCCATCGCCCAGACGGTTGAAGCCTTGCTGCGCCACACGAGCGGGTTGAAAAGCGTCGAGATCATCGTCATCAACGACGGCTCGAAAGACCGCACGGGCGAGATCGCCCGCACCCTGCCCGTAAAGCTCATCGAGCACGAGACCAACCTCGGTTACGGCGCGTCGCTCAAGGACGGGTTGCTCCAGGCCAAATACGACTACATCGTCGTGACCGACGCCGACGGCACGTACCCGCTCGAAGAAATCCCGCGCCTGCTCGCCCTCGCCCCGGAATACGCCATGGTCGTCGGCGCGCGCACCGGCGAGGTCGTCAAGGTCCCGCTGCTCCGCAAGCCCGGGAAGTGGCTCATAACCCGCCTCGCGGAGTACCTGAGCAAACGCAAAATCCCGGACTTGAACTCCGGGCTGCGCGTTTTCCAGAAGGACGTCGCGCTCCGTTTTTTCCAGCTTTTTCCCGACGGCTTTTCCTTCACGACCACGCTGACGCTCGCGATGCTGACCAACCACTACAAGGTCCATTTCATGCCGATCAACTACCACAAGCGCGTCGGCAAATCGTCGATCAAACCCCTGCGCGATTTCACGAACTTCACCATCCTGATCATCCGCATCTGCGCGTACTTCAATCCGCTCAACGTCTTCGTGCCGCCCGCCGTGCTCTTGATCGCGATGGGGATCGTCAAGGGCGCCGTCGATTACACGCGGCAGGGGCATCTCGGCCTGCTGGAGATAACGACCGTGATGACGGGCATCCAGATGATCTTCATCGGCCTCCTGGCCGACCTCATCGATCACCGAATGAAATTGTGACCTTCCCGAAATGCGCCCCGCTTTCGAGGTATCGGTAAGCGGCGGCGGCCTCGGCGAAAGGAAAGACGCGATCCACGACGGGACGCATCGCGTGCAGGGCCACGGCGCGGTTCATCGCCTCGAACATCTCGCGGCTGCCGACATAGATCCCGCGCACCACCGCCGATTTCGCGATGATCTGGAGCAGCGGCACATCCGCCGTAAAACTCCTGACGCCGCCGACGAGGCTGACCGTCCCGCCCGGCGCCAGCGTGCGCAGCGAGCGCGTGAAAGCGTCGCCGCCGACGACTTCGACCACGTGGTCGACGCCCGCCTTCGCCGTCAGCCGGAAAACCTCCTTCTCCCAATCGGGGTTTTCCCGGTAGTTGACGCCTTCGTCCGCGCCCAGCGCCCGCGCTCGCGCGAGCTTTTCGTCGCTGCTCGAAGTGATGATGACCCGCGCCCCGTGCATCTTCGCGAACTGGAGCGCGAAGAGCGAAACGCCGCCCGTGCCGAGGAGGAGGACGGTTTCATCCGCCGCGATATTGCCGTGCGTGACGAGCGCGTGCCACGCGGTGACCGCCGCGCAGGGAAGCGTGGCGGCTTCCTCCCAGCTTAGATGCGGCGGGATCGCCACCGCCCCGTCCTCGGGAAGGAGGACGCGTTCCGCGAACATCCCGTCCAGCGCGCCGCCGAGCGCCAGCGCATCGCGCCGGAAAGGGCCGGAGTTCCACCCCTGGAAAAACGTTCCCGCCACGCGATCCCCCGGCTTCCACCGCGTGACGCCTTCGCCCACCGCCGCCACCTCGCCCGCGCCGTCGGAAAGCGGGATGAGGGGCAAATGCGCCTTCCCATAGCGCCCGTCGGCCACCATGAGATCGCGGTAGTTGAGCGAAACCGCCCGCACCCGGACCGCGATCTCCCCCCGGCGCGGCTCCGGGCCGGCGGCCTCGAAGACCTCCAGCCCGTCCACCCCTGTCTGGGCGGTGAGATGATACCCCTTCAATTACGCGGCCGGCGCGGAGGCCAGCGCTTCCAGCTTGTCGACGATCGCCTTCTTCCCCGTCATGCCGACGATCTGGTGTTCCAGCTTGCCCCCATTGAAAAAAAGCAGAGTCGGGATGCCGCGAATGTTGAACCGCTGCATGAGCGCCGGGTCGTCGTCCGTGTTGACCTTCGCGATGCGGAACTTGTCTCCGTTCTCCCTGGCGATTTCCGCGAGCACCGGGGCGATCATCTTGCACGGCCCGCACCAGGGCGCCCAGAAATCGACGAGCACCGGCACGGGAGATTGGATGACAGCCCGCTCGAAGCTCTCCTCGTTGATGTTGATGGGTTCGTTCATGGGATATTTCTAACCCATTTCGGGCAAGACGCCAAAAACCATCACAGTTTTCTTTGACAGCCCTCCCCTGAACTTGTATGGACTTAGTGTGGACTGCCGCCAGACTTTTCGCCGTGATTCGGCATTCACTCTTCTGGAATTGCTCCTGGTCATTGGCGTTCTCGTTCTTATGACGGCCTTGATGGTGCCCGCGTTCAACAGCATGCGCGGCGGCACGGATTTCACGAGCATGGTTTTCAACCTCTCCAGCTTCCTCGACCAGGCCCGCGCCTACGCCATGGGCAACAACACCTATGTTTACGTCGGCTTCGAGGAGACCAACGTCTCGACCATGAGTTCCTCCGTGCAAACAGCCGCCACCGCGACTGTCGGCGGCAGGATCGGGGTTTCCGCCATCGCCTCGAACGACGGCACGAGCCAGCTTGCCCCCGCGAGCGGCACGCTCGTTTTTTCCCAACTCGGCAAGCTGCAACATTTTGACAATATTCACATCGCCGGCCCGTCTTTTATCTCTGGCACAAGCTCCGCCATGACCAGACCATCCGGCGGGGTGGTGAATTTGTACAACATCACAAACGGCGTCCCTTTGTTTAATTATCCGCTCGCCGGCGTCTCGGTTTTGACTCCGGGGCTGCCTGGAACCCCCCAATTCAATTTTTACAATCAATGCATCCAGTTTGATCCCCAGGGAGTTCCCAGGATGGTTGCCGTGACCAGCGGCACAGCCACGACCAGCATGGTGCAATACATCGAGATAGACCTTCAACAAAGCCACGGAAACACGGTCCCCACGGCGGAACCTCCCCAGGAGGCGGCCATTCAGATCGACGGCATGACCGGGGTAAACCGGATATACCGGCAATGAAACACGGCAATAACGATGGCTTCTCGCTGGTGGAAGTGGCGCTCGCGCTGGGGATAGCCGCGTTTGCGCTCGTGGCCATCTTCGGCCTCCTGCCCATCGGGGTGACCAGCAACCAGAACGCCGTTCAGCAAACCGTCGCCGCCGGCATAGCCAGTTCCATCGCGGCCGACCTGCACAACGCGCCCATCTACTCCACGTTGACAAGCGGAACCTCCCCGGTTTACGGGATTGCACTCCCCGCCGCCGGCGCGGCGTCGGCGACCCATACCCTTCTGCTCAGGGAAGACGCAACCCCCACCGCCGCCATAGACAATCTCACTTCCTTCAAGGGAGCCGTCTACCGGGCCACCGTGTCTCTTTCTCCGCCCGCCGCCGCCAAAAGGTCCGCCACGGTTGTCCGCGTCTTCATCTCCTGGCCGCCGTCCCCCTCCGACAGCAGCGCCACCGCCTTTCCCGCGAACTATTCCGGTTATTTCGAGACAATGACGATGCTGAATCGCAACTGACCGCCCGCCATGAGACTTCTTTCCCGGAAACCCGCCGGCTTTACCATGGTCGAAGTGCTGGTCGCCTCGGCCGTCCTGGTCTTGCTCATCGTCATGGTGGCGCAACTGGTCGGCGGCGCCAACGCGGTCATCCTCAACAGCAACCGGCACACCGCCGCCGATGACCAGGCCCGGATCGTCTTCGACCGGATGGCCAAGGACTTCGCAGGCATGCCCAAGCGCAAGGACGTGGACTACATCTTCACCACCGGCACGGCCGTCGCCAGCGGGGGCAATGACAGCATGTATTTTTACAGCGAAGCGCCCGCCTTTTTCGACGCCAGCCCCGCCTTGTCGAACCAGAGCACGATGGGGCTGGTCGGCTATAACATCAATTCGAGCTACCAGCTCCAACGCCTCGGCAAGGGCCTTACCTGGGACGGCGCGCCTTCCACCTCGGGCGGAGGCATGATCTTCCTGCCCAACACCATCACCAATTCGTGGAATAGCATCGTTACCACCGGTTCCGACCAGGATTTCCACGTCCTCGCCGACGGCGTTTTCCGGATGCAGTTCTGCTATCTTTTGAAGAGCGGCAGTTTCTCCGCCATCCCTTCCATCTCGGGAACGTCCGGGTTCAACGGCTTCCAGGATGTCTCCGCCATCGTGGTCGCCATCGCCATTCTCGACTCGAACAGCCGCAAGCTTCTCTCGGGCACATCCGCATACGGCAACCTGGTAACCGCGCTTCCGGAAACCACGGGAACCGCTCCCCCGGCCCAGGCGTGGGTCACCTCCTCGACGACCGCCACCTTTTATTCGAGCTTGTCGGGAGTGCCCATCGGCGCGGCGCGCAACATCCGCATCTACCAGCGCGCTTTCTATCTGAATACCGCGCCATAAGGAGTTGCGGCTTGACGGGCCCCAGCCCTTCGGATGAACCTCGCGGGCATGCCTTCCACCCCCGCTGAACTCGCCTCCGCCGGCGAGGCGCTCCCCAAACAACGCGTGCTTGTCGGCCTGGACGGCTTTGTCGACACGATCCTCCACGTCGTCGACAAGCGCGAGTCGGCCACGAAATACACCCGCATGCTGAAGATGGCCTCCTTCGCGGATCGCATCCGCGCGGCGGCCGGCTTGAGCGCGAACTTCGAGTTCGTGCCGCAAATGACGAAACTGGGCGGCAACGGCCCCATCATGGCCAACGCGCTCGCCAGCTACGGAACCCAAGTCACCTACATCGGAAACCTCGGCGCGCCGAACATCCACCCGATCTTCAACGATTTTTCCCGCGGGACGAACGTCTGCTCGCTGGCCGAGCCGGGCTATACGGACGCCATCGAGTTCGAGGACGGCAAGCTCATGTGCGGCAAGCACGCGAGCCTGAAGGAGATAACGTGGGAGACATTGATCCGCTGCATGCCGCTCGAGCAGCTCACCGCCAGGTTTTCCGAATCCTCGCTCATCGCGCTGGTGAACTGGACGATGATCCCCTACATGGAAGGCATCTTCCGCAAAATCCTCACGGAGGTCGCGCCGCGCCTCACGGGACAAAAGCGGTGGATGTTCTTCGACCTTGCCGACCCGGCGAAGCGAAACCGCGAGGACATCGCGCGCGTCCTGAAAACCATCGCGAAGTTCCAGAAATATTTCCGCGTCATCCTCGGGCTGAATCTCCAGGAAAGCCGCCAGATCGGCGCGGTGCTCGGCCTCAAGCCGCCAAACGACAAAACCGCCGGCGTCACCGCGCACGCCGCGCGCATCCTTGAAAAACTAAAGATCGAGACGGTGGTCATCCATCCCACGCACTTCGCCGCCGCCGCCGACGCTTCGGGCGCGACCCACGAGGACGGCCCGTTCACGCCCGCGCCGAAGATCACCACCGGCGCCGGAGATCACTTCAACGCCGGGTTCTGCATCGGGCGTCTCATGGGATGCGACTTGAGCGGGAGCCTGCGGATAGGGGTCGCCACTTCCGGGTTCTACGTGCGCCAGGCGCGCAGCCCTTCCCTCGAGGATGCGAAGCGCTTTCTCGGCAAGCGTTGGGAAAAGGCGGCGTGAGACTGCTGGTGATCGGCGGGGGAGGACGCGAACACGCCCTCGTTTGGAAACTCCGCCAATCCTCCCGCGTGGAGGAAATCTATTGCGCTCCCGGAAACGCGGGCACGGCGCAGATCGGAACAAACACGCCGCTGACCGATCACGCGGCGCTGGCGGCCTTCGCGCGCGAAAAAAAGATCGGCCTGACCGTCGTCGGCCCGGACAACGCGCTCGCGGCGGGCATCGTCGATCTTTTTCAAAGCGCGGGCCTTCGGATTTTCGGCCCGTCCAGGAACGCCGCGCGCTTCGAGTGGTCGAAGATTTTCGCCAAGGATTTCATGAAGCGCCACGGCCTGCCGACCGCCGCGTTTGGCCGTTTTACCGACAGCGCGGAGGCGCACCGCTTCTGCCAGAAAATGCGTTACCCCCTCGTCCTGAAGGCGGACGGCCTCGCGCTCGGGAAAGGCGTGGTCATAGCGGAGAACGGCGACGCGGCGGCCAAAAGCATCTACCGCATGATGGATCGCGGGCAGTTCGGCGAAGCGGGGCGCGGCATCGTCATCGAGGAATTTCTGCCCGGGCGCGAATGCTCCCTCCAGGCGCTGCTGGACGGCGAGCACTATCTCCTGCTGCCCGGCGCGCAGGATTACAAACAAATCTTCGACGGCAACCTCGGCCCGAACACCGGCGGGATGGGGAGCTTCAGCCCCTCGCCCCTGCTGACGGCGGAGATGGAAGCGCGCGTGCATCGCGAGATACTCGAGCCGTTCATGGCGGGGATTCGCGCGGAAGGGATAACGTATCAAGGCGTCCTCTACCCCGGCCTGATGATGACCGCCGGCGGCCCGCGAGTGCTGGAATTCAACAGCCGTTTCGGAGACCCTGAAACGCAATCCATCCTGCCGCGACTAAAAAGCGACCTGCTCGACCTCCTTGAGGCGTCCATCGACGGAACGCTCGACCAGTGCGAGCCGGTGTGGGACGACCGCGCCGCCGTCTGCGTGGTTCTCGCGTCCGCCGGCTATCCCGGCCCGTGCGAAACGGGTAAGGAAATCCTGGGGTTGGACAAAATTCCGTCCGACGTATTGGTCTTCCACGCCGGAACGGCTCTGCGGGAAAACAAGGTCGTGACCTCCGGCGGGCGCGTGCTGGGAATCACCGCGCTCGGCGCGAACGTGGAGGAGGCGCGGAAACGGGCTTATGAAGCCGTCTCGCATATCCGGTTTGAAGGAGCTCAATGCCGGAGAGACATTGCAGCCGGAGTCGAATAGTGGAAGTGTCCCCTTGGCAAATGAGAAAAAATTTCGCGGCTCTCGCAGCCGCCATCCTCGCCGGCGGCGCGTGCCTGGCGCAACAACTCCCCGTGCCCGAACCCGGCGCGACGGCCTCCCCCGCCCCGCCGCCCCTTGCCGCGCCCACGGCCGCTCCCGCTCCGAAGGAACCCGCGAAGCCCGCGAATGTCCTCGACAGCCTCTCGCTGCCCGACGCGCAACAGGCGGTGGAACTCCTGAAGTCCAACTACCTCGACCCGGGAGCCCTCAATGACACGGCCATCGCGCGCGCGACGGTGCAAGGCTTGCTGGACAGGCTGAACCCGGGCGTCCTTCTCCTGCCCGCCGGCGCCGCGGCCGCGGAAGAGCCAAACCCGCTGCGGGCGGAAATCCTGGACGACCGCGTCGGTTATCTGCGGCTGGGGACAATCTCCGCGGCGAATGTCAACGAACTGGACGCCGCGCTGAAAGGCTTTTCGGACAAGGCGCTGAAATCGGCGATCCTCGATCTGCGCGCGACTCCCGCCGGGGGCGACTTCGCGATCGCGGCCCAGGTCATCGAACGCTTTGCGCCAAAGGGCAAGACGCTTTTCACAATAAAACGGCCAAGCGACAAACAGGAGCGCGTCTTCACCGCCGGGGAAAACCTCGGGTTCCGCGGCCTGCTCATCGTCTTGACGGACAAGGACACCGCGGGCGCGTCCGAAGTGATCGCGGCTGTCTTAAGAATCCGTGTGAACGCCCTTATCGTCGGGCAGAGAACGCGCGGGCAGGCCGTGGAGTTCGACGACTACCCGTTGCACGGCGGGCAAATCCTCAGGATCGGCGCGGGCGAGGTGGTGTTGCCGGAGGAGCATTCCATCTACCCGGACGGCGTGAAACCCGACCTGGCGGTAAACGTCCCGGAAGCGCCGGAGAAAGAAGTGTTGCGGCAGGAATTTGCCGGCGGCGTGAGCAAATACGTTTTTGAAACCGAGCGCCCGAGGATGAACGAGGCGTCGCTGGTCGCGGGCACGAACCCGGAGATCGACGCCATGGAAGCCGCGCAACGCACGAAGGAACGCGCGAAGCCGCCCTTGCGCGACGTCATCCTGCAGCGCGGCATGGACGCCATCACCAGCATCTCGCTCTACGAGAATGCGAAGTAAACAGGCTTCGAGCCTGCCGCGCGTCTTCGCGTACGTCCGCCGCTACCCCTGGCTCGCTGCCGGCACGCTCGGCTGCGCGGTGGTCGGGACGTTGCTGGTCATCGTCTTCCCCGCCGTCACCCAGAAGATCATCGATGAAGCGGTGCGCGGGCGGCATCCCGGGCGGCTCCTGCCGCTGGCGCTCACCGGCCTGGCGGCCTACTTCCTGCGCGACGCCCTGAACGCCGTGCGGATACTGCTCAACAACACCTTCGAGCAACAAGTCATCTTCGACCTGCGGAGCGATCTCTACTCGCACATCCAGCGCCTGCCGCTCAACTGGTTCGACAACCGCGCCACCGGCGACCTGATGACGCGCGTGCTGGAAGACGTGAACGCCGTCGAGCGCGTATTGATCGACGGCATCGAGCAAGGGGTCGCCTCGCTCCTGCAAATCGCGGCCGTGAGCTTCGTCCTTTTTTATTACGACGCCCGGCTGGCGCTCTATGCGCTCGCGCCGCTCCCCTTCCTCGTCTGCGGAGCGCTCGCCTACACCCTCACCGCGCACCGGCGGTACCGGGTGCAACGCGCCGCCGCTTCCGCCATGAACTCCCTGCTGCACGACAACCTCTCCGGCATCCGCCAGATCAAGACCTACGTGCGCGAAGAGCAGGAACACGCCCGCTTCAACGCCGCCAGCAACGCCCTGCGCCGCGCCACCCTCACCGTCATGAAAGTGTGGGCGCTCTACAATCCCTCAATGAGCTTCTTCGCGGCGTGCGGCTCCGTCCTCGTCGTCTGCGCGGGCGGCAAGGCGGTTCTCGCCGGAACCATCGGCGTCGGCCACCTCGTCGCCTTCATCATGCTCACGGGGTATCTCTACGACCCCATCGGGCGGCTTCATCAACTGAACCAGCTCCTCCAGGCGGGCCGCGCCGCCGGGCAGCGCGTCTTCGAGATCATGGACGAACCCGTCGAACCCGGGCGCGCCGGAGACGACTCCGAAACTGTCTCCCTGGAAGGCGACATCCGTTTTCAAAACGTCAGCTTCGCCTACAACGACGCCCTGCCCGTGCTGCACAATATCAACCTCCACGCCCGCGCCGGGGAAATCGTGGCTCTCGTCGGCCCGACGGGAGCGGGCAAATCGACCCTCGTCAACCTGCTCACCCGTTTCTACGAATTCGACACGGGCGAAATCTACGTGGATGGAAAGCCGCTGCGCGATTTCCCGAAGAACAGCCTGCGCGCCGCCATCGGCGTGGTAACGCAGGAAAGCTTCCTCTTCAACGGCTCCATCCGCGACAACCTGCGGATCGGCAACCCGCAAGCCTCCGACCAAGAGATGATCGAAGCCGCCCGCGCCGCCAACGCGCTGGAATTTATCCAGCGGCTGCCAAAGGGCCTCGACACCCTTGTCGGCGAGCGCGGCGTAAAGTTGAGCGTCGGGGAAAAACAGCGCGTCTCCATCGCGCGCGTGCTGTTGAAAGACCCGCCCGTCCTCATCCTGGACGAAGCGACCGCCAGCGTCGATACGGAGACGGAACGCCTGATCCAGGGAGCGCTGGAGCGGCTCATGCTGCGCCGGACGAGCTTCGTCATCGCGCACCGGCTCTCCACCATCCGCAACGCCGATCAAATCCTCGTGTTGAACGGCGGCCGCATCGTCGAGCGCGGCAGCCACGAAGAACTCACCGCGCAAAGCGGCATCTACGCGAAACTCTGGTCAAACAGCATAGCGCAGCGCTCCCGCGTCCTGCATGAAACGCTGGCGCTGTAGAGGCGGCTGACACAGCCGCCTCTACAGCGCCGATCCATGCCTAAAAAAATACAGCCCCCCGCGGCCGAATGGCCGCGAAGGGCTGATGTTCCCCCCAGAACAAGCGTATAAAGCTGCACGGAGTATCGCGCGGGGTTCGGAACTGCGCAACACTTTTCTATAACTTTTTTTCATATTAGCCACTGTTGTTCCGTTTTTGAAAAACTATTAATTTATCTTATTATTTGCCTTCGCCCAGCCGTCCAACCACTTGGTCCAGCACCATTCGCGGATCCAACTGCGAGGTGACCAAAAGAATATTCGCCTCCAGACACGCACGAAAAAGCTCCCCCAATTCCTCCTGGCGAAACCGATTCGCGTGGCAGGCCACGACTCCCAGTCCGTAGGCGTTCAACGCGCCGTCCTTCTTTCTCGGGAGATGGGCGACGGCGGATTCCGGCAGGCGGTTCAGGGCGGCTGTAAAATGGAACGGCGCCTGGGGGACGGGAAGCTTGTGGCGCGAAATAAGGTCTTTGACCAGGAGAAGATTCCGCACGGTGGGGATAATGGCGACGAGCAGGATGCCGATGGCGCTCTCCCCCTGGTAAAGCAACCGGTCGATGAGAACGACGCATTGCGGGATGTCGCGCGCCGCCAGGGCGTTGCCCAGCTCGAAGATGACGCCAGCCCGCGAAAGGGGGACGAGCAGCCGCACGTCCTCCACGGAGACCTTGCGGCGGCTTCCGAGGAAGAGGTCGAGCTTTTCCAGCTCGTTGCCGATCTGCCGGCTTTCCCCGCCGGTTGAAAGCGCCAGGAGTTCCGCGGCTCCCGGCTCGAAAGAGAGGCCGGATTCCTTCGCCCGCGCGAGCACGGCCGATTCCGCCTCCTCCTCCCAACCGGAGCGGCTCGCATCGAGCCTGTCGAAAACCTGCACCTTCGCGACCGAGGCCAGGCTTTTGTAGAACGCCCGGCGCTTGTCGAGGTCCGTGGCGCTCAAAAGGAAGGTGATATTCTCCGGCAGGCCCGCCTTGAGGGTTTCAGCCAAACCCTCCAGCGCTTCCAACACAGCCGCCGAACGGCCCAGCACGCTATCCCCGAGGAAATTGACGTTCTTGAGCCAGACGAATTTCCCGCCGAAAAACGGCAGAGTCAGGAGCGCCCCGACCGTCTGGTGAATGCGCGAGGCGCCATCGCCGGCGTTCTCCACGCAACCGTCGATGATGTCCTTGCCAAACTCCCCGGCGTCTGCGGGAAGAAGTTCGGCGGAAAGTTCCAGCGCGCGCCTCTTCACCTCCGACTCATCCGAGCCGACGACGGCGTGGATGGACGCAATGGACAGGGAAGGCGCGGCCTTTTTCCGTGCTACCGGCATGGGCCCTCACTTCGCGAAGCGTTCATACTTTTTCTCGAACTCGCCGAAATCCTTGAACTTGTCGCCATAGATTCTCATCACCGCGTCCTTCAAAGGATAGCCTGCAAGGATCGCGTCGACAAAGCTCAGAAACCGATCTTTCGGCAGATCGGTCAGGATGAAGCGCACCAGCTTCTCGGAGCTTTCGTAGAGTTGCGAGACCTGGACAGGGTCGTCCGGGTAGCGGGTCATCGCCGTCATCTGGTCGAGCGAGAGCGACGCGAAAGGAAGCGTGTGCTGCTGCCCCTTCAGGAACACATTCTTGCGCGCCGCGACGCTCGCCGTGCCCATGTATTCCGCGAATCCCTCGCTGAGCCAGAGGGGCCATCGCGTCGTGTAAAGCCGGGCGACCACCGCGTGCGTCGTCTCGTGCGCCAATGTCCGGGAATCGAAACTCCCGGTTGCCTCCGAGCGGCGCACATTCAGGAAAAGCTCGTCGCCGATCGCGAAACTCCCCGCCCAATTAGGGATGGTCGTATCCGCGAGAAAGCGCTCCCATTCCATGTCGTCCTCGAAAATGAACACGTGCGACTTCTTTTTGTACGCGTCCTTCGATGCGCCGAGGGTCTTCGCCACAAACCAGATGTCGTACTCGATCTCGCGCGCCACCTTGTGCGCCTCCGTCACGCGGCGGTAGTGCAGGATGAAGTTGTCCGTCTCCGCGTGCTTCCATCTTTTCGGATTGATGGCGAGCGCCTTTTCGCCATTCGGGCTTACGGTAGTATTGGAAAGTTGATCCCACGGTCTTTCAACAAGCGGAACCTCGCCCGGCGGTTGATCCTGGCGCCCTTGCGCGAACAAGCCGCCCCCGCACAGCAGCGCCATTGCCCACGCCGCCGCAAAAGGACGCCGAAAACTTTGAAGTCGGCGTTTAGGGCATTGCACCGGGGGCGAAGTCCTGGGCGGCGTATTTTTCAAAGTCACGATTTAAATCTGTCATGCTGGCAAATCGGCTTCCGAATCCTTTCTGAAGCGCGGTTTCAAGGCGGTTGCCGTGCGACATGCCTTCCATGAACAGGAGAAAACCCGGGGCGTTTTCGGCGGAAAGGAACCGCACCAGTTTTTCGGATTCCGCGTAGAAGGTCCGGATGTCGTCCGGCTGCTCGGGATAGACCGCCATGGCCGCGAGTTTTTCCACCGGGATGAATTGCGCGAGCGCCGCGGATTGCGGCCGGGCCGCGAAGCCGCGCGCGCGTTGGAAGTTCGCGTAGGCGCCGATGGAGGCGTATTCCGCGTACCCTTCATTCAGCCAGAGCGGCACGCCGGGGCCGAAGAACCGGTAGATGACGAGGTGCGTGACCTCGTGCCCAAGGGTGCGGCCCTTGAATTTGTACCGCGGGTTGCGCTGGATGAAGAGGTCGCCTTGCGAGTGGATGCCGCCCGTCCAAGGGTCGAGCGACGCTTTCTTTTGGAATTCCGCCCAGTCGGCGGGATTTTCGAAAATGTAGATGTGGGATTTCCGCTCCCATTGCGAGGTGTCCTTGCCCAGCGTCTTGGCGACGACGCGGTAGTAGTATTCGGCCTCCACGGAGACGGGCGTGGCGACGAACCCGTGGAAGAAGTGATAGACGAAATTCGCCGTTTCACCGTGTTTCCAGTCCGCCGGGCGAATCGCGAGCGCCGCCTGCCCGAGCGTGGTGACGTTCTTGTCGGTGAGATTATCGAACGAGACTTCGGGAAGTCCTTGCAAGCCGCGCACGTCCTCCTCCTGGGCCAGGAGAGGAAGACATAAAACCACGGATAACACGGATAGCACGGATAAAAACGGTTGCGCGGAGCGTCTTTTCTTCATCCGTGCTATCCGTGTTATCCGTGGTTCATCTTTCTTCGATTCTTCACAGCCCGAGCTTCTCGAATGTC
>JAJPII010000028.1 GCA_021324825.1 Spartobacteria bacterium | reverse complement strand
CACTCTTTACTGGCTTTGATCAACCGGAGTTCCGCATCGCTCGCGCCGTAGCATCCATGGTCGGTCTCCAACGGCAGCGAGACGGCAAATACTCAGAAGCCCTTCCTTCGTTGGGTTCGATCCTTCCGCTTAAGCTTAGATCGACGGGTTGGTATCTTCCGAAAAAGCCCGAGCCACCGAGCCATCAGGCCGTTTGGACCGGAAGAGACTTGTGCCACGACATCGCAGCGGTCCTCGGACGGCGTTACATGGATTCGCTTGCCGATGAACGACCCGCACTCGAATCAATGTTCGGC
Organism: Spartobacteria bacterium; assembly: GCA_021324825.1. Lineage (GTDB taxonomy): Bacteria > Verrucomicrobiota > Verrucomicrobiia > Chthoniobacterales > Chthoniobacteraceae > JAJPII01. The sequence continues at coordinate 37,963 of JAJPII010000028.1, read as the reverse complement.
GCGCCTTTGGGTGACGTGCTCGCCTTCTTGCGTGGAGAACTGGACGACCATCTTATTGCCCGTTGGACTGAGGCACTGAGTCTTATTGGGTGGGAACTTTTCAACGACGCACAACCAGACGGCGAATGGGAATCCCAGGCGATTCCGCCCGAGTACGCGGCGCCTCGGGTGGTGCTGGAGCTAGAGTGCGAACGCAGGGAGGAGGGTGACCGAAAGAAACGTCGGAGCCAGCAGCCGATTTCCGTGCTTTGCCAACGCTCCGCTTCGACGTTGCCGCTCGCCGTGACGGAAGCCCTTCGCTGGATCGGTATCTGGGGCGTCCCAAACCCCTATGGCGAGAAGGCCGTGGCCGAGAAGCAACGGCTCTCCGGGCGCGACATCATCAGCCTCCCAATGGCATCCCTTTCCTTTTCCACCGATCCCGCACGCCTCGCTGCCGCTGTTTGTATTCCGCTGCATTGGCGCGACCGCAAGGCGCTCTTCCGCGCGGTTTCCCTGCCGCAAGCAGACTAGTTTTTCAATCCAATCGAAACCCCAAAATCAGACCCGCTAACCCATGACAATACCCGCTGCACCTCAACCTGCGCTGCCGTTCACTTTCGGCGGTTTTACCATTCCGGCGGGCTGCCGCCGAATCTTCATCACCGCTAAGTTGGAACCATCCAACAACGACCCGCGCATCCAGCCGACCGGCTTCCCGGATGTCGGCCCGGTACTCTATCGCGACCCGGGGGAGACGGACGGCCTCATTTGCCTCATCGAATCCGAAGCTTCGATGGCGAACCGCTTGGAGGAGATCTGCTTCTCGAATAAGTATGAAGGAACACTCAAGGATACGTTCGCCGGGTTGCCCTATCTCAAAGCGCAAACAGGCACCGGTGCGACGGCCGTTCTCAAGACCACTTCAACGTTGGACGGGCACCGCTTTGCTTCGGACTTCCTAGCTAAAGGGAAGAACAAATTCGGCGCAACCGAAGGTGAAGGAGTCACTCTCGCACAGCATATCAAAACTGCGCTCGGCATGGCTGCCGATGGCAAGACCATGCCCATCGCCAATGTCCCGAATGTTTTCCCGCTGGTCCTCGGTCTCGACACGATGTCCCTCATCCACGGCTTCCAAGTTTCCAATGAGCACATTTCCTTTGTTGGGCTTCGCCTGCCTCGCGCCCTGAGCGCATCCGTTATCGGACTGGGCTGCGAGCGCATCAGCGTCCCCGGAATCAAATTCAACGTCGGCCAAGTAGAGAGCGAGTCAGGGCAGGCCATCTTTCAGAAGGCCCGAATCACCGCCAAGAAGATCGAAGCCCGTTTCTCCATCGACGTCGGTTTGCTGACATCACTGCGCCTCGACACGCCAGGCGAAAATAGTGCTTCTGGACCGCTCCAAGCCGCACGCACTCAACTCCTGCTCGCCATCGCATTGTGGAAGGTGGCTGCTTTCCTCGATCTCCTAAGCGTAGAGCTGAGTCTTCGGACAGAGTGCAAACTGCGCATCAAGAACGACGTTAAGCCGCAGATTGCGCTCGAAGGTGGAAACAGCCCAGTAATTAAAGATTTTCCTTTTTCGACAATAGCCGCAGCAACGCTTGCCACGATAATTGTCACTGCCCTTCCCGGAAACGAAGCCGAACTTGCGAATCGCTCGCCACGAGTTCTCCAGTTCTAGAGAGCCTCCAATGGTCACTATCAAACTCTCGTTCCCGTGGGGGCGTTACTATGCCCATCCGTGGGGCATCAACCCCACCCGGTTACGGGAAGCGGAATGGCCGCCCAGCCCGTGGCGACTCCTTCGTGCGCTGGTTTCCGCTTGGTTCCGCGCTCATCCCGGGCAAGTCCCGAACGCTGATTGCATCACCCTCATTGAGGCACTGGGAACTGAGCTGCCGGACATCGGGTTCGGGAAGATAAGTTTCGGGCACACCGTTCACTGGCAGCCAAACTACGGAGCGGCAGGCTCCGAGGAAAAAGCCAACGCTTCCTATAAAAACACCCGCCACGAAAACCACTTCGTGGCCGTTCACGGCGCGGTGCTGTTCCGATGGTCGAATGTGGAGTTGCCACCCGTCACTCGCCAGATGTTTGAGTCCCTGTTGGCCGAGTTGTCCTACTTCGGGCGTGCGGAATCCCTCTGCCATGCTGAGGTCTGTTCCGATGAACCGGACCCAACAGACGTTGGGTGGTGCCGTCCATCTCTTTCCGCCGATGGAATCCATGCCCGCAAAATCTCGGCCTCTTGCCGCGATGTATTTTGTCCGAACCCGCGCGATTTTCGCATCACCGACTTGTGGGCGCGGCGAGCGGCGGGCCTCGCCCCGGACGCGCCCAAGGCGCCCGCGCATCTAGTGGATGAACTCCTATCGAGCGACATGAAAGCCGACGGGGCTTTTACCGTGTCCTATCAGATGCCCACTGGGTGGCCGGAAAGGTGGGTCGTGAGAACTCCACGCACGGCAAAGCCAACGAATACACCTGCCCCTTCCGAGGGACCGAAGGTCGCTCATTACCTATGCTTCTCGTTGCAATGCCGGGTGCCGCTTCTTCTAAAGTTCATTGTGCCTCTCAGCGAGAGATTCCGCGCGGCAGCGAACTTCCATCTTTGCAGGGTGCATGGAAATGGCGCTTCCAGCTTCGCACTACTAGGGCATGCAAAAGACCGTCCCGCCGATGCCAAAGGAGACCATCAACACGCCTTCTACCTCCCGATGAGGGCTCGAAACGGAGCCGAAGGCTTTTTGAGCGAGCTGCATGTGTGGTGCCCATACGGCTTCACGCAGTCTGAGACCGAAATTCTCCTTCGCATTGACCGACTTGATTGGGGCAGAGGGAAATACCCTGTACGCCCCATATTGACCGCGATGGCGAAAGAGTCGCCATCCGACGCGCCATTTTCCACCGGCAAGACGGCGTCGCGAGTTTGGCGTAGCGCCAGCCCATTCGTGCCACCGCGTTATTTCTACAGAGGCAGCAGCGGCAAGCTCACTCTAAAAGCAAAGGATCAGCCGGAGCATCAACTGGTTGAATGCCTCAAAGCCGAAGGAATCAGGACAGCCGGGGAAATCCGTCGACTCGCTCCGCCAGGCCGCAATTTTCACGACGGCCAAGCGCAGTGGGATATTGTCAGGACACCCGAGAACGAAAACCCAATCCTGAATGACACAGCAAGCATCACTGTGCATCGCCCTGGCAGCAGCGGAAACCCCGAAAAGGAACGCAGAGTCGGCATGTTCTTCGAGATCGAATTCGCCGAACCCGTTTTATTTCCAGTTCCAGCCCTTGGCCATTCCGCCCACTTCGGATTGGGCCTTTTCATTCCATGGAGCGGCGAGCCAGGATAAGAGGCAATGTTCAATCCGATTCAGTGCCAAGTCGCACCGGGCGATACAGCGATACAAATTAAGTTGTCTCCTATCGGTCGCTCTGGGTGAGATCTGGCCGGCGGGTGGGAATCCATCCGCGGCTTCGGTAGTCGCTCATCGCGAGGCTGAGCAGGATTAGGAGCCAGAAGAATCCCGCGCAGGCTACTAGCTGGATGAGCCGGCTGCTGTATCTCACGTGCATGAAGAAAAGCATGATCAATACGGCTTTTACAATCGAGACGCCCATGGCGATCCCGAGGTTCCACGAGCCGAGGTCGATATAGGCAAGCCCCCAGGTGAGGGCGAGCAGGGCGAGCAAGGCCGCGCAGATTTTGATGTAGAATTGTGTGGGAAGAGGAATCATGCAATCAGCGGTGGCCGACCAGGTAGAGGAGGGGGAAGAGGAAGACCCAGACGATATCTACGAAATGCCAGTAGAGGCCGGTCACTTCGATAGGCATATAATGTTCGGGGGAGAAGGAGCGCCGCCACGCGAGCGCGGCCATGATCGCAATGACGATGATTCCCACGGTGACATGGATGGCGTGCAGGCCGGTCATGGCAAAATAAATCCAGAAAAACAATTCGGCCTGCGGGGCGGAGGGTCCTTCGAAGTGATAGGAAGGGATGCCGGGGACGATGTGGTCCACATAGTCCCCGTGGTATTCGATGGCTTTGAAGCCGAGGAACAGGATGCCGAGAAGGGCGGTGAGCGAAAGAAAGGCGACCAGGGCGTTGCGCTTTCCCAGTTGGGCGGATTTGACGGCGAGGGCCATCGTGAGGCTGCTTAGCAATAAAACCGCTGTGTTGACGCCGCCAATCGTGGCGTCGAGACGGTGGCTGGCTTGCTCGAAGACTTCCGGGTAGGACCAGCGCACAAAGGTGTAGCCCATGAACAGTCCGCCAAAGAAGAGCACTTCCGTGGCCAGGAATATCCACATGCCAAGGGTGGCGGCTTCGCGTTGCTGCTCGAGGGTTTCAAACTGGTGGGCTGGGGCGGCGGTGGTTTCAGACATTTTGCGGGTGTTCCTCTTCGAATGGTGAGTAGTCGTAGGGGGCGCGTTTTACGACGGGGGTTCGGAGGAAATTATCCTTGGGGGGCGGGGACGAGGTCTGCCATTCGAGGCCGGTGGCGCGCCAGGGGTTCGGCCCCGCTTTTTTGCCGTAACGGAGGGAATAGATGAAGTAGATGAGGGGGAGCAGGTAACCGACGCCAAGGATGGATGCGCCGGCTGTCGAGAGGATGTGGAATATCTGGAATTCCGGCGGGTAAGTATGGTAGCGGCGCGGCATGCCGAGGTAGCCAAGCAGGAACTGGGGGAAGAAAGTGAGGTTGAATCCGATGAACGTGACGAGGGCCGCGATTTTTCCCATGAATTCAGGATACATGCGGCCGGTTATTTTCGGCCACCAATAGTGCAGGCCGCCCATGAAGGCCATCACCATGCCGCCGACCATGATGTAGTGGAAGTGGGCGATGACGAAATAGGTGTCGTGGAGATGCACGTCCGCGCCCAGGCTTGCGAGGAAGAGGCCGGTCAGCCCGCCGATCGTGAAAAGGCCGATGAATCCGAAGGCGTAGAGCATCGGTGTTTCAAAGGAGATCGACCCTTTGTACAGGGTCGCCGTCCAGTTGAAGACTTTGATGGCGGACGGCACGGAAACGATGAAGCTAAGGAGTGAAAAGATGAGCCCCGCGTACACCGATTGGCTGCTGACGAACATATGGTGGCCCCAGACGAGGAATCCTAGCACGGCGATGGCGACGCTGGAAAATGCGACGAAGTAATAGCCGAAGATTCGTTTCCGGGCGAAGCAAGGGATGATTTCGCTGATAACCCCCATGCCGGGCAGGATCATGATATAGACGGCCGGGTGCGAATAGAACCAGAAAAGGTGTTGGAAGAGAACGGGGTCGCCGCCGAGTTTGGGATCGAAAATGCCAATGCCCCAGAAGCGCTCCAGCGAAAGCAGCGCGAGGGTGATGGCGAGAACCGGCGTGGCCAGCACCATGATGAGGCTTGTCGAATAGAGAGACCAAATGAAGAGGGGCAGACGAAACCATGTCAGGCCGGGCGCTCGCATTTTGTGTATGGTGACCATGAAATTGAGGCCGGTGATGATGGTCGAAAAGCCGGCTACGAAGACGCCGGCGGCCATCGCGATGACGTGAGTGTTGGAGTAGGTGCTGCTGAACGGGGTGTAAAAAGTCCAACCGGTGTCCACTCCGCCGGAGACAATGGAGTAGAGCGCAAAGAGGCCGCCGCCGATGAAGATATACCAGCTTAAGAGATTCAGCCTCGGGAACGCCACGTCGCGCGCGCCGATCATCATCGGGATGGTGAAGTTTCCGAGCACTGCCGGGATGGAAGGGATCAGGAAGAACCAGACCATGAGGACGCCGTGAATGGTAAAGAGCTTGTTATAGGTTTCCGAGAGGACGAGGGAGCCTTGGGGATTCAAGAGTTCCAGCCGCATCGTCGCCGCCGCGAACGAGGCGATGATGAAAAAGAAAAGGATCGAGTAGAGATAGAGAATGCCGATGCGCTTGTGGTCGGTCGTCAGGAGCCAGGAAGCGACGGTGTGGCTTTCGGAAAGATAATTCCCGGGCTCCTCCTCTTGGAGAGCGGGGGAGGGTTCCAGTTCGATGGCGTTCATTTGGTTCCTTCAAGGTTGACGTCTTCCTCGGGATTCGTCCGGCCAAGGCTCTTGATGTAGGCGATCAGTTCCATCAATTCTTCTTCGCTTGCGTGTCCCTTGAAGGTCGGCATCAAAGGCTGGAAGCCGGCGACGTGCAAATGGTTCTCTTGCAGGATGCAGTCGCGGATGTATTTGTCATCGGCTATCTGGAAGACGCTTCCTTCGAGCGGAACGGGTTTGCCGTAAATGCCTTCGAGTTTAGGCGCGCGCACCTTCGAGTTGGCCCCGTGGCAGCCGCTGCAACCTAGTTCGGTGAAAAGCTTTGCGCCGGCGACGGCGAGCGTGCCGCCGGAGCTGTTCGAAGCCAGCCACGATTCATAGGCGGGCGGTTCCATAACCGTAATGCGTCCGATCATTTTTGCGTGGTCAGTTCCGCAAAATTGGGAACAAAACAGGTAATAGCTTCCCGGTTTCGCGGCGTTAAACCATTCGGTGGTGTATTTGCCCGGGACTACGTCCTGCTTGATGCGGAAGTCGGGAATGAAAAAGCTGTGGATGACATCCTGCGATGTCATCACTAGCTTCACGGAGCGTCCGACCGGGACGTGGATCGCGTTGATCTCGCGGACGCCTTCCTGGTGCTCCACCTTCCACATCCATTGTTTGCCGACGACATTGATCTCGAACGCATCGGCCGGAGGGCGTTCGATGTGGAAATAGAGGCTCGCTCCCCATGCGAAGACGCCCATCATCAGGAGCAGCGGGATGATGGACCAAGTGACTTCCAGTTTCCATTGCGCCAGGCGGGGGGGGGTGCGGTCGGCCTTTGTGCCGCGCCTGTATTTAAAGGCGAAATAAACCAATGGCAGGAAAATCAGGACGATGAAGATGAGGCTGAGCCCGATGAGGAACAGCACGAGATGATCGACCTCCGGCGCAACGGAGGAAGCTTCGCTGGGGAAGAGTCTCATGGGGCGGCCTTTCCGGCGCGATCCCGTCGCGTCATGAAGAAGATGGAACCTGCCAGCGCGAGCAAGGCGGCCGCCGCGGAGACGCGCACCGCGTTCATGACGAGCGCGCCGTATTTGCCGGTGATCGGGGTGTAGTGGAAGCAGAGCAGGAAGAGCTGTTCGATGCGCGAGCCTGTTTTCTCCGCGGAGGCGTTCGCGAGCGCGGTGCGCAGTTCCCCCGGCGAAAAGGTGACGCCAAAGAAGTAGCGCGAGATTTTTCCGTGCGGCGTGAGGACGATGAAGCCGGTCGGGTGCGCATATTGTTTAACCCCCGCGTCGTACGCGTAGCCGAAGCCGGCGGCGCTCGCGAGACGGCGGATCGGTTCCTCGTCGCCGGTGAGGAAATGCCAGCCTTCGTCCCCGCGGGCCCGTCCATAGCGCCTGAGGTATTCCTTTTTTTTCGCCGCCGCGAGCGCGGGTTTTTCGCCAGGGTCGACGCTGACGCTCACGATGTTGAATTCGTCGCCGATGTCCGGTTTGAGGTCTTGAAGAGTTTCGATGAGGCCGTCGTTGACGAGCGTGCAGAGCATCGGGCAGCCATAGTAGCCGAGAACAAGTATGACCGGTTTGGACCCGAAGCAGTCGCCGAGTTGAACAAGCCTGCCTTTCTCATCGCGAAACGGGAGGTCGAGAGGGACTTGCGCGTTGAGCTTCTGATCGAAGGCTATTTTTGCCAGAGCGTCGGGCGGAAGCGCGCCGCGGGCAAAGGCGTTGAGACAGAAAAAAAGCAGCAGCCCGCGAAGGATGTGTTTCATGGCGTGGATTGCAGCGGCCGCTCCTGTTGCAGTTCGAGATCGGTTTTTTGCGGGGGGTTTGCGCCCGGCTGTCCGCGCACGGGCGGGCCCTTTTCAAGAAGCAAGTCCATGGCGCGCTCGATCGGTATGCGGACGATGCCGGCGCGTCTGTCGATCCAGCCGTAGCTGTGAAGTTCGGCTTCGTCGCGGGTGCGCATTGCTTTCAAGTCCTGTTCGGGAGCGACCTGCAAACGCGGTTCCGGGAATTGGGTGGACGCCCGCGCGGCGGAAGGCAGAACGGTCGGGTTAAAATAATGAAACAGCCCGGCGGCGACGAGCGCCGCCAGGGAGGTCATGATGAGAACCAGCGCGCCTGCGAGAGCCACGGAGACTGCGTCCGCATCGCGGGTTTCGTAGCCCTCGCGGCCGGCAGGATTGTTTCTAGATCGTGTCATGCACTTTTGCCCTCCCCGGGGTTTGACGTTGCCTCCCGCACCAGGCGGCTGGCACGGCCGCCTCTACAACGACAACAACGACGGTATGGCGCGGTCTAGTGTTCATCGGGTGGGAGGTCTTTCTGGCGGGGATCATTGCTTACCAGCAGGGGACGGCTCTTCAGCCGCGCGCTGAACGCGGCGATCCAGAGTCCTCCGACGGCCGCGGGCGCGGCGGCGTCCATCCAGTGGATGCTGAAACCCGTCCTGTAAAAAGAGGGCGAGATGAGCCAGAAGACATCGGCGAGATGCGCGAAAAATATGACCGCGGCCACGGTGGCGAGGGCCGCGACGCGACGCTTGATGTCGCGTGAGAGGAGCAGGAAAAACGGCAGGAAAAAATGGAAGATCGCAATGAGGGAGATGACCCATTTCCAGCCGCCCGCGATGCGGTGGAGGTACCAACTGATCTCGGCGGGCAGATTGCCCGACCAGATGATGAGGAGCTGGCCGAAGGCCATGTAGGCCCACATCATGACGAATGCGAGGAGGAGGCTGCCGAGGTGGTGGAAATTCGTTGTAGTCACCACGCGGCTGTACGGTTCCTCGCTTCGGAGCCACGCGAGCAGGACGATGCAAAAGGCGAGCGCCGTCAGGATCTGGCCGATGATGATCAGCACGACGAACATCGTCGAATACCAATCCGTTTCGAGCGACAGGATCCAGTCCACATAAGCAAACGTCGCGAGGAACGGATAAAGCGCGATACCGGGGCCGCTTAAGGTGCGCAGCCGCCTGGTCGGCGCCGGATCAGCGGTGTCATCCTGGAGAAAGGACCACTTGTTGAGTGTTCGCGCCGTCCAGACAAGCAGCGCGAAGAATACGGCGGCCCGCATAACGAAGGCCGGGCCGTTCATGTAGAAATGTCTCTGCCGGAGGAGTGCGCTTGCGGCGACGACCTCCGGGCGCGACCACGGATAGAGCTCGCGCAACCCGAAGAACAGCGGCAGGAAAAGCAGCGCCATCAAGGGGAGCGTCATGATGGCGGCTTCAAAAAAGCGGCGAAGAGGGAATCCCCATCTGCCGCCGGTGAGGTGGTGGATCATCAGCAGGACGAGGCAGCCCAGAGCGAGGCCCAGCCAGAACAGGTATCCAAAGAGATAGGAGATGAAGAATTGTCTCGTATCGGCCAGCGCGCCAAAGATGCAGAGCGCGACTCCCGCGCCGCCGGCGATGAGCGCGGAGGTCTGGACGCCGTCCAGTCTTGAACGCACGACGTTGCCAGTCATGGTTTCATCGCCTCCAGTTTTGCGCGTTCGTCCGGGGGGACGTCGCCGATCCTCGCATTGTGGCTCTGTTGCAGGGCGCGGATGTAGGCCGCTATAGCCCACCGGTCCTCGGGAGCGACCCGGGCCGCATAGGAATACATGACGCCGTAGCCCCGGGTCATCACGTCAAACAAATGGCCGGGGGGCGTCCGGCGGAGGCGGTCAATGTGGAAAGAGGGCGGCGCGGGAAATCCGCGCTGCACGATCATCCCGTTGCCGTCTCCGGCGCTGCCGTGGCAGACCGAGCAGTAGATTTCAAAACGTTCGCGGCCCCGGGCGAGGATTTGCCGGGTGATCGGGAAGGGGAACGCTTCGACCAGCTTGCCGTCCTCCTTGCCCGTGTGGAATTGTTCGTCTTCGTCGAGACGCCCGCGCGCGACGGTGTGCGGGGGAATCGGGCGGGCGCTCGCGCCGTCCTGGAAGAAAGTGTCCTCCGCGTACGGCTTGTATCTCGGCTGGTTGAACATATCCGGGCGACACGCGGCCAGGGCCAGGCAGCACAACGGCAGGAGGCGCGCGGTTTTCATGCCTGGGCCTCCGCGATGCGAAAGGGGTGCAAGGTTTCGAGGAAGCGCCTGGTTCCCACGGGATGGAATTTAGGGTCGGCGGTCTCGATGCACAAAAAGAAGCGGTCCACGGAGGCGCGTTCGAAACCCGGCACGCCGAAGATGGGATGATGCAGCCGCGGCAGCCCGTTCAGGGCCAGGCAGCTAAAGAAGCCCGCGAGCGCGGCCCCGAGCACCGTAAGCTCGAAGGTGATCGGGATGAAGGAGGGCCAACTGTGAAACGGGCGGCCGCCGATGTTCAACGGATAGCTGACGACGTTGGCATACCATTCCATGAAATAAGCGCCCGTCCCGCCGAGAATCCCTCCGGCGAGGAAGAGGGCGGGCATCCGGCTTCGCTTGCGGCCAAGCGCCTCGGGAAGCCCTTGGACCGGAAACGGGGCGAAGGCGTCCATGCGCCGGTAGCCTGCCCGGCAGGCTTCGCGCGCGGCTTTCAGAAGGTCCTCGTGTCGCTCGAATTCCGCCACCAATCCGTAGAGACCGGTTCTCATGCGCGCGCCTTTCGTTTCCAGGGTTCGGCGACCAGTTCGCGGACTTCGGAGATGGAGATCATGGGCATCAGCCGGATGAAGAGGAAGAGGAGGCTCAGGAAGAGGCCGATGCTGCCCATGAGCGTGGCCCAGTCCCAGATCGTCGGATAATACATGCTCCAGGCGGACGGGCTGAAATCGCGATGAAGGCTCGTTATCACGATCACGAAGCGCTCGAGCCACATGCCCACATTGATGAAAAGCGCGACGATGAAGAGGGATGCCGTATTCCTGCGCACGCGCTTGGACCAGAGCGCCTGGGGGACGATCACGTTGCAGAGCATCAGCAGTCCGAAAACCCAGCCGTACGGGCCGAACGCGCGGTTGAACATCATGAACCTGTCATAGATATCCCCGCTGTACCAGGCCATGAACGCTTCGATGAAATAGCCGTAGGCGACCATGATGCCGGTCGCCAGCATCACGTTGGCCATGTTGTTCAAGTAGCGCATGGGGAGGACGCTCTCGAGTTTGTAAATCTTGCGGACGGGGATCACGATGTTGAGCACCATCGCGAAGCCGGAATAGATGGCGCCCGCGACGAAATAGGGGGGGAAGATGGTGGAGTGCCACCCGGGGACGATCGCCACGGCGAAATCGAAACTGACCACGCTGTGCACGGAGAGCACCAGCGGCGCGGCCAGGCCCGCCAGGAGGAGATAGGCGGATTGGTGGCGCTGCCAGTGGACGGCGGAGCCGCGCCAGCCAAGCGCAAGGATGCCGTAGAAAAGGCGTTGGGGGCGGTTGACGGCGCGGTCGCGCATCGTCGCGAGATCGGGAAGCAGGCCGAGAAACCAGAACAGCAGCGAGACGGTGAAGTAGGTGCTCACCGCGAAGACGTCCCATACCAGCGGGCTGCGAAACTGGGGCCAGACCCCCATCGTATCGGGGTAAGGGAGGATCCAGAAAAAGACCCAGGGGCGCCCGAGATGGAGCAGCGGGAATGTGCCGGCGCAGGCGACCGCGAAGAGGGTCATGGCTTCGGAAAAGCGGTTGATGGCGGTCCGCCATTGCTGGAAGAGGAGCAGCAGGATGGCGGAGATGAAGGTGCCCGCGTGGCCGATACCGATCCACCAGACGAAGTTCACGATGGCGAATCCCCAGGCGACGGGGATGTTGATCCCCCAGATTCCCACGCCGCGCAGCAACAGGTAAGAAACCGCGAAGAGGAAGACCATGAGGAGGGAGAAGGCGATCGCGAAGCCGAAGAACCAGACCCTGGGTTGAGGCTTGGTGAGGACGACGGAGGCGATCGTTTCGGTGACCGACTCGTAACTCTGGTCCGCGGCGAGCAGTTCGGAGGGGTAACCGAGGGAGGTTTCGTCGCTTGGGGAGGGGTCTTCGTGCATGGCGTTACGGGGAAGGCCCGGGGTTTCTTAGCTTCGCCAGGTAGGTTGTTCGCGGCCGGGTGTTGAGGTCGCCCAGCATGCTGTAATTCAGCGGGTGCTTTTTCAGCTTCGAGACGCGGCTGTTCGGGTCGTGGATGTCGCCAAAAACAATCGCCGCCGCCGGACAGGCCGCCTGGCAGGCCGTGACGAGATCGCCATCCCGAATTTTTCTGTCCGCTTCCTCGGCGGCGATTCGCGCCGCGGTGATCCGTTGGGTGCAATAGGTGCATTTCTCCATCACGCCCCGGCTGCGGACGGTGACGTTGGGGTTCTTCCCGAGCTTTTCACTGGGAGTCAAAGCGCCGTTGAACTCCAGGAAGTTGAACCGGCGCACTTTGTAAGGGCAGTTGTTCGAGCAATAGCGGGTGCCGATGCAGCGATTGTAAACCTGGACGTTCAGCCCTTCGTTGTCATGCACCGTGGCGCCGACCGGGCAGACGAGTTCGCACGGCGCGTTCTCGCAATGCATGCACGGCGCCGGCTGGTTGCTGACTTCGGGGTTGGAGGGGTTCCCGCTGAAATACGAATCGACGCGTATCCAGTGCATCTCGCGCCCGCGCGTCACCTGGTCCTTTCCGACGACGGGGATGTTGTTTTCCGCCTGGCAGGCGATGACACAGGCGTTGCAGCCGGTGCAGGTGTTTAAATCGATCACCATTCCCCAGGCATAGCCGGCGTGCTCGTGCTCCGAGGGGTTGTAGAGAGTGTCCTCGCGGGAGGGGAGTCCGCCCATCTTCGAGGCGAAATCGGGGTTGGAGAGAAACTCCTCCAGCGTTCCCGCGCGGATAATGTCGCGGCCCTCGACACTGTGATGGTGCTGTGTGGTTGCGAAAGAATGGCATTCGCCTGTATGGACGATCTCCGCGCCGGAATCGAACCAGGGCGCGCCCGAAGTGCGAAGCGCATAGGCGTTGAAACCAGCTCCCGAGCCTACTCTCCCGGCGCGTTCCCGTCCGTAACCGAGGGGAAGCGTCACGGCGTTGTCCGCGTGGCCCGGCGAGATCCAGACCGGAGCGCGCAAATGACGGCCCCGGCAGCGGATTTCCACGATGTCGCCGTTGGCAAGCCGCTTGCTCTCCGCGGTAGCGGGGCTGACGAGGGCGGCGTTTTCCCATGTCAATTTTGTCAGAGGCTTCGGCAATTCCTGAAGCCAGCCGTTATTGGCGAAGCGGCCGTCCCAGATCGCCGGGTCGGGGCGGAAAATAATCTCGATGCCCTCCTGCTTTTCGCCGCCCTTGATGTCCGGGGGGCGAAAGACGACCCGCGTTTCGGGAAAGGCAGTTCCGGCGATGAAGCCGTCGTGCAACGCCTTGCGCCAACCCTTTTCAAAGTCCGGCCAGAGGTTCCGCGTCTTCCAGAAATCGCGCACGATGTCATACGGACCGCGCACCGGCGCCTGCGTCAAGGCGTCGAGAACTTCGCCGCCCGACCGGCCCGCATAGAGTGGCTCGATCAACGGCTGGACAATGGAGACCGTGCCGTCGAAAGCTCGCGTATCGCCCCAGGTCTCAAGAAAATGGGCCGCAGGAATGTGCCAATGGCAGAGCGCCGAAGTTTCATCCTCATGAGAGCCGAGGTGGACGGACAGCTTTACCGAGGAGAGACCCCGGGCGAAATTCAGATCGCACGGCGCGGTGAACACGGGGTTGCCTTCCAGGATGACCAGTATCTCGACGTTTCCCGCCTTCATATCGGCCATCAGCTCACGGAGTGAATCCATTTCGTTCACGGGATTCGCCCGCACTGGCGGCGTGAAGGTGACGGACGCGCCAAAATTTCCGAGCGTGTGGTTGATTGCGTGGGCCAGGGCGTGGACGGCCGGGGGCTGCTGTTCCCCGGCGATGACGAGGCTCTTCCCTCGATTCGCCTGTAGGTCGGCCGCCAAAGGAGCCATCCATTCGCCATGAGGGCCGCCGCCGCCGCCGCCGGCCCTTGCCAGTTCCGCCGCCAGGGCCTGCGCGAACGCTTCCACTTCGCTCGCGCGCAGGGGCAGGCGATGGTCCGCCATCGAACCGGTGATGGACGGCGTGCTTTCGACGCTGTAAAGGCGGTTCATTCCCCCGCGACCGGCGCTAACCCGCCGGCGATCCGTAAACCCGCGCGTGAACCGGAGGCTGCCCGGATGGGAAAAAAGGAAATCCGAGTCGAGGGATAAAACGACGTCCGCCTTGTCGAAATGATATTGAGTTTCAACATCCTCCCCGAAAGCCATGAGAGCCCCTCCGCGGACGGAATCGCGCCCCAGCGGCTCGAACTGATGCCATTTTGCGCGGGGAAATTTGGCGAGGAGCACCTGGATCTGTGACGCGAGTGTGGGAGATGTGATCGTTCCGGTCAAAAGCCGCAGCCCCGCGCCCTGGCCGGCTTGTTGCTGCCGGAGCGCATCGCTCATTTGCGCCAGGAAGGCTTCCCAGGAGCTTATTTCTCCTTCATGGGTCACGGATTGGGAACGATCCGGGTCGTACAGATCCAGGACAGCCGCCTGTCCGAAGATGCTGGTCGCCCCAAGGCTGGCTGGATGATCCGGGTTCCCTTCGATCTTCGTTGGCCGTCCCTCGTGACTTTCCACAAGGATGCCGGAAGCGTAGCCGCCGAGTTGCATGGCGGTGGCAAAGAAGAGAGGTTTGCCCGGGATGACCTCCTCAGGCTGCCTCACGTAAGGGACGATCCTTTCAATCGGCTGCTTGGTGCAGGCGCCGAGACCCGCCAGCGCCAGGGAAGCGCCCATGAGTTTCAGGAAATCCCGCCGGCTGAACGCGTCCGTCCATTCCGAAGCCCCGGATGGAAACTCGCGGTGCAGGAAATCGAGGAACTCCGGCGTCCCGGCGGCTTCCTCGAGACTGCGCCAATATTGCCGCGGAGCGGGAGGGTTCATTTTCATTTTAACGGTGGCAGATGCTGCAATTCGTCAACTGGCCCGTGGTGTTGACGTGATAGTCGCGAAGGAGCTTGAGGCCTTCTTCCTGCTGGTCGGAAGGCGCCTGCCATTTCGCGTTGAAGACCTGGTCGCGCCGGCGGATGAATCGTTCCGGATCGCGGTGACAGTCGATGCACCACTTCATGTAAAGCGTGTTCGCCTTCCATGTCAGCGGCATCTGGTCCACCGGCCCGTGGCACGTCGTGCAGCCGATTCCCTTATGGATGTGAATGCCGTGGTCGAAGTAAACGAAATCGGGCAGATCGTTCACCCTGTTCCACCGGATCGGGATATTTGTCGCCAGGCTTTCGCGGACGGGGGCGAGGAGCCTGGCATTCGTCCAGAGCTGCGAATGGCAGGTCATGCAGGTTTCCGTGGGGGGAAGGCCCGCGAAGGAGGAGTTTTCGGCCGAGGTGTGGCAGTAGCGGCAGTCGATGCCCAGCCCGGCGACGTGATGCTTGTGGCTGAACGGAACCGGCTGTTCGCGGGGCACACCCACCCACGTTGCATAGGGCGACCAGTAAAGGGTGTTCCACGTCCAGGTGAATGCGATCACCAAGCCAACCGCTCCCCCGATGCCGATACGCGCGAACGTATTGGCCCGCGGTGAGAAAATCTGAGCCATTGGGGGGAATGCGTCGCCTTCATGTTCGTTTTTAAAGCGCCGGATGCGCTTGCCGAAATGAAAGAAATCGGAGTCCCCAGGCGGTTTAAGCAACCCCTGTGGGATGGCGGATGGGGGGGGATTCGAACCCCCGGTACCTTTCGGTACACACGCTTTCCAGGCGTGCACAATCGACCGCTCTGTCACCCATCCCGGGGAAATTGTTGCTAGACGATGACGTCCTTGTAGGTGGCGCCTCCGGGGATCATCGGCAGGACGTGTTCGGTATACGGCACCATGACGTCCAATACATACGGTTCGTTCGCATCGAGCAGGCGCTGGATCGCCGCGCGCAGGTCTTTCTTCTCCAGGACGCGCTCGCACGGGACGCCGAAGCCTTTGCACAATGCGACGTAGTCGGGGTAGATGCGCTTGGGGTCGCGCGGGTCGCCGAGGAAGGTGTGGGCCCGGTTGCTCTCGTATTTCATGTCCTCCCATTGCACGACCATGCCAAGGTGCTGGTTGTTCAAGATGATGGCCTTGGCCGCGATGTTTTCGACGTGGGCGGTGGCCAGTTCCTGGATGTTCATCAGGAAGGAGCCGTCGCCGTCTATGTCGATGACTTGCCGGTCGGGCTTCGCGACTTTGGCGCCGATGGCGGCGGGGTAGCCGAAGCCCATGGAACCGAGGCCCGCGGAGGTTATGAAGGTGCGCGGATGGATGAAGTCGTAATGTTGGCCCGCCCACATCTGGTGCTGGCCGACGCCTGTGGTGATGATGGCTTCGCCTTTGGTCATCTCGTGCAGGAGGCGGATGACGTATTGCGGCTGGATGATGGTGTCGGTGTCCTTGAAGGCGAGCGGGAAGCTCCGTTTCCAGCCGGCGATCTTTTCATACCAGCCGGGGAAGCGGCTGAAATTGCCGGCGCCGGCGCGTTCGTAGCCGGCTTTCGCCAGCAGTTCGTTGAGCCGGGCGAGGGCGTATTTCACGTCGCTCAGGATGGGGAGGCGGACGACTTTGTTCTTGTTGATCTCCGAGTTGTCGATGTCGATGTGGACGATGGTTCCGTGCTCAGCGAATTTCTCGATCTTGCCGGTGACGCGGTCGTCGAAGCGGACGCCGATGGCCAGGAGCAGGTCGGCTTCGTTGACGGCGTTGTTGGCGTAGACGGTGCCGTGCATGCCGAGCCATTTCAGCGAAAGGGGATGGTTTTCCGGGAAGCAGCCGATGCCCATCAGCGTGGTGGCGACGGGTATCTGGGTGCGCTCGGCGAATTCCAGCAGTTCAACCGACGCGTCGCCCGAGATGATGCCGCCGCCGCAATAGATCATCGGCTCTTTCGCCGCGCCGATGAGGCCGACGAGTTCGTTCAGTTCGAGATCGCCCGCTTTCCGGTCGGCGCTGTAGCCGCGCAGATGCACTTCCTGCGGGAAGATGGGCTGCGTCCGCGCTTCCTGGATGTTTTTCGGGATGTCGATGAGCACCGGGCCGGGCCGCCCCGATTGCGCGATGTGGAAGGCCTCCTTCACGATGCGCGGTATCTCGTTGACGTTCATGACGAGGTAGTTGTGCTTCACGACGGGCAGGGTCATGCCGAAGACGTCGGTCTCCTGGAAGGCGCCTTTGCCGATCATGGCCTGCGGCACCTGGCCGGTGATCGCCACCAGCGGGATGGAATCCATGTAAGCGTCCGCGATGCCGGTGAGGAGATTGGTCGCCCCCGGGCCGGAAGTGGCCATGCAAACGCCGGCCCGCCCGGTGACGCGGGAATAGCCTTCGGCGGCGAAGACGCCTCCCTGTTCGTGACGCGGCAGCAGGGTGCGGATGCTCTTGGAGCGGGTCAAGGCCTGGTGGATGGGCATGCTGGCCCCGCCGGGGTACGCGAAGACGACTTCGACTCCTTCGCGTTCGAGGCAGGCGACGAGGATTTCCGCGCCGAGCATGGCTTCGCCGCGCTGGGGGCCGCCGTCGGGTTTCGTTTTCGCGGAGGAGGGTTGGGTGCTGGTTGTGCTCATTGGAGAATCTGGAAGCATAGGGAGAAACGGGGCGGCGGGCAAGCGAAAGGGTTGCGCCTCTTTCCCCCTTTCATCCGGGTTGGGGGTTGGGTTATGCTCGGGGAAAGATGAGCGCGATTACCAAGCCGGACATCGTGAAGATGCTGGAGGCGTTTGGGCGTTTGCTGGAGTTCAAGGGGGAGAATCCGTTCAAGATCCGCGCTTGCACGAACGCGGCGCGCGCCGTGGAGACGTTCCCGGGGGATATTTTCAAGACGGCGGAGGATGGGACGCTTACGGAGATTTCGGGCATCGGCAAGGCGATCGCGGAGAAGATCACGGAGTTGGTGAGGACGGGGCGGCTGGAGGCGTTCGAGAAATTGCAGGCGGAGTTTGCGCCGGGGCTTTTCGAGTTGTTCGACGTGCAGGGCCTCGGAGCGAAGAAGATCAAGGCGCTCCATGAGCAACTCCAGATCGAGTCGCTGGAGGCGTTGAAGGCGGCTTGCGCGGATGGCCGCATCGCGGCGCTGCCCGGGTTTGGCGAGAAGACGGCGAAGAACATCCTCCGTGCCATCGAGCAGAAGGCGGTTTATTCCAGGAGCCATCTGCTCGGCGACGCCGCGGCGAACGCGGAGCAGTTGCTGGAGGAGTTTCGGGAGCACCCGGATGTGGCCCAGGTGAGCATCGCCGGGAGTTACCGGCGGCGGAAGGAGATCATCCACGATCTCGACTTCATCGTTTCGACGAGAAACCCGGAGGCGGTGGGCGCCTTTTTCACGACGCATCCGTTGGTCGAGAGCGTGGTCGCCCGCGGCGCGACGAAGTCGAGCGTGCGCTTGCACTCGGGCATCCAATGCGATTTGCGGGTGGTGACGAACGAGCAATACCCGTTTGCCATCAACTACTTCACCGGGAGCAAGGAGCATAACGTGGCGATGCGCGGGCGTGCGCTGGGGCGGGGGTGGACGTTGAATGAATACCGGCTGGCCCCGGCGGAAGGCGCGAAGAAGCACGATCCCCTGCCAATGGTGCGCGAGGAAGCCGATCTGTACCGCGCGCTGGGGCTGGAGTATATCGAGCCGGAATTGCGCGAGAACCTGGGCGAAATCGAGGCGGCGGAGCGGGGCGCGCTGCCGGACCTGGTGCGCTTGAGCAATCTCCGCGGCACGTTTCATAATCATACGACGGCGAGCGACGGCCACGCTTCGCTGGCGGAGATGGCGGCGGCGGCGCAGGAACTGGGGCTGGAATATCTCGGCATGGCGGATCACAGCAAAAGCTCTGTGCAGGCGCACGGGCTGGACGCGGCCCGGCTGGCGGCGCAGCGAAAGGAGATCGCCGAAATGAACAAGGGGTTTCACGATTTCCGGCTTTTCGCGGGCGTGGAATGCGACATCCTGCGGGATGGTTCGCTCGATTTTCCCGACGACGTGCTCGCGTCGCTCGACTACGTGGTGGCGTCCGTCCACGCGGCGTTCAGCCTGTCGGAGGCGGAGATGACGAACCGGATCATCCGCGCGATCTCGAATCCTTACGTGACGTTCCTCGGGCACGTGACGGGGCGGCTGCTCCTGACGCGCGAGCCGTATGCGGTGAACATGCCCGCCGTCATCGAAGCGGCGGCGGAGACGGGGACGATCATCGAACTGAACGGGAATCCGCGCCGGCTGGATATGGATTGGCGCTGGTGGCCGCTGGCGAAGGAAAAGGGGGTAAAGTGCGTCATCAATCCTGACGCGCACGACACCGCCCGCTTGCAACACCTCTGGTTTGGCGTGGCGGCGGCGCGCAAGGGGTGGCTGACGAAGGCGGACGTCATCAACTGTCTCCCGCTCGGGAAGGTCGAAGGCCGCCTGGCCGCCAAACGTTCGCGGAAATGACTCTCTTTCTCATAGTGCTGGCGAGTTACCTGCTCGGGTCGATCCCGACGGGCTTCCTCGTCGCGCGTTCGCGCGGCATGGACATCCGGCGGCACGGCAGCGGAAATATTGGCGCGACGAATGTCTTTCGCATCCTGGGCCGGAAATGGGGGACGCTGGTTTTCGCGGGGGATGTCCTCAAAGGCGCCGCGGCGGTGCGGCTGGGCATTTTCATCGCGCAACACGCCGTTTCCCCATCGCCCGGCCTTGCCGGGATGCTGGCGGCCGTCTGTTGCGTCGCGGGCCACTGTTTCCCGGTCTGGCTGGGGTTCAAGGGCGGGAAGGGCATCGCGACGTCCGCGGGCGTGCTCATCGGCCTCGTGCCGCCGGAGACGCTCATCATCCTCGCGACATGGCTGCTGGTTTTTTACACGACACGCTACGTTTCGCTGGCTTCCATAGCCGCCGCGCTCGTGCTCCCCGTCGCGGTGTTTCTGTTGCGGGGGCCGGTTCCCGCGTTCTATTTTACTCTCGTGATGACGATCCTTGTCGTATGGCGGCATCGGACCAATGTCGCGCGGCTGCTCGCGGGAGAAGAAAGCCGCTTTGCAAAGAAACCCAAATAGCATGGAGAAGGCGGGCGTCATCGGAGCGGGAAGCTGGGGCACGGCCCTGGCGGTGATGCTCGGGGGCAACGGAACGCCCGTCGCCTTGTGGGGACACGACGCCGGACGCGTGGAGCGGATGCGCTCCAGCCGGTTAAACGAAGAGTATCTGCCCGGGGTGCGCCTTCCGGAGACGATCACTCCCACCGCTTCGCTGGAAGACTTGCTCGACGCGCGGCTGCTCGTTTTCGTCGCGCCGTCCAAGGCGGCGCGGGAGGTCTCGGGCGCGCTGGCGGCCCTGCATCCTTCGCCGGAAACGATCTTCCTCTCCTGCACGAAGGGGATCGAGCGCGGCAGCGGCTTGCGGATGAGCGAGGTGCTGAGCGAGTATTTTCCAAATCCGGTGGCCGTGCTTTCGGGGCCGAACCATGCCGCCGAAGTCGCCCGCCGCATGCCGACGGCCGCCGTGATCGCCGCGCGCGAAAACGGCGTCGCGGAGCGATTGCAGAGCGTCTGTTCCGGCAAATATTTCCGCGTTTACACGAGCGACGACGTGGCGGGCGTGGAACTGGGCGGGGCGCTCAAGAATATCTTCGCCATCTCCGCGGGGGTGAGCGACGGCCTGGGCTTTGGAGACAACTCGAAAGCGGCGCTGATGACGCGCGGCCTCGCCGAATTGATCCGGCTGGGCGTGGCGCTCGGGGGCAGGCGCGAGACGTTCCAGGGGTTGAGCGGCATCGGCGACCTCATGGTCACCTGCTTCAGCAGGCACAGCCGCAACCGGGGCGTGGGCGAACGGCTGGGGCGGGGCGAGACCATCGCGGAGATCGTCGAGTCGATGAAGATGGTGGCCGAGGGCGTGCCGACCACGCGGAGCGCGTACGAGTGCGCGAAGAAGCTCAAGATCGACACGCCGATCATCGACCAGGTCCACGCGGTGCTTTATGAAAACAAATCGTCCCGCGCGGGGATGATGGAACTGCTAAGCCGCGACCAGCGCCCCGAGGAAGACGCGCCGGGCTAGAGCGCGCCATGCCCGCTCTCTTGGTTGTAGAGGCGGCTGTGCCAGCCGCCTCTACAACGACAACGACATCGATAACGACGCCGCTCGGGGAAGCATGCTCTAATAGGGCGGCAGGATGACCCTGCGGGCGGGGTTGCCGGCGGCGGCGGGGTCGCGGTAGATGGACGGCGGCGCGACGGTGCGCAATTCATACCCGGTCAGGATGAACTCGGGGTAGAACCCGTTGCTCGCGGGTTCATACACCGTCTCGCCGGAGTAATGCCCGAATACGGTGTATTCGTAGTTGTTGTCGGCGCCGATGTGGCCCATCTGCCTGTCGGGGGAGAGCTTTTGCTGCTCGTTCATCATGACGAGCTTCGCGGTCGCCCACGGTTGGCCGGGACGGCGGAGGTAGCCCCAGAATTTATAGTCCTGCTTGTAGTAGCGCCTGCCGATGTAGTAGTCGCCGGGCTGCTCGTTGCGGATGCTCTCGTTCATCGCGATCCGGGCGGATTGGATGCCTTCGAATTCGGGGTCGGTTTCGGCGCACCCCGCGAGGGCAAGGATCAGGAGGAGAAGGGCAACGCGTGGGCGCATGGAGCTAGTCGGCGAGTTGTTGCAGGTATGGTTCGATCCATGCGGCGAGGTCGGGTTCTTTCAAGGAATCCGGCTCGGAGATGCCTCCGAAAAGGCGCCACTGCTCGATATGTTCGACGGATTCGCCGGGTTGGAGGGTGCGCAACGGGCTTAACGATTCGATCTCGAGCATCTCGGCGTTGCTGAAGGTCTCGAAGTTGCAGCCGTCATCGGGATAGGTTTCGCCCGCCTCCAGCGCGAAGGTCTTTATAAAGAGGGCGTCGCGCGTCAGGTAGCCGATCCATTTTTCGCTGTGCGCGAGGCCGAGCTTGGTCGGGAGGCCCTCGGCGGTCTGGCGCAGGGTGATGAACTTCCAGCCGAAACGCCAGCGCGCGTCGGAGAGGTCGGTGTAGGGCCACAGGATCATGCGGCGATTTGGGAGGAGGTCGCGCGGGTGCTGCCCCAGCGGGGGCAGGGGGATGATCTCCAGCCCGCCGGGCGCCATGACGGTGAGGCCCCACGTCGCCAAGGTGGCGGGGGCGGGGCTTTCATTCGTGGCTCTGTGAAGGATTGTGACCTTGGAGCTTTCGGCGGCCAGGGAGATTTCCATCTCCTTTTTGATAAGGAAGGGCGCGGTGGCGGCGTTTTCGAGGCGAACGCCGTTGGGCTCGCGCAAGTCGTGGGTGACGGGGATGTTGTCGGGGACGTAGGTGCGCGATTCGTCCTCCGGCGCGAGCCAGACGCGATGGCCGCCGCGGATCATCCATTCGCTCTCGCCGCTGCCGCCGAATTGCTCGGGGTAGTTTTTCAGGACGTTCTGGCCGCCGGGGACGCAGTAGGAAAGGATGCGCGGCCCCACGTCGAGGCTGACGACGAGTTCCGCGTGGTCGTTGGCGAGCTGGAGATTGTTCTCCCAGCCGCCCTGACGGAGTTTTTTAATGTGCATGGCTTAGTTTTTTGATCTTGGCGAGCAGGACGGGCTGGCGCTGGAGCGTTTCTGTCAAGGCCTGGATTGCCCGCAAGGTTTCGGGGCTGATGTGGTGTTCCATCCCTTCGACGTCGTGGTGGATGACCTGTTCCTCCACGCCGAGAAGGGTCAGGAAGTCGGAGAGAAGGTGATGGCGATCCGTGATGTTCCGGGCGAGGGTTTCGCCGGCGGTGGTCAGGACGAGGCCGCGGTACTTCTCGTATTTGAGGAGGCCGTCGGCGTCGAGGCGCTGCACCATGTTGGTGACGCTGGCCTGGGAGATCTTGAGGCTGTTGGCGATGTCGACGACGCGGGCGTACCCCTTCGAGTTGATGAGTTCGAGTATCCGCTCCAGGTAATCCTCCACGGTGGAGGACGCGCTGAGGCTGGAAGCTGTCCGTGTCGCCATGCCCAAAAGTGGTAGCGGAAAAAGCGGCGCCCGGCAATCTTCTTGGAAGATTTGACTTTTTTTGAATTTGGAATGATGTATAGTCGGTCTAATAAAAGTTAGTCGATTGAATACTTTTTCCGAAAGAACGCGCGCGGCCCGCTCACTGGAAGGCCTTCATGACACGGTCAGCCTTCCCGCGCACTCGGCCCCGGCGTGGCGGCAGTATCTCGCGTTCGCGGGGCCGGCGGTGCTGGTGAGCGTCGGTTACATGGACCCGGGGAATTGGTCCACCGACTTGAGCGCGGGGGCGGGCTTCCGCTACGGCCTGCTTTGGATCGTGGGGCTCGCGAGCGTGATGGCCATCTTCCTGCAGATCGTCTCCGCGCGGCTGGGCGTGGTGACGGGCAAGGACCTCGCGCAATGCTGCCGCGACTATCTCCCCGCCTGGACGCGCTGGCCGAACTACCTCAGTTGCGAGATCGCCATCGCCGCGTGCGACCTGGCCGAAGTGCTCGGAAGCGCGCTGGCCATCCATCTCCTGTTTCCGCGCATCTCGCTGCTCGTGGCCGTCGTCATCACGGCGTTCGACGTGCTCTTGCTCCTCTCGCTGCAACGGCTGGGGATGCGCTTGATCGAGGCGGTCATCGTGGCGCTCATCAGCACCATCGGGGTCTGTTATTTCATCGAGATCTTCGTTCTGCCGGAGGCCGCGCCGCGGTTGCTCGAGATAGCCTCCGCGACGGTGAAGCCGGATTTGCGGGAGTTTTTCCGCTCCAAGGATATGATCTACGTGGCCATCGGCATTATCGGCGCCACGGTCATGCCGCACAATCTCTACCTGCACTCCGCGCTGGTCCAATCGCGGAAATTGCAGGCGGACGACGCCTCCATCCGCCGCGCGATCAAGTTCAACACGCTGGATTCCGTCCTCGCGCTGTCGCTGTCGTTCCTGGTCAACGCCGCGATCCTGGTGCTGGCTGCCTCGGTCTTCTTCGGGAAGGACAAGGTCACGCTGGCGGGCGGGCAGGTGGTCGCCTTCGGCGCGGATGCGGACTGGATGCAGGCGGCTTACCTGACGCTCGCTCCGCTGCTGGGGACGGCGGCGGCGAGCATCCTTTTCGCGCTGGCGTTGCTGGCGAGCGGGCAGAGCAGCACGATAACGGGCACGCTCGCCGGCCAGGTTGTCATGGAAGGGTTCATGGACTGGAAGATTCGCCCCTGGGTGCGCCGCATCATCACGCGGCTGGCGGCCATCGTGCCGGCGATCATCCTCATCGCCAGCCGCGGGGACGGCGGGATCACCGATCTCCTGAATCTCAGCCAGGTCGTGCTGGCGATCCAGCTTCCGCTGGCGATGGTTCCGCTGCTATGGTTCACCTGTTCCAAGAAGTTCATGGGGTCGTATCGCAACGGTCTTTTTCTCATGCTGACGGGCTGGGCTTCCTGCATCCTCATAACCGCTCTCGATATCTACGGGCTGCCCGGAGCCATTCACGACGCCGCGGCCGTCTTTACCCGGCATGTATAGGAAAATCCTGGTCGCCCTGGATGCGACGGACGCGGATCGCGGCCTGCTCAAGCACGCGGCGGGCCTGGCGAAGAGCTTCGGCGGTTCGCTCTTTCTCCTGCACGTGGCCGACGGCTGGGCGGCGCGCTGGTTTGGCGAGGACGCGGTCAGCCCCGAGGTGACGCGGGACAAGGAGTATCTTGAAAAAGTGCGGGCGGAACTGGCGGCGGAAGGTGTGCGGGCGGAGGCGGAACTGGCTTTCGGCGAGCCGGCGGATCACATCATCCGCGAGATAGAGGAGCACGGTTGCGACCTGCTTGCGATGACGACCCACGGCCACAAGTTCCTCGCCAACGCCGTCCTGGGCGTGACGGTGGACAAGGTGCGCAGGACGGTGCGCGTGCCGGTGCTGCTACTCCGGGCGGAGTGAGTCGCGGAAGGTTATCTCCCACTTCAAACGCCCGCCGTATTCCAACAGCCGTTTCGTGACGGCGGCTTTTGCCTCGGGCAGCACGCCCATCTCCAGCGCGCTCTTTCGGGCGAGCGCGTTCATGGCGTTTACGGCGTCTTCGCGGTCGCGCGGGGTCAGGACGTTCCACCAGCCGTCCTGGTCTTCGAGCACGGCGTAGCGGTTCATTTGCACCGAGAGGATTTTTGGGCCCGGGAAATCCGCGAAGACGATGTCGCCGGCCTCTCCGACCTGAAGGGAGAATTTTTCGCGGAGGTCGAACCCGGCTTTCACCGTGTAGTCGCCGCGCAATTTCAGGCTCTTCGTGCTGCCCATGAACGTGTGGGTGAAGCTGTATTCGATGGGGAAGCCCTTGCTGACGGTCGCGAGTTCCAGGATGTCGGAAGTCTTCTGCGTGGCGATGTAAGAGGAGACGGCGACTGTGGGCGTGACGTGCAGAACCGACTTGACGGCTTCCAGCGCGCCGCGCGCCGAGCGCCCGGCTTCGACCTGGCCGCGGCTCATGAGGAAGGCGGCGCAGAGAGTCAGCGTGACGAGAACGAGGCAGATGGCCGCGGCCCGCTTCAAAGTTTGAAGTTCTCGACGAGGGCCTTCAGCTTCTGGCCGACGGCATGGAGATTGTGCGCGGCGTTCTGCGCCTCTTCCGTGCCCGCGGCGATGCGCTCGCTGACCTGCTTTATGTTTTCCATCGCCTGGGCCACCTGGTCCATGCCGACGGATTGCTGCCTGCCGGTGGCCGCTATCTGCACGGCGGAATCGGCCGCGGCCGCGGCGCTCCGGGCCAGCGCCCCGATTGATTCGCCCGCGGCTTCCGCTTTCCTTACGCCGTCGGCCACGGCGTTGCCGCCCTGCTCGGCGGCCATGACGGCGGCGCCGGTGGCCTTCCGTATGTCGGTGAGGATGCCGCGGACCTGCGTCGTCGCTTCCTTGGATTGCTCGGAGAGGGTCTTGACTTCCTGCGCGACGACCCCGAAGCCTTTCCCGTGTTCGCCGGCTTTCGCGGCCTCGATGGAGGCGTTGACGGCGAGGAGGTTCGATTGCTGGGCCAGGTCGTCCACCGTGGCGATGATCTCCGCGATGGCGCGGTTCTGCTCGCTCAGGCGCACGATGCTTTCGGCGACGGATTTCATTTGCTGCTTCACCCGGTTCATCCCGTCGATGTTGTCCTCGACCGATTTCCTGCCGCGCTCGGCCACCTCCGCGGCGTCCCGCGCGCCGTCGGAGAGCGTCTTCCCTTTCTGGCTGGCGAGGGAGGTGGTGTGCTTCATTTCCTCGACGGTCGCCGTCGTTTCGGACACCGCCGCGGCCGCTTCCCGGGCGCCGGCGGCGAGCTGGCCCGCCGTGGTCATGATCTGGCTGGAGGAACTCGCCATGACGTTCACCGCTTCCAGTATCTGCTGGATGATCGCCCGCAGGTTTTGGATCATCGTCGCGAACGCCACGCCCAGAACGTCGTTTTCCGATTGCGGCTGCACCTTGACGCTCAGGTCGCCGGCGGCGATCTGCCGCGCGGTGGCGGACGTTTGTTGCAGGGACGCCGTCATTCGCGAAAACGTCTGCAAGAGGACGCCGACCTCATCGCGCCGCGCCTGGGGGGTTACGCTCACGGCCAGGTCGCCGGCGGCGATCCGCTCCGCCACGCCGGAAATTTCGCGCAACGGCGCGGAGATGCTCCGGCTCAGGACCCGGGAGACCAGGCTCAAGAGGACGATGGAAGCGAACGTGACGCCGGCGATGGTGTAGTTCGCCGCCCTCACGCCCGAGCGGGCCGCTTTCTCCCGCATGTCCAGCAACCGGTCTTCCTCGGCTTGCATGGCGCCGATGATGTCCCGGATTTGACGCAGGTGCCGCCCCGTTTCGGCAAATGCGGACGCGTCCGGCGGGCGGTTCTCGCGCGAGGCCATCGCCTGCTCGATGTCGGCGAAGTAGCCGTCTTTCCCGAACAACAGCGGCTCGAGCTGTTGCAAGCGCTCCTGCTGCGGCGGGTTGTCCTGTGTCAGGTGCATCAGGTCGCGATGTTTCCTCAACACCATTTCCCTGGCGGCGGTGTATGTCCGCCGGAAGTTTTGATTGCCGGCGGCCAGGTAGCCGCGCCCGGCGGACTCGGCGTCCTTCAGGCCGAAGAGGACATTCGCGAGGTCCCCCAGGACGATGTGCGTGTGGGTGACCCAGTCCTCCGTATCGACGAGCTGCTTCGTGCTGATATAGCACGCGAGCCCGATGGCGGCCATGCTGACCAAAGCCAATGTGAACCCGGCGCTGATCTTCTGGCCGACGGACGGGTTGTTCATGAGCCTCTCTTCTTCAGGAGGACTTCGAGGTTCTGCCGGGCCGGCGCGTTGTTCGGACTCAGGCGGAGCAATTCCTGAAGTGCGGTGATCGCCTCGGATATCCTGCCCGCGTTGTAAAGCATGTTGGCGTAAGCGAAACGGATATCCACGTCGGTGGGGGCCATCTTCACGAGTTCGGCGTATTGGTCGGCGGATTCATCGAAACGGTGCGCGGACGCGAGGGCGTTGGCGAGGTTCCTCCGGATCGGGATGTTGTCCGGCTTGATGCGGACGGCCTCCCTGTATTCGGGGATCGCCAGTTCCAGCTTGCCCCTGGTCGCCCAGCCGAGCGCCACGTTATTGTGGACTTCCGGGTTCTCCGGTTTCAGTTCCTCGGCCCTTTGGAAATGTTTCATCGCCTCTTCGGAATTTCCGCGCGTGAAGAGCACCGCCCCGTAGTGGTTGTGCCCCTGCCAGGTGTCGGGGTTCTTTTCCAGCGTATCGCGCCAGAGCGATTCCTCGCTTTGGTGGACTTCGGCGCGATCCCACGTCATCCACGACAAGCCGCCGAGCATGAAAACGCAGGCGCAGGCGGCGACGGGTTTCAGTTGGGGATTCATCCGCTCCCACAACAGCGCGGCGCCCGCTCCCGCCAGCGCGAGGATGCCGATCATCGGCACGTATTGGAAATGGTCGGCGACGAGCGTCAGCCGCATATAGGACATCGTCAGGAAACCGAGGACCGGCCCAAGCGTTATGACGAAGTAGCTCAGGGCGAACAGCGGGGCCCTGCCCCAGCTGTTGCGGGCCAGCCACAGGACGTAGAAGGTGATCGCCAGGCCGATGCCCGGCAGGAATTGCCACGCCTGCGGCGGATCGATGTGCCAGGTCGGGTAAATTTCGATGAGGTTGAACGGCCAGATTATCTTGCCCAGGTAGAACCAGACCGCCATTCCCGCTCCCGCCAGCCGGGAGAAGAATCCGCCGATGGGGATGACCTCCGTGCCGATGGCGCGCCAGTCTTGGAAATAGATGGTCACGATCCCCAGGAGGAACGCGATGCCGAAGAAGGGCGCGGAACGGCGGAAATCATCCGCCGTTATTTCCCCGCGCCGCCACCATGCAAGAAGGAGCAGGATGAACGGGAGGGTGACGACGGAGGTCTTGCTGGTAAGGGCGGCGAAAAACAGCAGGAGAGAATAGATATAGTAGCGCTCCCCCTTGCGTTCCTCGAAATTTATAAAGGCGAGTATCGAATAGAGGTAAAAGACCATCGACAGCGTGTTCTTGCGCTCGGAGATCCACGCCACCGATTCCGCATTGACGGGATGCACCGCGAAGAGCGCCGCCGTAAGCCACGCCCCCGGGAGGCGCAACCGCTGGAGGACGAACATGAGCGACACGGAATTGAAGGCGTGCAGTATGATGTTAGTAACGTGGTAGCCCGGGCCGGAGAGTCCCCAAAGCCGGTATTCGAGCCAGAGGGTGCTGGAAGTCAGCGGGAAATAGTCCGCCGTCGACGGGGCGAACCAGAGTTTCAGCAATCCCCACGGGTCCTGCATGACCGGGTTCGCCGTGAGGAGTTGGTCGTCATCCCATATAAAGCCGGCCTGCATCGCGGGCGAATAAACGATGATCGCGAGGATGAAGATGAACAGCGCCCTGGTGGCATCCGGGGATAACGCCATGCCCTGGCTGGGCGCGCGCGACGAAACGGTCGCCCGATAAGGACTCCGCGATCTTGTTTTTGAGGACGCCATGAAGAAGGTGGAACAGCGCGCGGGAAACGCGCCGGAAATCCTATGCCTTGAATGTGGGGCGCGCAAGCTTCGCGGTTCTCAAAACCGAGCCGATAACCGACCGGAAGCTCCGGGACCGGTACCGGGCTATGATCCGGCGCAATTCAAACCGCGGGACTTTTGGGTTGTTGACGCCGAAGCGGGTCGAGCACCCGGTGCGGAAACCGGCTTCCTCCACCATGCCCGCGACTTTCTGGTTCATGTTTCCGTACGGATAGCAGAAGTGCTCGACGGGGATGCCAAAACGGTCTTCCAGCGCCTTTTTGCTGGCGGCTATTTCTTCGCGGGCCGCGTCCGGTGGTATGCTCGTGAGGCTGGCGTGGGTGAGCGTGTGCGCGCCGATCTGGTGGCCGGCAGCCAGCCAATCCCGGATTTGCGCCTCATCCATCAAACGTTCCGGACGGATGCCCTTCGCGAAATCCCAGTCGTTTTGCCCGCCGATTCGTCCCGAGACGATGTATTGAATGGCGCGGAATCCATAACGGCTCAACAGCGGCATCCCGAGGTCAAAGGCGTTCTGGTAACCGTCGTCGAAGGTAAGCACGATCCGCCCCGGTTCTTTCGAGAGCAATTCTTCTTCCTTAAGAGGCGCGCCGCGGAAACCGTTTTCTTTCAACTCCCTTAACTGGCGTTCGAGAAGCCGCGGCGAAACATAGAGAAAACCGAGCGGACCACGCGGTTTGCCGAGCTTGTGATACATAAGAATCGGCAGTCCGCGCGCAAACAGATTGCGGAACTCGTCCAAGTCAGTGTAATTTTCGTTCTGTTTGCTCATCGACGGGCGCCGCTTAATAAAGTCGCGCGAACCGGATTGGCGCAAGTCTTGATGTAGTCCCCCCCAAATTTCATGCGCATCCTTCATACCATCTCGGAGCTAAGCTCCGGGGGGCAGGACTACCGCACGGCGGACGAGGCGCGCTGGCTTGTCCGCAACGGACATGAGGCGTGGATCGCCTGCAACCCGGAAAGCGAGCTTTTCGAACGCGCCGCGAGGGAGGGCATTCCCGTCATCCCGTTGCAGATGCGCAGCACGTGGGATTATGCGGCCACGGCGCGCCTCCTGCGTCTCATAGGAAAACTGCGGTGCGACCTTGTCCATACCCACAGCCCCATCGACGCCTGGATAGCGCTCCCGCTCAAGTTCTCGGGCGTCCCCGTCGTGCGCAGCAGGCATAACACCAATCCCGTGCGGAAGGCGTTCTTCTCCACGTTCTCCTATCGCTACGGTTGCGACCACCTCATAGCCACGGCGGAATGCATCCGGACGGCGTTCATCCGGGATAACCGCATCCCTCCCGCGCGGCTTTCCGTCATCGGCGAAGGCGTGGAAACCTCGCGCTTCCATCCGCTGCGGGACGGCAGCCGCTTTCGCAAGCGGTGGGGAATCCGCCCCGGAGAGGTCGCGATAGGATGCATCGGCATGTTCCGACCGGAGAAAGGGCAGAAGCAGTTCATCCAGGCCGCCGCGCTGGCGCGCAAGAAAATACCCGAGGCGCGTTTCATAATGATCGGCGACCACAAGAAGGGCAGATCGCCCTTTCGCGAACGGTACCGCAATCTCGCGCGGAAACGATTCGGCTACGACGCGTGGCTGCCGGAGAACGCCATCCTCGCCGGCCCGGAGACGCCGTTCCTGATGCACGGGCTGGAGCCGGAGATCGCGTCGGCGACCGCCGCGCTGGATATTTCCGTCATCCCGTCCCTTGCCGAAGCGCAGTCGCGCACGGCGCCCGAGGCGATGTGCATGGGCAAGGCGGTGATCGCGAGCGAAGTCGGCGGATTGCCCGAGGTGGTGGAACACCAGCGAACCGGCCTGCTCGTTGCGCCGGGCGACGTCGATGCGCTCGCCGAGGCGATGATCCGGCTCACGCTCGACCCGGAGTTGCGGGAACGGCTTGGCAGGACGGCGTTCGAACGGATGAGCGCCGGGGTTTCCATGGACGTGAAGATGCGGGAAACGCTGGCGATCTACGAACAGGTTTTGCGCGCCAGGAAATCTGTTGCC
The DNA here is from genome assembly GCA_021324825.1 of Spartobacteria bacterium. GTDB lineage: Bacteria > Verrucomicrobiota > Verrucomicrobiia > Chthoniobacterales > Chthoniobacteraceae > JAJPII01. The sequence continues at coordinate 7,011 of JAJPII010000028.1, read as the reverse complement.
TCGTTGTAGAGGCGGCTGTGCCAGCCGCCTGGGGCGGGGAGGCGATGCCAAAGCGGCATGCGGTTCCCGTTTTATTAGGCCAAGAGCGGGCAAAAGCGCATGACGCGCGTTCCAAGGAACCAGCAAATGCCCTTCCCATTTAAGGAGCGGTTCCCTAAGCTCCTTCTTTAATGAGAAGCATGACCGGCTACGGCCGGGGCCAGAGCGCTTTAAACGGCGCGAAGTTCAGCGTCGAGCTGAACTCGGTCAATCGCAAGCAGAGCGACGTCACCATCAATCTCCCGCGCGAACTCGCCCAGCTTGAACCGCGCGTGCGCGACGCCGTCAACGCGCGCGTCGCCCGCGGGCGTTTGAGCGTCGTGGTCGCCTGGCAGCGCTCCGCTTCCGCCGCCAAGCCGCTTCTGGACGCCGCGCTCGCCAAAAGCTACCTCCGCGCGATGCGCGATCTTCAAAAGGAACTCAACGCCGGCGGGGAGATAACCATCGACACCATCCTCCGCGCGCCGGGCGTGCTCGGCGTGCAGGAAGACGCCTTCTCCGTGGACGCCGCGTGGGAACCGCTGGAGGAAGCCCTGCACGAAGCGCTCAAGGATCTCGTCCGCATGCGCGAAAAGGAGGGCAAGCACCTCGCGAAGGACCTCATCACGCGGCTCAAGCTCGTCCGCCAGTCGCTGAGAAAAATACGCCAGCTTCATCCCGCCGTGGCGCGCAAGTTCCGGCAGGCGCTTCATGAACGCATCCAGCGGACGGGCATCGAGATTCCGGTCGATGACGAGCGGCTCGTGAAAGAACTGATCTTCTTCGCCGACAAGGCCGACATCTCGGAGGAGTTGACCCGGCTCGAAAGCCACCTGGCGCAGTTCGCGCAGAATCTCCGCAAGAACGAACCGGTGGGGCGCGCCCTGGATTTCATAGCGCAGGAAATCGCGCGCGAATTGAATACATTGGGGGCGAAGGCGAATGACGCCGACCTCTCGCAACTCGTCGTGACATGCAAGGCCGAGATGGAAAAAATCCGGGAACAGATACAGAACATTGAGTAACGAATTCTTCCGCCACGGCATCCTCTTCGTCGTCTCCGCCCCTTCCGGCGCGGGGAAGACGACCCTTTGCGACGCGCTCCGCCAGACGCCCGACTTCGTCTACTCGGTCTCCTGCACCACGCGCCCGGCGCGCCCCGGCGAGATTCCCGGCGAGGATTATTACTTCCTCTCGGAGGAGGAGTTCGAGCGGCGCGAGCAGGCGGGGGATTTCCTGGAGCACGCCGCGGTCCACGGCGCGCGCTACGGCACCTTGCGCGAGACCGTGCTGGAAAATCTCGCGGCGGGCGTCGACGTGCTGATCGACATCGACACGCAGGGCGCGGCCATGATCCGCAACAGCGGCGCCGGCCTCATCCGGGACGTGCTCGCGGACGTATTCATCATGCCGCCCCACCTCGACGAATTGCGGCGGCGGCTCATCAAGCGCGGCACCGAGACGCCGGAACAGATCGAGCGGCGGCTCGTCCGCGCCTCCGAGGAGATGGAGCGCTGGCGGGAGTACCGTTACACCATCATCAGCGGCTCGGTGGAGGAGGACCTGGGGAAATTCCGCGCAATCATGCGCGCCGAGCGTTACTTGAGCAAACGGCTCGCCTTGAAATAATGGAAGCGATCATCGTCGGCGTCACGGGTTCGATAGCGGCGTATAAATCCGCCGACCTCGTCAGCAAACTCGTGAAGCGCGGGCACGAGGTTTTTGTCGTCATGACGCGCGAGGCGCAGCGGTTCATCGGCGCGCTCACGCTCCAGACCCTTTCGCGCAATCCCGTGCTCACCAGCGTCTTCGAGGAGAAGGAAAGCTGGAGGCCGGGGCACATCGCGCTCGCCGACCGGGCGAAGCTCCTCCTCATCGCGCCCGCGACCGCGAACAGCATCGCCGAACTCGCGCACGGCTTCGCGGGGAACGCGCTTTGCGAGATCGCGCTGGCCGTCCAGGCGCCCGTCCTCATCGCCCCGGCCATGAATGGAAAGATGTGGCTGCACCCCGCCACGGTCGAAAACGTGGCGAAGCTCCGCGCGCGCGGCGTCCACTTCATCGGCCCGGAGGAAGGCATGCTCGCGTGCGGATACGAGGGCCTCGGGCGGCTTTGGAACGTCGAGGAGATCGTCGCGAAGGCGGAGGAAATCCTCGCGGCGCCGCAGCCGTGAAATTCCTCGTCACCGCGGGGCCGACGCGCGAACCGCTGGACCCCGTCCGCTTCATCAGCAACCGCTCCTCGGGCAAGATGGGCTACGCCATCGCGCGCGCGGCGCTCGCGCGGCGGCACGAGGTCATCCTCGTCTCCGGCCCGGTCTGCCTCTCCGCGCCGAAGCGCGCGGAGACGCTCCGCGTCGTCACCGCCGACGAGATGTTCGACGCCGTGCAATCGCGCATCGCGGAAGCCGACGCGCTCGTCATGGCCGCCGCGGTTTCGGATTTCAAGCCGGCGTCCTTCGCCGTTTCGAAGATCAAAAAGCGGTCCGGCTTCGCGCGCATCGAGCTCGCGCCGGCGCGCGATATTTTGTCGTCGCTCGTTTTTCCGAAAAAAAAACCGCTCGTCGTCGGTTTCGCCGCGGAGACGGAATCGCTCGCGGAAAACGCGCTCGGGAAATTGCGGGAGAAACGGTGCGACCTCATCGTGGGAAACGACGTAAGCCGCGCGGATGCAGGGTTTGAGAGCGATGACAACGAAGTGTTACTTTGTTTTCGAGGGGGCGAAACGCGTCTGCTCCGGCGCGAAAAGAAGACGTTGCTCGCGAAAAAACTGGTGAAGATTTTCGAACGGATGAAAGAAAATCTTTGACTCAAAAAAGATTTGTCACTACAAAAAAATGGTCGATGTCGAATCCTTATTCAAACTTTCCAGCCACCGCAACTTGCGGATTGAAAGGGGGGATTATCAATGGCAACGAAAAAAGCCCCTGCCAAAAAGCTCGCCGCTAAAAAACCGGCCGCAAAAACCGCAGCAAAGAAACCCGCGGCTAAGAAGTCGTCCAAGAAATAATTGGATCAGTCTTTTTAGTTCGCTACGTATGGGGGGAGAATTCTACATTCTCCTCCCATTTTTTTTATGACTGATTACCTCGACGCGGCAGCCGAAGCGGCGCAGAAAGCCGGAGCGCTTCTACGGGAAAACTTTGGCGCGGCGCTTTCCGTCAGCGCCTTTGAAGCGCACGACATCAAGCTGGAGCTCGATGTCCGTTCGCAGACGCTCATCACCGAACATCTCCTGGGGCTGTATCCGGACCATGCCATCTACGGGGAGGAAGGTCTCGCGGGAAACCAGGGGAGCGAGTTCCACTGGATCGTCGATCCCATCGACGGCACGGTGAACTACTTCTACGGCATACCGCACTTCTGCATCTCCATCGCGCTGCGGCGCGGCGGCGACATCATCGCGGGCGTCGTCTATGACCCGATGCGCGACGAAATGTGGCGCGCGAAGAAGGGCGAGGCGCCGACGCTGAACGGAAAGCCGTTTGCGATGAGCGGGCGGACGCGGCTTTCGGACGCCGTCATCTCCGTCGGCTTCACGAAGACGAAGGAGGCGATCGCGTCGGGCATGTCGTTGTTCGAGCGGATGGTGTATCGCGTGCGCAAATGCAGGCTCATGGGGAGCGCGGCGCTCGACATGGCATACGTCGCGTGCGGGCGGCTCGACGCGTATATCGAGCAATCCGTCAGCCTCTGGGACGTCGCGGCGGGCAAACTCCTCGTTGAAAGCGCGGGCGGCCTCGTCGAGATGGCCCCGCATCCCGATGCGAAGGAGAAGTATTCCGTCATCGCCTCGAACGGGAAGATCGATCTGAGGGTGTGAGTCCATGGTTGGAATAGGTTACGACGTTCACCGTTTCGGCGAGGGCCGGAAACTCATTCTCGGCGGGGTCGAGATAGCGCACACGCGCGGGCTGGAAGGCCATTCGGACGCCGATGTTCTTTGCCACGCGATAGCCGACGCGGTTCTCGGCGCCGTGGGCGCGCGGGATATAGGCCACTACTTTCCAAACACCGACCAAGCCCTCCGCGGCATGAGCAGCCTGGAGATCGTAAGCAAAGCCGCCGCCGTCGTGCGGGAAAAGGGGGCGGACCTTTTGAACATCGACGCGACGCTCATTTGCGAGGCGCCGAAAATCTCCCCGTATATCGACGGGATGCGGGCGAACCTCGCATCCGCCCTCGGCATCCCGCTCGAACGCATCGGAGTCAAGGCGACGACGAACGAAGGGCTCGGCTTCATCGGGCGCGGGGAGGGCATAGCCGCCCTGGCCGTCGCGGGCGTTTCTTCCACCCATGCCGTTCCGTCTCTATAATACGTATACGCGCTCGCTCGAAGTCTTCGAGCCGCTGGACGCCTCCGCCGTGAAGATGTACACGTGCGGCCCCACGGTTTATAACCACGCGCACATCGGGAACTTCCGCGCGTACGTCTTCGAGGACGTCCTGCAACGGCACCTGGAATATCGCGGCTGGAAGGTCGAGCGCGTCATGAACCTCACCGACGTGGACGACAAGACGATCCGCGCCAGCCGCGCCGCCGGCGTGCCGCTGGCGGAGTTCACGCGCCCGTTCAAGGAGGCGTTCTTCCGCGACCTGGCGGCGCTCCGCGTCAAGCCCGCCGCGCACTACCCCGCCGCGACGGAGCCGCGTTTCATCGCGAAAATGATCGCCATGATCGCGCTGCTGCTGGAACGCAACGCCGCGTACAAGGCGGAGGACGGCTCCGTCTATTTCCGTATAAGCGCCTTCCCGAAATATGGGTGCCTGGCGCACTTGAACCTCGAGGAACTCCGGCCCAGCGGAAGAATCCGCAACGACGAATATGAAAAGGAGAGCGTCGGCGACTTCGCCTTGTGGAAGGCGTGGGACGCGGAGGACGGCGATGTTGCGTGGGAGAGCCCTTTCGGGCGCGGGAGGCCCGGCTGGCACATCGAGTGCAGCGCCATGGCCACGGAAATCCTCGGCCCGAGGCTCGATATCCATTGCGGCGCGGAGGACAACATCTTCCCGCACCACGAGGCGGAGATCGCGCAATCGGAGACCTGCACCGGGGAGCGGTTCGTCCGGTACTGGGTGCATTGCGGCTACCTCGTCGTCGACGGGCAGAAGATGTCCAAGTCGCTGGGAAATTTCTTCACCTTGCGCGACCTGCTCGGCAAGGGCTTCTCCGGGCGCGAGGTGCGCTACGCGCTTCTCAGCAACTACCGGCTCCCGCTGAACTTCACTTCCGAAAGCCTGTCCGCCGCGCGCGCCGCGCTGGCCCGCATCGACGAATGGCTCGCGCGGCTGCGCCCGCTCGCCCCCGGGGCGCCTTCGACATGGTCGCTGCCGTCCCAACAAAATTACGACGATGCGATGGACAACAACCTCAACGTCTCCGAGGCTTTGGGGCATCTTTTCGACATCATCCGTGAAACCAATCGCGCGCTCGACCAGGGGAGGCTCTCCCCGCCGGATGGACGCGCCCTGCTCGCGTGGTGGGAGCGCATCAACACCGTGCTCGCCATCGAGTCGGAGGAGGAGCAAATCCCCGTTGAGATCGCGGGGCTGCTGGAGCAGCGCCGCCTTGCGCGCGCGGGAAAAGACTGGGCCGCAGGCGACAGGCTCCGCGCCGACCTGGAGGCGCGCGGCTGGCTCGTCAAGGATACGAAGGAGGGACAAAAGTTGAACCGCAAGCCATGACCCCGCTCGAACAACGCATCCGGTATAAATTTCGGAACTCGCTCCTGCTGGCCGAAGCGCTGACCCACCCGAGCCTGGGGCACGAAACCCAGCGCCACCATTTCGACAACCAGCGCCTCGAATTCCTCGGCGACGCCGTCCTGCAGCTCATCTTCACGAAATACCTCTTCGACCTGTTCCCCTCCTTCAGCGAAGGGCAGCTCACCAAGCTCCGTTCCCGGCTCGTCTCGCGCGAAGGCCTTACCGTCCATGCGGTCGCCATCGGCATCGGCAACCACATCATGATGGGCAAGGGCGAGGAATCGAGCGGCGGGCGGACGCGCCCCTCGACCTTGGCGGACGCCTTCGAGGCGCTCATCGGCGCGATGTATCTCGACGGGAACCTGGAGACCGTGCGCGCCTTCGTCCTCGAAGAAGCGAAAGCCTGCGTCGAAGCGTTGAAGACCGAGCCGATGGACGTGAACCCGAAAGGCAAGCTCCAGGAAATCCTCCAGGCCATCTCGCCGCGCAGTCCGCACTACACCATCACCTTGCAATCCGGCCCCGAGCACCGGAAACACTTCGTCGCGCAAGTCACATGGGAAGGGAAAAAACTCGGCGAAGGCGAAGGCCGCAGCAAAAAGGAAGCCGAGATCGCCGCCGCCGCCGCGGCGCTGAGGCAGACTCTTTGGTTGCCCGAATAGGAGAACATTGTGCAGGATATGGCTCTAATATGAACAGGCATGGAACAGCCGGCGGCGCCACGTGGGTCCCTTCGCTCCTGGCGGTGGCGGTTCTCGCTCTTTTTGTGCTCCTCGTTTTCGGGGCGACGCCTTCGTCCCTTTTGCAGATACCCCAGAACGCCTTCAACGCCATGAAGGCGTCCACGACCGCCAAGGCGAGCGCCCCCGCCGCTCCGCCCGCCGCGGTTTCCCCGGCTCCGTCCGCCGGGCCGGCGACGCCGGCGCCCTTTGACCTGAAAGCGCTGGCCGCTTCCCCCGCCGAATGGCCCAAAACGGTTGCCTTGAAGGAAGCGATCGATTTCACGGGCGTGGGCAAGCACAACCGCGTCGCCGCCGGCACGGAAGTGAAGCTGGTTTCGATGGCGGGCAAGAACCTGAGCCTAGAACTCAACGGCAACAACGCGATCGTGTCCGCCGAAAAGACCGACCTGCAGGAACGCGTGATGACCGCCCGCGCCCGCGCCGGCGGGTTCTAGAGCGCGTCCTGCACTTTGCCCGCGCTTGGGGCTGGCTTGGGTTGTAGAGGCGGCTGTGCCAGCCGCCTGGGGCGGGAGGCAACGCCAAAGCGCCCGGCCGTTCCGGGACT
>JAJPII010000011.1 GCA_021324825.1 Spartobacteria bacterium | reverse complement strand
GCCAAGATCAACCTTTCGCTGAAGATCCTCGGACGGCGTTCCGACGGTTTCCACGAGATCGAGACCTTGATGGCCCCGCTCTCGCTGGCGGACGAGATCGACATCGAACGCAAGGAAGGGGGCGGCCTGGAACTGGCGTGCGACGACCGCCGCCTCCCCACGGGAGAAGGGAACCTGGCATACCGGGCGGCGAAGCTCTTCTGCGAAAAGGGAGGCTTCGAGCCGGACGTAAGGATCGCGCTTTCCAAAAAGACGCCGCACGGCGCGGGTTTGGGCGGCGGCAGCAGCGACGCGGCGGCGGTGTTGCTGGGATTGAATGCGCTGTTTTCCGCCGGGTTGTCGCGCGAAGAGCTTTCCGCCATCGCCGCCGAACTCGGTTCCGACGCGCCGTTCTTCCTCTGGGAATCGGCCGCGCTCTGCACCGGGCGGGGGGAAACGGTATCACCCGTGGCGTTGAACGAACGGCTGGCGCTGGTCTTGTTCAAGCCGCCCTTTGGCGTGCCGACGCCCTGGGCTTATAAAAACTGGGGGGACTCGAAGGAATTGCCCGGGATTCCGTACGCGCCTCAGGAATTCCCCTGGGGCACGCTGGTCAATCATCTTGAACGGCCCGTTTTCGAAAAATACCTCTTCCTTGCCGTGCTCAAACGCTGGCTGCTGGTCCAACCGGAAGCTGCGGGCGCGCTGATGTCCGGCTCCGGCTCGACGGTCTTCGCGCTCCTGAAAACCGGCGGCGACGGCGCGGCGCTGACCGCGCGGGCGGTCGAAGCCTTCGGGGAACTCTGGACGTGCGCGTGCCATACAGCCTGAGGAACCGCCGGTTAGAGCGCGCGCCGGGTTATAGAGGCGGCTGGCACAGCCGCCTTTACAACGATGCCGGTCAGGCACGGTCTAATCGGGCAGGGATGGAGTTGACCGTCACCGCCGTGCCCGCGGTGCTTTGCGCGAGCGCTATTTGCATCGTCTTGGCGGTCGAGCCTGTGACGAGGGCAAGTTTGTTTTCGAGTTGGAGATTCATGGTATGGTATACATCGTTTCGGTTTCGGCGATGCGCGCAGCCGTCTCCCCAGAAACGAATATCAGAAAGCCGGAGGACTATTTATGCCGATGAAGAGACCACCCCAGCCGGTTCACGTGCCGGGAACCACGAAGGGCGAGGAGCTCGTCCTTAACAAGGGCCGGGAAGCCGGACGGGATGACCCCAGAATCCAGCGCACCGCGCGGGACTCGACCGGAGTGAACGCGGCGGGACGCGACCCGATCGATTCCCGGATGCCTCATTTGCCGCCCGCCTGAAGTTCTTGCCCCCGTGGCGGAAGGGAACACGATTGCCACATTGCGCCGGTTCGCCCGGCCGCGCGCGCCGGAGCCGCTTGAACGTTGTGAGCTTTGCAATGTGCGGCTGGCGCCCATTCATCGTCATTTGCTGGAGATGGCGAACCGGCAGGCCGTCTGCGCTTGCGACGCGTGCGCGCTGCGCTTCGCCAATGTGCTCGACGGCCGTTTCAAGCTGATCCCGCGGGATGCGCGCGCGCTTCCCGGTTTCCGGTTGTCGGAGGAAGAGTGGGGAGCCTTTTCCCTTCCGATCAACCTGGCGTTTTTCTTCCACAGCACGCCCGCGGGCAAGGTGATCGCCCTGTATCCCAGTCCGGCGGGGGCGATGGAATCGCTCTTGCCGGTGACGGCGTGGGAGGGGTTGGTCGCTGAAAATCCCGTGCTCGCGAGCATGGAAAGCGACGTGGAGGCCTTGCTGGTGAATCGCGTCAACGGCGCGCGGCAGTATTTCCTCGCGCCGATGGACGCTTGTTATGAACTGGCGGGCCTTATACGGATGCATTGGCGCGGTCTGGCCGGAGGCGAAGCGGTATGGGCGGAGATAGGCGGTTTTTTCGCCAAACTCGAAGCGAATCATGCCTGATCTCGATTTCCGCGTAACGGGTGTTGAACCGGCGGCGCGCGGCATCGTGCCGCTTCTCCACTTCCAACTGGAGATCGAGAACAAGCCGGAGACGGAGAGCATCCACACCGTCATCATCCAGGCGCAGATACAGATCGAAGCCCCGCAACGCCGGTATGCCGAGGACGAGAAGGAGCGGCTGAAGGAGCTCTTCGGCCCGCCGGATCAGTGGGGGCGGACGCTTCGCAACCGGCTTTGGGCGCACGCGCAGGCGTCCGCGCCGCCATTCACGGGGAAAACGAAGATCAGTCTGCCGGTGCAATGCACCTACGATATGAATCTCGCTTCGACGAAGTATTTCCACGCCCTGGAAGAGGGGGACATCCCGCTTCTGTTCCTCTTCAGCGGCACGGTGTTCTACGAAGCCGAGGACGGGCGTTTGCAGGTGCAACCCATTTCCTGGGACAAGGAGTGTTCCTACCGGATGCCGTTCACGACGTGGCGCGGGATGATGGATCAGCATTACCCGAATTCCGTGTGGCTCTTCCTCCAAAAAGACCTCTTCGAGCGCCTCTATGCTTATAAGCGCGACCACGGCTTCGCCACTTGGGAGCAGACGATTTCCCGCCTGTTGAACTCCTGATGGACCCGCTCGTTGAAAAAATAGCGCGCGCAGTGCTTTACGAGGGATTCATCCTCTACCCGTACCGGGCTTCCTCGAAGAAGAACCAGACGCGGTTTACGTTTGGCCGCGTCTATCCCCGGAGCTACAGCGCGGCGCAGGATGGCGCGGAGCCGTTTGTCATGCGAACGGAATGTCTGGCGAAGGCCGATGCCGTGGGAATATCCGTGCGGTTTCTTCACCCCCTCTCCCGCGAGATCAACGCGCCGGAGCCGGTCGCCGAACTGAGGGTGGAGGGAAAGCTCCACCAGTCGTGGCAGGAAGCGGTCGAACGCGAGATCGCCATCCCCCGGGTTCCACTGGATGCCGCTCCCCAAAGAATCTCATTTTCCTTCCCGGCCTCGCGTACGGTCGAGCCGCTCGGCGCAGCCGGGACCATCGTGCGGCGGCAGGAGGCGCTGGAGGGGGAGGTCGAAATCGCGTCCGAAGCCGCGGGCGCGGGCCTCTTCAAAGTGAGCGTGCAAATAGCCAACCACACGCCCGTGCCGGAAAGCCTGCTGGAAAATCAGCGGGAAATCGTCCTGCGCACCTTCGCCTCCACGCACACCATCCTCCAGGCGGAGGGAGGCGGCGGGTTTGTTTCGTTGATGGACCCTCCGCCGGACTGCGCCGGCGCGGCGGCGGCTTGCAGGAATATCGGCACATGGCCCGTTCTTGCCGGGGAGAAAGGAAAAAGCGCGACAATGCTCTCCTCGCCGATTATCTTGTACGACTACCCCGAGATCGCGCCGGAGAGCGCCGGCGACCTTTGCGACGGCGCCGAAATCGACGAGATACTCACTCTTCGGATCAAGACGATGACGGACGAAGAAAAAAGCGAAATGCGCGGGGTGGACGATTTTGCCCGCAGAATCCTCGATCGCACGGAATCGCTCCCGGACGAACATCTTCTCAAGATGCACGGCCTCATGCGCGAGACGAAAACCGCGCCGTTCAAGACCGGCGACCGCGTTCGCATCCGTCCAAAGAGCCGCGCCGACGCGATGGACATGGCGCTTGCCGGGAGGATCGCCATCATCGAAGCCGTCGAGCAGGACGCGGAGGATAAAATCCACCTGGCGCTCGTGGTGGAGGACGATCCGGGGCGGGATCTTGGAATGCTGCGCCAGCCCGGGCATCGCTTTTTCTACGGCACAGATGAAGTGGAATCCTTGCGGGAGGGGGAATAGGACGATGCGCATCCTCATCGCCGGGCTGGGCAACATCTTCTTCGGCGACGACGCCTTCGGGGTGGAAGTCGTCCGCGAATTGATGCGGCGCGACCCGCCCCCGGAGGCGCACGTCGAGGATTTCGGCATCCGTTCGTATGACCTGGCCTACGCGATGATGGACGGCTACGATGCGACCATCCTGGTGGACGCCGCGCAACGGGGGCAGCCGCCCGGAACGCTTTACCTCATCCAGCCCGATCCGGCGGGGGCCGCCGAAGCGCCCGACGCGCATTCCATGAACCCGGAAGCGGCGCTCAGGATGGTTAAAACCTTGGGCGGCGAGCCGAGCAGGATGCTTTACCTGGTCGCCTGCGAACCGGAAAACGTGGCCCCCGACGATTGCCAGCTCGGTCTGAGCGACAGCGTGCAGGCCGCCATCCCCGGGGCAGCGGATATGGTCGAGGAACTGGTGCGCGATCTTTTGAAAGAAAACCCGATTCCCGCGAAAGGAGGTGAGACACATGCCGTGTTGCAACAATAACTCGAAAAACGCCCTCTATTTGCTGCCGCTGATCCTGCTGCTGGTGCTGGGCGTACTGGCCGCGAATTTCCCCGAACTCCGCCGTTATCTGCGGATCGAAAGGATGTAATCGAAAATTCTCCGTTCCCCGATACGACCGATTCAATTCAAGCCTCCGAAAAGAATGTGGGTAAATGGCGCGCGAGGGCAGCCGCTCTTCACAAAAGTTTCAAAAACCCCCGAGGAATCCCCGTCATGGAAACTCAAAAAAATGTCTTTGAACGCCCGCCCGCCGTTAAGGAAGTGCATGTCATCTGGATGACCACCGGCCTCGGTTGCGACGGCGACTCCGTCTCGGTGACGGCCGCCATGCAACCGAGCCTGGAGGATGTCGTCATGGGGAACGTGCCCGGTTTGCCCAAGGTGCATCTCCACAATCCCGTCCTCGCGTACGAGGTTGGCGACGACTTCATGAAATTCTGGTTCGACGCCGCGGCCGGCAAGCTCGACCCGTTCGTCCTGGTGCTGGAAGGGTCGGTGCCCAACGAACGGATCAAGAGCGAAGGGTATTGGGCGGCGCTGGGGACGGACCCCGACACCGGCCAGCCGATAACCACCAACGAATGGATCGACCGGCTGGCTCCGAAGGCGCTGGCAATCGTCTGCGCGGGGACCTGCGCGACGTACGGCGGCATCCATGCCATGGAAGGAAATCCCACGGGCGCCATGGGGCTGGCGGACTACCTCGGCTGGACGTGGCGATCCAAGGCCGGGCTGCCCATCGTAAACGTCCCGGGTTGCCCCGTGCAGCCCGATAACATGATGGAGACCCTCCTTTATCTCCTGTACCAGGTCGCGGGCCTCGCGCCGATCATCCCCCTGGACGACCAGCTTCGCCCGACGTGGCTTTTCGGCAAAACGGTCCACGAGGGATGCGACCGCGCGGGCTATTACGAACAGGGCGACTTCGCCCACGAATACGGCTCTCCGAAATGCCTGGTGAAACTCGGCTGCTGGGGGCCGGTGGTAAACTGCAACGTCACCAAACGCGGTTGGATGGCCGGCATCGGCGGCTGCCCCAACGTGGGCGGCATCTGTATTGGCTGCACGATGCCGGGCTTCCCGGACAAATTCATGCCCTTCATGGACGCTCCCCCCGGAGCCGCTCTTTCCACCACCGCGAGCGGCCTTTACGGCGGCTTCATCCGCATGATGCGCGGCATCACGAACCGAACCGTCAACAAGGAACCGAAGTGGCGGCATCCGCGGGCCGCGCTCACCACGGGCTATTCACCAAAACATTACGGCAGAAACTAGGATAACCAACCCATGGAAACCGCCACTCTCCCCACCGAATCGAAAGAAGCCGGGTCCGGCAACATCGTCGAGATGTCGTGGGACCCGATCACGCGCATCGTCGGCAGCCTCGGCATTTACACGAAGATCGACTTCGACAAAAAGAAGGTCGTCCAGTGCCACAGCACCTCGTCCATCTTCCGCGGCTACAGCATCTTCATGAAGAACAAGGACCCGCGGGACAGCCACTTCATCACGAGCCGCATCTGCGGCATCTGCGGCGACAACCACGCGACCTGTTCGGTCTACGCGCAGAACATGGCGTACGGCGTCAAGCCGCCTCCGCTGGCCGAATGGATAGTCAACCTCGGCGAGGCCGCCGAATATATGTTCGACCACAATATCTTCCAGGACAACCTCGTCGGGGTGGACTTCTGCGAGATGATGGTCAAGGAAACCAACCCCAGCGTCTGGGAGAAGGCCAAGAAAAAACAGGCCCCGCACGCGAAGGAACACGGGTACCGCACCATAGCCGACATCATGACGGCGCTGAATCCGTTCGAAGGGGAGTTCTACCGCGAGACGCTCCAGGTGAGCCGGATGACGCGCGAGATGTTCTGCCTCATGGAAGGCCGCCACGTTCATCCCTCGACCCTCTATCCCGGAGGCGTCGGCACGGTGCCGTCGATCCAGGTGTTCACGGATTACCTCGTGCGCCTGATGCGGTACGTCGAGTTCATGAAGAAGGTCGTCCCGCTGCACGACGATCTGTTCGACTTCTTCTATGAAGCGCTCCCCGGTTACGAGGAAGTGGGGCGCAGGCGCATCCTGCTCGGCTGCTGGGGTTCCTTCCAGGACCCCGCCGTGTGCGACTACGACTATAAGACCATGGAAAAATGGGGTAACGCGATGTTCGTCACCCCGGGCGTCGTCGTGGACGGCGAACTCGTCACGACGAACCTCGTGGATATCAATCTCGGCCTGCGCATCCTGCTCGGCTCCTCTTATTATGAGGATTGGGACAACTCCGAGACTTTCGTGCGGAACGATCCGCTCGGGAATCCCATCGACAAGAAGCACCCCTGGAACCAGACGACGATCCCCAAGCCGCAGAAGCGCGATTTCAACGGCAACTACACCTGGGTCATGTCGCCCCGGTGGTTCGACAAGCGCACGGGCGACCACCTGGCGCTCGACACGGGCGGCGGCCCCATCGCCCGCCTCTGGGCCACCGCGCTGGCGAAGCGCGTCGATTTCGGTTACGTGAAATCGACCGGCGACGGCGTGGAGATCAACCTGCCGAAGACCGCGCTGAAACCGGAAGTCTCCTTCAAATGGAACATCCCAAAGTGGAGCAACGCCATCGAGCGCGACCGGGCGCGGACGTATTTCCAGGCGTATGCGGCGGCGTGCGGCCTCTACTTCGTCGAGAAGGCGCTGGAGGAGGTCTATGCTGGCCGCACGGAGACGTTCACCCCGTTCAAGGTGCCGGAGGAAGCCATCGGCTGCGGTTTCCACGAAGCCGTCCGCGGGGTGCTCTCGCACCATATGGTGATCCGCAAGGGCAAGATCGCGAACTACCATCCGTATCCGCCCACGCCCTGGAACGCGAACCCGCGCGACATCTACGGCACGCCCGGCCCTTACGAGGATGCGGTGCAGAACACGCCGATCTTCGAGGAGAACGGGCCGGATAAATTCAAGGGGATCGACATCATGCGCGCGGTGCGCAGCTTCGACCCGTGCCTGCCGTGCGGCGTGCACATGTATCTTGGGAACGGCAAGGTTCTCAAGCAACAGCACACGCCCACGGCCTTGATGGGGCTCGCGAAAAAGTGAACTCCTTCACGATCGAGACGCTGGAGGCGGCGCCGGACGAGATCTACGACATCGAACTCGAACACAGCCTGCTCGAAGCCAACGCAAAGCTGTCCCGCGACAACCGCGCCCTGCTCGACAGGCACGGAATCGTGGCGATCGACTTCATGGGCGCCATCGGCTCCGGCAAGACGACCCTCATCACGCGCCTGGTCGAAAAGCTGAAGACCGGCGTGGCGGTGTTCAACGGCGACGCCACCACCGGCGCCGACGCCGACGCCATCGCGAAACAGGGCGTGCCCGTAGTGCAGATCGCCACCGTCAACGGCTGCCACCTCGACGCCAACCTCGTCGGGAAAGCCCTGCGGAAGATCGACCTCGGCGGACTGAAGCTGATCTTCATCGAGAACATCGGCAACCTCATCTGCCCCGCGGAATTTCCGCTCGGCTCGAAGGCGCGCGTGGTGGTGGTGAGCGTGACCGAAGGCCCGTGGATGGTGCGCAAACATCCGCACATGTTTTTGGGAGCGGCCATCGTGGTCATCAACAAGACCGACCTCGCGGAAGCGATGGAAGTCAGCGTCGAGGAACTGGCGAACGACGTGCACAAGTTGAAGCCGGACATCCGGGTGATACCGACGAGTTGCAAGACGGGCGCCGGTCTGGACGAAGTAACCGCCGCGCTTCTGGCCGTATAGATGCACGAGCTTTCCATCGCGACGGCGATAGTGGAAAGCGTGCTGGAGTTCGTGGAAAAGAAGGGAGCGTCGAAGGTGCTGGCAATACGGCTCGCGGTGGGCGAACTTAGTTGCGTGGAGCCGGAGCAGTTGCGGTTTTGCATTTCGTCGATAACGGAGGAGACGCCGATGGAAAATTCCGCCCTGGAGATCGAGAAAATCGACGCGGAAGTCCTTTGCCCGCACTGTTCCTACAGCGGCCGGCCCAAGTATTGGGAAGACGCGCTCTCCAGCGGCCCCGTCGCCACTTTGCAGTGCCCGCAATGCGGCAAGGCCGCGCAGGCTTCGCAAGGGGAGGATTGCTGCATCAGGACGATCAAATATGTCGCATAACGGCAACTCCGACCTGAACCGGCAGGGAAGACGCATCCAGGAGCTCGTCGAAAAGATCGAGTCCCTGGCAACTCCCGACGCGCGCGCCATGCTCCAGGAGTGCCTGGAATCGGTGCTTGGATTTTACGGGCACGGTCTCGAGCGCATCCTCGAAGTGGTGAAACGGAACGACCGGAAGGCTTACGACGCCCTTCTCGACGACGGCCCCGTCCGCGGGCTGCTCCTGATCCACGGGCTGCATCCCGTCGACCTGACAACGCGCTTGAACCAGGCGCTCGAAAAAGTGCGGCCTTATATGAAAAGCCACGGCGGCAACGTGGAGTTGATAGGCCTAGAAGATGACGTGGCGAAACTGCGGCTCCAGGGCCATTGCGAAAGCTGCCCTTCCTCCACCGTGACGCTGGAACTTGCCGTCCGGGAGGCGATAGAGGAGGCGTGCCCCGACTTGCTGGGGTTCGAAGTCGAGAACGCTCTCGCGGGAGAGCCGAAACACCGCCCGAATGAAACCCGCGCCGAATGGGAGCCGCTCGAAGGCGCCGGGGGGATCGCGGACGGCGGCCTCCTCGCGGTCCACGCGGGCGGCGTTCCGCTGGTGGTCTGCAAGGTGGGCGAGAATCTCTACGCGTACCGCGACCACTGCCCCGCGTGCAACATGCCGCTCCACCTGGGAGCGCTGGCCCAGGGCGAGATCAAGTGCCAGCTTGGCCACGTCTATGACGTGCGCGCGGCCGGGCGCAGACTTGACAACGGCGGCGGCCATCTCGAACCCATCCCCCTGCTTGTGAGAAACGGCGTGACGCAGGTAGCCATCCCCGCATGAATACCGAACGAGCCAAAATAACGGTGCGCGGAGCGGTGCAGGGCGTCGGCTTCCGCCCTTTTGTTTACCGGCTGGCCCTCGAGTTCGCCCTGCGCGGCTGGGTCTTGAACTCGAGCCAGGGCGTGTTCATCGAAGTGGAAGGCCCGGGCGAGGCCGTGCGGCAATTCCTCGCGGCGCTGGAAAAGTCGAGGCCGCCGCGCGCCATCATCCAGAGCCTCGAATACTCCTTTCTCGACCCCGCCGGTTACGAAGGCTTCGAGATCCGGACGAGCGAGGAGGGCGGGAAAAAGTGCGCGCTCATCATGCCGGACGTCGCCACCTGCGCCGATTGCATCCGGGAACTGCTTGATCCCGGCGACCGCCGGTACCGCTATCCCTTCATCAATTGCACGAACTGCGGCCCGCGTTTCAGCATCCTCGAAGCCCTTCCGTACGATCGCCCGAATACGACGATGAAGCGGTTCGCCATGTGCCCGGAGTGCGAGCGCGAATACGAAGACCCGCTCGACCGCCGTTTCCACGCCGAGCCGATCGCCTGCCCGCGGTGCGGACCGCGCATCGAGTTGTGGGACGCGGCGGGGACCGCTCTCGGGCATCCGTTGCACAAGTCGGCGCATGTCCTCAGGGAAGGGAAGATTCTCGCCCTGAAAGGCCTCGGCGGTTTCCAGCTCCTGGTGGACGCGCGCAACCAGGAGGCCGTCGCGCGCCTGCGCGAGCGCAAACGCCGGGAACGCAAGCCTCTCGGAGTCCTTTATCCCACGCTCGAAGCGGTGCGCGCCGTTTGCGAGGTCTCGGAACAGGAAGAGCGCCTTCTCGTCTCGCCGGAACGGCCCATCGTGCTCTTGCGCCGCCGCCCCGGCGGGGATGTCGCCCCGGCGGTCGCGCCGGAGAATCCGAACCTCGGGGTCATGCTGCCTTGCACGCCGCTGCATCACCTGCTCATGGTCGAACTCGGCTTCCCCCTCGTCGCCACGAGCGGGAACTTGAGCGACGAACCGATCTGCACGGAGGAACACGAAGCGCTGGAACGGCTGGCGGGCATCGCCGACTTCTTTCTCGTTCACGACAGGCCCATCGCGCGGCATGTGGATGATTCGGTGACCCGCGTCATGTCCGGACGCGAGATGGTGCTTCGCCGCGCGCGCGGGTACGCCCCGCTGCCGTTGCGTGGGAAAGAAACGTCGCCGTGCGTGCTCGCCGTGGGCGCGCACTTGAAGAACAGCGTGGCGCTGAGCGTCGGCAGGGATGTCTTTATAAGTCAGCACATCGGCGACCTGGAAACCAGCCAGGCCTACGCCGCCTTCCGGAAAGTCGCCGCCGATTTCCAGCGGCTCTACGAGGCCAAACCGGAAGTGATCGCGTGCGACCTCCACCCCGACTATCTCTCGACCAAATACGCCGCCCAGCTCTCCGCGCCGCTCCACCCGGTGCAGCACCATTGGGCGCACGTCCTCTCGTGCATGGCGGAGAACGAGCTCGAGCCGCCGGTCCTCGGCGTTTCCTGGGACGGCACGGGCTACGGCGCGGACGGCACGATCTGGGGCGGCGAATTCCTGGTCGCCCGCGAGGACGGCTTCGAGCGTGCCGCGCACTTCCGCCAGTTCCGGCTCGCGGGGGGCGGCGCGGCGATCAGGCAACCGCGCCGGGCCGCCCTCGGCCTTCTTTTCGAGATGTGGGGGGAAAAAGCCTTCCGGCGCCGCGATCTCGCGCCGGTGCGCAGTTTTTCAGACACCGAACTGGCGCTGCTCGAACAGATGCTTGAGAAAAAGGTGAACTCCCCCGTGACATCGAGCGCGGGCCGTCTTTTTGACGCCGTCGCCTCGCTCCTCGATCTCGACCACGAGGTTTCGTTTGAAGGAGAAGCGGCGATGAAACTGGAATTTGCGGTCCGGGAAGGGACGGAAGGCTCCTACCCTTTCAAAATGGGAGAAGTGATCGACTGGCAGCCGATGGTCGAGGAGATGCTGGGCGAATCCCCGGGCGTGGCGGCGGCGAAATTCCACAATACGCTCGCGGAGATCGTGGCGGCCGCGGCCCGATTTTGCGGAGAGGAGAAAGTCGTCCTGACCGGCGGCTGTTTCCAGAACCGTTATTTAACGGAGCGTTGCATCCTGCGGCTGCGCGACTCCGGGTTTCGCCCTTACTGGCACCAGCGCGTTCCCCCGAACGACGGCGGCATCGCGCTGGGACAAGTGCTTTCCGCCGCGCGATATGATAGAGTCTCCCAGCAATCCCCCCTATGTGCCTGGCAATCCCCGGAAAACTCATTGAGATAAGCAACGACGCCAACGGCGTGCGGATGGGCAAGGCGAACTTCGGCGGCATCGTGAAGGAAATCTGCCTCGAATACACGCCGGAGGTGAACATGGGCGATTACGTCCTGGTCCACGTCGGCTTCGCGCTCAGCAAGGTCGATGAAGAACAGGCGGCCCGCACCTACAACGCCTTGAAGGAAATGCAGCAGTTGGACGAGTTGAACGTCCCGGAGGTCCCCTCATGAAATACCTCGACGAATATCGCGACGAAGGGCTGGCGAAGAAGATCGTCTCGGAGATCGAGCGGATCGTCACGCGGCCGTGGGTGTTGATGGAAGTCTGCGGCGGGCAGACCCACACCATTGTCAAATACGGCATCGACCACTTGCTGCCGCCGCAAGTCGAGTTGGTCCACGGCCCGGGCTGTCCCGTCTGCGTCACCTCGCTCGAGATGATCGACAAGGCGCACGCCATCGCGCGCCGGCCCGATGTCATCTTCTGCTCCTTCGGCGATATGCTGCGCGTGCCGGGCTCGGAGAGCGACCTGCTTGTGCTGAAATCTCGCGGCGCGGACATCCGGGTCGTCTATTCGCCCATCGATTGCCTCAAGATCGCGCGCGCCAACCCGGACAAGAAAGTCGTCTTCTTCGCCATCGGTTTTGAAACCACCGCGCCGAGCAACGCCATGTCCGTCTGGCAGGCGAAGAAGCAGGGGGTGAAGAATTTCTCCGTGCTCGTCTCGCACGTCCTCGTCCCGCCGTCCATCGCCTCCATCCTGCAATCGCCGCTCAACCGCGTGCAGGGTTTCATCGGGCCGGGCCACGTCTGCACCGTGATGGGTTACCGCGAATACGAGCCGATAGCCGAGCGCTACAAGGTTCCCATCGTCATCACGGGCTTCGAGCCGATCGACATACTGGAAGGCGCGCTCATGACCATCCGCCAGCTGGAAGCCGGGACGTTCGAGGTGGAAAACCAGTATCCGCGCGTCGTGAACCGCGAGGGCAACCGCATCGCGCGCGAACTCGTGAACAAGGTCTTCGAAGTCTGCGACCGCAAATGGCGCGGGGTCGGCTCCATCCCGAAGAGCGGCTACAAGCTCCGGTACGAGTTCCGCGACCATGACGCCGAGCGGATTTTCGACGTGAAGGAGATCGCCACCAGGGAGCCGGATATCTGCATCAGCGGGCTGGTTTTGAAGGGCGTGAAGAAGCCGCACGATTGCCCCGCCTTCGGCAAGCAATGCACTCCCGAGCATCCGCTCGGGGCCACCATGGTCTCCGCGGAAGGCGCCTGCGCGGCCTACTACGCCTACGGGCGCCACCTGGAAGCCAGGCCGGCGGTGGAAGCGGCATGAACGCCGCGCTCGACGAGGATTTCCGGGCCAAAGTGCTCCGCAAATGCGGCGAGAGCATGGAGATGAAGGAGAAATTCTTCACCCAATACGCCGAGCCGTTCGAGGCGATGTCGCGCGCCATGGCCGCGCGATTCAAGGAAGGCGCGCGGCTCTTCACCATGGGCAACGGCGGCAGCCTTTGCGACGCGCTCCATCTCGCGGTCGAGTTCAACCATCCCATCATCGAGAAACGGCCCGCCTTTTCCGCCTATCCGCTGATGACCGACACCGCCACCATCACCGCCATCGGCAACGACATCGACTACGCGCGCATCTTCGTGAACCAGCTCCAGCTTCACGCCGCGCGCGGCGACATGGTCGCGGCCTTCAGCACCAGCGGAAAATCGCCCAACCTCATCTATGCGCTCGAAGCCGCGCGCGAGAAGGAGATGCTCACCATCGCCTTCGCGGGCAAGGACGGCGGGCGTTTCCCCGAAATCGCCGACTACTGCTTCATCGTCCCGTCGTACAGCATCCACCGCATCCAGGAAGTGCATGCCACCGCCGTGCATGTCCTCTGGGACCTCGTCCACATCGCCCTTGGAGCCGAAGATGTCACCTGAGGCGTTCGCCGTGTCCCCTGGGGCCGCCGCCTGCCCGGTCCCGTACTCGGATTACAGGGAAATCGTCCTCGCGCACGGCAGCGGGGGGAAGCTTTCCCAGCGGCTCATCCAGAACGTCATCTTCCCTGAATTTCGCAACGACCTCCTCGCGCCGCTCCACGACGGCGCGCTTCTTTCCATCAACGGGGCGCGCCTCGCCTTCAGCACCGATTCCTATGTCGTCAGCCCCGTCTTTTTCCCCGGAGGCGACATCGGCAAACTCGCGGTCCACGGCACCGTCAACGACCTCGCCATGTGCGGCGCCCGCCCGCTCTATCTTTCGTGCGGATTCATCCTGGAGGAGGGCCTGCCGATGGACGACTTCCGGCGGATCGTTCGCTCGATGCGCGACTGCGCCGCGGCGGCGGGGGTGACGCTCGTCACCGGCGACACGAAAGTCGTGGATCGCGGCAAGGCCGACCGCATATTCATCAACACCTCCGGCGTCGGCCTCGTGCCGGACGGCGTGGACATCCGGCCTTCGCGCGCGACGCCGGACGACAAGGTCCTCATCAGCGGCCTGATCGCAGTGCATGGAATCGCCATCATGTCCGTGCGGGAAGGGCTGCAATTCGAGACGGAGATCGCGAGCGACAGCGCGGCGCTCAACGGGCTGGTCGAAGCGATGCTCGCCGCGTGCGCGGACATCCACGTCCTGCGCGACCCGACCCGGGGCGGAGTCAGCAGCGCGCTGGCCGAAATCGCCCAGGGCGCGAAGACGGGCATAACGCTTGATGAGTCGAAAATCCCGATAAGCGAAGAAGTAAAAGGGGCGTGCGAAATTCTCGGCCTCGACCCGCTGTACGTAGCCAATGAAGGCAAGCTCCTCGCCATCGTCCCCCCGGCGGCGGCGGACGCCGTCCTCGCGGCGATGCGCGCCCACCCTCTCGGCGCGGAAGCCGCCATCATCGGCGAAGTCACAGCCGGGCATCCCGGCTTCGTCACCATGAAGACGCGGGTAGGCGGCACGCGCGTCGTCGATATGCTCTCCGGCGAACAGCTCCCCCGGATTTGCTGAGACAGGAAAAGGCAAGCGGCCCGCGCTTGCCTCGCAGATCAAATGCGCGCCTCTTTCAGATCCGTTATTTCCCTGGCGGTAAGGAGCCGCCACTCGCCCGGTTTCAGCGACTCGTGCCGGAGCGGGCCGATGCGCGCGCGGCGCAGGGCTTCGACTTCATACCCCAATGCATACAGCATCAGGCGAATCTGGCGCTTGATCCCCTGGCGCAACGTTATCTTCAAACGGGTCGGCGAGACGTAGAGCACCTTTTCCGCCCTGGCCCAGCCGCCTTCTATCGTGAACCCCTTCAGCAGCTTTTTGCCCTGCTCGCTGCCGAACGGTTTGTCCAGCAGCACCTCGTATTCCTTCTCGATTTTATAACGGGGATGCGTGAGCCGCAACGACAGCTCGCCGTCGTTCGTCAGGATGAGGAGGCCCTCGCTTTCCTTGTCAAGACGGCCAACGTGGAAGAGCCGGGGCCAGTTTTTCGGCAGCAGGTCGAAGATCGTCCCCCGGTCTTCCGGGTCGGAACGGGTGCAGACGACGCCGCGCGGTTTGTAGAAGAGGACGGTCAGCGGTTTTTCCCGGCGGATGAGGCGGCCGCCCACTTTCACGGAATCGCCCTCCGCGACTTGCGTGGAGAGATCGGTCGCGGGCTTGCCGTTGAGCGTCACGCGCCCGGAACGGATGATCTCTTCACAGCCCCGGCGCGAACCGAGGCCGGCGGAAGCTAGAAAACGGTTGAGGCGCATATTCGAACAATTTATCACGGTTTGACCCAAAGCGTCGCGCCGGTTATTTTTCACAAAATGTCGAAGCTGGTGATTCCCCGCAAGGCTGTCTATCGCCTTTCGCTGTATCATCGCGGTCTACAGCGGTTGAAGGCCAACAGGGTCTCGACGGTTTCCTCCGCGGCGCTCGCCAAGGCGGCGGGCGTAAAGCCGACGCAGTTGCGGAAAGACCTGACATACTTCGGGCAGTTCGGCACCCGCGGCCTCGGTTACAATGTCGATGCGCTCAGCGCGAAGGTCACCGAAGTGCTCGGCCATGCGCGGTTGCAGCCGGTCATCCTGGTCGGGCTGGGCCATCTCGGGTCGGCGCTGCTGCGTTACAGCGGCTTCGCCAAGGAGGGATTCGAGATCGTGGCCGCTTTCGATCTCGAACCGAGAAACCCATTTCCGGAGATGGAGATAAACTGCCTCGGCATGGAGAGGTTGAAGGACTATGTGCGCGGGAGGGACATCCGCATGGCCATCCTCGCGGTTCCGGCCGCCGCCGCGCAGGAGGTCGTGAAACAACTGGTGGAGGCCGGAATCCAGGGCGTCCTGAATTTCTCCCCCACCCTTCTCCAAGTGCCCGAGGGCGTCGTGGTGAACAATGTCGATCTCGCCATCGAGCTGGAATACCTCAGCTACTTCATCCAATGAAGCGGGCCAGGATCGCGGCGCCCGACTTCAATCTCGACCTGACCCTGAACTCGGGACAGGTCTTCCATTGGGACAGGAAGGGAAACGGCTACGCGGGGGTGATCGGGGATAAACCGCTCTTCGTGGAACAGCAAGGGGACGCGCTGCTCGCGCCCGCCGGAAGCGAGAATCTCGTGAGCCGCTATTTCGCCCTCGATCATCCGCTGCCGGAAATTTACCGGACGTTTCCGGGCGATCCCGCCATGACGAGCGCGCTCGAATATTGCCGCGGGATGCGCATCATCCGGCAGCCGGTTTGGGAATGCCTGGCGACATTCATCACATCGTCGATGAAGCAGGTCGCGCACATCCGCCAGATGTCCCAGGCCATCCGCCGGGGATTCGGCGCGTTCCCCGCGTATCCCACGCCCGGGCGACTCGCGCGCGCCGGCGAGGAACAACTGCGCGCGTGCATGCTCGGCTACAGGGCGAAGAACCTCCTGGCGACCGCGCGGCTCGTCGCATCCGGCGCGGTCGATCTCGTCGCCATCGGGAAGCTGGACGATGACGAGGCGCACGCCCGCCTCCGCCGGTTGCCGGGCGTAGGGCCGAAGGTGGCGAACTGCGTGCTGCTCTTCGGCTACGGGCGGCTGAAGGCTTTCCCCATCGACGTCTGGATCGGGCGCGTGCTGCGGGAGAATTATTTCAAACGGAAACGCAACGTCACCGAGAAACGGCTGCGGCTCTTTTCCGCCGCCTATTTCGGAGAATTCGGGGGCTACGCGCAGCAATACCTTTTTCACCGCGCGCGGATGGAAGGCCGATGAAGATCGACGCGCTCCTTTCGCCCGCGGAAATCCAGACTCTGCCCCGCCGCGACCTGGCGGAGACCACGTGCGTGGTCTTCGACATATTGCGGGCCACGTCTTCCATCATCACGGCGCTCGCGAACGGCGCGCGCGAGATTTTCCCGGCGGCGACCATCGAGGAAGCCCTCGCCCTGCGCATAAAGTGGCCGGACGCCGCGCTCGGCGGAGAACGGCACGGGGACAAGATAGAAGGCTTCGATCTCGGCAACTCCCCGGCGGAGTATGCTCAAAACCCGCCCGCGCGAATCATCACCACCACGACGAACGGAACAGTGGCGTTGCGGGCCTGCCAGGGCGCGCGCGAGGTGTTGGCCGGGGCGCTTCTCAACATGGGGGCGCTCGTCCGCCGCGTGAACGCCCAGCCGCCGCGCGAGCTTCTGCTCGTCTGCGCGGGCACCTATATGGACGCCGCTTTGGAGGACGCTTATGCCGCCGGGATGTTGTGCGCCCTGCTTGCCGACCAGCCCCGCACGGAGAAAGCGGCGATCTGCAAGACGGTTTACAGGCAGTATCAGAACGATTCGCGCGGCGCGCTGGAGGATTCCCTCAACGGCCAAGTCCTGGTGCGCAACCGCCGCCGGGAGGATGTCCGATGGTGCGCGCGGGAATCGGTGTATGATGTCGTTGGCATTATGAAGGAAGGAGCCATTCGCCGCGAAGATGTCTGAAGGGAAAAAAGTCCTGCTGGCCCTGCTTGTCTCCGTGCTGCTGCATCTGCTCGGCATACTGGGGCTGATGGTCTGGGCTTCGTCCCGGAGCAGCGCGCGCACCACGTTGCCCGCGCCCGAGCCGCGCCAGATAACCATGACGGTCGCTCCGCTGCCGAAAGAGCCGGAGCCCGTCTTGAAACAGGCGGCGGCGCCAAGCCCCACGCCCGTGGAGATAAACTCGGACGGCCTCGCGAAGGCGAACGCCACTCCCGACCGGCCGCTCTTTGAATCGGACATCAACTCGCGGGCGGCGAGCCGGCTGGCCGCATCCGGCATGGCGCCGCTGCCGAGCCAGGAGGGAAAGGAGAGGCCGTTCCCGGAATTCGAGTCCAAGAAATATTCGCTGGGACAACAAAGACAGCCGCCGGAGATGGAAATGGCGCCCGCGCCCGAGCCGGCCCGCGGCGCGCAACCGGAGGAGACTCCCGCGCCCACTCCGAAGCCGCGAAAACCGGAGCCTTCCCCCAGGCCGCTCCCCACCGCGACCCCGAAGGACATTCTGGCGATGGCCGCATCCCCCACCCCGGAGCCGGCCGCGACCCCGGACGACATCCCCAAGCCCACCCCGGTGATGCACGGCGCGCGAAAGCAGGACCTGGCGATGCTTGTGACGCCCGCCCCGCGCAGGCCGCGC
Organism: Spartobacteria bacterium; assembly: GCA_021324825.1. Taxonomy (GTDB): domain Bacteria; phylum Verrucomicrobiota; class Verrucomicrobiia; order Chthoniobacterales; family Chthoniobacteraceae; genus JAJPII01. The sequence goes on along the minus strand of JAJPII010000011.1, from coordinate 31,341 downwards.
CGCCCCGCTTACCAACCCGAGACGGAGGAAACGCGCGTCTCGGGGTCGATCTCCAATCTCGGCTCGAAGCCGGGCGCGGATGTCATCAGCACGCCGCTTGGCCGTTACCGGAAGACAATCGCGGACGCCATCGGCTCGCGCTGGTATTTTTATATCAACCAGAAAATGGATTTGATTACCGTCGGCAGCGTCCATATTAAATTTTACATCAATGAACGGGGACGCGTTGAGGACATAAAGATTCTCTCCAACTCGGCGAACGGGGCGTTCGGGGATTTCTCCGTCCAATCCGTCTCGGAGGCCGAGTTGCCGCCGCTGCCGCCGGACCTCGCGCCGAAACTCCAGGATGGCCGTCTCGAAGTTGATTACACCTTCACCATTTATCCAAACTGACCGTCCATGAGCAAAGCCTCGGCTGAATCCGTGATTCATTTTTTCCTCCAGGGCGGGGTTTTCATGGTCCCCCTGGTGATTTGCTCCGTGGTGTCGCTCGCCGTCATCCTCATGCGCGGCCTGGCCTTGCGGCGCAAAATAGTCATGCCCCGCCTGCTGGAGAGCGAGATCGAAGCGCTGCAACCCGCCGACGGCGACGAAGCGCTCGCCCGGCTTGGCCGCCTCGTCCGGCGCGACCAATCCGCCCTCGCCCGCATCGCCAACGTGGCGCTCGACCATCTCCAATGGCCCAAGACCGAGAACGTCGAAGCCGTGCAAACGCGGGCCCGGCACGAGATCGTGCGGCTGGAGAGCGGACTCGTGGTTCTTGAGATCATCGTCGGCATCGCGCCGCTGCTGGGGCTGCTCGGCGCGGTGTCGGGCCTCGTCTCCGTGTTCGCCACGCTCGGCGACAGCGCGGCGGGCACCGACCCGCGCGTCATCGCCAAGGGCATCTCCGAAGCGCTCAGCACGACGATTGTCGGCCTTGCCATCGCCATCCCCAGCCTCATCGCGTTCAGCTATTTCTCCAAGAAAGTCGAGACGATGTCCGCGGAGATGGAATCCATCACCGCCGACCTGCTGGCCAAGTGCTACCACCAGAAGTCGAGACGGCTGTGAAATTTTACACGCGCCAGCGCCGCCTGCCGGCGGTCATCATCGTCTCGCTCATCGACATCCTGGCGATCCTGCTCATCTTCGTCATCGTCACGACAACATTCCGCCGCGATCAGCCGGAAGTCGTCATCAAGCTGCCGGAAGCCAGGTCGGCGGTCGCCGTACCCGCGGCCTCGGAGCCGATGGTCCTCACCATCTCGGAAAAGGAAGAGATATTCCTGGATAGAAAACCGGTGGCGCTGGAAGAATTGAAACACGCCCTCGGCGCCGAGCTTGCCGCGACGCCTGGCCGCTCGCTGGCGATCAACGCCGACACCAAGGCGCCCTTCGGCCTCATCATCAAGGTGCTGGATATTTTGAAGGCTTCCGGCATCCAGAATATCCCCGCTTTCATGGAGAAGAAATGATCCTCGACATCGTCAAATACGGGAACCCCGTGCTGCGCGCGAAGGGCAAGCGCGTCGCGGCGATCGACGACAACATCCGCGCGCTGGCGGAGAACATGATCGAGACGATGCGGGAAGCCAACGGCGTGGGGCTCGCCGCGCAGCAAGTCGGGGTGGCGCTGCAACTGGCGATTGTCGACGTCTCGACCGCCTCTGAAGACCGCCCCAGCACAATGGAGATCGACGGGAAACCGGTCGACCTCGACGCATGGATGCCGCTCATTTTCGTCAACCCGCATCTTGAACCGGGCAAACAACGCGAGACGAGCGTGGAAGGGTGCCTCAGTTTCCCCGATATAACGGGCGACGTGGAACGCCCGGCGTTCGTGACCGCGCGCCTGGAATTACTGGACGGGCGAACCGTGGAGTTCGGAGCGAGCGGCCTCCTGGCCCGCGCCTTGCAGCACGAAGTGGATCATTTGAACGGCGTCCTGTTCATCGACAGGATGAGCTCGGCGACGAAAGTGAGCCTGGGCGGGCGGCTAAAGCGGCTCCAGCGCGAAGGCGCTGCGAAGTAGGTCTGGCCCCTCGGTCATGCTGAGCTTGACTTAAAACCCAGCCACGCGCGCGAGCCTTTTTCATGCGTCTTGCGAGCCGGCGGAAAGCTTCTTCACCCTCCTGTCTTCTCCGTCATCGCAGTGACATCATTATAGCCCGGTGATCGTCTTCGAGAAAGGGCGAGGTATTAATTAACTAACCGAGGCCCAGGGAATGGCGGGCGTGGCCGAGCTTAGAAGCGGCATCGCGGCAACACAGGGTGATTACTTGCGGGATAGTCCGAGCCAAAATAATGCGCCTACGGCAAGGTAGTGAGTCGCGACGACAATTTCGAACTGAGAACCGCGTGTTGCCGTGATATGTGGAATGACGCCGATGAGCGCGCGGTCAGCATCGGCGTAAGGAATGCCGATGACCAACGCCGGCCTCACCTTCTGCGTAATGCCGAAATCCACCTGCCATACCTCGCCGCGCTCAGGCGCCATGCGCCTCCTCCTCGTCCAGTGCGCGGAACGAGGCGGCGGCAAGATCGGCAAAGTCGTCGTCCGCTCGATCTCGGCGAGAATGTGAGCGATCGCTTGTGTCACGTAAAAACAATAACCAGAAATCCGAATCGCCGCAAGCCAGTCCCGCACTGGCTTAACGGGCGCGCTCAGCCATCCAACAGGCGCAGGAAGCTCTCCTGTAGCAGGCCGTAGAAATGCACCTGGAACAAGGCGAAATCCCGCGGCGATTGGGCGAGGATGCTGAACTCGTCATTGAGATCAATTTCGGTGAAACCGTGGCGGGCGGCGATGACGAGGCGGGCCTGGTTCAAACAGTTCAGCCATGCATCGAGATGCTTTGTCGGAATCGTGAGCCGGCTTTCCGGCGGATCGGCCCCTTCGGTCGGTTCAAAACGGGCGAGGTCGGCGTTCACCGTCTCGATGGCGGAGGCGAAAAGATGCCGCAGATCGGGTTCGACGTATTCTTTCCATTCGGCGCGCAGGCGGGATGAGGGGTCGGCGGAGGGGCTGCTGAAGAGGCGTTCGCGCGCGGCGTCGCTCCCCTCCGGATCGGCTGCCGCAGGGATGCCGCGGAAAAGTTCCAAGAGAAAGAAATCCACCCCGGCCACGGAGAGGTTGTCGGCGTCAAGGCGGCTAATCTCCACGCATCAATCCGATTTTTCCAAGGTTGCCAGCAACAGATAGCCGTGAAGCTGCTGCACGTAGTGCTCGCCCAGTTCGCGCACGCCGCTCCAGACGATGGAGCGACCGCTGTGGTGCACTTCCAGCATGTGCTTGGCCGCGCGCTCGCGCGAGAACCCGAAGACGCGCTGGAAGACCATGGTGACGTAGCTCATGAGGTTCACGGGGTCGTTGTGGACGACGACGTTCCAGGGCGTCTCCGCGGCTTCCTTTGTCCGGGTTTGCTTTTCAACTACGGTCTCGGGCATGCCTATCTGGCGGCGGGCGATTGCGCGGGCGCGGCGGGTTGGATGAGTTCCTCGATCTGCTTGATCCAGTCGCCCGCCCGCGGGTGGCCGGGGTTCGCTTTTAAGATGGCGTACATGCTGTTGATCGCGTTGTTCCTCTGGCCGATGGCGAGCATGTCCTGGGCGCGGCTCCAGAGCAGGCCGGGTTGCGTCACCCGGTTGAAGTTATCGAGATCGAAAGTCCGCTTCGACGCCTGCGCGCCGGCGGCTTCGGTTTCGATCCGCTGATCCCAGTATCGAAGGATGCGGGGGTCTTTATCCTGGCGCATCTGGGGAAGTATCGTCTGTTTATAAATGCCGTTAATGTCTCCGGGTTTCATGTCCCAGTCCTCGGCGGAAGATATCCAGCCCTGAATCTCGTACCATTTCACGAAGAGGCTGTCGGTTATGTCGTTTCGCATAAAGGGGTCGTTCAACGATTGCCCGGAGTTCCACGCATCCGCCGTGTAAGCCAGCAGTTCCGGCAGGAGTTGCTTGACCGTCATGCCGTTGCCGCGCTCCAGCGTGAGGACGATGTACGCGAGATGAAGGCGCAAGGCGTCCAGAAAAGCGGGGTCCTTGAATTTGTCGGCCTCCTTTTTTTTCCAGTCATGGAATTCCGTTTGCTGGCGGTTCTGTCCTTGGAACGAAGTCACCTGCATCGCCTGTTGGTAAAACGCGAGCGCGGAGGCGGCGCCGGAGGAAGCGGCCCGGAAGTCCTGGTAGACGGCGTTGCGATGCGATTTCTCCGCGGCGGCCTGTTTTTGTTTGATGCCGTCGAGGAAGACGGAGAGCGATTTTACGTCGACGGGGTTGCCATCCTGCTGCGCGAGGACGACTGAGGAAAAGAGGAAGAGAGCCAGGCAAATGCGCGTCATGATCTTAAGGGGGGTGGCACCGCGCCAGGACTTCCGATTCCATTTTCCGCATCTCCTTCGAATCGGCGTCGGACTGGTCGTCGAATCCCTGAAGATGCAATAAACCGTGGACAATATAAAGAGCCAATTCCCGCTCGATCGGCTGGCCGAATGCGGCGGCATTGGCGAAGGCGGTATCGGCGCCGATGACGATCTCGCCGTGCTCGAAGGTCAGGACATCCGTCGGGCCTTCGACGCCCATGAATCGGTGATGCAAAGCGGCGATCTCCTCGTCCGAGACGATGGTCACCTCGACTTGCGGCAACCCGGCGAGCGGCGGGCAGGCTCGCGCGGCGCGGCGGGCAAAAGCCTGCAAGGGCCGCAGTGGAAGAGGGACGCCATTCTGGCGGTTGCGGACGGTTATCTTCAGGCGGCGGATACGGGCGGGGCGTCGGCCAGCGGCTGCGGCTGCCCTTTCGCGGCCTGGCTGGAGGGATACGCTATGCGGCTGTGCAGCATGTTCAGGAGGGTGAAGCGGAAGCTCTCGGCGACGGAGCGGAGATCGCGCAGGGTCAGGTCGCACTCGTCAAGCTGCCGGTCCTGTATGCGCCGTTCGATGATGTCGTTTATCAACTGGTCGAGCTTCTGCGGGGTGACCTTCTCCAGCGTGCGCGAAGCGCTCTCCGCCGCGTCCGCGAGGCTGATGATGCCCGCTTCCTTGCTCTGCGGCTTCGGCCCGCTGTACCGGAAGCTTTCCTCGCGCACCTCCGGGATGTCCCCTTCCCGGATGTTCATGATCTTGCCGCCCTGGCGGGCGTCCTCCTGCAACTGGAGCGCGCGCCGGTAGAAGTAGAGGACGAGCGAAGTGCCGTGGTGCTGCTGGATGACGTCGATGATCTGCTGGCTGAGCTTGTACTTGAGGGCGAGGTCCACGCCTTCCTTGACGTGGGCGATGATGATGAGCGCGCTCATGGTCGGCGCGAGGTCCATGTGCGGGCTTTGGTCGTAGCCCATGTTCTCGGTGAAGTAGTCCGGCTTCACGAGTTTGCCGATGTCGTGGAAATAGGAGCAGACGCGGCATTTCGTGGCGTTGGCCCCGATGGCTTCCGCGGCGGCCTCGGCTAGGTTCGCCACTACGAGGCTGTGATGATACGTGCCGGGCGCCTCGATGGTCATGCGCTTGAGAAGGGGGTGGTTGAGGTCGGCGGCTTCCAGCCAGGAGATTTCCGTGGTGATGCTGAAGAGGCCTTCCAGAACCGGCAGCGCGCCGCCTATGAGCATGGCGGTGATGATGCCGCTGCCGACGGCGACGAGGCTCTGGAAGCCGAGCATCTTCCAGTTCATGCTCGGGAGCGCCTCCCAGAGGATGGGGCCGATGAGACCGAAGATGAGGGCGAGCAGCCAGGTCGCGATGCCGACGAAGACGCCCGCGCGGATGAGCCGGCTGCGCCTGCGGACCTGGAGGGTCACGAAGACGGCTATGAACCCGCTGATGAGGCTCATGACGAGGAATTTCGCCGGATCGACCTGGTTATAGAAGACGATGGAACCCCAAAGGCTGACGAAGGTGGCCGCGAAGACACCGTGGTTCCGGCCCAGGAGGACGGACATGACCAGCGGGGCGAAGGCGTAGGGAAGCCAGAGCGTGGCGATCTGCAGGGACATCGCCTTGTCGTCCATGGCGAAGGCCCCGTCGCGACCAAGGACGAGGAGCACCTTCATGAGCGTGAGATGCACCAGGAATGCGCCGAACATCAGCAGGAGGCGGGAGTTCCTCGCGAAGGTGTGGGGGTGGTTGATCCAAAGCTGGGCCAGCGCGGTGAGGAAAATGAGGAGGCAAAGGAGGAATTTCTCCGTCGGCTGCGGCTGGGCGCTGTAGAAGATGAGCGCCGCCAGCCCCAGGATGAATCCCAAGAAGACGATGGATTTGGCCAGCGGGCCGGTTTCCAGCATCTGGAGGATCTCGCTCTGGGAACGCCGCCTGCGGGTCTTCGGGCAGGCGAGACCTTTCTTCACCAGACGATGTCGTTCAAAAAATCGGAGCATTTGCGGGCGCGATACTCCTCCAGGGAGGAGGATAAATCAATTTTTTGTTTCGTTGACGGCCGCGCCCCGGTACTTGCGGTACGCGCGGACAATCGACTGAACGAGTTCATGGCGGATGATGTCTTTCTCTTCGAACGAGCAAAAAGCGAGCCCTGGGACGCCCTTGAGGGCATGGAGCGCCTCCACGAGACCGGAGCGTTTGTTTACGGGCAGGTCGATCTGGGTGTGGTCGCCGGTCACCACGCACTTGGAATCGACGCCCAGCCGGGTCAGGAACATGAGCATCTGCTCGGTGGTGGTGTTCTGGGCCTCATCCAGGACGACGAAGGCGTTGTTGAGCGTCCGCCCGCGCATGTAGGCGAGCGGGGCTATCTCGATGACGTTCCGGTCGATATGCCTCTGTATTTCCTCCGCTTCGAGCATGTCGTGGAGGGCGTCATACAGGGGCCGCAGGTAGGGGAAAATCTTCTCTTTCAGGTCGCCGGGCAGAAAGCCGAGCGCCTCGCCCGCCTCCACCGCGGGCCGGGTGAGGATGATGCGGTGGACCTGCTCCTTTTTGAGCGCGGAAAGGGCCATGGCCATGGCGAGATAGGTCTTGCCCGTCCCCGCCGGCCCGGTTCCGAACACCATGTCATGGGTCTGGATCGCCTGGATGTAGCCGCGCTGGCCCGCGGTCTTGGGAATGATGGGCGGCCTTTTCGGCGAGCAGACGATCTTCCACTCGACGAGCCCGGTCAGGCCGTCCTCCCGGGACTCGCTGACGGAGCGCAAGGCGTAGTTGAACTCGTGTTTGCGGATGTTGACGCCGTTCTGGCGGGCGTTTTCGAGTTGGTCGAAGACCCGCCTGGCGCGCTCGACTTGATCAGCCGCGCCTTCGAGCCGCAGCCAGCCGTCGCGGGTGGTGACTTTGACGCCGAGGGAGTCCTCCAAGCCTTTGAGGAGCTTCAGGTCATTCGCGAAAAGAGATTGCAGCGCCCGAGCGTTCTCGAACTGCAAGGTCTGACTTTCGGTCATTCTTTACCTTGGAGAACGGTAACCGCGCGGAAAGACGGCGTCAAATCAGCGGAACCCGTAGGCGAGGGCCCAATGCGTCCGCACCTGGTCGGACTTCTCCACCTCGACGATGAGGTAGTAAGAACCCGTGGTCTTCGGCTTAACGTGGGCGGCGGCGAAGTGCGGCTTCTGCCAGTGGTCGTTCTCGGCGAGGTTGCCGTCCGAGTCGTACACGTGGACGGAGATAGTGGCCTTTTCGACGTCGGTGCCCATCCAGAACCAGTATTCGTTCCCTTTGAAAAGCTGGTGGATGACGGCTTTCTGCGTCTTCACGGCCAGGTCGCCGCCCCAATAGTCCTCCCGGATGGTGAACCCTTCCTTCACGTAAGGCTCCGCGGCTTGCAGGGCGAAGGAGAAGGCGTCATCCACCGTGGCGAGCGCGGGGTTCGCCAAAAAGGCGATGCAAAGGCAGACGGCGGCGAATCGGGTTGCGGCGTTCACATTTCCCTCGAGTTCACGGCCTTGACCAATTCCGCGGTGATCGAATGGATCTGATCCACCGCCGCGGCGGGAATCTCGCCCGGCTTCTCGATCAGCGGGCGGATTTCCGGCAGACGCTTCTGGATCATGGCGACGAGCTCATCGCCCCGCGTGTGCCGGTCCATCGCGCCGAGCCGCTTTTGGAAATAGTCGAGCAGGCCGGGCTGGTGAAGCAGTTCCGCGCCGTCCCTGGAGTAGTTTCTCCCGACCACGGTGGTGAGCGCTTCGGTGCCGCGCAACCAGCCGCCGAGGCTCACGAGTTGCGACAACGTCTGGGATTGCATCTCGCTCATCGCCTGGGAAACATCGTGGGACGCCTTGTCGAGTTCGTCGCGCACCTTGGCCCAATCCTTCTGATCGGCGGCGTCCGTTATGCTCTTGGTTCGTTCGATGACGGCTTTGCGGACGTTCAGCGCATTGGCGAGGGTCAGGACGTCGCGCCCGATCTTCTTGACCTGTTCGGCGTCCTTGGCCTCGACGGCGATGAAGCCCTCCGCTATCACGGCGCCGAGTTCCAGCGCGATCTGGGGCCGGCGTTCCATCTGCGGAGCGGTGGGGCGCAGGACATCGTGCCAGTTGGGCGAGCCGAGCTTGTCGAGCGCGGTGAAGACTTCGCCGGGGAGCGGGACGACGACGTCCTCGATAAGGGTTGCGGGGAGGCGGCCTTCGCCGATGTCGATATGGCGCGGCGGCTGGTCTCCGAGGCAGACGCCAGCGGAAAGAAGGAGGGAGAGAATGGCGGGCGATCTCATAATCAGGGGCGGCGCCTGGCGACGGCGCATTCGATATAAAACCACATTTCCTGGCTGGACTCAACCAAAGGCCGCGCGTATAAACAAGCCTTCTTTTTCTTGATGAGATTCGAGCCGCTGGATTTCAGCCGGGTGACGACCTACCCCGTGAGCGAACGAGCCAACAAGGTTGCGTCCTCCGACTTCGCCGCGGTGCATCAAAAAGGGGCGGGATTCGCGGCGTACCTGGAAAATCTGCCCGCCTTTCTCGCGGCCCGCGATTTCAGGGAGATCGTCGCGGCGGTCGCCGCGGCGGTGAAGAATAACCGGACGGTGTTGTTGATGATGGGCGCGCATCCCATCAAGTGCGGGCTGAACCCGCTCATCGTCGACATGCTGCGGCGCGGCATCATCTCGGCGGTGGCGTTGAATGGCGCCGGCGCGATCCACGACTTCGAATTGGCTTACCAGGGCGAGACAAGCGAGGATGTGCAAAAGGGCCTCGATGACGGCTCTTTCGGCATGGTCGAGGAAACTTCGCGGATGATGAACGAGGCGATGGAGGCGGGCGTCCGGCGCGGCGAAGGCGCGGGCGAAGCGCTCGGGAAGAAAATAAAGGAGGGCGCGTTCCCGAACCGGGCGTTCAGCATTTTGAACGCGGGCCTGGAGATGAACGCGCCGGTGACCATCCATATCGCGATCGGGACGGACATCATCCACCAGCACCCGGCGGCGAAGGGGGAGATCCTCGGCGAGGCGACTTTTCGCGACTTCCGGCTCTTCGCGGGGGTGACTTCGCGGCTGGAGGGCGGCGTCGTCCTGAATGTCGGCAGCGCGGTCATCATGCCCGAAGTCTTTCTCAAAGCGCTCACCATCGCGCGGAACCTCGGCCACACGGTCAGCGATTTCACCACCGCGACCTTCGACATGATCCGCCAGTACCGCCCTTCCGAAAACGTGGTGCGGCGGCCCACCCATCTCGGCGGCAAGGGATTCTATATAGTGGGCCATCATGAACTCATGATCCCGCTTCTCTTCGCGGCCATCACCGAGGAACTCGCCAAATGACCCGCGACCGCGCCCGCGAAATCCTCTCGAAACTGCCCGGGTTCGGCATCCTGGTCATCGGCGACCTCATCCTCGACGAGTTCGTGTGGGGAACGGCGACGCGCATCTCTCCGGAGGCGCCCGTGCCCGTGGTCGAGGTGACGAGGGAATCGTATTACCCCGGCGGCGCGGCCAACGTGGCGAGGAACCTGCGCGAATTCGCCGGGCGCGTCTATGTCATGGGCCTGGTCGGCGCGGATCGCCACGCGGACCATCTCGCACGGCTGCTGGGCGAGCATCGCATCTCGCTCGATTGCCTCCAGCGCGACGCGAACTACCAGACCATCGTGAAGACGCGCATCATCGTAAAAAACCACCAGGTGGTGCGCGTGGATCGCGAAAAGAAAGTCGGCCTCAGCGCCATGCAATCGGAACGCGCCCTGCGGATGATCGAAGAGATGCTTCCGCGCCTGGACGCCATCATCTTCGAGGATTACGGGAAGGGCCTCCTGCAACAGGAGATGGTGGACAGGATCATCTCCCTCGCGAACAAAAGCGGCAAGGTCGTCACCGTCGATCCCAATCCCCGGAACCGCCTCACGTGGAACTCCGTCACCGCCGTCACGCCGAACCGGAGCGAGGCCTTCGCCGCCGCGGGCATCCCGTGGGTCGATCCCATCGATCCGCCGTTGGAGGACACGAACCTCCTGGAAGTCGGCGCCGTCCTCCAGACGAAATGGAAGGTGGAAAATCTGCTCATCACCCTCGGCGAACAGGGGATGATGCTCTTCGCGGAAGGGCGCCCGCCGTTTTCCATCCCCACGCGCGCGCAGGAGGTGTTCGACGTTTCCGGCGCGGGCGACACGGCCATCGCGCTTTTCACGCTGGCGCTTTGCGGCGGCGCGAGCGCCATCGAAGCCGCGGATATTTCCAACCACGCCAGCGGCATCGTGGTGGGCAAGCTCGGCACCGCCACCGTGACGAAGGCCGAACTGCTCGCCAGCTTCGAGGAATGACGCACCGCGCGGTTTTTTTTGATCGGGACGGAACGCTGATGGAGGAGGTCGACTACATCAAGGACGCGAAGGACGTAGCCGTCTTCCCGAACGCCGCGCCGGCGCTTGGGATGTTGAAAGAGGCGGGGTTCAAGAACATCATCGTCACCAACCAGAGCGGCATCGGGCGCGGCTGGGTCACGCTCCGGCAGTACGAGGAAGTCCAGGCCGCCCTGCTGGAACAGCTCGGCCAAGGGAAAGTGGACGCGACCTATTTCTGCCCGGACCGGCCCGACCAGGAATCGACGCATCGCAAGCCGAACCCCGGCATGGTCCTCCAGGCCGCCAGGGAGCACGGCATCGACCTCGCGAAATCCTTCCTCGTCGGCGACAACGCTTCGGATATCCTGTGCGGGCGCAACGCGGGCCTCCACACCGTCCTCGTGCGGACGGGCCACGGAATGAAACACCTCGACTCACAGCCCGACCACATCGCGGAAGGCGTTGTGGAAGCGGTCGATTACATATTAAGAAAGGTGCATGAAAGCTAGAGCGCGTCATGCCGCCGCTGTCGTTGTCGTTGTAGAGGCGGCTGTGCCAGCCGCCTGGAGCGGGAGGCCGTTCCAGATCTTTAGGCAACAACCAAAAGCGGACAAAAGTGCATGACACGCTCCAAGGTCGCAGCCATCATCCCCGCGCGGTGGGCTTCCACGCGGTTCCCGGGCAAGCCGCTCATTCCCCTCGCCGGGAAACCGCTCGTCCAGCATGTCTGGGAACGTTGCCAGGCCGCGCGCGGAGTCGATGAAGTCATCATCGCGACCGACGACATGCGGATCGCCACCGCGGCCTTCGCGTTCGGCGCGGAGGTTTCCTTCACCTCCCCGCGATGCCGCAGCGGCACGGACCGCGTCGCCGAAGCCGCCGCGCGGATGCCGCGCGCCTCCCACGTCATCAACGTCCAGGGGGATGAACCGCTCATCGACCCGGCGCTCATCACGCTCCTTGCCAGGACGCTGGTGAAAGACCCCGCCATCGAGATGATAACGGCCGCCAACGCCGTCGCGGGGCACGACGAGGCCGCGAACCCGCATTCCGTCAAAGTCGTCCTCGACCGCTCCTCCAACGCCCTTTACTTCTCCCGCTCCCCCATCCCTTTTTACCGCGATGCCGGCGACGCCCCGCGCTATTATCGACACCAGGGCATTTACGGGTATTCTAGGAAGTTCCTCCTGCAGTTCGTAAAATGGAAACCCACCTTTTTGGAAAAAGCCGAGAGCCTCGAACAATTGCGCGCCCTCGAAAATGGCGCGAAAATCCGGGTTTTGATAACCAGGAGCGTCTCACTCGGCGTTGACACGCCCGAGGATGTCGGGCCGGTCAGCCAACTTTTAAAGTCCTCATGAAATATATCTTTGTAACGGGCGGCGTGGTCAGTTCTTTAGGCAAAGGCCTCGCCGCCGCGGCCCTCGGCACATTGCTCGAACACCGCGGCCTGCGGGTCATCATGCAAAAATTCGACCCGTACCTGAACGTCGATCCGGGCACGATGAACCCGTTCCAGCACGGCGAAGTGTACGTCCTCAACGACGGCGCGGAGACCGATCTCGACCTCGGGCACTACGAGCGCTTCACCAAGGGCGTCCTCTCGCGCGCGAACAACATCACCAGCGGCCAGATTTACGAGACCGTCCTCACCAAGGAACGGCGCGGCGACTACCTCGGCAAGACCGTCCAGGTCATCCCGCACGTCACCGACGAGATCAAGGCGAACATCCGCCGCCTCGCCGAACAACCCGGCGATGTCATCATCACGGAAATCGGCGGCACCACGGGCGACATCGAGGGGCTGCCGTTCCTCGAGGCGATCCGCCAGTTCACCCTCGAAGTCGGCCACGGGAATTTCCTCATCATGCACGTGACGCTGGTGCCCTACATCAAGGCGGCCGGCGAACTGAAGACAAAACCCTCGCAGCAAAGCATCGCGAAACTGCGCGAGATCGGCCTCTATCCGCACGTCCTCATCTGCCGCTGCGAGCGCCCGCTCGACGCGGAGGTCCGCCAGAAACTCTCCCTCTTCTGCAACGTCCCGCTGGACGCCGTCGTCGAGGCGCGCGACGTGGACAACACCATCTACGAGATGCCGCTCATGTTGCAGGAAGAGAAGCTGGATGAGACCGTCTGCCGCATCCTCGGCTTGAACACCCCGCCCGGCGACACGAGCGACTGGAAGAAATTCGTGCAGCGCGTCGTCTCGCCGAAAAAGCGCGTCACCATCGCGGTCGTCGGCAAATACATCGACCACCAGGACGCTTACAAGAGCATCTACGAATCCCTCACCCACGCCGCCGCCAGCCACGATTGCGGCATCAAGCTGAAGCGCATCGACGCCGAGGACATCGAGAAAAACGGCCCCGCCAAATATCTGCACGAAGCTGCGGGCATCGTCGTCCCCGGCGGTTTTGGCGACCGCGGGGTGGAAGGCAAGATAAGCGCCGCCGGCTTCGCGCGGGAAACCAAGACGCCGTATCTCGGCCTCTGCCTGGGGATGCAGGTGGCCACCATAGAATTCGCCCGCAACGTCTGCGGCCTGGCCAACGCCAACAGCACCGAATTCGACCTGGACACCCCCCACCCCGTCATAGCCCTGCTGGACGAGCAGCGTTCCGTCACCAACAAAGGCGCCTCCATGCGCCTTGGCACATGGCCCACCCACATCCGCGACGGCACCCTGGGCCGCCAGGTCTACGGGACCGGCGAAATATCCGAACGCCACCGGCACCGCTACGAGTTCAACATGAAGTATCACGACCTCATGACCTCGAACGGATTCATCATCTCCGGACGTTCCCCCGACGGGACGCTGGTCGAACTGATCGAACTGGCCGGACACCCCTGGTTCCTGGCCTGCCAGTACCACCCCGAATTTCAGTCGAAGCCGAACAGCCCGCATCCGCTCTTCAGGGGATTCATCGGCGCCTGCCTCGCGCACCTGAGTTAGCTTAAAGCGCGCCTGGCGATGTAGAGGCGGCTGTGTCAGCCGCCTGGCGGGGCGGCGGGTCTTCCGCTCGTACGGAAAAGTGAGGTCGGCTGACCAAGCCCCACCCGTGTAGCGGCTACGGTTTAGTTTAACGCAATCCGCAACACGTTCCAGGAAAAGGGGGTCAGCGTGGCGGTCAACTGATTGCCGTCCAGCTTTGATTCGCCGCCGGAGCGCGGTGTGACGCGGTGGGGAGTTTCTCTCGTGTTCGCCGCCTGCTTGTCGTGGCCGTCCATTACGATGTGCTCCGTCATTCCCCGCGCGGCGCCGAAACCCGCCAGGTCCGCGGTGAGGAGCGCCGGTTGCGTTTCGCTCCGGTTGACGGCGAAGACGGTCATCCCGGAACGGTTCCGATTTAATACGGCAAGGGCGTCCACATAGGGAACGGAACCCCACTCCGCCGTCTCGTAGGATGGCGAGACGACCAGCGTATCCAGCACCGTGCCGCGCCCGTACTTGGACCCGTGCAGGAAGGGATAAAACGTCGTCTGCCGCCAGGCGGGGCCGTTGGCGGATGTCATGATGGGCGCGATGACGTTCACCAATTGCGCCAGGCAGCCGATTTTCACCCGGTCGCAGTGCCGCAGGAGGGCCAGCATCATGCTTCCGAAGAGGATCACATCCTCGAAGGTGTAAACGTCCTCCAGCAGCGGCGGCGCGATGGAGGCTCGCGGAATCTCCACGCCGGACGGCGGATTTCTGTGCCAGATGTTCCATTCGTCGAAGCTCAGGTTCATGCTCTTCCTCGCGCGTTTGCGCGCCTTCACGTGGTCGCACGAAGCGACGACGCTTTTGATGAAGCTCTCCAGCCGCACGGATTGCGCGACGTACGACGGCGTGCCGTATGGCTCGGAACGCCGGTCGTTCCAGCCGTTTTTCGAGAAGTATTGGTGGAGCGAGACGTAGTCGGCCACGTCGTAAAGATGGTCGAGGATCGTGGCTTCCCAGTCGGGAAACGTCGCCATGGACTCGCTGGAACTGCCGCAGGCGACGAGTTCGATGCCGGGATCGACCGCCTTCATGGCGCGGCCCGCCGCCAGGGCGGTTTTGCCGTAGTCCGCGGCGGATTTGGCGCCGATCTGCCATGGGCCGTCCATCTCGTTGCCGAGGCACCATGTCTTGATTTTGTGCGGCTCGGGATGGCCGTTGGCGATCCGCAGGTCGCTCCACTGCGTGCCGGAGGGGTGGTTGCAGTACTCGACGAGATTCCGCGCGGCGTCCACATCGCGCGTGCCGAGGTTCACGGCCATCATGACTTCGGCGTTCGCCCTGCGCGCCCAGTCGGCGAATTCATCCACGCCCACCCAATTCGGATCGACGGTCGCCCATGCCAGGTCGAGGCGCTTCGGGCGCTTGTCCCGCGGGCCGATGCCGTCCTCCCAGTTATAGCCGGAGACGAAGTTGCCGCCGGGGTAGCGGACGATGGGAACCTCCAGTTCGCGCACCATTTCGAGAACGTCCTTGCGGAAGCCCTGCTCATCGGCGAGCGGATGAGCAGGCTCGTAAATCCCGGTGTAAACCGCCCGCCCGAGATGCTCGATGAAAGAGCCGTAGATGCGGGGATCGGTCTCGCCGACGGTGAATTCCGGGTGCAACGCAAGTCTGGCCGCGAGCGTCATGTTATTTGCCGCTTTCTTCGTGGGTCACCTGGCCGTTGGCTATCTCGGTGATTTCGACGGCTATCTCTTTTCCCGAGCCGGCGAGATTTTTGATCGCGATTTCCTGCACGCGGCCGTCGGCCAGATTCACGCGGAGCGAATCCGGTCCGGACGCCTCCGCGAATTTCACCATCGGCTTGTTTTCGTAAGGCTCGAGCACGGTTAGAAAGCGCGCTTCGATCCCTTGCGCGCGGATGCCGTATATCTTGCGGCGCCGGCTTTCGTCGCCGAGCGGGTAATCGCCTCCGAGCGTGGCCTTGAAGCGCACCGCTCCCTTCCCGCCGAGCGGGATGCGGATAACGGCGGGCTTTTTGGAGTCGGCGGGCTGGACGGGCAGCGCACTGGCGTAAGGGGTTCCGGCGATTTTGATCGGGCCGCCCTCGTAATCCTGGCCGGGCTTCGGCGGTTGCGCCACGTTCTCTTCCGTCGCGCCGGTAACGGGCGTTTCCTTGCCGTCCGCGGTGACGAGCCGCGCGTTGGCCAAGAAGAGCGCGCTTTTCTTGCCGCTGTCCGTGCGGACGGAGAGCGTCAGTTCGCCCGATTTTTCCACGGGCGCGTCGATGTCCGCGGCGCCCAGTATCCACACCCCGCTCTCGCCCTTCGCGAGGGTTCTGCCGCCGGCGCTGACTTCGTAGCTGACCCATTGGGCGCCGCCATTCGGCTCGGGCGGCGTGGCGAGCAGGATCTCCTGCCGCTTCGGCCAGACGGAGTGGATGTCGATCTTCAAGACGCCCGGTTCGTTGCGTGCGTCTTCCGGCCCGAACTCCATCTCGAACCGGCCCACGGCCGGCGCGGAGGCCTGATACCACTCGCAATCGGTGATGAATTGCGCGGAGGTGTGCGGGTCGGGATTGAACTGCGCGTCGTGGCGGAGGCTCTTTTTGTCAGCGGCGTCCAATCCCCGGAAACCTTTCATCTGAAAGAGATTGTCGAATGTGTGCGGCTGCCCGCTCTTGAGATAATCCGCGACGACGATGTAATCATCCGTGACGATGCCGACCCGGCGCTGGAGCACGCGGTCGCCGAAGGGGCCGAGGTCTCCCCATTTCCGGTCCGTCACGAGCGGAAAGCTCTGCCGGTTCTTGCGCATCAACGCCGCCAGCGTATCGACGGCGCCGCCGCTGGAGGAGGCGGTGTATTGCATGCCGCCGTAGGGCGGGTCCGACCAGCGGGCGTTGGTTTCCTGCGCGGAGACCTGGATTTTTTTACCGGAGAAAAAGAGCGACTGCGCCGAGGGTACGGCCTCCTGCTGTTTCTGATCCACGACGACCATGTTATGCGCCACGGAGTTCTGGACGTAGAACTTGTACATGAAGTTCGCATACCCCCACCAGACGCTCTCGGGAGACCAGAAGCTGCGCCCGTAGCGCATGATGGTGTTGAGCGAGACGCGGTCAAAATGCCCGTGGTACCCGCCCTGGGCGCCGATCTTGAACACCGCCTCGATTCGTTCGCGCGGCGGGCGGTCCGGCGTTTGCGAACGGAGCAGCGCGAAGCCGAGATTCTCCGCGAGGCTGCTTTGCAGGTACGGCTTTGCATCCGTCTCCGGCAAATCCGGCACGCCGTAGACCAGGTCGCGTTTGCCCGCTTGTTTGATGAGCGGCACGTACGCGGGATCGCGATACGCGAAGTAACCGAGTTCCAGACGCGAGCCGCCGACCGCTTCCTCGTGCCCGTCATTCATCCCGAATGCGATGCCGCGATAGTCGGCGACGCCGGGCACGGCGTCCCACAGTTGTTTTACGGAGCGCGTATTGCGGCGGCTTGGCCCCCACTTGTCGAACGACATGCCGAGGGGCGGATCCAGCGCCCATGGCGTGAGGACGGTATGCGGGGAAAAATTCGCCGGGAACGCGCGGTGGATCAGGTCGATGCCCCAGGGCCTGCACGCCAGGCCGCACTGGGTCAACTCGGAGGCGACCCAGAAGTTGTAACTCGTCGAGCCTTCCCACCACCAGCCGTCGTCCATGACGCCCTTGGTGACGTAGTCTTCGTAGCCGGAGGGGCCGTAAAGGTAACGCTCCGCGGCGGCGAGGTCGCCCAGCGCCAGCGCGCAGAACAAGGCGCCCGTGTCCCCGGCGACGTTCCAGTTGCCGACATTGCCGACTTGCAGCGCCGGCTCGACCGTTTCCATATAAAGCCGGAACATCCGCTCGATGGCGGTCCGGTCGGCGTCGCTCAAGACGCCCGCGTCGAGGATCGCGTCGTAGGCGATCGCCACCCCCTGGAAATTGCCGCCCTCCTGCGGTTCGCCCATGCTCGTGCCCGCGAAGACGGAGGGGTAGCCGGTTTGCTCGTCCGCGAGACGCCGCAGGAACAGCGCCGCCTTTTGCGCGTACTCCGCCTTGCGCGTCAACTGCCACGCGATGGCCGCTTTCGGCAGCATCTCGAAATCCGGATTGAGAAACACATAGGGGTGGCCTTCCGGCCCGCGGGCGCGCTGCGCGGGCGTCGCGGCTTGCGGTACGTTCCAGGCGTCGGCGGCCTTTACATAGTCATCCTGCGCGCGTTTGGCCCAATCGTATTTCTTCACCTTGTCGCGGACGTCGTTCCACTCCTCGGGCGTGTGCAGGATGCTCGGGCGCGCCGCGTCGCGCGCCGTGATGAACTCCAGTTTCCCAAGCGCCGACCCGCCGTTGCCGGTCGCAAGCAGTTGCTGGCGCTCGTGGCCGCCGGGCGGGATGCCGCCCGTGGGGAGGCGCACGGAGACGACGCATCGCACGGTGGCCCCCGGGGCGAGCGTCATGTTGGCCGGCTCGACGGACGCCGCCATCGACTCCCAGCCGTAATGTTCAAAAGTCAGCGCGACCTCCTGCGTGGCCTCCGTGCAATTGCCAACCGTCACTTCGTAGGTTGCCGTTCCGCCGGGCCGAACCGCTTTTCCGCGCACATCGGCCTCCAGCGCGACCTCCGGCGCGGCGATGAGCCTGACGTTTTTCAGCGTCACCTCGCCGCCCTTTCCATCCGCGAATTTCCCGGAGAGGCGGAGTTCCCGGATGAATTGCAGAAAGCCCGCGCGCCCTTTTTCGTAGTCAAACAATGTCCACGGCAGCGTGACTTGCCGCCAGCCTCCCCCTGAAACGGCGACCTTCGCACGGCTTTGCCGCACATACTCCGCGCGGCTCTTTTCCCCGGGCGGCGCGATGGTCGCCTGGAGTTCCAGCGTCCGGCCTTCGGGGATCAGCGCTTCGAATCGCAGGCCGTAAAAGCCGCGCCAATCCGCGGCGCTGTCGTTCTCCCCGCGGAAACCGTGGCGATGCCAGCCGAGCGGGCCTTTGGGATAACGGAACACGGCGTCCTCCGCGGTATTCCAAGCAGCTTCGCCGTTTGCGGCGGGTTTGAGGTTCGACCAGTTTTCAAAATTCGGCCCGCCGAGCGGCGCGACCATTAACAGGGCTGCAAACAACAGTGTATTCACGGGGAGGGCCGTTGGAAAAGCGGGGGCGCCGCGCACCCATTACGCGACGCCCCCTTACCCATACCCAAATCTTTATTTCTTTTCCAGCGCGACGTACCGGCTGTCGCCGTTTGACCAGACGCGAAGGAGAACTTTTTCCGATTTCTCGATCTTCTCGCTCAACGCAACCGCCTGCGCGGCGCCCGTTATCTCCTGCTGGTTCATCTCTTCGATGACATAGCCCTCGCGCAAACCCGCTTCGTAACCCGCGGAGGCGGGGTCGATCTGCGTGATGACCGCGCCCTTCATGCCCGCCGGGACGTGGAGAGCGTTGCGCGCCTGGCCGTCGAGATCGCCCACGGTTATGCCGTCGAGTATATTGGAGACCTTGGGGGCCGGCTGTTCCCCCGCGCCCGCCGTGCGCTCGTCGACAGGCATTTCCGCCAGCTTCGCATGCGCGGTTTCCTCCTTGCCGTCGCGCAGGTATTTCACCTCGACGTCCGAGCCGGGCGCCATGCCTCCGATCGTGAGTTTCAACGTCCGCCCGTCGTCCATCTTCAAGCCGTTGACGGCAAGTATGATGTCGCCGCCCTTGAGGCCCGCGCTTTCCGCGGGGCTGCCTGGCGTGACCTGGGAGATGAGCGCCCCGTTCAGCGTCTTCAGTTTGAAAGCGTCGCCCAGCTCGGCGGTGAGCGGCTGTATCTTTGTGCCAAGGAACCCGCGCACGACCTTGCCTTTCTCGCGGATGCTCGTGAGCACCGCGCGCACAAGATTCGAGGGGACGGCAAGGCCGATGCCCGCGTTGTCGCCGCCGCGGCTCAGGATCGCGGTGTTGATCCCGACGACCCGCCCGGATGTATCCACCAGCGCGCCGCCGGAGTTGCCGGGATTGATGGAGGCGTCGGTCTGGATGAAATTCTCGTAGGAGGTGATCCCCATCCCGCCGCGGCCCACGCCGCTGACGATCCCCATCGTGACGGTCTGCGTGAGGCCGAACGGATTCCCCACCGCGAGGACGATGTCGCCCACCTTCGCCTTGTCGCTGTCGGCGAACGCGACGGCGGGCAAACCCTTCGCATCGATTTTCAGGACCGCTATATCCGTCCCCGGGTCGCTGCCGATCTTCTTCGCGGTGTATTCCTTCCTGTCCATGCCGAGGCTGACGAGGATTTCATCCGCGCCGTCGGTCACATGGTTGTTCGTGACGATGTAACCGTCCGCGCTGACGATGACGCCCGAGCCCAGCCCCTGCTCCTTGCCTTCCGGACCGCCGCCGCCTCCGAAGAAGCGCCGCCATTCGGGCGGCAACATTTGCGGGCGAAACGTCTTGGTCGTGTAAACCCGCACCACGCTCGGCGCCACTTTCTCGACGAGCGGCGCGAAACTCGTGTACGGCAAGACGCGCGCTATCTCCGACTTGTCCACCGTGATCTTCGACGCGGGTTCCTGCGCGAAGACCGGTGCGGTGAGTATCATCGCCGCGAACAGCGCGCATTTTCCATTCATACCTGTTTCAGACAGGCGAGGACGTAAAACGCTCAATCCCGAATAAATTTTCTTCGACCGCCTCGCGAGAGTTTGACGCCCGCCACGAACGCGCAGAACGCGGCGCACAATCCCAGCGCGACATAATTCTCCGCCATCCGCGGGGAGAAGATCAGGAAGAACCCGCGGCCCTTCACAAGCGCGGAAAAGCTCGAAACGCAAAACGGCGTCAGGAACAGCCGGAAGACCTGCCAGCGTCCCAGCTTGAACCCGGCGCCCCCGTCGGGCGCTGTGCCGATGAAGAGCGCGACGCCGATGACGCCCGAAATGCCGAGCGAGGTAAGCCAGAGATTGCGGTTCGGGTCGAAGTAGCGGCCCGCAAAAAACAGGTACCAGACAAGGTAGCACCACAGGATGAGCTTCCCGGCGGGAAGCGTCGCGAAATAACGCATGGCCGCCATTTCAAATCCGGCGGGACGCTGTTTTGATCATCTTCGGAATGGCGATTTTGACGAGATTGGTAAAGGCGCCGACCGCGCTGTTGGCCTCCGAGTCGACAAGACGCAGCAGCCCGATTTCCAGCGCGAGGTTCTTGCCCCGGAGCCGGATCGCCCGCAACCGCAACCCCTCCCTGCCGCGCAACGTTATTTTCGGCATCAGCGCAGCCGCCTGCAACGGCTCCAGGGAGCGGAGGAGCGTCTCGATCGCGTTGATCTCCGCGACTGTCCTTGGGCGAACCCGGTGGTTTCGACAGATTTCGTCCGTCATCCGGCGCATGACGAAACTGTCCGGCAACTGCAACAGGCGCTGCTGGTGCAATTCCGAGAGCTGAACGGCCTGCCTGCGGCACCAGGGATGCGACTCGGACACGATGAGCGCGAACTCGTCCTTGCAAAGGCATTCGTAGTGCAAGTTCGGCGAGTGCCGCGTGAGGAAGCCGAGGCCGACGTCCATGCGTCCTTCCTCCAGCGCGGTTTCTATCTCCGTGGAGGAGATTTCCTCGACCGTCAGGTTGATGCCGGGATGGTCGGCCGCGAAAAGGCCGAGCAGATGCGGCGCCAGCGGCACGTTCAGGATGGGGACTATCCCGAGATGAAGCGCGCCGCGCAACTGTCCGGGTTCGCTGGTGAGTTCCTGGAGGAAATTCTCGATCTGGCGAAGAATCGCGCGGGCGTGCTCCTGGAAGATCAATCCGCTCGGAGTCAGGAGGATGCGCTTCCCCTTGCGTTGAAACAAAGAGACCCGGAGATCGGCCTCCAGGTCGCGCATCTGCTGGGAGACGCTCGGCTGCGAGATTCCCAGCCGGTCCGCCGCGCGGCTGAAGCTGCCCGCCTCGGCCACGGCGAGGAAGTAGCGCAGATGGCGTATCTCCAGGGGATCGTGCATGAGGGGCGCAATACTGCTGGAATCAAGGATTTAAAGCAATGCTCCGGGCGGCGTGAAGATTTTGCTGTTATAGGCGGCGCTTATTGTTGCATTGTTCGAACTTCTGGTTGCGACAAAGCTATGAATCGTAAAAACATCCTTCCGGCTCTCGTGGCGGGCGCGCTCCTGCTTTGCGGCTGCGGAAAGCGCGCGGACACCGCGGCCCCGATCCCCGGCGGCCCCTCCAAAGTTCGGGTCGGCTACATCGGCATCACCTGTGAAGCGCCGATTTTCTGCGCGGTCGAGAAGGGCTTTTTCAGGGAGGAAGGACTCGAGCCGGAGTTGGTCAAATGCGAATGGTCGCAATACAAGGACGTGCTCGCGCTGGGCGGCTTCGACATCACGCACCACCTCGTCATGTATTTTCTCAAGCCCATCGAGCAGGGGCTGGACGTGAAATTCACCGCGGGCATCCACCGCGGCTGCCTGCGGGTCCAGGCCGCGGTGAACGGAAGCGTCAGGACGATAAAGGACCTGCGCGGCAAGCGAATCGGCGTGCCGGGGATGGGAACGCCGCCTTTCATCTTCGCCAACCGCGTCCTCGGGGCGAACGGCATCGACGCGAAAAAGGAAATCGGATGGCGCGTGTTTCCGGCGGGCGAACTGGGCCTGGCCCTGGAAAAAGGCGAGGTGGATGCGATCGCGGATTCCGAGCCGATCGGCACGCTGCTCATTGCGGGCGGAAAAGTCCGCAACGTCGCGGACCAGGCCGTCGACGCGCCCTACAAGGATGAGTATTGCTGCGCGGTGATAGTGAACGGCAAGTTCCTCGCCGACAACCCGAAGGCGGCCGCCGCCGCGACGCGCGCCTTGCTCAAAGGCGCCAAATGGGTCGAAGCGAACCCCGCCGCGGCGGCGAGGCTGTCGGTCGAGAAGAAGTATCTGGCCTCCAACCCGGAACTGAACACCGTCGCGATATCCCACTTGCGCTATGTGCCGAGCGTTTCCGGCGCGGAAAAGGCGGTCAAGTCCGCCGCTGCGGAGATGAAGATCGCCGGGATGCTCTCCCCATCGACCGATGTCGAGGACCTGGCGAAGCGCGCGTTCGCGCGCCTGGATGGCGTCACGGACGAATGGCTTCAAAACTTGCAGGTGGAAAAAGTCGCCGGCGGCCAGGTTCCGCCGGACGAGAACGTCCGGCTGGCCGCCGAACTCGCGGCCCAGCACGGCCCCTTCACGGTCTCCTCCTGCTGCGCGCCGGCCGCGCAGGCGGCAAGGTGAGCGCGGCTTCCAAACTCAAGATTCTCGCGGCTCTTCCCGTCGCGGCCTCCCTGGCGCTCGCCGTTCACTTGCGGGTTTCCGGCGGGGAATCCGCCGCCGAGACGCATTCATATTCCCTTTTCCTTGGCGGGATTCTTGGCGCGTCGCTCGCCGCGGCCGCGGCGCACCGCGCCTGGCGCGCCTTGGGAAGCTGGATGCGGGAGATGTGCCCCATCCTCGCGGCGGCGCTCCTTTTGCTCGCGATCTGGGAAGCGGTCACCTCCGGCTTCCGCTGGCTCCCGATGCCCTATTTTCCGAGCCCGGCGGGTGTATTGCAAAGTTTGCTGGATGACCGCGTGTTGCTTTTGGACAGCGCCTGGCATTCGCTGGCGCTGTTGCTTGGCGGCTACGCCCTGGGGGTTGTTACCGGGCTGGTGACGGGCGTCTGCATCGGCTGGTTCGCATTGGCCCGCTACTGGGGCATGCCCATATTAAAAGTGGTCGGGCCTATTCCCGCCACGGCATGGATTCCGCTCGCGATGGTGGTCTCCCCTTCGGCGGTGTTTTCCGCGGTGGGCCTCATCGCGCTGGCCGTCTGGTTTCCCGTCACCATGCTCACCGTTTCCGGCATTTCAAACACGCGGGCGTCCTTCCTCGACGTCGCCCGCACGCTCGGCGCGGGGAGGGCGTATCTCATCTTCCGGGTCGCCATTCCCGCCGCGATGCCAAGCGTGTTCATCGGCCTCTTCATGGGCTTGAGCGCCTCCTTCCTCACGCTCGTCGTGGCCGAGACCGTGGGCGTAAAGTCCGGCCTCGGCTGGTACCTGAGCTGGGCGCAGGGGTGGGCCGAATACGGCAAGGTGTATGCGGCGCTCATCATCATGGCCGCGTTCTTTTCAACCATCATGACCCTGCTTTTCAAGCTGCGCGACCGCGTTCTCGTCTGGCAGAAGGGAACCATCAAATGGTAGCCGTCGAAAGCCCCTCGGAGGGTTCATGCCTGACTCTGCGGGGCGTTGGCAAGCGCTTCCCGTCGTTTGAGAACGCCGCGCTCCAGGCCCCGGCATTGGAATCGATCACCCTCACGGTCGCCGCGGGCGAGCTGGTTTCCATCGTCGGGCCGAGCGGTTGCGGGAAATCGACGCTGCTGCGCCTCATCGCGGGCCTGGATGCCGCCACGGCGGGCGAGCTGCACATCGGCGGCGACGCGATCACCGCGCCCAACGCCGAACGCGGGTTGGTCTTCCAGGATCCCAGCCTCTTCCCGTGGCTGACCGTCCGCCGCAACATCCAGAGCGGCCTCGTCGCGCGCGGCGTCCTGCACGCGAAGCGGCATGAGGTGGACGAATTCATCCGCCTCGTCGGCCTGGAAGCGTTCGCCGATTCCTATCCGCACCATCTCTCCGGCGGCATGGCCCAGCGCGTCGCCCTGGCGCGCGTCCTGATCAACCACCCGAAGGTCCTGCTGCTGGACGAACCGCTCGGCGCGCTCGACGCCTTTACCCGCATGCGGATGCAGGATGAAGTGCTCCGCTTGTGGCTGGCGCGCGGAACCACGACGCTCCTCGTCACCCACGACATCGACGAAGCGATCTACATGAGCGACCGGATCCTCATCATGACGCCGCGCCCCGGCCGGATCGAACGGTCAATCCCCGTGGCGTTGGCCCGTCCGCGAGACCGCAGCAGCGCGGAATTCCTGGGCCTCCGCGGAAATATCCTCGAGCTTCTGCACTTCGCGGGCCGGGAACCCGGCGGAGATCCACAGCCGGGTAAACGGAATTGACTTGCGCCCTCGCATACCCCAAAAATCTTGACGTGTGTTATGCACGTTTGCCGGCTCGCTCTTGGTTGCTCCTGGTTGCCTAAAAACCTGAAACCGCCTGCCTCCCGCTCCAGGCGGCTGGCACAGCCGCCTCTACAACTACGGCGCTACTCATATCTGGAGAACCCGATGAAGCTTCGCTCGCTAATTCCATTTGCCCTCTTCGTCCTCGCTCCCCTTGCTTTCGGGGCTGATTTCCATGCCTGGGCGCCTGTTCCGCCCATGGGCTGGAATAGCTGGGACTGCTTCGGCACCACTGTCACCGAGGCGCAGACGAAGGCGCAGACCGATTATATGGCCGCGAATCTCGCGGCGCACGGCTGGCAGTACATCGTCGTGGACATCCAGTGGTACCAGCCCACGGCCAAGGGTCACGACTACAAAGCGGGCGCGAAGCTCGCGATGGACGCCTTCAGCCGGCTCGTCCCGGCGCCGGAGAAATTTCCTTCCGCGGCGGATGGTCGCGGCTTTGGGCCGCTCGCGGACTATGTCCATTCGAAGGGCCTGAAATTCGGCATCCACATGATGCGCGGCATTTCCCGCCAGGCGGTGCGGCGGAACACGCCCATCAAAGGCTCCTCCGCCCGCGCCGCGGATATTGCCGACATGAAGAGCGTCTGCGAATGGAACCCGGACATGTACGGCGTGGACATGAGTAAGCCCGGCGCGCGCGAGTACTACGATTCCCTGATGGAACTCGTCGCCTCCTGGGGCGTGGATTTCATCAAGGTGGACGATTTGAGCCGCCCTTATCATCGCGCCGAGATCGAAGCGATCCGCAAAGCCATCGACAAAACGGGCCGCCCCATCGTCTTCAGCACTTCTCCCGGCGAAACGCCGCTCAGCGAAGGCGCGCACGTCAACCGGCACGCCAATATGTGGCGCATCAGCGACGACTTCTGGGACGCCTGGCCGCAGCTGCTCTCCCAGTTCAAACGCCTTCACGACTGGACGCCGTACCGCATCCCCGGCGCGTGGCCCGACGCCGACATGCTGCCGCTCGGCATCGTCAAATTCACCCGCCGGACACATTTCACGCCCGACGAGCAGGTAACGATGATGACGCTGTGGAGCATCGCCCGCTCGCCGCTGATGCACGGCGGCGACATGACAAAAACGGATGATTTCACGCTCTCGCTGCTTGCGAACGACGAAATCCTCGCCGTCGACCAGCACAGCGAAAACAACCGCCAGCTCTTCCGCACCGCGGACGGCCTCATCGCGTGGATCGCCGATGCGCCCGGCTCGGCGGACAAATATCTCGCCGTCTTCAACACGCGCGACGCCGCCAAGGACGTTCCGAAAGGGGCGACGGCCCCGGTCCCGGTCAATCTCGCGGACGCGGGCTTCAACGGCGCCGTAAACATCCGCGACCTCTGGGCGAAAAAGGATATCGGCGCGTTCAACGGGGTCTTCACACCCGAAGTCCCGCCCCACGGCGCGCGCCTGTTCCGCCTGACAGGGCGTTGATCCGTTCACCAATCGCGCAGGCCCAAGGCCGTCAGTCGAAAATAATGGTGCGGTTGCGGCACAGGAAAACCCGGTGCTCGAACACCAGCCGCAACGCGCGGGCCAGGGTCATTTGCTCCACGTCGCGCCCCGCTTGCGCGAGCGATTCCGGCGTGTGGCTGTGGTCCACCGGCAAAACCTCCTGCTCGATGATCGGCCCCTCATCCAGCGCGTCGGTGACGAAGTGCGCCGTCGCGCCAATGACCTTCACGCCGCGCCTGAACGCCTGCTGATAAGGCCGCGCCCCCGCGAACGCCGGAAGGAACGAATGGTGGATGTTGATGATCCCGCCCGGCCACCGGGCAACGAAGGGCGCGCTGAGGATGCGCATGTATTTCGCCAGCACCAGGTACCCCGGCCGGATCGGCTCGAGGATGGACAGGATGCCGGCCTCGTGCTCCTCGCGCGAAAGCCCGCCCGCCGGCTGGAAATGAAACGGCACATCGAATTTCTCCGCCAGACCGCGGAGCGAATCGTGATTTCCGATAACCGCTTCGATCCTGGCCGGCAACTCGCCAAAGGCGTGGCGGACGAGCAAATCCGCCAGGCAATGGTGCTCGTGCGAAACCAACACGACGACCCGGTGCGGCTCCGCGCCGGGCAGCTTCACCACCGCCCCGGGCGGAAGCGCGCCGCGCACTTCCTCCGCCAGCCGGGCGTCCTCAAAAGAGCCGCAGAACTCCGTCCGCATAAAAAACCGGCGCGATTCCGCATCCACAAACTCGTGGTTGGAGGTGACGTTCAAAGACGCGCGGAACAGGGCGCCCGTGACCCCATGCACCAGGCCGGGCCCGTCTTCGCATTCGATCAACAATGTCGCCTTGCGCACGGCCTATTTATCGGACGCTTCGTTTGCCAAAAGCGATAACATTTGCCGATGCCCGGCTTGGAACGCCGCCTGCTGTAACTTCACGGCAGTGAACGCCACGGACCCCAACCTCACCGGCAGACTTACCGCCGAATACGCCGCGCTGCAGAACGACCTGGAACAGGCGCGGCTCCTCGCGGGCGATTATCAAAAGCAGCTTTGCGATAAATCGAACGATCTGGCCGCCCTCAAGCTCCTGCTTGAAAAGGCGTCCCGCGACCTCGAACGTTTCCAGGCCGAAGTCGTCGCCTTGAGGGAGGAACGGCACCGGCTCGCCAACGCCGCCATGCGCGCCGTCGCCCTGGAGTACAAACTTAACGCCATGACGGAGGAGATGCATCGCCTTCGTGCGGCGCCACGGGAGGTCATCCACCTGGCGCTCGAAGGCTCCGAATCGGTGGTTGTGACTCCAACGACCCCGGAGCCCCGGTTGTTCAACCGCGGTCCGCGGCGCAAATGACGCCCCGGCGAAACGGGCGCTATTCGAACTGCTTCCGAAACGAGGCGAATTCCTCCCGCAACAGTTCCATCTCTTTCTTCAAATCGGAGAGCCCATCTTCGACCGCCTCCAGGCGGCTTTGCTCCTGGAAAGGCCTTTCCATTCCCGAAGAAGAGAAGGCGCGATCATCGGTCCCGGCTTCCGAAAAAATCGGCTCGCCGGATAGCAATTGAACGTAGCGGCTCTCCTTCTGCCCGGGTCTCGCGGGCAAAACGCGGATGAGCGGAGCATCATCCTTCGCCATATCCTCAAGACACAACTCGACCTCCTCAAGACTGCCGAAATGGTGCATGCGCTCGGTGCGGGCGCGGAGCTGCCCCGGAGTCTCCGCCCCCCGCAAGAGCAACGAGCAAAGCAAGGCAACCTCCCCGCGATCCAGTTCGAATTGATCCGGCAGGTTGTGACGATATTTCTGAACCCTCGACCCGCCCCCGAAGATTACAGCCGCCAATTTCTTTCCCCGCAACGAGTTCACCCCTTCCTCCACCGCTTTCAGGTCGTACGCGGTGACGGGATCTCGATTGGTCGATTGGTTGCAGGCCGCCGCCAGGCTGTTCAGGGAAAGCGGATAGTTTTCAGGCGTGAGCCGCTCCTTTTCGAGCAGGCACCCGAGGATTCTGGACTCAATCGGCGTGAGGGTGAACGAGGGCATCCCATACCCTGTAACGGAAGCGGGAGCCTTCCTCAATAACTCTGTTACCTCGCTCAACTCTTGCGCCCCTGTCATCGCTATTTCCTGAATCTGTGCTACTCTCATCGGGATGAAAACATTCTCCCGTCGCGATCCCGACCGCATAACCGAAGAACTGGTCGCGGTGCTTTCCAGTAAAGCCTCCTATGAATTCAAACCGCTCTTTGACATTCTCCACGTAAATCTCCGGCAACGAAACGCCGCCAGCGGCGGGGAGGAGATGCTTCGTTTGCGGGTTTACGAAAAGCTTCAGAACCTCGTGGGGCGGGGCATGGTTAAGAAAACAATCACCAAATCCGGCAAAGAATACCGGGGCCTTGCTTCACTTGCATCAGCTCTTCCGGTTATTCCGATAGCCGCGTCCGCGTCGATATAGTCCCGTAACGTGATCAGGCTGGTTTGGGCTGTGTGCGTAGCGAATGCTATTGCGCGCTTTGGATGGGGCCGCTGGACACGATTTTGCGGGTAAAGCCGTTGGTGGCGATGATGCGGACGAAGAGGTTGGGGATAGATTTATACGCGCTCAGGTCAATCTCGTGGGAAGGTTCGGTTTTGCCAAGGCTGACGGTTCTCCAGTTGTAGCCGCCGTCTTCGCTCGTCTGGACGATATATTCGTACTTGCCGGCGGCGGGAACTTGCCCTTCCCAAGTAAGGGAGAGAAGGCGCTGCTGCTTGGAGAAGGTGTGGCGTAGATTCCGGATCTCGGGAGCGGTATCGCCAGAGGTAAAAGCTCCGATGACTCGATTATCGAGTAAAAGTTCGACGGTTTTGGCGTCAGGGCTCCACGGAAGCATGGCGCTGATGACTCCCATTTGGTTGACGACCGACTCGTTGCAGCTGGCCATTTTCAACTCGACGCGCACGGTGGCGAGGACTTGGCCCGAGGTCGAAGTGAGGCGAACTTTGACGCGGGATTGGCCGACGGCGGGCGGTTCCACCGCGCGCTCCAGCGGCAGCACATGCTCTATCCGGCCGGAAGCCTGGCTGAGGTTGACCGAGGCGACAACATTGATAAATTGAGGCCGGTCCTCTGGTTCTTGCACCTGTTCATGAGATAACGGATTCGGCGCGCCGCTCAAATGAAAGGGAAACCGAACGGGTGGAAAATGGATGATGAGCGGGTTCTCGGCATTGAGCCGATTCATGATGGCCATATAGGTGTACGAGCTGAGCCATTCGTTAACACAATAAGTCATCACGTCATACCAAGCCGAGCCTGGGAGGGCCTTCATGGGAAGTCCGTTGGCGGAGTCGCCCACATCAAAGCCGATGAATTTGTCATCGGAATTGGAAAGCTGGCCGTTGGCGAATGGATAATTGTGGTCGTCGAAAGTCTGGTTACAAAAGCCGGGATGCTGTCGCCCGTAGGTGTGGCCGAGTTCGTGGCCCGTGTACCAGTCTCCGTACGAACCATCCGTGTCCCAACTGAAATTTCCAGACGGCTTGCCGGTGGGGCCCGACGCGACGGTGGACGGATCGGGAGTCGTTATGGGTATGCCGGCGGCGCAACCGCGCATGAAATTGGCGCCCCCGCCATCGGCGACGAGGCCAAAATAATGGGTGCGATGATCGGCGCCCCCATCGATATCGAGATTGCGAATGGCGGTGATCTGCGTGTTCGCGGCGTTGCAATCGAAGGGCCAGACATTGATGGAATCAACGACCGTGGTCGTCATGATGAGGTCGTTAATGGGGTAGGCCCGCTGCAACCAAGAACGTATGAGAGTATAATCTATCGCGGCGGGCGCGAAGCTGACGGGCGGCATGCCCGTGGAATAACGCAGACCGATGATCTTTACACGCATGGCCGCAACCTTAGTGAACTGAACCTGGATGCTGGAGGCGACGCCTTCGAGGCGAAAGGACTGACCCGCTGAATCAACGACCTTCGTTAACTGCAAGGTTAAAGAGCCGGCGGCCGTCAAAGTCGCGGGAATAAGAAAATTTAGACTCAGCGATACGTCTTCGCGCTTTTGTGTGAGCTGGCCAATCATCGCGCTGCTAAGCGAAACCGGATTCAGCGGTTGAATGAAAACGGGCGGCTGACCGGGCGCAGCCACGGCGCTCAGTGTTCCAGTCACGGTCGGCGACGTGTTCGGCTGGGGACTCAGATACACGCGTACAACGGTGGTCTTGCCGGCTACCAACGGGACTGATTGGGACATGTCCTGAACGGACTGCGTTACTTCAATGCCGTCTAATGTCACCCAAGGCGGCTGCGGCGGCGGAAAAACAGGGCAGCCTTCGCGAATTTCCTCGCCAACAAACTCAATTTCGCGTTCGAGCTCCGTGAGCGTGGTTTGCCAATTGGCGATGAGCGAGTTCGACGCATTTTGATCGGTCAATTGCAGTAAAATCTCTTTGGTCGAAACCTGCTGTTGGAGCAGCCGCCTTAACAGCGACCTCAGATTTGCACATTCCTCCGCTGATCGATTTCCTGGCATAATGACCTCCCGTGATCAGGAACATTCAAATGTAAAAAAGTGTGAATGTCAAAAGATTTCATTCCGATGCCTTCCGAAACGGTGATCTTCAGCCTTTGTCGAATCGCCCGGCAGATTGTCCCGCAGGGCGGCGCGTTGTCGGGGACATTCAGCCAGCCGAATTGGCCGTCGATCTGCAAACGAGAGTTCACCTTGGGGTATTTCATTACGACCATATAATGGCCACGAATTGCCCTTGACCCAGTTCGCCACACCATTCCCACGCAAGGTGTTGCGTTTGCTTATGATCCGTATTATAAGAGGCTCTTGAGCTTCACGGACGGCCTCGGGACAACCAGCTACACCTATGCTCCCGCCTCGACCCTGGGAGCGGGAAAAGTCGCCTCCGTCGCGAGGCCTTTGGCGAATTCCACCGTCGCGTACCAATACGACGCTCTCGGGCGAATGACCGGGCGCACGATCAACGGGAGCGCCAACAGTCTGAGCGTCGCCTACGACGCCATCGGTCGGCCAACCACGGTCACAAATGTTCTCGGCGCATTCACGACCTCCTACGTTGGCAACACGCGCCGTATTCAAAGCGTGGCGTTTCCCAATGGGCAAACCACCCAGTTCAGCTACCTTGGGAACAGCGGCGATAAGCGGCT
>JAJPII010000038.1 GCA_021324825.1 Spartobacteria bacterium | reverse complement strand
CTTATAATATTATAAGAAGGTTGGGAGGGGTCGACGGCTACTATTTGCGCCACGTTTTTGCCTATATCGTCTCTTTCAGCCTGCTCATTGGATTTGCGTCTGCCTCGTATTTCTTTTTCGAGCGGAAATTCCTCCGGATGAAGAGCAGCTATCGAAGCTTGTCCGCGAGCGATTTGGCGAGCGAATTCCCGCCCACGGGGCCGGAAACGGCTCCTGCTGCGGCCTAATTGCAGAAAAAGTAGATTGACGTTTTCATGCGCGCGATGAAAAATCGCAAGAGTCTGGTTGTCGCGCGGCGGCAAGGACTTGCAGTAATCCTTATTATGAACATACTTCTTATCGGACACGAAGGTTATCTTGGCTGCGGTCTCCACGCTTATTTTAGCCGCAACCACCGCGTTTTGGGTTGGGATGTAAAAGAGAACCTCTTCAATCTTAAACCGGCGCTTTTGGCGCGCAAAAACATCGAGGTGCTGGTGAATCTCTCCCACGCCGCGGACCGACAATCCACAAGATTCCAGATGGATAGCCCTGGCGACGAGGTCAACGTTATGGGCGCGCGCCACATCGCCCGCATCCTGAAGGGATCGGAGATTCCCTGGTTTCAGTTCTCCACGCGTGACGTGCTCGGCCCTGTTTATACTCGCAAGGACGTAGTCAAGACGAAGGCGGGTTATCGGCCTAAATTCCTGGTGAACGAGGGTTTTCCTTACGCGCCTTGGAACGCATTTGCGAAGTCCAAGATCATGGCTGAGTTTATTTCCGAATCGCACCCGTTCAGCAACATTATCCGCCTGACTACCGGCTATACGGACTATGACCACGTGAGGGGCGGATGGCCTCTCCAACTCATCCAGACCATAGTCAAAGGCGGGCCAGTGACCCTTACAAGAGGCGGAGAGCAGTTTCGCGATCCGCTTCACACGGATGACTTAGGACGCCTCATGGAGTTGCTGTGCGAGCAAAGGGTTTTTGGAGAGAAGTTCCATGCCGGAGGCGGCAGAAAAAACTTCATCTCCCTGAGGGAATTTGTGCGCATAGCCGACCCAAAAATGAAAATCCAGAGAGCGGTCGGCGGCGATTACGGTATAGCTTTCGACAACAGCAAGGCGCTAAAACTGGCCGGCTGGAAGCCGAAAGTCCTCGTCCGCGAGAAAATTCCTGTGATCATGAAAAACGTCCGCGCGGCGGCGGCGGCGTTGTAGAGGCGGCTGTGCCAGCCGCCTCTACAACCAAGAGCGGGCAAAAGTGCATCCCATGTTCAATATGACGGGAAAGGCGTCACCCCTGTTTTTTGGAGCAAATCTCTCGTCTCATGTTCACGATAGCCCTGAATACCTTGACAAGGTTGCCGGGCCGCAAGGCGGATGAACGGTTGCCGGGCGCCGGGGCGTGGCGGATTCCGACCGCGACGTACGAGTGCCCGGCCCGGATCAGTTTGACGACGATCTCGGCGCCAAAACCGTAGCCGGAGGTTGTGATCGTGATTTTGTTTAGAAGGTCGCGCCTGGGTACGGCGCCGAGGTAGTACGGAATTTTCAACCCGAACATGGTGTTGATGACTGCCGTGAAAGCGCGAGACCCGATGCGGCGAACCCATGGTCGCACCTCGGGGTTTTCTAAGTAGGGAAGCAGAATGTCAGCCTCGCCCAGATGGGCGATCGTTGCGGTGATGCTCGAGGCTGTCGCGGCATTGTCTCCCGCCACCAGCATCAAATAATCGCACCTGGCCGCCGCCGCCCCTTGTTTATAAGAGCCGCCCTGCCCTAGATTGCGCGGGTTTTGTACGACTCGCACCCTGTCGTGACGAGAAGAAAGCCGCTCCATGGCTTGGCCGGTTCCATCCGTGCTTCCGTCATTTACCAGGATGATTTCGTAGCTGGACGGATCGCGTCCTGAAACCGCCTCCAGGATGGTGGCCACAGTGGGCTCGATGCCGGCTTCTTCATTGAGGGCGGGAACAATAAACGATACGGAGAATCTCTCCACTACAAGACCTCCACTTCAGGCAAGGGCAGGATGAAGCGGCCGCCTCTTTCGGCAAACATCCGGTGCTTTTTCATGATCGGCGCCGCATAATTCCACGCCAAAATCAGGACGTAATCCGCTCCACGGTCATAAAGAGCCTCCGGCGGCAGCACCGGTATGTGCTGGCCTGGACTAAAGGTGTGCTGCTTGCGCGGATTGTCGTCGGTCAGAAAGTCGAGTTGATCGCCTAGATCAAACAAGTAGAGCAGCGTCGTAACCCCGACCGACGCCCCGTAGCCCGCAATTTTATTTCCCCGCGCCTTCAAGTCGCCCAGCACTTGGCGCAGTTTCTTCTTTACTCCTTTCAATTTTTCCGCGAAGGCCTCGAAGGTCTCGGGGCGATGCAACCCCGCCGCGGTCTCGAAAGCGATGAGTTCAGCGACCGATGGAGAGGGTTTTCTCGATCCCTCCGCGCGCTGCACAAGGCAACGGATTGATCCTCCCTTGGTTGGCACGCGGCGTACATCGATCAGCTGCATCCCGATGCGGCGAAAAAAGGCCTCCAGTGGTTTCACGGAAAAATAACTGAGGTGCTCGTGGAAGACGGTCTCGATCAGTGATTTCTGCACGACGTCCAGCAAATAAGAGGTTTCGACGACAAGCACGCCGTCGTCGTCAAGCAAATGACGAATTCCTAGCATGAACTCTTCGAGATCGTCCACGTTGGCAGTGACATTGTTCGCCGTGACAATGCTCGCGGCGCCATGTCTGGCCCTGAGGGCGCGCGCCAGGTCGGGAGTAAAATAGGCGGCGACGGTTTCAACCCCGGCTTCGGTCGCCTGCCGTGCTATCTCCGCCGCCGGGTCAACGCCCAGCGCCTTCACACCCTGCTCCTGAAATGCGCGCAGCAGCGAGCCGTCATTGCTTCCGATATCGATGACCAGCGAGCCGGGCGCCGGTCTCGCCCGTGCTACGACCTCGGCTGCGTAGCCACGGAAGTGCTCGACCAAGCCGAGGGAAATGGACGAGACATATATGAACTTGGCGTAGAGGATGTCGGGGGCGACCGTGCAAGCCAGTTGCGCCAGGCCGCAGTCCCGGCAGAGGACTATGTCCAGGGAATAGAGTTCCTGGGCCTCGTTCAGCTGCCCGGAATGCACATAGTGGTCGCCGGGGGGGGTGGCCGGGAGGGGCAGAACCAGTTCCAGTTCTCCGCGGCATAAGCGGCACGTCTTGCGCCGGCAGAAGGTTTCGGTCATAGGGTGTTCTTCCGGGCCGCGAATTTTTCGGCATCCCTGGCGAGACGTTCCACATACTCCCGAGGGTTCGCGGCCGAGTCTTCCCTGGGAGCCCACGGCGCATAGATGGTGTCGCCGCGGGAAAAAGGGCCTGTGGTTGACTCATGGATCATGAGGTAGTCCGAATGCACGAGGAGAGTGTGATAGGAGGGATGCGACAGCCGGAAGTAGAACGTTCCGCCGGACTTGTAATCCCCCATCCGCACCACGTCGACAATCGCGCCAGCCTCATCAAATACGACGATGTCGGCGCTGCCGTAGATGATGTGAAGAGACTTTGATTTGCCGGATTGCTTGTGTGGCGCGATGTAGCAATCCTTGCCGTGCAGGATGAACATCTCGTGGAGGCTGTCCGCAACAGACTGGTGTGCGCAGATGCGGACCCGTTTTCGGGAATTGCCGACCGCCCGTTTGGCGAGGTCTTCGATGTCCCGCCCATCGATCTGGACGACCGGCTCCACGGCGTACAGCACTTCTTCGTTAACTTCTTTCAGTCGGATCATGCGGAAGGCTTCTGAATGGAAGCGCACGGTGAAAACTGCCCATCTCAAAAAACAGTAGGAGGGCTGAGCGGGCTTCTCAAGCGAAAACGGCGCTCCTGTCGCGCGCCTTGACGGCCCTCCGCTTTAAAGACATCCTTCCATCTTGCGGCTCCATGAAGTTTTCCCTCTTTTCACTTATCGGCGGCGTCGATGGCTGCTCCTGATCCCGTCCACCTCGTAGTCGGGTCGGAGGGTCTTATCGGAAGCGCGATCATGGACCGTTTAAAGCGCTCCGGGAAACGGGTTCTTGGCGCCACCCGCAAACGGTCGGATTCCTTGTTTCTCGACCTGGCCGGCGATCCGGAGGCATGGCGCTTCCCGGAGGATGTCGGCGTCGCCATTCTCTGCGCCGGGGTTACGAAAATGGAGGATTGCCGGAAAGACCCCGCCGGAAGCGCCCGCGTCAATGTGCAAGGCGTTTCAGCCGCGGCGAACCGGCTGGCGGCGCTCGGCGCGTTCGTCATCTACCCCTCCACCAACGTCGTCTTCGACGGTTCGGCGCCGCGCCGACTCGCCGACGCGCCTCCCTGCCCCACCACGGAATATGGCCGGCAAAAGGCCGCGGCGGAAAAGCTGCTCCTCCGCCTGGGCGACCAGGTGTCCGTGGCGCGATTCACGAAACTCGTTTCCGCCCGCGTTCCCTTCTTCCGCCGCTGGGTGGAGGCTTTGAAGGAGGGGCGGGCCATCCACCCGTTCTCGGATATGGTGATGGCTCCCTCGCCCCTTTCCTTTTGCCTGGATGTGCTCGAACGGCTCGCGGAAACGCGCCTGCCCGGCGTCATACAGGTCTCGCCCGACCAGGACATTACCTATGCGGAGGCCGCCCTGCGCATCGCGCGGCGATTGGGCGCGGACGAAAGTCTGGTTCAGCCCGTCCGTTCGGCCGAAAGCGGCGTCGTTCTCGATTCCCTGCCGGCTCACACCACGCTCGACACGACACGATTTGCCGCCGAACTTGGGATGAAGCAGCCTTCCGTCTGGGAGGCCATGGACTCCGTCGCATGAACGATACGCAGCCCGACATCACGCTCTTCATCAGCTCCTATAACGAGGAAGACTTCATCGTCGACACCGTCGAGAACGCCATCGGCGCGCTCCGGGAAGCCGGGCGCACCTACGAAATCATAGTAGTCGACGACGTTTCCAGGGATAAATCCGCGCAGCGGGTTCGCGAGTATATTGAAAAACATCCCGACTGCCAGGTAACCTTGCAAGTGAACGAAACAAACCGCGGCCTGGCAAACAACTATGTCGACACCGCATTCCTGGGCAAGGGGAAATATTACCGCCTCTGTTGCGGGGACAACTCGGAGCCGAGGGAAGTATTGCTGGGCGTCTTTCGCCACATCGGCGAAGCGGACATCATCATTCCCGTGCAAAAACAGGAGGAGGTGGACGGCAAAACGCCGCTTCGGAAAAACCTGTCGAAGACGTTCACCTATCTCGTCAACCTGCTTAGCGGTTACAAGATAGGTTACTATAACGGCTGCGCGGTTCACCTGAGATATAACGTCCTGAGATGGCACCCCAGCAGCTACGGGTTCGGCTTTCAGGCGGACATCATAACGAGGCTGCTGGACGAAGGCGCGTCCTATAAACAAATCCCCTCGTGTTCCACCGACAGGAAGGGGAGCGCGTCCTCCGCGCTGACCGTGCGGAATACGCTCTCCGTCTGCCACACCTTGTTGGAAATCGGCATCAGGAGATTGAGGCGGTTCCTTTACGGGGGCGAGATGCGGAAACCCGTCGAGATCGCATGAAGGGCGTCCTTCTTTCCTTCGCCGCGTTCCTGCTTTATGTGGTCGCGACAGCGCTTCTTTCCCGGATCCTCCTGGTGTGCAGGCACGCCAAACTTTTCATCAGGACGTTTCTCGCCGCCGAGGCCGCCTACTTCCTGGCCTACGCGCTCACGCCCGCGAATCTCTGGTTTCTTCCGGCGCGCTTGCTGGCGCCGAGTCCATGGCTGGAGATACTCCTCGGCGCGTTCATCCTGGCCCTGAATTTTCACAGCTATTTCGACTGGTTTTTCGCGTTCAACGGCGGCTTCTCGACTTCGCTTCTCCTGTTGTTGCTTCGTTCCAGGGCGTCGTCCGAAGAGCTTATCGCAAAGTTCCACGACGCCGGCGGCAGGGACAAAATATACGGCTGGCGGCTTCCGCGTCTCGAGGAAACCGGTTATCTGCGGATCAACCCGGCCACCCGCGTCTGCTCCTTGACGCCAAAGGGGCGGGTTGTTGCGATCCTTACCCGGTTTATCAAGCGGCTGCTGAATTTGGGGCACGGAGGATGACAACAGGACTCCTGGCCGCCGTTGCAACAACTATTCTGTGGATTCTTGGGCACTTGGTTTCCATGCACATCCGCCCGGCCGGGCATCGTTTTATCGCAATGGCGCGCGCCTATCTAGTAAGCGCGCCTGTTCTCGTGGCATTGGTCTTCTTTCTCCATGGAGACGCAACCGCATATTTTTACGCGGCGCTCCTTCATCTCC
Organism: Spartobacteria bacterium; assembly: GCA_021324825.1. Classification (GTDB taxonomy): domain Bacteria; phylum Verrucomicrobiota; class Verrucomicrobiia; order Chthoniobacterales; family Chthoniobacteraceae; genus JAJPII01. The sequence goes on along the minus strand of JAJPII010000038.1, from coordinate 44,395 downwards.
TGCTATTTTTCCTTTTTGTCGAATGCTTCTACCACGTCGAGCGTTCGGTGACCCTCCGCCTGATGGTCGAGATACTCGAAGCGCCCCGCGGGCAAACCTCCATCGATGACATCATGAAAGGTTATTCGGTGGACGATATGATCCGGCGGCGCCTGGAGGATATGTCCCGAAGCAGCCTGGTGACCCGTAGTGACGGCAAGTGGATGCTCGCTCCCAAAGGGCGGCGGCTCGCCCGGATGATGGATTTTTCGTGCAAGATATATCGATCCAAACCGCAAAATGAGCGACTCTAGAGCGTATCATGCAGTTTTTCCCGCTCACGGTTGCCTAAAGACCTGCAAGCGCTTGGCGCTTTGGCGTTGCCTCCCGCTCCAGGCGGCTGGCACAGCCGGCTCTACAACAACGACAGCGCCGCCGCTCAGGGCGAAAAGTGCATGACACCCTCTAAAGAGATGACCGCGCGCCAGACACTGTTCCTCGCGGGGAAAATCGCGTTTGCCGTCGGCGTGGTCGCCTGGCTTTTCCACAAGGTGAATGCCGGGCGGGTGTGGGACCACGTCGCCCGGGCGCGTCCGGCGCCGGTGGCGCTGGGCATCCTCTTATGTCTGTTTACGGTTGTCATCGCCGGCTGGCGCTGGAAGCGGTTGCTGGGGGTCGTGGGAATCAGCGTGCCGCTTGGACCCTTGATTTGCATCGCGCAGATAGGGCAGTTTTTTCTTATGTTCCTGCCGGGGCCGGTCGGCGACGATCTCACGCGCATGCTCTATATCTCGCGGTTGACGAAAGGCCGGGCGGGAGAGGCTTGCGCCACGGTGTTGCTCGATCGCATACTCGGGATGTCCAGCGTGCTCGTGCTCGCGGTGCTTTGCGTGCCGTGGCAGTGGCGTTTGCTTTCCGCCTCGCGCCAGACTTCCCTGCTGGCCGTCGGCATGGTGGCGGTGGGTGCGGCGATCTGCCTGTTCGGCGCGGTGTTCTTTGTGGCCGGGCATCCCACGCACGCATGGTTCGAGCGCCGGCTGCGCTCGCTGCCCGCCACAAATATCCGGGACGAGCTTGCCAGGATGTGGGGGCTGCTCTGCGCCAATAAGCGGGTCGTGGCTGAAGTCATAAGCGCGGCGTTTGTTACGCAGTTGCTATGTTGCGGTTTTTACTGCCTCGCAGGCGTTGCGGTGGGCATCCCCGCTTCCCCGCTGCTTTGGTTCGGCTTCCTCCCCATAGTGATCGCCGCGAATGCCGTGCCGATAACAGTAGCCGGGTTTGGCGTGCGGGAATATTTGCTCGTTCTCTTTCTGGGTGTGCTCGTCCACGCGGACAGGGAATCCGCGCTGGCCGTTTCCCTGGTGGTTTTTTCGGTGATGCTGGCCGTCTCGTTGATAGGCGGCCTTGTATACATTCTCTACAGGCCGCAACGGGAGGAGGAATAAATGGCTCTTCCGAAAAACAAGGCGCCTCAAAACCGCAACCAGTTGTTGGCCGCGGCGCTCATCGTTTATGGGATCGTCACCTTTATGACGATGTTGCAGCACGCGCCGTGGCGGGATGAAACGGAGTTGTGGCTCATCGCCCGCGACACCACCTTGCCGGGGTTGTTCGCCGAGATGCCGTACGAGGCGCATCCCGCCCTGTGGTATCTTATTCTCCGGCCGTTCGCCAGGCTTGGGCTGCCGTATGTCTGCCACGGTATTATTCATTGGGCGGTCGCTGTCGCCATCGTGGCGATCTTTCTGTGGCGCGCCCCGTTGCCGCTGCTTACCAGAATCCTGGCGGTGTTTTCCTATTACCTCTTTTACCAGTACTGCATCGAGGCGCGCGTCTATGCCATCGGTCTCCTGCTCCTTTTCCTGCTGGCGCTCGCTTATCGCAGCCGATTTACAAATCCCGTGCGGTACGGCGTCCTGCTTTTCTTTCTCTTCAATTCCAATGTGATGATGTTTCCCGCCGCGGGCATACTTCTCGTTCTTTGGGTGGGAGAATCAATCAAAGAGGGGCGGAGAGACGCGCGACTGTTTGCGAGCGCGTCAGGCGTGGTTATCGGCGCCATCCTTGCCGCGTGGCAGGTGGGGTTGATCGGAAAGCCCGCCGACGCCGCTTTGGCGAAGCACCCGGGCGTCTGGCTCAACACGGACGAGATGCTGAAGGCGCTGGCCGGGATGTTCTTCGTAGGATCGTCGCCGGCGGCTTTCCTAGCGGCGCCGGCGGCATTCATCCTCCTGGCGTTGCTATATGCCATGGCGACAAGGCCGCGCTCTCTCGTCTTCTGCCTGGGACATGTTTCCGCGCTGTTCCTGTTGGTCGGTTTGCGCATGGATTCCTCTCCGCGGCATTGGGGAGTCCTATTCATCGGCGTTTTGTTCGCATTGTGGATCGCGCACTATGAGGAGGACTGGACGGCTCCCCGGTGGACGCGTTTCCTTCCGGACTTCAAAACCAGGCTCCGCCCGGGAATGCTCCTTCTCAATCTTTCGCTTGTTGCTTCCACGGGTTATGGCTGGCTGATGCACGACTTGGAATGGAACTATGATTATTCGGGAAGCAGGAATATGGCGGAGTATATCCAGAGGAACGGGCTGGATAAGTATCCCATCGCCGCGCAGCAGTATGCGCACCTGTCGGCGATCGCGGTTTACTTTCCCGGCAAGACTTTCTGGTATGCGGGGATAAGAAAACCCGTGACGTTTGTCCGCGCCAACCGCGAGCATTTGGAGGGGCACCTGATACCGTACGAGGAGGCTCTGGCGCGAATGAATGAAGCGTTTCCTCCGCCGCAGCCGTTGCTGATCCTGTTGAACGTGCCGCTGGACCCCGCGGCGTTCCCTCGATACCAGCTTCTTCACAAGGTTGATTCGACGGTGTTCGGGTCCGATGAACGGTTCTATCTTTACCAGAGGATCGCGCCTGGTGGATAAGCTCCGAAACATCTGGCCACGGGCGTTGCTGTTCGCGCTTTTCGTTGTGCTATTCTACGCAACCAGCTTGGAGCCGGCGCTCAAATGCCGCGAACTCCTTGTCGACTATACAAACCTCAACACTTCGGATGTGGGCCTCCATTGGCTCTTCGTTACCTGGCTTCGCATAGCTCTCTGGCTCAACCCCAGCCACGGCATCTCGGGAGACGACTTGTTTGCGTTCGAAACGGTCGTCCTGTTTTTCTTTTCGGCGCTGATGTTGATTCCCGACGCGCCGTTTATGGCGGCCGCCGGGGGGCAGCTAGCCTTGTTTCTGATATGGCTCACATTCGGCGAAATAAGCGCGTATTGCCACGCAATAGAAGCTTGGGACGTGACTCTCGGCGCGATGTTCATAGTTCAGCTCGCGTTTTGGAAAGGCTCCCGCAGGGATTATGCGTCCGCCGCGTTGTTTGGAGGCGTGCTGGGATATTTTCCCATGATGCGGCAGTCCGCCATGCAGGCAAGCGCGGCCTGCTTCTTTATCCTGGGCGTCGGAGCAGTGGCGGCGGGCGTGACGCTGTGGAGGCGGCGCCACGAGTGGGCGTTTCGCAAGTATGCGTGGCCGTTGGGGATTTTCCTGGGATGCTACTTCGTCGTCCGGACCGGCGCGGAATGGTTGTGGACGGTTGTCAGCAACAGGCCCTGGCTGCCGCACGGCGCGGGCGGCATCCTGCTTGCAAGCCTCGGGTTCGCGGCCAATCCCTACAACATCGTCTGGGACGACGACTTTCAAAAAGCGCAAGGACTGTTGATCGCAAAGAAAGTCTGGATGGCGCTGGAACTGCCGGATGTGCAGGCCCAGATCGGCCAATGGTGGCGGGCTTACGTGCTGGAAGACCCCTGCGTCATGCTCCGGTCGATGCTGGCCAAGGCGGGATATCTCGTCCGTTACTTTACGGGAACCCTGGACGCGCGGGCGACGCAGAGCGACCAGTACCCCATCAGCCCGTCTTGGGTCACGTTCTTTCTCGGTCTCCTCTTCGCCCTCGCCGCCGTTCGATTCGCGATAAACCTCCGTCGCTGCCGCAGCGACCGGATGCTCGCGCTCGCCGCGGGCGCCGCGGGCCTTTTCATTGCGAGCAACGTATCGCTCATCGTCGTCGGGCCTTTTTACATGGGCAGCGACATCGCATTCTGCCTCGCGTTGTTCCTGATTCTCATGCCCGCCTCCGAGTACGCCGCGCGCGAGCAGGCAGCCGCCCCGCAATTCAAAAGAAACACCGTTGTTTGCATGGCGCTCGCCGCGCTCGCGATCCCGGCCGTTCTGCCTGTCGCGGCTTACACGGGCTATCGCTCGGGAGCCAATCGGCGCGAGGCCCTCGACATTCTGACGGGCGACCCTTACCAGGAATTCCAGGCGCTCGGGTACCGGTTCAGTTGGCGTTTCAACAGGCTCTCGCTCGCCGACCAGCAAAAGGTGATCGACCGTCTCTTGTCTTCCGAGCGCCGGGGGGAGGTGTTCAGCGCGCGTTCCCCGGCCGGCGGAAAGACATTCACCCCCATTCTGGCAATGATCGCCGGCGACGATCTCGGCGTCATAGCAAAGATGTCGCGCGATTGGAAGATGGACCTGCCCAGCCGCGTCCAGGGGCCAAGGAACTCCGCGTTGAGAATCCTCAAGAACACCGGCCAGGGGCCGCCCCAGATGTATTATTTGCAGGATGTCGGCAACTACCTGAAAATCCAGGATGCGAGCTGGGATGGCCGCTACCGCATGTTCTGCCTGCCCGAACCGCCTGATTTCGCGAACGGCGCCCGGTTCCTGGACGTCGGCGCGTTCAACTTCAGCGGAGGCTCGCACGGTTTCAGCGAAGGGCTTGTGCTTGACCTGATCTCCGAAGACCGTCTGTATCTGGGAGGCGCATCCTCGTGAAAGTAACACTGCTGGCCCCCGTCCTGAATGAAATCGTCGGCCTCCGCGCCGTGATGCCGAAAGTCGACCCGAAATGGGGGCTGCAGATCATCATCCTCGACGGCGGTTCGACCGACGGGAGCGCGGAATGGTCTCGCGAGCAAGGCTACACCGTTTACATCCAGAAGGAGCGGGGATTGCGCAACGCCTATCGCGAAGTATGGCCGCTCATCGAGGGGGAGGCGGTCATCACGTTCAGCCCGGACGGCAACTGCATGCCCGAAGCGATCCCGGAATTGATCGCGAAAATGGAGGAAGGCTACGACATGGTCATGGCCTCGCGCTACTTTGGCGCGGCGAAAAGCGAGGACGACGACATTCTAACCGGGTTTGGGAACTGGCTCTTCACGCGCACGGTCAACGTCCTGCACGGCGGCAATTATACGGACGTCATGGGCATCTACCGGATATACAGGGCGAACCTCTTCCAGGAACTCGACCTGGACAAGGACGCCAGCTACCGCACCGCCGAGCGGCTCTTCCGCACGCGGATCAGCATGGAACCGTTGCTCTCCGTGCGCGCCGCCAAGCGGAAGCTGCGAATAACGGAAATCGGCGCGGACGAACCGCCGCGGATAGGCGGCGAGCGGAAGCTTCAAGTCTGGAAATGGGGCGCCGCATATTACTTCCAGTTCCTGAGCGAAGTCATCCGCTGGCGGTGAGACGGGGGGCAGAGGAGGGGTGGAGGTATGGGGATTCGAACCCCAGACCTTCTCATTGCGAACGAGACGCTCTACCAACTGAGCTATACCCCCCGCGATTGCGCACGTGAATATGCCATCATGAAAAGCAGTGGCAAACCAAAAAGAGCAGCCGTGCGCGTTATGGCCGGATGTCAAAGCGATGACGCGGGGGTTCGATTTGTGCTTGCACTTGATTACGCGCCTGAACGGGCGGACATTCGGATTCCCCAACCTGATTCAATAGAATGACGAACGACCCCATCGAGGACGCAGCCGAGGCGCTCGCGGTTGAAAAGACCGCCGCGGAGAGGGCCGCCGCGCCGGAGGAAAACCCGGATCGCGCGGAAGGCAAGCTGGTCAAGCAAGCGCGCAGGGAAGAGAAGCGGCGCCGCAAGGAGGAACGCAAGGGGCAATGGGTGGCGGCAAGGAACATGGCCAGTTCGTTCCCGATGGTGGAATTGATCGCGGAGCAGGTGCGGACGGGCGTTCCGCAGGACCTCGTGGAGCGGGTCGAGGAATCGGCGGGCGAGAAGAGGAAGATCATCAGCCCCACCTACCCGTATCCGAAGCGGATGAAGTATTCGGACTATTGCGCGGAGAAGAAGCTGCTGGAGGTGGAGTTGGTGAAGATGCAGGCGTGGGTAAAGGAGACGGGCGCGCGCATCGTGCTGCTGTTCGAAGGGCGCGACGCGGCGGGGAAGGGCGGGACGATAAAGCGCTTCACCGAAAACCTGAATCCGCGCGGCGCCCGGGTCGTCGCGTTGACGAAGCCGACCGAGAGCGAACAAGGGCAGTGGTATTTCCAGCGCTATACCCGGCAGCTTCCCACCAAAGGGGAGATCGTCTTCTTCGACCGCTCCTGGTACAACCGGGCGGGCGTCGAGCACGTCATGGGGTATTGCACGCCGCACGAGTATCTCGAATTCATGCGCCAGGCGCCGGAGTTCGAGAGGATGTTGGTGCGCAGCCAGATTCTCCTGTTCAAGTTCTGGTTTTCGGTGAGCCGCGAGGAACAGCTCCGGCGTTTTATCAACAGGGCGTCGGACCCGCTAAAGCAATGGAAACTGAGCCCGATGGACGTGGAATCGCTGGGCCGCTGGGAGGCTTACACCAAGGCGAAGGAGGCCATGCTTTTCTATACCGATACGGCGGATGCTCCCTGGACAATCGTGCGTTCCGACGACAAGAGCCGGGCCAGGCTTAATGCGATGCGGCACATTCTCTCGAAGATTCCCTACGCGGGTAAAGATGCGCTGACAGTCATTCCGCCCGATCCCCGGATCGTCGGCTCCGCCAAGACGATCTACGAGCACGGAGACAACGGAAAATCGCTCCCGGCGTAGGAGCATGAAACGGTCCGTCTCGCTGGTCACGGCGACCGCCCTGGTGGTCGCCAATATCATCGGCACGGGCGTATTCACGAGCCTCGGTTTTCAGATCCACGACATCCCGTCCGGGTTCTCGCTGATGCTTCTCTGGATCGTCGGCGGCGTCGCGGCCTTGTGCGGCGCGCTTTCCTACGGCGAACTGGCGGCGGCGCTTCCCCGCTCGGGAGGCGAGTACCATTTTCTCTCGGAGATCTATCATCCCGCGGCGGGATTTGTCGCGGGGTGGACTTCCGCCACGGTCGGATTCGCCGCGCCGGTCGCGCTGGCGGCCATCGCGTTCCAGACGTATCTGCGGGCCGTTTTTCCCGGCCTGCCGGGGTGGCCCTTCGCGGTCGCCATCGTCTGGATCATCACGGCGATGCACCTGAAGGATGTCGAGATGGGCGGCCTCTTCCAGAATTTTTTTACGTTCCTGAAGGTGGCGCTCATTGCCGGGGTCATAGTCGCCGGTCTTTTTACCCGGCATCCGCAGCCTGTTTCCTTCCTGCCCGGCAGGCAGGATGCCGTGGTGTTTGGCGCCCCGTTCGCGATCAGCCTCGTCTACGTGATGTATGCATACTCCGGCTGGAACGCGTCGACCTACATCGCCGGGGAAGTGCGCGATCCCGGCAGGAACATCCCCCGTTCGCTGTTGATCGGCACGCTGGGCGTCATGGCGCTTTACGTGGCCTTGAACGCGGTCTTTCTCTACACCACGCCCGCGGCGGAGCTTTCCGGCCAGCTTGAAGTCGGGATCATCGCGGGCAGGCGCATCTTCGGCGAGACGGGCGGGCGGATCATGGGCGGGCTTATCTGCATCGGGCTGGTATCCTCCATCAGTTCGATGATGTGGATCGGCCCGCGCGTGAGCATGGCGATGGGGGAAGACCTCGCGGCGCTCCGTTTCCTGGCGTGGAAAACCGGCAAGGGTGTTCCGCTCGCGGCGGTGCTGTTGCAACTGGCGGTCGTCACGGGCCTGCTCGCCACCGCGAGCTTTCAGAGGATCAATACGTACATCCAGTTCAGTCTCACGCTCTGCTCTTTCCTGACGGTGCTCGGCGTGTTCGTTCTCCGCTTCCGCCGGCCCGCGTTGCCGCGCCCTTACAGGACGTGGGGCTACCCGGTCACGCCGCTTCTTTTCCTGGCCATCGCGTTTTTCATGCTGTTGGAGATCGCGCGCTTCAAGCCGGTCGAATCGTTCTCGGGCCTCGGGACGATGCTTCTCGGGCTGCTGGTGTATTTTACTTCGCCTAAGCGGCGGAAGGCGGGTTAGAGTTATCGTACCAACCATGATCAAGAGGATTTTTCTCATCGCGTGCGCGCTGGCCGGCGCGTTGCAAGCCGCCGAACCCGTCAGCGTCAATGACGCGGCGCGCTTCCTCGCGGGGATGCCCGCGCCGCAGGGTTCCGCCCTGGAGGTGTTCAACGCGGAGGCGCATTGGGCCGAGCACGCGAAGTTTTTTGATCTCGCGTGGGCGAAGATGGAGGCGCGGCGGCTCAACAGGATCCGCGTGTGGAGAGAAGGCGCCATCCACGGGTATTCGCCGGTGGTCTATTACATGTTCAGCGGGCCGGACTATCTCTATGCGGACGCTTTTTTTCCGAACGCCGCGACGTACATCCTGTGCGGCACGGAACCGGTGGGCGTCATCCCGGATGTCTCGAAAACGACCGCCGAGACGCTCCCTCCGGCGCTGCATAACATCGAGACGGCGCTCTACTCGGTGTTGAACTTCGGCTACTTCATCACCAAGGACATGAGGAAGGACCTGCAAAACCCGGAAGCGAACGGGACGGTTCCCATCCTCCTCGTCTTCCTCGCGCGCTCGCACAAGCGCATCCTGGACGCGGCATACGTGACTCTCGACAGCAACGGCGGGGTGCATCCTTCCATGGGCGGAGTCAACCCGGGCAGGGGAGGCGTCCCTGGCGTCAAGTTCGACTTTAAAAACGAAAGCGGCGGCCCCGCGCGGACGCTCTACTATTTCAACACGGACATCTCCGACGGCGGCATCCACTCGACGCCGGGATTCATGAAATTCTGCCAGAACCGCGGAAGGGGGGACAGCCTCCTGAAATCGGCGTCCTATCTCCTGCACGTGAGCGGCTTCGCGACCGTGCGGAATTTTCTCCTGAACCGGAGCCAGTGCATTCTCCAGGACGATTCGGGCATCCCGATAAACTACCTGACGCCGGATAAATGGACCTTGCGGGTCTTCGGGGAGTACGTCGGGCCGATCCCGTTGTTCCATCAATATTTCCAGCCGCAGCTTTATCAGTTATTCAGCAAGAGCGCCCCGCCGCCGCTCGATTTCGGCTTCGGGTACCGCTGGGACCCCACGCACACGTCGCTCATCCTCGCGATCCGCAGGTGATGTCCAGCCCGCGCACGAAACTGGGGATTATCTTCCTGACCGTGTTTATCGACATGATCGGGTTCGCGATCATCATCCCGGTGCTGCCGCTCTATGCCGAACGGTTCGGCGCGTCTTCGGTGCAGATCGGCTGCCTCGTGGGCGTCTATTCGCTCATCCAGTTCGTCTGCTCGCCTTATCTCGGGCGCCTGTCGGATCGCGTGGGCCGCCGCCCCGTGCTGCTCGTGAGCATACTTGGAACCGCGGTCGGGTTCGCGGTCATGGGGCTCGCGAACGCCCTCTGGATGCTCTTCCTCGCCCGCGCCATCGACGGGTTCAGCGGCGGAAACATCTCCACCGCGCAGGCATACATAGCCGATGTGACGTCGCCGGAAAACAGGTCGCGCGCGATGGGGATGATCGGCGCCGCCTTCGGACTCGGCTTCATCCTCGGCCCGGCGATCGGCGGCTGGGCGAGCAAGAGTTCCCTCGCCGCGCCCTTTTATTTCGCGGCGGCGCTCGCGGCGGTAAACGCGGCGCTCATCTATTTCCTGCTGCCGGAAAGCCTCGACCACGAACACCGCATCCAGCCGCACGAAAGGCCCTCCGTCGCGACGATCCTCAGCCACGGCAGGGGCTGGGCGCTGGGCGGCGTCATGGCCGCGTATTTCTTCTCGATCATGGGGTTCGCCATCATGACGACGCTCTTCGCGCTCTTCACCGAGCACCGCTTCCATTACACCGCGCGGGATAACGGCTACATCTTCGCGTACATCGGCGTGCTCGGCGTCGTCATCCAGGGCGGCCTGCTCGGCAGGTTGGTAAAGGCGTACGGGGAGAAGACTCTCGCCACGCTGGGCGCCGCGCTCCTGGCCGCGAGCCTGTTCGCGCTGCCGCTCAGCAACACGCGCCAAGTCCTCATGATGGTGTGCGCCGGCATCGCCCTGGGCAACGGATTCCTTACGCCCACGCTCAACGGCCTCGCCTCGCGCAACGTCGAGAAAAACTGGCAGGGCCGCGCCATGGGCCTCATGCAATCCTGCGGCAGCCTCGGCCGATTCGTCGGGCCGATGCTCGCGGGGTGGCTGTTGGGCGTCCACGCGGCTGAATACGCGCGGACGGCGTTCTGGACGGCGGGTTCCATCCTTGTGGTCGCCTTCGCCCTCACACTCGGGATTTCCGCGAGCCCGTCGGCAAAGCCGGCTTGAAACGCCCCCCTCGCAAACCGTTCGCCGGGCTGGCTCTCTGCGCGGCGGCGGGGATTCTCTGCGCGGATCGCTGGCCGGTGAATCCTTATCCGCTCGCCGCGGGGCTGCTGGCGTGCGCCGTTCTCCTGGTGTGGAAGCCCTTTCTGCCCGGCTGTTATCTCTTCACCGCCGGGGCGTTCTTTTTATTCCACACGATCGACGCGCATCCCGGCCGCGTCCACATCGTGGCGCCGGGTGTCGTCCGCCTTTCCGGCGCAGTCGCGGACGAGCCGGAGCAGACGCGCGGATTTCATGACAGCCCCGGCGCAAAGTTCCTGCTGCGGCTGGATGACGGAACGCAGTCGCTGGTGCGGTGGACGGGGCCGGCCCCCGCTTACGGCGACCGCGTCGAATGCGTGGGAACGCTTTCCGGGATTCCGGGTCCGCGAAACTGGGCGCAGTTCGATTACGCGGCCTACATGCGGCGGCTGAACACACACTCCGAACTGGAAATGCGATTCCCTTCCGACGGGCGCATCGTGGGCCGCGGCGAGGGAAACCCGGTGCTGGCGCTCGCATTCAAAGCCCGCCATTGGATGGAGCGACGGCTCGGGCTGGATCTCGAGGACGAGCCGGAATGCGCGGGCTTGATCGAGAGCCTCGTCCTCGGCGTGAAACGCGAGACGCCGGACGACAAGGAACTCTTCCGGCGCACGGGTACGCTGCATCTCTTCACCGTGAACGGGCTTCATGTCGCGATGCTCGCTTCCATCGCCTGGTTTCTCCTGCGCTTCACCGGCATCGGACGCAGTCGCGCCGTCCTCCTCATCCTTCCGCTGCTCGCGTTTTACGCCGCCGTCACCGGGCTGAGTTCGGGGAGCGTTCGCGCGACGATCATGGCGTCCGTCTGGCTTTTCGGAGAACTCCTCGACCGCCGTCCCCTTGCGCTCAACAGCCTCGCCGCCGCATGCTTCTTCATCTTCCTTTGGGATACGAATCAACTCTTCCTGCCGGGATTCCAATTTTCCTTCGGCGTCGTTCTCGCCATCATTTTGCTGGCGGGCCGTTTCCGGGAGCGCTTCGTCGATTGGGTGCGGCCCGATCCGTTTCTTCCGCGCCCGCTGTGGGGCCGCTGGAGAAGGTGGAACTTCGCCGCGTGCTGTTTTGTGGCGAACCTCGCGGCGGTCTCGCTCGCGGCATGGATCGGCTCGCTTCCTTTTACAGCAAACTACCTGCACCTCTGTTCGCCCGCCGCCGTTTTGGTGAATGTGGCCGTTGTCCCGATAGCGTATGGCATCCTCTCGGAAGGGATTCTGTCGCTGCTGTCCTCCTGGTGGAACTGGCTCTCCATCACCTTCAACAACGCGAATCTCTTCCTGGCAAAGGGCCTCCTTGTGGTCGTCCATCTCTTTGCGCGGATCCCCGGCGGGCACTTTTATTTTGAATTGCCGCGCTGGCGCCCGCCGCTCTGCGAACTGACCGTCTTCGATCTCGGCAGCGGCGGTTCCATCCATCTGCGCGCGGAGGGGCGGGACTGGCTTGTCGATTCAGGAAACACGCGGCCCTACGGCGAAATCGTTCTGTCGTATCTGCGGTCGCGCGGCGTGAACCGTCTGGACGATTTTGTCCTCACCCACGGCGGCGCGAAGAACGCCGGCGCGGCCGCCGAACTTCTGGGCGATCTCGCGCCGAGCAGGATTTTCCAGTCGCCGCTTGGAGACCGCTGGCGCGGGCGGCGCGCTTTCCAGGCCGCGGCCGGGGCCGTTGAAACCGTCAAGCGGGGCGACGTCCTTCGCGTGGCGCGGGACGTGGAACTACGGGTGGTCTATCCGCCGCCCGATCTCGTGGCGCGCGCGGCGGATGACAAGGCGCTCGCGCTCCAGGTCTCGGCAGGCGGCTGCAAAGCGCTCCTTATGTCCGACGGCGGATTCGTCACGGAACACTGGCTGCTGGATCACGAGCGCGATCTCAAGAGCGACATCCTCATAAAGGGCCAGCACGCGGCGGACGTTTCCGGTTCGCTGGATTTCATCGACGCGGTCCATCCCGCGGCAATCATTTGCGCTTCCTTCAAATATCCGGCGGGCGCGCACATCGCGGATTCGTGGGCCGCCTCGGTCGCCGCGCGCGGCATCCGGCTTTTCCGGCAGGATGAATGCGGCGCCGTCCGCGTCGATCTGCGGAGGGAAGGGTGGGAGATCAACTCTTTCTTAGACGGAGCCTGTAAATCGGGCGCCCGTCAGCCCGGTAGCGTTCCTCGAACTCCGTCCGCGGAAGGTCCGGGAGTTCCCACTCCTCCTCCGTGAAGGGATGCCGCAGCTTTCGCGTTTGCTCGAAGTAGTGGCGGTCATCGGTCATGAAGCGCAATTCGCCGTCCTTTTCCAGCGCCGTCCACGCCGCGCGGAGAAAGGCGTCGTTGATCAATCGCCGGACGTGATGCCGGCGTTTCGGCCAGGGGTCGGGGAACAGGAGATGAAACACCGCCACGGATTCCGGAGCGAACGAGCGCATCGCCTCGGCTATCTCGCAATGCAGGACGCGCGCGTTGGACAAGCCGTTGCGCGCGACAGCACGTCCGGTTTTCTCCGCGCGCCGCGAAAGGCGCTCAACGCCGATGAAATCGCGCTCCGGGAACAGCGCGGCCATCGCGAGAAGGAACGCGCCGTTGCCTGATCCGAGATCGACCTCCAGCAAATTTCAGACGCCTCCCTGCGCGACGAGGTCGTCCAGGTTGAACACGCGCCGCAGGCCGGTCTTCGTATTGCGGGAGACGACTTCGTACCACCCTTGCATCCGTTCCGCGACGTAGGTGGAGGCGCCCACCCGCATTTTCCGGTGCGTGATGATGCGGTGAACGACTTCTTCGTAAGCCGAACGCGGCAGCTTGCGGATGGAGCGGCGATTCCAGTCGATGACGCGGCCCACGTCCTGGTAGCGGGGCGGGCGTTCGGGGAAATCGAGCAGGGAACGCGCGCGCCCGTCGAATACTTCGAAGATGTGCGCCAGGCAGTCCGCATCCGACACGGCGAGGATGGAGTCCCGGAACGGCTCGGCGATCTCGCGCGCGATCCGGCGCAGGCTGAGCGTCCGCCCATCGCGGAGACGCCAGTCCGGCGCGTTGACGTCCGCGGCGAAGGGATTGCGCGGGAAGCAGTCGAACCGCGCGAGCCACCCTTTTCGCGAAGTGTGTTTTCCCGGTTGAAACGGGGTGATGACCGGGAAGCGCGCCAGTCGGCCGAGGTCGTGCGAAGGCCATTCGGCGACGGCGGTGACGACGCCCGCGATGAGGGACGCCGCCGCGATCATAAGATCCGGGTCGGGCGTAAAGTCCACGGTGACTTCGACGCGGTTTTCCCTCGGGCGGACGCCGACCCCGGTGCTGAGGCGATTCGCAGCGAGCAGCAGGACGGGGACCGGGAGGATGAAACTCAACAAATGCGCGAGGCCCTGTCTGGGCGGAACCGAGATGTTGTAATGCGCACTGAAACCCTCCAGCCTGACTTTGCGTCCGTCCCGTTTTTCCCAGCCGTCGAGTTCCCGCCGCAGATACGCGATCTGCTCCCAAAGAGACCTGGTCGCGCGGATGCAGCAGCCGGGCTCGATCTCGATGATCGGCGTGGCGACCTCGATGACTCCCGTATCGAAATAAAGCGCCCCGCCCGACGGCATGTGCGCGGAGCGCCCGGAGCGCGGCAGCATGGCCCCGCGCACGATCTCGCTCGGATGCCGGAAGACGTGTTCGGGGAGCCGTTTCTCATCCCGGACGAACGTGCTGAACTCGGCCTCGAGGCCGATGACGGGCCGGAGCGGCCGGCTCGAACCCTCGTGGCCCGTGGCTGCTTTGGATGACATTTCAGCCCTCGCGGGGCGCGTAGTTCACATATCCGATATCGATATGCAGATGGTCGTCGGTCTGCCCCGGGCCGTCGCCAAACGGTTTCGCGAAAAGCTCCGGCGCGAGGGAGCGCGCGAGGGCCCCGTATTTCTCGATCTCCTTCTGGCCGGAGAGCCAGGTATCGCCGATGCGGTAGATGTCCGCGGCGGCGCCCCAGCTGTGCGGGCCGTAGCCCCGGTTGATCTTGTGGGCGGGGGAACGATAACCGCCGTTGACGCTGATGAAGACGGGCGCGTCGACCTTCCGCCGGAAGAGTTCCAGGTAACGCGCGAGAATCGAAACGGAGCAGGGGATGTAATGCGGGAACGTTTCCAGCAGCGGGCGCGCCTCGCGGCAATCGACGTAAAGAAGTTCCGCGACGGTGAAGTGCTCGCTCAGCCGGGCGTTTTTCGCCGCCGCCCACGACTCGACGGCGTAAAAAAAGCGCGGCAGCGAATGTGCGTTTCCGAGCTGGTCCACGACGGACTCGGCGGGCTTCAGGAGGCTTCGATGCGGTTCCACAAATGTCAGCCCGTCGACTGTCGGAAATCCGTTCATGAAAGGGTGACCCGGCGATGGATGATCTCCGACATCGCGGCGACGGCCTTGTGCCTGCTCTCGACCGAACCGCGCGATTCGGTGAGGATGGCGAGTGCGTACGGCTTGCGTTCCGGCAGGAAGACGAGGCCCGCGTCGTGGCAGATGTTGGAAATCTCGCCCGTCTTGTGCGCGACCTTCGCGCCGGGCGGGAGCTTCGCGGGGATCATGCTGTTGTATTCCTGCGCGAAAAGGATTTCCAGGATGCCGGCCCGGCTTTGCTCGCTGATGTAGGCGCCTTCGTGGAACAGGCGGAAGAGGTCGAGCAGCCCGTCGGCGGTGACCTCGTTGTTTAATCCGTGCTGGAAGGCCACCTCATCCTCGACTCCGCGCTGTATCTTCACGCCGTCCACGCCCGCTTCCTCCAATATCTCGCGCACCCTGTCCAGGCCCACGTAGTCGAGCAGGAGGTTGGTGGCGAGGTTGCTGCTGCGCGTGATCATCGCGCGCGCGAGGTCGGAGAGCGTCATCGCGCGGCCGATCTGTTTGTAGACGTCGGAGTCGCCGTCGCGGCTCGGGTCCATGCGGTAAACGGCGTCGTCGGCGATGCCGCGAAAGCGGTTGCGGACGTGCAGCCTGTCCTCCAGTTTCAGCGCGCCCTCCTCGGCGGTCTTGAAGAGCGCCAGGAGGATGCCCGCTTTCATCGTGCTCGCGGCGTGGAAGAAGCGGTCTCCCTGGTAGGAGAAATGAAGTGCGCTTTCGAAGTCGTGAAACGCGACCGCCATCGAGCCGAGAGCCGCGCCGTTGCCGACTTCCAGCAACTGTTGGAGAAGGGGCGTCAGGGGCATGGGACGTTCATCAGCTTCGTGTACAGTTCGCCCAGCGCCTCCGCCAGCACGCGCACGCCGCCCAGCACGGGCATGAAGTTGGTGTCGCCCGCCCAGCGCGGAACGATGTGCAGATGCAGATGGTCCGCCACGCCCGCCCCGGCGCATTCCCCGCAATTCAGGCCGATGTTGAAACCCTGCGCGCGGACGGCCTTTCGCAGAAGTCCCTGGCCGTGCGCCGCCAGGTCCCACAGCTCGATCTTTTCCTCTTCCGTCAGGTCGGCCAGCTCCGCCACTTTCCGGTAGGGGACGGCCATGAGATGCCCCACCGCGTACGGGTAGCGGTTCATCATGAGAAAGGCGCTCTTGCGCCTGCGGAGGACGAGATGCGCCGCGTCGTCGGACGCCCGCGCGGCTTCGCCGAGAAAATCGCCCTTCTCCGGGATCTGGAAGTACTCGACCCGCCACGGCGCCCACAACGCCTCGATCTCCGCTTTCGGGAAACTCATGCGACGACCATCCCCCCGTCGACGACCAGTCCGTGGCCGTTGACGAAACTGGCGGCGTCCGAGCAGAGCCAGACGACCGCCTCGGCAATCTCGTCGGGCGTTCCCATGCGCCTGGAAGGCGTGCCGGCTTCGAGAAATTTTCTGCCGCCGTATTTCCGCGCGGCCTGGACGGCGCGGGCCAGGGGCCGGAACAATCCCGGCTTGACGTTGCCGCCGAGGAAGGCGCGCTCGATCATCTCCGTGTCGATCAAGCCGGGGCATACGGCGTTCACCCGGATGCCGGCCCGGCAATATTCCAGCGCGGCGGTCTTCGTGAGGCCGAGAACGGCGTGTTTGCTGGCGGTATAGGCGGGGAGCTTGTAAAGGCCGAGCAGCCCCGCGACGGAAGCGGTGTTGACGATCGCGCCTCCCTCGCCCCGGAGCATCTGGGTTATCTCCGCCTTCATGCAGAGCCAGACGCCTTTCAGGTTGACCGCGATGGTGCGGTCCCAATTCTTCTCCGAACAGTTGGCGGTCCGCGCCCGTGCGCCTTCGATGCCGGCGTTGTTATGGGCGAAGTCGAGCCTTCCGAACGTCTCGACGGTCTTGTCCACGAGAGCGTTGACTTCGGCCGCCTTTGAAACATC
Source organism: Spartobacteria bacterium (assembly GCA_021324825.1). Lineage (GTDB taxonomy): Bacteria > Verrucomicrobiota > Verrucomicrobiia > Chthoniobacterales > Chthoniobacteraceae > JAJPII01. The sequence continues at coordinate 27,571 of JAJPII010000038.1, read as the reverse complement.
GGTCTTCCAAAAAAAAGCGTCCCCGCCGTTTTTCTTGATGATCCGGACGGTCTGTTCGCCGCCCTCCTCGATGACGTCGGCGACAGCGACCTTTGCTCCTTCCCGCGCGAAAGCCAGCGCCGAACTGCGCCCGATGCCCGCCGCCCCGCCTGTGACCAGGGCGACTTTTCCATGAAACCGCGATGGGGCTTCAGTTCGCGCCATGGCGGGCGTGTGTGGTCATTCGCAAGCCGTGCTTGGGGCGAAGGGTGATGACGGGGTCTATATCGATGCGCTGGCCCGGGACGGGCTCCAGCCGCCAACGCTGGGCGAGGAGAGCCAGAAGCAGGACGCCCTCCGTCCAAGCGTATCCCTCGCCGATGCATTGGCGACCCCCGCCGCCGAAAGGAAAATAGGAGTACTTGGGCCGGCTGGCGATCCCTTCCGGAGTCCAGCGCGTCGGGTCGAAGCGGTCCGGGTCGGGGTAGTAGCGGGCATCGTGGTGGACGACATACTGGCTGAGATACAGGAACGAGCCGGCCGGGACGAGGTGCTCGCCAAGCTGGTAGTCTTCCACATTGCGCCGCGCGATGATCCATACGGGAGGGTAGATGCGCATCGACTCGGCGAGCACCATCCTCGTGTAAGGCAGCCGCGGGAGGTCGTCCACGCCAGGCGCCCTCCCGCCTTCCAGGACGCCGTCCACCTCCGCGTGCAGCGCCGCCTCGACCTCGGGATGGAGCGACAGGAGATGCCAGGTCCACGTCAGCGCGCTGCTGATCGTCTCGTGGCCCGCGGTGAACATCGTGAGAATCTCATCGCGGATTTCCTCATCCGCCAGGCCCGCCGCGTCTCCTTCGGCGTCGCGCACCCGCAACAGGATCGAAAGGAGGTCCGGCTTCTCCAGGCCGCGGTTCCTGCGCTCGGCGATCATCGCGTAGATGGTTTCGTTGAGGTAGCGCAGCCCTTTCTCGATGCGGCGGGTCCTCGGCAGCGGCAGCTTGAGAAGAAGCTCGTCGAGGAATGGAATCTTGTGCAGGTGGGACGTCCCGATGACGGTGCTCCAGGCTTCCCCGAGCCGGCGCCCGGTGCTGTCTTCGATGTCCGTGCTGACCATCGTCTTGACGATGACCGCCAGGGTGGCCCGCGACATCTCCTCGCCGACCTCGATGACGCCCCCGTCTTTCCACCGGGAACTGGTGCGCTCGCCCTCCGCGCTCATCTCCCGGCCCCAGGCCGCGATTTGCGCTTTGTGAAAAGCGGGCTGGACGAGCCGGCGATGCCTCCGATGAAATTCCCCCTGGCTCGTGATCAACCCCTTGCCGAGAAGACGCTTGATCGAAGGATGGTTTGAACGCGCCATCCCCTGGGGCGCGACCAGGATGTTTTTGATGTCCTCCGGATTATTGACAAGATAGTTGTGCCGTGGGCCGAGTTGCAGGTGGCAGACGTCCCCATACTGTCGCGCAGCGCGCAACAGAAAGCCGAGCGGATCGCGCCGCAGTTCGAGAAAGACGCCCGCCGCGAATTTGGTTTTTGGACCCGGCGGAAGCGAGAGGGAGGACATGACGGGCAATTAGAAACAGAAAATTCAACCCGCTTCAAGCTGTCTCCGCCAGCACCGCCTTCGCCGCGCGGTCGCTCGCTCCGCCTTCGCCCAGCATCGCCGTCACGGCGGCCAGGTCGCGTCGCATCGCCTCCCGCGCGCTCTCGTCCTTCGCGAGCCGCAACATCTCCCGGGCGACGGCTTCCGGCTTCGCCCTGGCATTCAGAAACTCCCGCACGATCTCCCTGCCCGCGAGGATGTTCACCATCCCGAGAAAACGGACGCGAATGAGGAGCTTGCCCATCAAGGCCGTGAGCGGCGACACCTTGTAGAGAATGACGAACGGCAGCCCGAAGTAGGCCGCCTCCAGCGTGGCCGTGCCGGAAGCGACCATCGCCACCCCGGCCCGCTGCATCAGGTCGTGCGAAGCGTTTGTCCTGATGACGCAGAGATCGTCGTGGAGATGCGTCTGCATGAGGTTGGCGATGGAACTGGAAACCGCCGCGGCCTCGAAACGAAGGTACGGCTGCGCGTGTTTCATGAGGCGCGCGGCCTGGATCATGACGGGGAATATCTTTTCCACTTCCTTGCGCCTGCTGCCCGGAAAGAGGCCCACCAGTTCGATCTCCCGCGTCTCGCCCGTCTTGCGGGCGGCGAGCGAATCGACGAGCGGATGCCCGGCGAAAACCGTTTTCAGTCCGGATTTCTCGTAAAGCGCCTTCTCGAAGGGGAAAATGCAGATCATAAGATCGAGGATGCGCGCCATCTTCGGTATCCGCCGGCGGTTCCACGCCCAGACCTGCGGGCTGATGTAATAGATGATCTTTGGATGCGCCGCGGTCTTCTTGAGCGCCGCCGCCAGCCGCAGATTGAACCCGGGGTAGTCGATCAGGATTACGGCGTCCGGTTTCAACTCGGCGATCTCCGCGAGCATCGCGTCGAACTGCTTCTTGAAGTAACCGTAGTTCCGCAGCGCCTCGATGATCCCCACCACGGCGTGCGCGCTCCAATCCTGAAATTTGCCGCCCGCCAGCGTCTTCATACGCGGGCCGCCCGCGCCGAAAAACCGGATGTCCGGCCGTTGCAGATGCAGCGCTTTCATCAACTCGGCCCCTCTGGCGTCGCCGCTGGCTTCCCCGGCCACCAAGTATAGCTTCATGCTTCCTCCCTGTTCTGTTTGTCGATGATGCCCGTTATCTCCAACGCCACTTCCAGGGCCGCGGCGGCGGCGTAACCCGAAACCTTCGGCGCGGAACCGGCCCGCGCGCATTCGATGAAGGATTGCAGCTCGCGCTTCAGCGGCTCGTCCTTTTCGACCTCGACGGCCTCCCGCACGATCGTTCCGCCTTCCTTGCGGAATATCTCCCCGCTTTGATCCTGGTAGTCGAGCGAGAGGTAGGCGTCCTCCTGGAAGACGCGTATTTTCCTCATCTTTTCCGGGCTGATGCGGCTGACGGTGATGTTGGCGACGCAGCCGTTTTCAAAGCGCAGCCTGGCGTTGGCGATGTCTTCGCCTCGGCTGAGCACGGGGATGCCCACGGCGTCGATATGCCCCACGGGCGAACGGACGAGGTGCAGGATGATTTCGAGGTCATGGATCATGAGGTCCAGCACCACGCCTATCTCCGTGCTCCGGTGCGGGTACGGCGAAAGCCTGTGCGCCTCGATGAAGCGCGGCCGGGTGAGCCGCTGCTCCAGCGCGCCGAGGACGGGGTTGAAGCGCTCGATGTGGCCGACCTGCAACACGCGTTCCCGCTTCTGCGCGAGGTCGGCCAGGCCGCGCGCCTGGGCGGTGTTCTCGGCTATCGGCTTTTCCACGAGCAGATGCTTGCCTCGATCCAAAAGAGCCTTGCCCAGTTCGAAGTGCGTCGGCGTCGGCGTCGCCAGGCAAACGGCGTCCACCAATTCCGCGAATTCCTCCAGGCTGCCCGCGGCCCGCGCGCCGTATTGCGCCGCGATCTCGCGGGCCGTTTTTTCATCGACGTCATAAACCGCCGTGAAATCCGCGCCCGGCAGTTCGGACAACACCCTGGCGTGGTTCTTCCCGATGTGTCCCAATCCTACGACTCCAGCTCTTATTTGATTCATAGTGAAACGCCCGCGATGGATATCTTGCACGCCGCGGCCTTTGCCGGCACGGCCTCCTGCTCCAGCACAAGAGTCTTGCCCGCCTCGACCGCTATGGCCCGCAGGCGCGCATCCCGCGCCGTGTCCAATGTTTGCAGCCCGATGACCGGAACGTCGAACCGGAAATCCTGGTTCGGCTTCGACACCTTGACCATGATCGCCCCCTTCTTCCCGAGCGCGCCGCCGCGCTTGATGGCCTCGTTCGTTCCCTCGAAGGCTTCCACCGCGAGGACCGTGCCTTCCTTGACGATGACCGTTTGCCCGATGTCGAGGCGGCTCATTTCCTTCGCGATCTGGAATCCATAAGTTATGTCTTCTTCCTCGCGGGGACTCAGTTTCGGGCCGGCGACAAGGCCGGGGCGCACGAGGCAGTCATCGAGAAAAGTGGTCGCGGGGAGCAGGGTGACGCCGATCTGGGCCAACTCCTCGGCGATCGCGCCAAAAATAGACTCCGCGTTGCGGGTTTTCAAGGTCGCCAGCAGCACCACCGAACGGATGTCGGGACGGAGGTCGAAAAGATGCTTGGGCTGTATCTGGCCCGCCATGACGGCCTCGCTGATCCCCGTCTTCCGGACGGAATCGAGAAACTTCGCGAGCTGGCCCACGCGCAGCCAGTCGATCTCGTCGACCAGTTCGGCCAGCTTCGGATCGGTCTCGCCGTGAAACGCGAACGCCACTATCCGCTCGACGCCCGCCTTGCGCGCCGAGCGCGCCATCAGCAAGGGGTAAATGCCGTTGCCGGCGATAATGCCGAAGGATTTCAAGGCCATCACGCTACGTAGTTCCTTTGCCTCGCGCCAGCAAGAATGAGGATTGCCTTCGCTGGAATTCGGCGCGACTCTTTTGCCCATGGAAACCGCCGATCCCTTCATGCTCGCAGCCATAGAGGAAGCCCGCAAAGGAATCCTGGAAGGGGGCATCCCCATCGGCTCCGCGCTGGCGCGCGACGGAAAACTGATTGCCGCCGGACACAACAAACGCGTGCAGGACGGCGACCCCGTGACCCATGCCGAGATCGACTGCCTCCGCAACGCGGGGCGGATCGGCGGCTTTCACGGCACGACGCTCTATTCGACGCTGATGCCCTGCTACCTCTGCGCGGGCGCGGTGGTCCAGTTCGGCATCAAGAAAGTCATCGTGGGCGAGAGCCGCACTTTCCCCGGCGCGCCGGAGTTCATGCGCGGGCACGGCGTCGAAGTCATCGATCTCGACCTGCCGGAATGCGTCGAGATGATGAGCCGCTTCATCGCCGAGAACCCCAGCCTCTGGAACGAAGACATCGGGAAGTGAACTACCAGGTTTTTGCCCGGAAATACCGTCCGCGGGATTTCGACTCCGTCGTCGGCCAGGAGCACATAACCCGGACTTTGAAAAACGCCATCGAGCAAAACCGGCTGGCGCATGCTTATCTATTCGTCGGCCCGCGCGGGGTGGGCAAGACTTCGACCGCCCGCATCCTGGCCAAGGCCCTGAACTGCGTCAAAGGCCCCACCGTCATGCCCTGCGGCGAATGCGATTCCTGCCGCGAGATCGCGCGGGGAACCAGCCTCGACGTCCTGGAAATCGACGGCGCGAGCAACAACGGCGTCGAGCAGGTGCGCGAACTGCGCGAGAACGTCCGGTTCGCCCCCGCGCACGGCAAGTTCAAGATATACATCATCGACGAGGTTCACATGCTCAGCTCCGCGGCCTTCAACGCGCTGCTCAAGACGCTGGAAGAACCGCCCGCGCACGTGAAGTTCATCTTCGCCACGACCGAACCGCAGAAGGTCCTGCCGACGATCCTGAGCCGCTGCCAGCGGTTCGATCTGCGGCGCATACCCGCCGCGTTGATCGCCGCGCACCTGCTGTTCATCGCGCGGGAGGAAAAGATAACCCTGGATGAACGCGCGGCCCACGCCGTGGCGCGCGGGGCGGAGGGCGGCTTGCGCGACGCCGAGTCCATGCTCGACCAGCTCGTCGCTTTTTGCGGCGACAAGATCGCGGAGGAGGATGTCCTCTCCATTTTCGGATTCACCGCCGAGCAGACCGTTTCGCGCCTGTGCGAGCGCATCCTCGACGGCGCTTCCTCCAAGGCGCTCGCCATCCTCCACGAACAATCGGAAGCGGGAAAAGACCTCTCCCGGTTGATGACCGACCTCATCCTCCACCTGCGCGACCTCCTCATCCTGAAAGCCGATCCCGGCGCCGGGGACTTCACCGAATCGGCGAGAGCCCAGGCCGCGCGCATCGCGCTCGACCGCCTGCTGGAACTCATCGAGCAATTCGCCGCCGCCGAAAGCCGCATGAAATGGGCGCCGAACAAGAAGCTGCATTTCGAAGTGGCCGTCATCAAGGCCATCCAGACGCTCGGCCAGGCGACCCTCACCGAAGTCATCGACGCACTCGCCCGGTTGCGAACCGGCGAGGCTCCGCCCCCGCGCCAACCCGCCGCCGCGCCAATTCCAGTTCCAATTCCAATTCCGATTCCGCTCGTAAGCGACGACCCTCCGCCGCCTCCTCCTCTTCCAAAAAAAGCCGCCGTGCAGGACGATGCCCTCTGGCCCGCCATCCTGGAAGCCGTCAGAGAGAGGCGGAAGTTCATCCTTTCCTGGGTGGAAGCGGGCGTCTTCCTCGGCATCGAAGGCAATGCATGCCTCCTCGGGTTTCCAAAGACCCAGAGCCTCGCGCTCGAATCCCTCACCCGCGCGAGCAATCGCGTTTTTCTTGAAGACCTTCTCTCCGAGATCGCCGGCCGCCCTTTGACTTTGCGGTGTGAGGTGCGCGAAGACCTCCTCGAGCAGGCCCTCGTCGAAAAGAAAGAGGATTTGCCGCTTGACCCCGTGGAAGCATTGAAAAACGATCCGTTGATCCGGAAAGCCCTCGAAATTTTCAAGGGGGAAATCCAGTCTGCCTAAGATTATGAATATCCAGAAGATGATGAAGCAGGCTCAGAAGATGAAGGACGACATGGCCCGCACCCAGGCCGAGCTTGCCGAAAAGACGGTCGAAGTCACCGCGGGCGGAGGAAAGATAACGGTCGTGGCGAACGGAGCCGGCGAGGTCGTCTCCATCAAGCTGAGCAAGGAAATCGTCGACCCCGACGACGTGGAAATGCTGGAAGACCTCGTCCTGAGCGGGGTGAAGCAGGCCATCGCAAAAGGCAAGGAACTCGCCGAACAGGAAATGAACAAGATCACCGCCGGACTTGGCCTGCCGCCCGGTCTCGGATTTTAGGAAATCACATGGGACAGCAATCGAACAAAATCATCAAACGCCGCCGCCGCGCGGCGTACCTCGCGCGCAAAAAAACCCAGCGACGCGCAGCCGCTCCGCCGGTCGCATCGAAGAAGTAGAGTTACACGACCGCCGCCTCGTGCTCGTCGAGGAAAGCGTTCGCGTCGGGCGTCTCGTGCAGCCGCCCGGCCGCCGTGGCAGTCACGGCCTCACAAATCTCGGGCGCTTCAAACAACGCCAGGCAGCCGCCGCCCGTAAAACGGCTTGCATAACGGATCGCCTGGAAACGCGCCCGATGATGCATCACCGCCCGGCTCCACGCCTGGGGGCCTGCCAGGTCCTGCGCCATCAGGGACGCCAGGTCCACCCCCGCCGCGGTAGTCGTCACAACATCCGTGAAATCGCACACCCGGAGCGCGGGAAAACCGATCTCCGAAACGCTGTAATTCATCCATTTGAACGCCCGGATGAGACAGCGCCCCGCCAGCATCTCGTCGCCGAACACCTCGAAGATGCACGTCTCCAAGTCCTCCGCCAGGTACATCACCCCGCGCGGGGTGTCCTCCGGCGTAAAGCGCGCGCCGGCCCGCCGCCCGAAATGCAGCGCCGGCAGATCGCTGCCGTGCAATCGCAGCAAAACGCCCGCCTCAAGCATAGTCACGGGAATCTTGCGCTTCCCGAAATCTTCCGACGGCTTATAGAACGGGCGAACTGCGCCGTACTTACTCGACATCGCTCCAGGCGAGCCGCTCGACCTCCCTTGGACGGCCTTGGCGGAGAGCGTCCAACGGGCGTTCCCCGCGCAAGCTCTCCCGGGAATTGAGGAAAAACATGATCCGCCCCCAATCGTCAATGTGAGTGGAATGCCCGAGGATGACGAGAATCTCCGGCAACCCCTTCAGCATGCCGTCAACGGAAAATTGCCAGTAAGGAAAACGCACCGCATTTTGCCGGGGCTCTCTCCAGCCAAGGATGCGTCCCTTCTTGTAGCGCTCCAGGACGCTGGTCTTGGAGATGCCCAGCATGCGGGCCGCTTCATCCGCGGAGAGATGCCCGCCCTCCTGCTGCTTGGCTTCCTCCCGCAGGATGAGGCCCCGCGCCGCCGCGCGGTCAAGCGCGCGGTCCGGCCGGCTCCCCGCCTCCGCATTGATGGCGTCCGCGACGGCGCGCGCGACCTCCACCGGGCTGCAATAAACTCCCAGTTCCCGGACAACGCCGCGAATTTCTTCAGAGAGTCGCCGCAATTTTGGAGGAGGCCCCGCGGTATAAACGGCGGAGCCTTCGCGCACGCGGGAGCATTCTTGAGAGGGTTCTTTCCTTTTCACAACCCCACTCTACTCCGCTTTACAAACCTGTCAAGTTCATAAACCCCATTTTTACCCTCCGACCTCGGCTTTCGCCTCTTCCGCGAGAGCCGTGCTGAGATACCGTTCGCCGGTGGAGCACGCCACGGTCACAATCAACTTCCCCTTGTTCTCCGGCCGCTTCGCGACCTGGATCGCCGCGTGGACATTCGCGCCGGTGCTTATTCCAACGAGGATGCCCTCCTCCTTCGCCAGCCGCCGCGCCATCGCGAACGACTCGTCGTTGGTCACCGTGATGACCTCATCGACGATCCCGAGATGAAGATTGTTGGGAATGAACCCCGCGCCCGTCCCCTGGATCTTATGCGGCCCCGGCTTGAGCGGTTCGCCTTTCTTCGCCTGGGTGATCACCGGCGAATCCTTCGGCTCAACCGCGATGGCGACGAACGCCGGATTCCGCTTTTTGATGACTTCCGCCACGCCCGTTATCGTCCCGCCCGTGCCCACCGCCGAGACGAGGATGTCGATCTTCCCGTCCGTGTCGGCCCACAATTCCTCCGCCGTCGTCGCCGCATGGATCGCGGGGTTCGCCGGGTTGTTGAACTGCTGGGGCATCCACGCGTGCGGCGTGTTTTTCACAATATCCTCCGCCCGGGCGATCGCCCCCTTCATCCCTTCGCTTCCCGGCGTCAACACCAGCTTCGCGCCGAGCATTGCAAGCAAAGTGCGCCGTTCCAAACTCATCGTCTCGGGCATCGTGAGGATGAGCTTGTAGCCCCTCGACGCCGCCACGAACGCCAGCGCGATGCCCGTATTTCCGCTGGTCGGCTCGACGATGACGGTCTCTTTCGTCAGCGTCCCGTCCTTTTCCGCGGCCTCGATCATCGCCATGCCGATGCGGTCCTTCACACTGCCGAGCGGATTAAAAAACTCGCACTTCAGCGCGACAGTGGCGTCTACTCCGCTGGTGACGCGATTCAATTTTACGAGCGGCGTGCGGCCGACAGTCTCAACGATGTTATTGTAAAGTGTACCCATGCCGGAACGTTTACATGCCCCGCCGGGGATGTTCAAGTCGCACGGCAGGATTTCTTCTTGAAAACGAATTCTGGAGTGCTAAGGCTGATCCAACCCCAACAAAATTTTATTATGGCCGAACTGCTGAAAGCGAGTGAGATCAAAGACTGGTTGAAACGCGTCCCGGAATGGGAACAGGAAAAAAAGACCATCGAACGCACCTTTGAATTCGACGACTTTTTCCAATCCATCGACTTCGTCGACGCGGTCGCGGAGATCGCCGAGGAGCAGGAGCATCATCCCGACATCGACATCCGCTATAACAAGGTGCGGCTGGTGCTCTCCACGCACAGCGAAGGCGGCCTGACGGAGTTGGACTTCGAGACGGCGGAAAAGATCGACACGCTGACGGAGTAGATTGATCGCGCGAAAGATCCTCAGCGGCCTGGCCGTCGCGGGTTTTTGCGTTCTCGTGTGGTTCGCCGTCAAGAAACGGTCGCAGCCGCCGCCTCTTCCGCCGGCGGCGATGCCCTACAATTCTTCCGGAGCCGCCAGCAGCGCCGCAACCCGTGCGAGCAGCCTGCCCGCCGCGCCGCCATCCAGCACGCGGTGATCGAAGCTCAGGGTCAGGTTGATCTCCGTCACCGGCAGGAACTGTTTTTTCTGCTTGTCCCAATTCGGCGCGACCCGCCCCGCGCCCATGCCGAGAACGAGCGTTTGTTCGGGCAGCGGTATGGGCGTGGCCCAAGTCAGGCCGAATGTCCCGAAATTCGTCACCGTCGCCACGGAGCCGCCGGTCGCGCTCGCGGGCAGACGCCGCTGCCGCGCGAGGTCCACCAGTTCATCGTAGCGGGAGACAAGTTCCTTCAGCGTCGTCCGGTCCGCGTCGCGCAACACGGGCACCAGCACGCCATCCTCGGCCTCCACCGCGAACCCGATGTCGATCGACGCCGGATGCACGATCCTGTCCCCGACCAGCCGCCCCGCCGGCGCCCGGTTTTCGGAGAGCGCGATCCCGAGGGCGCGCAAGGCGTACAGCGCCGGCCCCGCTTTCGGCTTGGAAGCGCGCCGGTGTTCCAGCACGGGGTCGAGGATGACCGGGAGCGCGACGGTGGCCAGCGGGCGCGTCCAACTGCGGCGCATGGCGTCCGCCACCGCCACCCGCATGCTGGAAGCTGGAGTCATCTTGTTCCGCTCGAGATTGCGCAGGAACTTTTCCAGGTCCTCGATCGTGACGCGCCCCGCCGCGCCGCTGCCCGCTATGCCCGAGAGGTCGGCGGCGTGCAGTCCGAGATCGTTCATCCGAGCCTTCATGCGCGGCGACATGTAGCTGGCGCCCGCCGCGTGGGCGGGCACGGGCAGGCCGTGCAAGGTGGGCTCGACGCCGGTCGGACCGGGCCTCCTGGGCGCCTCGCCTTCCGCGTGAGCCGCATGCGGCGGCGGCGCCGTCGCGGAAACCCCGAGCTTGGCGGCGTCCTCTGCGCTCACTTCCAGGTAACCGAGCGTGGCGCCGACGGGGTAGCTCTGCCCTTGCTCCGCCAGCAATTCCTCGACGCGCCCCGCGCACGGGGTGGTGACGCTCATGACCGCCTTGTTGGTCTCGACCTCGATGACTTCCTGGTCTCCGCCGACTTCGTCTCCCGCTTTTATTCCGATGCTGACGACGGTCGCCTCGGCTATCGATTCGCCGAGCTGGGGCATGATGATGGGGATTCGCGGCATAGGATCAGGAGCGCAGGAGTTCCCGCACGGCGATGGCTATCGCGCGCGCGGTGGGGCGATGCGTGCCCCAGAGATTCGGGTGGAAGGGAACGGGCGTATCCTTGGCGTTGAGGCGTTGCGGAGCGGCGTCGAGCAAGCCGAAGCCCGCGCTGGCCACGCGCGCGACCACTTCGGCCGTCACGCCTCCCCAGGGAAAAGATTCGCCCACCGCGAGCAACCGCCCGGTGCGCGCCACGGACGCCAGGACCGTATCCGTATCGAGCGGCTTCACGGAACGCAGGTCCACCACTTCGACTTCAGTGCCTTCGGTCGCCAGCTCCCGCGCCATCTCCAGCGCTTCGTGGACCATGGCGCTATAGGCCACCACCGTCACGTCCCGGCCCGGCCTCGCGATTTTCGCCTTCCCCACCGGCTCGGCTTCGGTCGGCAGGCCGTCGGCTTTCAAGTGGTAGTAGAGATATTTGTGTTCGCAGAAAATGACGGGGTCGTCTATCGCCACCGCTTCCAGCAGCATGCTGTAGGCGTCTTCCACCGTGGCCGGCGTCATCACCACCAGGCCGGGGTAGTGCGCGTAGAGCGACTCCATGTTCTGGCTATGGAACGGGCCGCTCCCGTTCGTGCCGCCGGAGGGCAGGCGGATGGTTATCGGACAAGGCGTCTCCGTCCGCCAGAACAGCGTTGCCGCGTGGTTGACGATCTGGTTGAAGCCGACCGTCGAGAAATCCGCGTATTGCATCTCGACGATCGGCCGCATCCCTTCGATGGCCGCCCCGATCGCCGCCCCGATGATCGCATCCTCGCTCAACGTCGAATCGAGCACGCGCCCGGGAAATTCCTTCGCGAGGTTTTTCGTGGCCTTGAACGCGCCGCCGAAGCTCCCTATGTCCTGCCCGTAAAGGAAGACACGCGGATCATCCGCCAGGGCTTTGGCCTGCGCTTCCCTTATGGCTTCGAGGTAGGTGATGCTCATTCGGTGGTGAAACCGTCAACCAGGCGTTTCGAGGAAAGCGCGCACCAATCCTCTTCGTCGGGATTCGGGAGCGGTTCGCGCTGCACCGCGGCCACCGTTTCATCCACTTGCCGCGCCGCTTCCGCCCGCCACGCGGCGATTTCCTTCGGCGTCGCCCACCGTTTTTCCAGGAGCGCGGCTTCGGCCGCTTCGAGACAATCGCGCCCCAGCGCCGTCCGCCGCAACTCCGGGTCCACGTAGCGGAAATCATCGTGTTCGCCGTGGCCCGCCAGGCGAAGCAAGGAGGCGACGACCATTTGCGGCCCGCCGCCGTCGCGTGCGGCGCCGACGGCTTTCCGAAGAGTCTCCAGGCACGCGGCCAGGTCCGTCCCGTCGACCGAATGGCCCGCGATGCCATAGCCCGCCGCCTTGTCGACGAGATCGCCGCAGGCGAACTGCTTGGAGGCCGGCGTGGAATAGGCGTATTGGTTATTGGCGATGACGATGACCAGCGGAAGCTGCTCGACCGCCGCGAGGTTTACCCCTTCGTGAAACGCCCCGGTCGAAGTGCCGCCTTCGCCGATGGTGGTCGCGCCCACGGCGCCCGTCATCCCCTTCATCCGCCGCGCGAGCAGCGCCCCCGCGACCGCGGGAATCATCGCTCCGAGATGGCTGATCATGGCGAAATACCCATCGCGCGGACGGCCGCGGTGGATGTTGCCGTCGCGTCCGCGCATCGCCCCCAGCCGCGAGCCGAGGTAAGCCCGGGTGGAATCCAGCAGGCTCTCGCCGAATGCCAGCCGCCCCGCCTGGTCGCGTATGAGCGGGGAGAATATATCCCCCTTGCGCAAATTCACCGCGATGGAGACGCTCAACGCCTCCTGGCCTTTGCCGAGGAATACGCTGCCGTGGATTTTCCCTCCACGGTAAAGGCTGGCGTATTTTTCTTCCGAAACGCGCGCGAGCAACATCCAGCGATACGCGCCGAGATACGTCTCCTTCAGCGATCCGGCCCCTGTCGCCGGAGTTACCATGGCTTGAACCATGCCGAATCCTATCCCCATCGGCGGGCGTTTGACAATCGCATTAAAATCACGTCGTGCACATTCATTACCTTCAGCACGGCGCCTCCGAAGGCCCGGGGATGATCGCGGATTGGGCGCGCGAAAAAGGGTTCCCGCTGGCGGGTTCGCATTTATACCGGGGCGACCCGCTGCCCGCCGTCGAAGCGTTCGACTTCCTCGTCATCATGGGCGGGGCGATGAATATCTATCAGCACCGCGACTACCCGTGGCTGGTGAAGGAGAAGCTGTTTATCCAGGCCGCGATTAGTCAGGGAAAGATCGTCCTTGGCATCTGCCTCGGCGCGCAACTGATAGCCGACGTGCTCGGGGCGAAGGTCTTCCAGAACCCGGAAATCGAAATCGGCTGGTTCCCGGTGGAACTTCACCACGCCGCGCGCAAACACCCGGCATTCAAGCATTTTCCGCGGGAACTCACGGCGCTCCATTGGCACGGAGACACCTTCAACCTGCCCGCGGGTTCGGAATGCCTGGCCTCCACCGTCGTTTGCCAAAACCAGGCGTTTCTCCACGGCGAGCGCGTGGCGGCCTTGCAGTTCCACATAGAAGTCGCCCGCGAGGATATCGACCTGTTCCTCGGCGACGGCGACTACGGCTCCGGGAGATTCATCCAGCCGCCCGAAGCCCTCCGCGCCTGCGAGAGCCATGTGCCCGCTACGAGGAAGGCGCTCTGGGCGCTGCTCGACGGCCTCGCGCAACAGCAGCCGCTATAAGCAGCAGCGCGCAACATTCCGACAGGACGGTGAAGATGAGCTGGTTCTTCACATAACGCCCCACCTGCATGTTGTGGACGACGGCGATGGTCAGGCAATTCCCGAAGTTATAGGAACAAAAATAGAGCGTCCAATACGACAGGGCGTTTCGCCAGAAACAGGAGACGAGCACGCCGCACAGAATGACGAACGGGAAGCAGCCGTACAGAATCATGCTCAACAGGCTGACCGGGATAAACTGCCGCCAGTAACCCTTGGATTTTTCCAACCCGCCGCTCGCCGCGCGGTAGCTGTCGTAAGGAGGGCACGGAACGGGCAGGTCTTTCAGCGCGTTCATTGTTCTCACGGCAGTGTCCTTGTCGCTGATGACTGCCTTCATGCTCGCGTCATAACCCTGGTTTTCCCACGAATAGAAGGCGTAGAGCTGCCGGAGCGCCTTCCTCGACATCTTGACCGGCTGATGCTGCCACGCCTTCTTGTAATACGAAAAGCAGAACGCCCGGTAGGCGGCGATGTCATTTTTAAAGTGATCCTCCAGCAAGGCGCAGACGTTATCCTTGCCGTAAAGAAAAACATCGGGATTAACGGCCAGCTTGGAACTGTTCGGGGCGTTGCGCCTGATCTCCGCGTCGATGAGCGCGATGACCTTTTCCAAAACCTGCCGCTCCGTCGCGGGAACCGCCGTGAGATCGCGCGCCATTTCATCGCGGATCATGTCGGCATGCACGGAAAGCAATAGCGACGGCAGGAAGCGATCCGCGCGCGGATCGTATTTCTCGACCAATCTTCTCTCGGGAACCTGGAGCGTCCAATAGGCGATGAACATTGGAACAAGCAGGACCGAAACCTTGAAGACAACGCGGCCCTCGATCACGAGCACGGGCAGGATGGCGAACAAAACCCCGAATCCCCACGCGGGCTTTATGAAATAGAGCAGGATCGCGTCATAAACCAGCGCCGCGCCCCCAAAGAAATTTCGCGAGCGCCCATACCGCAGGGAAAGCCAGATGCAGAGAATCGCGAAGAACGGGAACACCGCCTCGGGCCGGATGGAGTGTTCCATCAGGAGCGAAGTCTTGGAGAGGAGGAACACCGCCAGCGCGACAAGCCCGAGCGCCATGCGCCACGCCCGCACGGAATCCGGCGGAGAAATCATCCGCCAGGAAGCGAGCAGGAAAGCGCCGGCGCCCAGCCCGAGCAGATGCTGGAGGACGCTTATAAAGGCGAAGTCATGGAACAGCCGCAGGACTCCGTAAACAAAGAGCGGATAGACAAAAGTCCGCCCGTACGTATGAACGAACACCCCCTTCGTGAGACCCGACAAAGCGGGGTAAAGATATCCCCAGGTGTCCGGGTCGCTGAACGGCGTGGAGGGCAGCGAAACGAAGCGCTGGTACGCCCCCGCGCCAAAAAGCAGCGCCACGACGCCCCAATAAACCCCGCAGGCGCGTGTTTTAGTCCGGTTCAATCCGGCGCGACCATCCCGGTCTTCTTCGTCTTTTTCCAGCGGGTCTCCGGTTGCAGGTTGATTTCCTTCGGATCGACCCGGAAACCGCATTGCTCCAGGAGATAGCCGATTCCTTCGACGCTGTGCATCGTCTCGCGCAGGCTGCGGGCGAATATCTCGATGTATTCCTTGTACGAATCGAGCTCGAGCTTCCCGTTGGCGACGTAGTTCGCCATTTCCTGGTCGTGGTTCTCGATGAGATCGAAGAGCGCCTTTCTCAGTTTCATCCGCATCACGGGATCGACCACGAGCTTGAACGGATTGGCGGAAGGATCGGTCAAAACGGCTTCCGTGTGCAGTTCGAAGGGGATGAGGGCGGCTTGTTTTGTGTCGTTCATGGTTAAGTCAAATCACATGGCGGGCGCTTCCGCAAATCGCGAGTTCTGAATGCCGAGGCTGGCGAAAATCTGCCGGGTCGCGTCCGACCGGTTCAAGGTATAAAAGTGGATGCCGCGCACCTCGTTCTCCAGCAAGTCGTGGCATTGCTCGGAGGCGTAGTGGATGCCGACGCGGGCGACGGCTTCGGCGTCATCCTGGCAGCGCTGGAGCGCGCGGAGCAGCTTCGCCGGGAAACGCGCGCCGCCCGCGAGATCGGCCATGCGACGCAACCCGCTCGCCGACGTGATCGGCATGATTCCCGCGATGATCGGCGCATGGATGCCGGCCAGCTCGCACCGGTCGCGGAAATCCAGGAAATCGCGATTGTCGAAAAAGAGCTGGGTCACGATGTAGTCCGCGCCCGCGTCGACCTTTTCCTTCAAATGATCCATCTCCTTCAGCCGGTTCGGCGTGGCGGGATGCCCCTCCGGAAAACCCGCGACGCCGACGCCGAACCCGCGCCGGTCGGGGTGCGCGCCGGAGTCATTGAACCTGCGGATGAACTTCACCAGATCGACCGCATGCTGGAACCGGTCATCCTCCTTGCGATACCCATCCTTCCTTGGCGGATCGCCCCCCAGCGCGAGAATATTCCCCACCGCATTACCCGCGTACCGTTGCAGGATGCCCGCGATCTCCTCCTCGGAATGGCAGACGCAAGTCAGGTGCGGGATCGGATTAAGCTTGGTCGTTCCCTGGATGCGGACAACCAGGTCATGCGTCAACTCCCTGGTCGACCCGCCCGCCCCGTACGTAACGCTGACGAAGTGCGGCAGGTACGCCTCCAGCTCGCGAATGGTCTGGTAAAGGCTCTCCGCGGTCTCCGGCGTCTTCGGCGGAAAGAACTCGAAGGAAAACGTGGTGGGGTTGGCCGCGAGGATGTCCTGGATGTGCATGGGGATCGAACGGTAGTATGGCGCGGGCGCGGAGGGATTCAAGATGCGTCAACCGCTTTCCGCCGGCATGGAGCTCCTCGCAATCCCCCATTTCGCGGGTTAATCTGAACTCATGAGGGTACACGACATCCTCGCGGAAATCCCCAATTTGGAAAACGGAGACTGCGTGCGAATTAAACTCGCCATCGAAAGACGGTTTCAACAACGACCGCCGACGATTCTGAACGATCCCTGCACCGAACCAACGGCCTTGCCGCCAGACCTCTCTTCAAACCCGACTATATGCAAGGGTTCGGCTCGCATCCAAGGACAAGACGGGAACCCATCGTCTCGCCGACATTCTGGCTTCGGGAGCGATCCATTCCGAGTTTGCCACGATGGCAAACCTCCGTGAGGTAGTCTCACTGATTCGCAAGTACCAAAATCTTCCGATGTCGTTCGCGGATGCGTGTATCGTAAGATTATCAGAAATCCATGAGTATTCAGAGGTGCTCACCGTCGATTCTCATTTCCGCGTTTACCGCAAGAATGCAAGAATGGCGAGGAACCTCTTTTGGTCAGATCGCCGTGATAGGTTGACTACACGTTGAACCGGAACTCAATGACGTCGCCGTCCTGCACGACGTACTCCTTGCCTTCGATCCGCAGCTTGCCCGCTTCCCGCGCCTTGGCGGTTGAGCCGAGCCGCACAAGGTCGTCGAAGTGGACGGTTTCCGCCGCGATGAAGCCGCGCTCGAAGTCCGAATGGATGACGCCCGCCGCCGCCGGGGCTTTGTCTCCGGCGTGGATGGTCCATGCGCGGGTTTCCGTTTCGCCGGTGGTGAGATAGGTTCGCAGGCCCAGCAGGTGATAGACAGCCCGGATGAGCGAATCGACGCCGCTGCCCGCCACGCCGAGGTCTTTCAGGTATTCGGCGGCTTCGGCGGGGGGGAGGTCGACCAGTTCGCTTTCGATCTGCGCGCTGATGACGATGGCTTCCGTGGCCAGGTGCGTGCGGACGTAGTCGCGCACCGCTTTGACGTGGAGCGCCGCGGGGTGGATTTCCAGGGTGTCCTTGGGCAGGCCGCCTTCCTGTTCCTCCGCGGCGTCCATCTCGGCGCCGAGGGTGGCGAGATCGGCCTCCGCGACGTTGCACGCGAAGAGGGTCGGCTTGGAGGTCAACAGGGAAAACTCGCGGGCGATCTTCGCCTCTTCCGGCGACAGGGTTACGACGTGCGCGGGCGTGCCCGCGTCGAGCGCCGGGATCAACTTTTCCAGGACGCCCATTTCGGCCTTGGCGGCTTTGTCGCCCGTGCGCGCGTTTTTCGTGACGCGCTCTTTCCGCTTCTGGAGAGTGGCGAGGTCGGAGAGGACGAGTTCCGTGTTGATGACTTCGATGTCGCGGATGGGATCGACCGAGCCGCTGACGTGGTGGACATCCGCGTCCTCGAAGCAGCGGACGACCTGCACGATGGCGTGGACTTCGCGGATGTGGCTGAGAAACTGGTTGCCCAGGCCTTCGCCCTGGCTCGCGCCTTTCACCAGCCCGGCGATGTCGACGAACTCAATGGCCGCCGGCACGACCTTCTTGGAATGGGAGAGCTTTGCCAGCGCATCCAACCGCGGGTCGGGCACGATGACGATCCCCACGTTCGGGTCGATGGTGCAGAAGGGGTAATTGGCCGCCGCCGCCTTCCGCGTGCGGGTGACGGCGTTGAAGAGGGTGGACTTGCCGACGTTCGGCAAACCGGCAATGCCTGCGCTTAACATGGGAAGGGCAACCTAGCCGACCGCATCTCCAGCCGCACGCAAAATAATGCCTTGCCGCCCGGTTCGTGCGCGCACTATCTTAAATGGCTCCTATGAAGCGGTATCTTTTGCTTGTCCTCCTGGCCTTCACCGGGTGCGAACGTCATCCTGTTTCCGACCTCGCCCTCCTGAACAGCGCCAAGGAGGAGGGGGTAAGGCCCGAGCCGAAGCGCACCGGGCCGATGCTTGAGAACTCGGAGCCGGGGGCGAAGCCGCCGTCCGAAACGAAATAGGCCGCCCGGCCTGCCGTTTTTTAGAGGGCTTGACCGTTCACCATTTCCGCAAGGAGCCTTCCTGGAGGGCGTGGCTGCGCGGTTTTCGGCACGCCTTCCGCGGTTTGGGGACGCTCCTCGCCACCCAATGGAACGCCCGGATCCACGTCGCGGCCGCCGCGCTGGCGGTTCTGCTGGGGTTTCTGTGGGGCCTGGCGCGCTGGGAATGGTGCGCCGTCCTCCTGTCGATCGCTCTCGTCCTGGTCTCCGAGGCGCTGAACACGGCGCTGGAATTCCTGGTCGATCTGGCCTCGCCCGGGATTCATCCCCTCGCCGGGAAGGCCAAGGACGTTGCCGCAGGCGCCGTCCTCCTTTCAGCCTTAACCGCCACAGCCGTCGGCGCCGTTGTGTTCGGGCCGAGGCTGTGGCGGTTTTTTTAGGTCGGGGAAATTACCGGCTCGCCACCGCGGGGTTGCGGTGCGTGGAGGCATACAGCGCTCCGTAGCGGTAGGAACCTCTCTTGGTGAAAGCGTAGTTGGGGATGTATTCGCGGCTGGAGTCCGCGCGCTCGGCCAGGATCGGCTCGCTGAAGTTCGTGCAATCCAGGATCCAGGTGTGCGCGGCGTCCTGCGTCCATTGCAGCCAGGCGTGGCTCACTTTGGACTCGGCGCGCGCCTTGCCGATGATGAACCGGATAGAGCTGTCATTCATCTGGGCGGCCAGCCAGAGGGCCTTGGCCTTGCAGTCGCCCGAGCGGGTCGCGGCGGTCGTCTCCGGCGTGGCGGCGACGTAAGGGCTGGTAAAGGAGTAGCGGAAGCCCCTGCCGATCCGCATCAACTGGCGGACGTGGTCGAGCGAGTTCTCCTTGCCGTTGAGGCCCGTCAGGACATGCTTGACCGGCGCCATGTAAGGGTCGTAAGGAGTGGAGGCGGCGGGCGCTCCGAGATCGACCGAAGCGAGGGAGGAGGCGATGGTGAGGAGGGAAGCGAGGATTGAAATTATAGTCTTTTTCATAAGAATTGTTCTTTCTATAATTTCTATAAGCTATGGCCGTGCCATGGCGGCGGGAAGGACGCGGGTTTTGCCCGGTCACGGAGCGTTCAGGAACGCTTTCGCCGGAAAATTCCCGGGGTGAGAGCGGGACGGCGCACGCGGAACGGAAGAGCCGGTCCGAAACTTCTGGATCGTCAGAAGCGGCTCATCGAGAATGAGTTACGCTCTAGATTAGAGGTCGTAACGGCGTCTTGGGCCGAGCGCGGAAATGCGTATCGGCGCTAACTTGGACAGAGTTAAATAAAATATGGAAAATATCAGCTAACATTAAAAATATAGATCATAAATGAGAAATAATTCTCGAATTTGGAAAAACGAGGCTGGCCCAGCCCCATCCGGCGGGCATCTTCTTCAACTCCTGGAACTCCTCCGGAGCAAGGAGGCTCTTCTTAACGAAATGCTGGCGCTTGATCGCGAGATCGAAGCGATCTTTCGCGGAGAGATTGCGGGCGGGCCGAGGAAAAGGCGCGGCAAGCCTTCCGCGCCAAAGCCGGATTAGAGCGTGTCATGCACATTTGCCCGCTCTCGGGTTGTAGAGGCGGCTGTGCCAGCCGCCTAAAAACCCGGAAGCGCATGGCGCTTTGGGCGTTGCTTCCCCCGCTCCAGGCGGCTGGCACAGCCGCCTCTACAACCCTACAACGACACCGACGCCGCTCAGTGCATGACGCGCTCCCAGTTTAGTAGGATTTCGCGAAGATGACGCGGCGGCCGCTCGGCTCGCCGCATTCGACGCAGCGGCCCGCCTCCTGGACGGCGTCGAAGGGGATGCAGCGGATCGTTACCTTCAGGTCGTTCTTTATTCGCTCTTCGCAGGCGCGCGCGCCGCACCAGTGCGTTTTGGCGAAGCCGCCGTGTATCTCCGGTTTCGCGGGATTTCCGGGCGTGAAGAAGGCGCGGAAGTCCTCCCTGGAATCGATGACGCGCGTGTGCTCGTCGCGCCACGCCAGCGCCTTTGCGTAAAGCGCGTCCTGGATCGATTGCAGGATGGCGGGCGCCTGCTCGACAAAGGCGTCCGTTTGCAGGAACTCCTTCCCCGCGCGGTCGCGGCGGCTTACGGCGAGCGTGCCGTTCTCCAGGTCGCGCGGACCCAGTTCGATTCGGACGGGCGCGCCCTTCTTTATCCAATCCCAATTCTTCACCCCGCCGCCGATGTCGCGGCGATCCACCTCGACTCCCAGCGGCGCGCCGTGGAAAGCGAGAGCCGCGAGCCGTTTGCGAAGCGCTTCCGCGGCGGCCAGGACGGCGTCGCGGGTCTCGGGCTTGGGGCAGATCGGCAGGATGACGACGTGCGCGGGGGCGATGCGCGGGGGGATGATCATGCCGTCATCGTCGGCGTGGGTCATGATGACCGTGCCGATGAGCCGGGTGCTGACTCCCCAACTTGTCGTCCACGCGAGTTCCTGCGCCCCTTGCCGCGAGAGAAAGCGTATGCCCGAAGCCCGCGAAAAGTTCTGTCCCAGGAAATGGGAGGTGCCCGCCTGGATCGCTTTCCGATCCTGCACCATCGCTTCTATCGTGAACGTCTTCACCGCGCCGGGAAACCGTTCGCTCTCGGATTTTTCCCCGGCGATCACCGGCAGGGCCAGGTGGTCGCGGGCGAAGGCCTCGTAGACGCGGATCATCCGCTCGGTTTCTTCCAGGGCTTCCTGTTCGGTCTCGTGGGCGGTATGCCCCTCCTGCCAGAGGAATTCGGTGGTTCGCAGGAAGAGGCGGGGGCGCATCTCCCAGCGGACGACATTGGCCCATTGGTTGATCAGGATGGGAAGGTCGCGATACGACTGCACCCACTTCGCATACGTGGCGCCGATGATCGTCTCCGAGGTGGGGCGCACCACGAGCGGTTCGCTCAATTCGCCCGCGGGGTGCAGCTTGCCGTCGTCGCCGGCTTCGAGGCGGTGATGGGTGACGACGGCGCATTCCTTGGCGAAACCTTCGACGTGCCCGGCCTCTTTCTCCATGTAGCTGAGCGGGATGAAGAGCGGGAAATAGGCGTTCTTGTGGCCCGTTTCCTTAAACAGGAAATCGAGCTGGCGCTGGATGCATTCCCATAAGCCGTAGCCCCACGGCTTGATGACCATGCAGCCGCGCACGTCCGAGTTCTCGGCGAGGTCGGCCACTTTCACCACTTGCTGGTACCACTCGGGGAAATCCTCCTCGCGGCGTGGGGAGACGGCGCTTTTCATACGTCCGCGCGTTCCAGGAGCGAGGCGAGGACTTTCTCCGCCTCGAAATGTTCCCGCGCCAGGTCGAAGGCCGCGCGGCTGTGCGCGGCGTAATCGGCGCGGATGGCGCGCGCGGCTTCCGCGATCTCCTCGACATTTTCGAACGCGAACAGGCCTTTTCCCCCGCCGCCGTAGTAATGGGTGAAGCCCGTCTGCTGCGTGATGACGGGCCGGCCCGCCGCCAGGTAGCAGGCGGAGCGGTCGCTGAACCAGCCGGTCTTCAGGCGGACGTACTGGTCTTTGGCGACGGTGAATTCGCCCTTCGATCGCCGGATGTAGTCGGTGTATAGATTGTAGTCGACGCTCATCTCGACGGGGCTGACGAAGCGCCACTTGTTCGCGAGGAAATTCTCGCGGGTCGCGGCGTCCGGCAGCGTGCTCGCCAGTTCAAATTCCTCGCCCGCCGCTTTGGGCGCTTCGATGAACCGGAGGAACTCCAGCGATTTGCTCCAGAGATATTTCTCGCCGCGCCACTCGATGTCCTTGAGGCCGCTCGTGGACCAATTCGCGATGCTGGAAAAGACGGCGCCCGGTTCCGGAGGCGCGGAGGTTTTCCAGAAATCGGTGACCACGGGCTGGCGGGTCGGCAGCCATCGGAAGCCGTGCATCGGCACGGGAAACGCCTCCGTTCCCACGCTCTCGCCGAATGTGAAAAGCGCGCGATGCTTTTTCAGATAGTCGATGGTGGTCCGCTCCCCTTTGTCCACCTTGATCTGCTCGACGCCGGGATCGCTCTCGACGTAGAGGATGTTGCCGCTTTGCAACAGGTCGTCGTTGAACTCCTGCGTGCCGCAGACGTTCAGGATCGCGTCGGCCTCCTTGTAGAGTTCCACGATGCGCTTCTTCTCCATCCCCGTGCAATCGTGGCCGGGCAGGTAGCGGGCGCAATACGCCCATCTCCCCTCGAAGCCGAACTGTGCGGCGAGCTTCGCCAGGATCTTTACGGCGTAGCTGTAATCCTCGTTGAGATCGAAGGTGATGGGGTTGTAGGCGTAGCGCGCGGAGTCTTCTATGTAATGGACATCGTGCCCGAGCCTTTGCAGGCCGACGATGTAGTGGATGTGCTGCCAGATGACTCCCGCGATGGGACACCCGCCCATGAACCCCATGACGACGATCTTCTTCTTCGTCACAGTTGTTTAACGGTGACGGCCGGGTTGCCCGCGACGACGGTGTTGGGCGGGATGCTTTTGGTAACGACCGAACCGGCGGCCACCACGGAATTCTCGCCGATGGAGACGCCTTTCAGGATGATGGCGTTCATGCCGATCCAGACATTATCCGCTATGCGGACGGGGCGCGTCTCCAGTTTTGGCCGGGGAGGCTTGTCCTTGAAGTAGGGCGCCAGGGCCAGGGCGTCGATTCGGCGTTGCGCGGGAGCGATGGGATGGAAGTCGGAATCCGCGATGCCGACGTTCCAGGAGATGAGGCAATAGGAGCCGATCTCGATGCGTTCATCCGCCATGACCAGCGCGCCGTTCAGGAGCGTGTAGTCGCCGATCGAGCACGACCCCTTCTCGCCAAGCGCGAACGAGCAGCCCGCGTAACACGAGACGTGCAACCCGAATTCCACGGCGGGTTCCACCTTGCTCCGCATCATGCGGAATATCTGGGCGGTCTCTATATAGAGGCCCTCTTTCCAGACGACGTTCGGCGGGATCGGCTTGCCCCACCAGTCGCCCTCGACTCTGCGCTCGGCGTTTACGTTGCTCATGATGTGATGTTGGCTGCTCGATACAGGGTCGCATACACGCCTCCCCTGGCGAGGAGTTCGGCGCCGCTTCCCGTCTCGGCGATGCGCCCGTTTTGCAGGACGACGATCTTCCCGATGCCATGCACCGTGGCGATGCGGTGGGTGATAATGAGGGTCGTGCGCCCCTTCATCAAGTCCTTCATTGTGTCCATGATGGCATGTTCGGTGGCGGGGTCGAGCGCGGAAGTCGGCTCATCCAGGAGCAGGATGGGGGCGTTCTTCAAGAACGCGCGCGCTATGCCGATGCGCTGGCGCTGGCCGACGCTGAGATGGCTGCCCCGTTCTCCGACCTGGCTCCGGTACTGATCCGGCATCGCCTGGATGAAGTTGTGCGCTTCGGCCCGTTTGGCCGCTTCGATTATTTCCTCCTCCGTGGCGTCGGGGCGGCCGTAGGCGATGTTCTCGCGGATGGTGGTCGAAAAGAGAACGGTGTCCTGGAGAACGATGCTGATCTGGTTGCGCAGCGATTTCTTTGTAATGGCGCGCAAATCCTCGCCGTCGAGGAGAAGCCGCCCGGCGGTCGGGTCGTAAAACCGCGGGATGAGGCTCAGGAGCGTCGTCTTGCCCGCGCCGGTGCCTCCGACGAAGGCGACCGTCTCGCCCGGCTGGACGGCGAGCGAAACGTCCTGGAGAATGAGGCGCTTGGGGTCGTAGCCGAAAGCGACGTTCTCAAAGGTGACGGCGCCTTTCGCGGGGCCGAGGTTCTTGGCGTTCGGGGCGTTTTTTACTTCGTCCTCCTTGTCGAGAACCTCGAAACAGCGTTGCGCGCCCGCCGCCGCGCCTTCGAGCGCCCAGACGGTGTAGGTCAGCGATTCCAGCGGCGCATAGAGCATGAGGAGATAGGCCGCGAATTGTTGCAGCGAACCGAGGGTGAGCCTCCCGGACAAGACGTGCAGCGACCCGGCATAGTACATGAGCGCCGTGCCCGCGGCCATGAGCGTGCCGATGACCAGCGCGCTGCTGACGGAGGTCATGGTGAGCTTCAGGTTCGCCTCCAGGCTTTCCCGCGCGTGCCGGCTGAACTGGCTCACCTCGAATTCCTCGCGCCCGAAGGCGTGCACCATCCGGATGGAGCTGAGCCCTTCCTGCGCCACGGCCAGGACGGCGCTCTCCCGCTCCTGGATGGTGGTCGATTGCGACCGGATGCGATCCGCGTAGAAATAGATGGCGGCGACGATGAGCGGGAGGATTCCGAGCGAGAGAAGCGTCAGCACCCAATCCATCCTCCACATGACCAGGAACGTGCAGACCAGGGTGATGACCGAGTTGAAAATATTGCTGAACCCCTTGTTATAGATGGTCTGGATGGCCTGGGAATCGTACGCCACGCGGAAGCTGGAATCGCTGCTGCGCCGCGCGTCATGGTATTTCAGGGGGAGCGATTGCAGGTAGGCGTAAAGTTCGGTGCGGAGTTTGAGGAGCGCCTGGAGGCCCACCTTCACGAAGATGAGGCTCGTGAAAAGTCCGGCCACCCCGGAAAGGAGCTGGATGGCGACCAGCGAAACGCAAAGGCCGAGGATGATGGTCGCCGGGGACATGGCGGAGATGTGATGCGCCGCGAGGAATTTTTCTCCCCGCGAAGGCGCCAGCAGCACGTCGTCGATGATGAACCGGATCGGGACGGGCTTCAGCAGATTCAGCGCGATGGAACAGAGCGTCAGGAGCGTCGCCACCATCGTTTGCCCCATGAACGGTTTGAAATAAACCAGGGTGCGTCTGTAAACGGACATCGCCTCAAAGGGAATACCGGACGAAGCCGGATTGCAAGGAGGCGCTTGCCAGCAAAGGCCGCGTTTGGGAAAATGGCGAACCGTGAACGAATCCCTCGAAGCGGCAAAACGCCGGGTGGTCGAAGCGGCGCGGGACTGGCGGCGCACCCTCGCGTGGCTGCGGAACAAGCTGATAACGGGCATCGTCGTCGCGATTCCCATCATCGTCACCGTATGGGTATTGAACGTCGCCTACACGTTCATCAACGGCATCAGCGCGCCGTTCCTCGCCCGCATCGGCCTGCGCGACGTGCCGGGCCTCGGTTTTTTCGTCACGCTGCTCTTCCTGCTCGGCCTGGGCTTCATGGCCGCCAACGTCATCGGCCAGCGCATCCTCCACTCCTTCGAGCGCCTCCTCCTGCGCGTCCCGGTGGTGGCCTCCGTTTACGCCAGCGTCAAGCAGGTCATCGACTCGGTGAAATCGTTTAACGACGTGACGACCTTCAAGCGGGTCGTCTACCTGGAATACCCCGCCGAGGGGTGCAGGCTCATCGGCTTCGTCACCGGCCAGTTCTACGACAACAAGCTTCAGAAGGAGATGACCTCCGTCGTCATCCCCACCGCTCCGAACCCGATGACGGGGCTCGTGGTCGTGGTGGAATCCGATCGGGTCATCGAAAGCGAATTAACCATGGAGGAAGCCATGAAACTCATCGTCTCCGCGGGCTTGGTGGCGCCAAAGCGGAAGGTCATACCGCCGTGAAGCGTCGGGTTTCGATACGCTTCTGTTCAAAAAAATCACTTTCATATGAACTTTTTCCACGGATGGGCGTCTAATTTACCATGCATCTACCACCGATGCGGAAGGAGGAGCCGGAAAGCTGGCATATGATTTGCTTATAACGAACGTAGCCAACGAGAAGGACCTTTTTATGAACAACCCGATGAAGAAACAGCACCGCAAGGCGAACCGTTCCAGCTACAGCTTGGGCGATCTCATCATGGCGGTCAGCAGCTTCAGCAAAAACAGCCGGGAGACGGTCGCGGCGGTCGCGGACCTTCTGGACAGCGGCCAGGTCCGCCTCCAGTCCAACGGGAAGAAAGTCCGGGCGCGTATTTGCTAAAATTTGGCTTTTGGGGCGGTAACGGAGGCTTTAACCTCCGGCGTGATCGAACGCTACTCGCTCCCCGCGATGCGCGAGCTCTGGTCGGAGCAGCGCAAATATGAAATCTGGCTCGAAATCGAAACCCTCGTCTGCGAAGCCCTCGCCGAAGCGGGGCTGATCCCCGCCGCCGACGCCGAAGTCATCCGGCGCAAGGCGCGCTTCTCCCTGCCGGAGATAGCCGAGATCGAAAAGCGGACGAACCACGACGTCATCGCCTTCCTGGAAAACGTCGCGTCGTCCGTCGGCCCCGAGGCGCGGTGGATTCACCAGGGGCTGACCTCCTCCGACATCCTCGACACCACGCTCGCCTTCCAGATGAACGAAGCGTGCGCGCTGCTCCTGGACGACCTCCACGCCCTGCGCGAAGCCGTCGCCGCGCGCGCCGTCGAGCATAAACGCACCCCGATGATCGGGCGCAGCCACGGCATCCACGCCGAGCCGATAACCTTCGGCCTGAAGATGGCGCTCATGCATGACGAATTCGGGCGCGCCATCCAGCGCCTCATGCAAACGCGCGAACGCGTCCGCGTCGGCAAACTGAGCGGCGCCGTCGGCACCCACGCGCATCTCGACCCGGCGATCGAGGCCAGGGTCTGCGAACGCCTGCAACTCCACCCCGCCGCGCTCTCCACGCAGATCATCCAGCGCGACCGCCATGCCGAATTCGTCGGCGTGCTGGCGCTCATCGCCTCCAGCGTGGATCGCTGGGCCACCGAGTTGCGCCACCTGCAACGCACCGAAGTCCTCGAGGTCGAGGAATATTTCCACCCCGGCCAGAAAGGGAGTTCCGCCATGCCCCACAAGCGCAACCCCATCACGGGCGAGCGCCTCAGCGGCCTGGCGCGCGTCCTCCGCGGGAACGCCGTCGCCGCGCTGGAGAACGTCCCGCTCTGGCATGAACGCGACATCAGCCATAGCAGCGTCGAGCGCATCATCCTTCCCGATTCCTGCACCTTGCTCGACTACATGCTCGTCACGTTGAAAAAATTGGTCCAGCGCCTGCTGGTGTATCCGGCCAACATGCAGAAGAACCTCGAAAAGACGAAGGGCCTCTACTTCAGCCAGTCCGTTCTGTTGAAGCTCACCGAAAAAGGGATGGAGCGCAAAGACGCCTACGAAGCCGTGCAGCGCGCCGCGATGAAAACCTGGGCCGGCGAAAAAACGTTCCAGGAATATCTGCGCGAAGAACCCGAGATAACCTCCCGCATAACCCCGGAGGAAATAGAGATGCT
>JAJPII010000036.1 GCA_021324825.1 Spartobacteria bacterium | reverse complement strand
CGCGGGCCAGAGATACAAACTGACTTCCGAGCGGATCCATTCCATCGACCTGCTCCTCTCCACGTATGAAACAGCGGTGCAAAAAAACGTCGCCTTGATCAAGGCGAAGGAAACGCTCGAAACCCAGGCCGAGGAATTGCGCGAAAAAAACGCGCAGCTCGAAGCCGATCTCGACATGGCGCGGGAACTCCAGACGGCGTTCCTGCCAACCCGGTATCCCGAGTTCCCGCCCGGCTCGGGAGGCCGGAGCGCGATCCGCTTCTGCCATCGCTACCACACCACCGCGGAATTGGGCGGCGACTTCTTCGACATCTTCGCCCTCTCGGACACGTGCGCGGGCGTCTTCATCTGCGACGTCATGGGCCACGGCGTGCGCGCGGCGCTGGTGACCGCCATCGTGCGTGGCCTGGTCGAGGAAGTTCACTCCATCGCGAGCGAACCGGGGAAATTCCTCACCGCGATCAATCAAAGCCTGTGCGCCATCCTCAAGCAAACGCTGACCCCGCTCTTCGCCTCCGCCTTCTACCTGCTGGTCGACAACGCTCGCGGCGAACTCCGGTTCGCCAACGCCGGGCATCCCACCCCCTTCCACGTCCGTTCAGGCCGGGAAGGCGCGGTGGAAACCTTCGGCGGCTCTCCCGGCAGAAATCCTCCGGTGCTCGGCATCCTCGAAAATACAACCTACGCCACCGCCCGGCGCGACATCTCGCCCGGCGACAAGATCATCCTCTTCACCGACGGCCTGTACGAAGTAGAAGGCGCGAACAGCGTCTTTTTCGACATGACGCTCTTGCAACAGGCGGTCGAGCGCCGCATGAACCAGCCATGCCCCGCGCTCCTCGACGGCCTGCTCGCGGAAGTCCGCGGATTTTCGAGCGGCGGGGAGTTCCAGGACGACGTCTGCGTGGTGGGCGTGGATATCGCGGGCTTGCCACCGGGAGAAAAATGAGGTTAAGTACCTGATTATGAGACCTGTTTGGAAAGGCAGCATCAGTTTTGGACTGGTTTACATCCCGATAGCCGTCTATCCCGCCACGCGCGAGGAGAAGCTCAGCTTCCGGCAACTGCGGGCCAAAGACCTCAGCCCGATCTCGTATAAGAAAGTCGCCCAGGCCGACGGCGAGGAAGTTCCCGCCGACCAAATCGTAAAGGGCTACGAGTATGAACGCGGCAAATTCGTCGTCCTCTCGGAGGAGGACTTCGAGAAAGTCCGCATCGAATCGACGCACAGCATCGACATCACCGATTTCGTCGACCAGGAGCAGGTCGATCCCAAATATTTTTACAAGCCGTACTTCCTCGAAGCGGGGAAGGGCGGAGAAAAGGCCTATTCCCTGTTGCACAAGGCCCTCGCGGGCACGGGCAAGATCGGCATCGCCAAAGTGGTGATAAGCAACCGCGAACACCTCGCCTCGGTGAAACCGGACGGCCTGTTCCTGGTTCTGGAATTGATGCACTTCGCGCAGGAAATCCTCTCCGCCGATTTGAAACCCGCGGAAGTGAAGGAAGTGAACCCGAAGGAACTCGACATGGCCAAGGCGTTGATCGAGAGCATGACCTCGCCGTGGGAACCGGAGAAATATCGCGACGAATACCGCACGGCGGTGATGGAGATCATCGAGAAGAAAGCGCAGCACAAACAGATAACCGAAGCCCCGGCGAAAGTGCGTCCCGCCTCCAACGTGGTCGATCTGCTAAGCGTCCTGCAGGACAGCCTGAGAAAGAACAAAGACCTCCGGGCCAAGCCGAAGACCCGCGCCGCTTCCTCCGTCAAGGCGAGACGAAAAGTGGCGGCTTAAGACAGAGTTTGTCAATCGATCCTCTGGGCGCAGCATCTCAGAAACGCGGGCGCTATGATTCGCGATACCGAAGACGCCTTCCATGCAACCGCGGCGGTCATGCGGGACATTCCGGAAGCGGACAATCAAAAAGGCGCGGTTGAAACAATGCTCCGCGCCAACGGGATTTTTCGCAATTTCACGCGGATATTCAGGTTCGGGCGCGCAAGCTTAAGCTGGACTGCCTGACGCCGATCCTCTGGCAAAAAATCGCCAATGGAGTCATGGAAGCCGAAGGCAACGGCGCAGGCTTCTATGGCAAACCGTACCAGCCTACGTTTTGCGTAGATCAATACCGCTGACGGTAAACGCGCGTAGAGCGGCTTTCGCTTCCAGGACGCGCGGGCTGATCGGCGTGGTCGCCATCGGGAGGTCTTCGGAGGCGCCCCATTCCGCGACCAGCGGCCCGAGTTGTCCAAAGTCGAGGTTGCTTTGAAGGGCCGCCAGCGCGCCGGCCTTTATCCGCAGTTCCATTTCATCCCCTTCCCCAAATACGGGGCTGAATCCCCCGGCGGGCCGGACGATTCCGACGCTCGCACTCGCGGCGCCCGCTTCCTTCGCGAGCAGGAAATACGCGGCGAACTGGAATCCCTCGCCCTTGTCGAGCCGGGAAAGCGTCGGCGGTTTGCTCTTCCCCGTCTTGAAGTCGATGACTTGAACCGCCGCGCTTTCGACCGCGGGACGGTCGGAGAGCAGGAGATCGACGCGCCCGCGCAGCTTCAGCGGGCCGCCGCTGGTGGCGATGTCCCCGTTGAGTGTGTATTCCATCAAAAAAAATCCCCCGCCCGCGGGCAGCGCGGCAAGGCAACGCCAGGCGTTCCAGGCCGCCTTGCGGAGAGCGGATTTCCACCAGAGCGGCAAGGCGAGCCGCTCCCGTCCGAAGCGTTCCGCGAGGTCTGTTTCCGCCCTTTCGGCGACGGCGACCGCAAGCCTCGCCGAGGGATGAAAGGCCGCGAACTCGATTCCGCCGCCGAGCGCCTCGCGCAGCCATTCGTGAGCGCGCCCCCCCACCGCGGACCGTTCGTCGCGGAGGAATTCGCCCGCCGATTCCGCCCCGAATATCTTCCTGATGGCGAATGTGGCGGGCGTCCTCGCGGCTTTGTCCAAGTCCGTGGCGGACCATTCGCCCGGGACGAAGGAGGACCCGCGGAAGTTGAAAAGATATTCGTCGAACGGGATTTTCGGATCGCGGCGGCGCGCATGGACGCAGGCGAGGCGTTCGCGCCCTGGCAGCGTGGCGGGCGGGCGCGGACAGACGGAAAGGGCGTTTTGCCAGAAGTCCAGGACCGCCGGTTCGCCGCTCTCGACGAGGGCGCGGATGACCCATTCGTTGGGATAGGCGCCGGCGGAGACGGAGGCGAACGCGATCTCTCCGCCGCAGTTTTCCAGCAAGTCGAGGAAATGGGATTGCTCGACGGCGGCCAGTTCGCCGGAATCGAGCAGGTAACCGTGGCGCGAGGATTTGCGGGAGTTCAGTTCACGGCAGCGCGCGTCGTCCAGATACGGGTTTTCCTCCGGCCTCACGGGCCATTCGCCTTCGTTGGAGTCGAGGAATACCAAGCCGTCCCACGCCTGCCCGCGCGCTTGCGGGAAGGTCGTCACCACGACGGCGCTGTAAGGCGAGTCGGCGATGCGTTCGAATTTCGGCGCGGTCAGAATCGTCTCCAGGTACTCCAGAAACACGCCGCCCGGCATCGGCGCGCCGCCCGCCAAACCGCCGGCGAGAGACCACTGCGGCTCGAGGCTCCCGGCGTCGACGTCGAGCGCGCGCAAACAGTCCTCCCATTTCTCCCGCGCCTGGTTCCAGGTCATCTCCCCCTCCCACGAGCCGAGCGCTTCGACGAGCCGCCCTGTCCGCCCGGCATCCTCGTCGAACGCCTGGACGAGCAGCCGCGCGTTCCTTGTCTGCATGCGCTGAAACGCCTCCTCCATCCGTCGGCGCGCGCCGCCCGGGTTGTCACCCAGCAGGGCGGCGAGGGCGAGGAGTTCTTGGACGTCGCACCCGAGCAGATGGTAACGCGCGATCTGGAGTTGTATGAGAACGGCGGGTTCAGGTTCCCGCCTTCCGCCGGTCTCGTCGAAGAGCGCGACGCCCGCCTCGGCGAGAACGCGGGCGATTTCCAGCGACGAGGGGGAGCGCCTCGGCGCCACAATGCCAACCCTGCCGCCGCCGGACGCGGCGAGCTTTTCGATGACGTAGTCCCGCACGAGGAGGATATGATCCCGCCAATCGCCGCCCACGAGAAAGCGCGGCGGCCCTTGCACCGTCGCTTCCAGGTCGACGCCTTCCAGGCGCGCGACGAGGCCCTCGTTCGGCGAAACGAAATCGCTCCCTCGGCAGATCGCGTGCGCGATTTTCAGCCGGGCTTCGACGGCCTTGATCCAGCCCTGTTGCAAACCTTCCGCGGATGGGCGCGGCATGGATTGATAGACTTCGCACGAACGGCTCGCGCGCGCGGCGGCTTCGAGCAGCGGCAGGTATTCCCAATGCGCCGCGTCCCATCCGAAGAAGCACGTCCGCAACGGAGGCGCGGAGACCATTCCGGCCTTGAAGAGCAATTCTTCGTCGAGCGCCGGGCCCCACGCCCGCGACCGCTCCAGCGCGGGATGGGCGGGCGTTTTCCAGCCCGCCGCGCGGAGCCGCTCCAGCGCGTGGAGGCGCGGGCCGGGAGAGCGCGCCTCCGGGTCTTCCAGCTTCAGGAGAAACTCCAGCGTCTCGCGGCCAAGCGGGTGCGTCCCGACGCCGAGCAGCGCGCAGAGTTCGAAACGGAGCGATCCCGGCAGCAGGAACCGGATGCCGAACAGCGTATCGCCATCGCGCAGGGCGCGTTGTTTGAGCCAATGCGCCTGCCCGGCGTTCGCGACGACAAGCCAGTTGCGAACCCCCTGGAACGCGGCCTCCGGCGCGGCGCGGCACCAGTCGCGGAGACCGTCCCGCCAGGCGTCTTCGATGAAGCGGTAGAGTTTTATAGCGCGGACAGGATTATGCGATTCAGAAACGCTTTGGCAATCCGCGAGAGAAAGCGCACTCTCTTGTCCTATGAAAGCCTCCTTTTTTTCCGCCCTGCTTTTTCTGCCTCTGCTGGCCGGCGCCGAAAACGAGATCGGGTTCATCGAGAAATTCGCGCTCGCGCCGGATCGCGAGGCCGTGCTCGAAGAACTCATCCCCGGCAGCGAGGATTACTATTACTACCACGCCCTCCAGTATCAAAACACGGGGCAAAAGGAAAAGCTGGCCGCCGTCATGGCGCAGTGGGCGAAGCGTTTTCCCCACTCCCCGAGGCGGCGCACTATCGAGAACCGGGGCGCGCTCCTGGCGTACGACACCGATCCGCGGGCGACGCTGGCGTACCTCCGCGACCGGCTTCATCTCCGGCTCGACGCCCAGCAGGAGGCGAGGGACAGGAAACCCAATCTCCCCTCCTCTCTCGACCAGGCGCGGATCGCCCGCGGCGTCTTTGAAAACGAGGCGTTGCGCACGGAGGATGACCTGGGCGGCTGCGACGAGGCCGCCCTGGAAACGCTGGTGAGCGAGAAAGCCCGGCTGAGACCCGGACAGGTTCGCGCGCTGCTGAAGCGCCTGCGCAGGCCGGACGCGCCGAATCTGGTGGACCTGGTCGCCGAGGATTTGAAGTCGCGGGAAAGCTCCGGCTTCGGCGAGTTCGACATCCACCGCGCGCTGCTGCCGGAACAGCTTGACGAACTCGCCAGACGGATTCCGTCGCTGGCCGAGGAGCAGGCGTACGTCTATACGCGGCTGCACAAGCTTGCGCCGGGCGAGGACGCCGACGCCGAGTTCGACCCCGCGGAGCGCCAGGCGTGGCTGGATCGCTCCTGGGCCTATGTCCGCACATTGGCGCCGGCGTTCAATTCCCTGAAGGCGAATATCCTTTACCAGCGGCTTCAGTTCGACCGCTCCCGCGGACTTTACGACGCCGCGCGCTTCCTCGAATACCTGAAACTCCCCCGCCGCGCGCGCTACATGAATCCGAGATACGTGCAGGACGAACGGGCGGCTGATCTTGAATCCGACTTCACGGAGGCGATGGCAACCGCGGAGGCGATCCATAATGACGAGGAACTGGTTCGCGACTATTTCCTGCACCTCCTGCCCGCGAACCCGGACCTGGACCGCTGGACTCCGTATGTGCGCGAGTCGTGGCTTAAGCCCGTGCTGGCGGAGGCGATGCTGACCTCCGGCGCGAACGACAAGGAGCGGTGGGCCTCGCTGCTGAATCCCGCGCAAATCCAGGCGTTGCGCGACCGCGTCGACGTCGATTTCGCCGCGGCGAACACGCAATTCCACGCGCCGGAAGACGATGTGAACCTCGACCTCGTCGTGAAGAACGCGCCCAAGCTCATCATCAAGGTCTACGAGGTCAACACCCTCTCCTGGTTCCTGACGCACCCGCGCCAGCTCAATACGGACCTGCAACTGGACGGCCTTGTCGCCAACCGCCAGACGACCGAGGACACGTCCGCCGCCGACCCGTTTGTCCGGACGCGGCGCACCTTCCATTTTCCCGAATTGAAGGGGAAGCGCGGCGCGTGGATCATCGAATTCATAGGCGGCGGCAAGTCGAGCCGCGCCCTCATTCGCAAAGGGCAGTTCACGCTTGTCCAGCGCGCCGGCCCGGCGGGCGACATGCTCACCGTCCTTGACGAAAACCGCGAACCGGTGAAGGACGCCGCGGCCTGGCTGGACGGGCGCAAGTTCACACCCGACCCGAAGGACGGCTTCATCCTCATTCCCTTCACGAAGGAGCCGGGCCAGAAAAAGATCGTCCTCTCCGACGACTCGGGCGCCTTCGCCTCGCTCGCGACCTTCCAGCATCACGCGGAGGAATACCGGCTGGACGCGCAATTCCATATCGAGCGCGAGCAACTTCTGGCGGGGAAGAAGGCGACGCTTGCCGTCCGCGCCGCGCTGTTGATGGGCGACGCGCAAGTCCCGCCGGACCTGCTCGAGGACGCGAAACTCTCCATCACCTCGACCACGCTCGACGGCGTTTCGACCACGGCGGAAGTCGTGGCGCCGAAATTCGAACCCGGCAAGGTTTTCACGCATGAAATCCAGACGCCGGAACGGCTCGCCTCGCTGGGCGTGACGCTGACGGCCCAGGTCGAGAACCTGAGCCAGGGCGGCCAAAAGCAAACCTTGAGCGCCTCCAGGTCGTGGGCGCTGAACGGCATCGACAAAACCGAATCGGTGAGCGACGGCCATCTCAGCCAGTTCGGCGGCGACTATGTCTTCGAGTTGCTCGGCAAAAACGGCGAGCCGCTTCCCGACAAGGCGGTGGCGTTTCATTTCAACCACCAAAACTTCACCCGCCCCGTCACCCTCTCCCTGCGAACGGATGAGAAGGGCCGCATCCTGCTCGGCGCGCTGGATGGAATCGGCAAGGTCTCCGCGGATATCCCGAATGGACGCGCGGACGAATGGCCGTTGCGCGACTGCGCGCGCACCTGGCCCGAAACCCTGGACGCGCAAGCCGGCGCGGAAATCGAGGCGCCATGGGATTGCCAGGGCGCCGTCTCGCTGCTCGAGACGCGCGGCGGCACGTTCGTCGCCGACCGCTCCGCCAATGCCGCCGCCGACCCGGACGCTTCCGTCGTAAGGATAAAAGGCCTCGCTCCGGGAGACTACTCGCTGCGTCTGCGCGGGAGGGAGACGCGCGACATCGCGCTCCGCGTCACCGCGGGCAAGCCGGTCGCGAACTGGATCGTCTCGCCGAACCGCGCGCTGGAAGTCCGCGACCCGGCGCCGCTCCGCATCGAAAAGGCCGGGATGGAAAACGGCGTTCTCGTCATCCGCCTCGCGAACGCCGGTCCGTTCACGCGCGTCCACGTCGCGGCGACCCGCTTCCTCCCGGGCGACACCTTGTTCGCGCTGGGCGGCTTCGAGCGGTTCGAACCCGGCTTCGCGGCCCCCGACAAACTGCCGAATCTCTTCGCCGCCGGTCGCGAGATCGGCGACGAGTACCGCTACATCCTCGAACGCCGCTCCGCGAAGACGTATCCCGGCAACATGCTCGCGCGCCCGGGCTTGCTGCTCGACCCGTGGGAAGTCCGCTCGACCGATGTGAACGCGCAATCGACCAAGAACGGAGACGCGTCGGGACAGACCCCGGGCGCGCGCCTCGGTTACGCCGGCGGCGGGGGGGTGGGCGCGACGGAGAATCAGGCGGCGAAACCCTCTCCGACATCGGAGGGAACTGACATCGATTTCCTGGCGAAAGCGGCGCCCGTTTTCTACAACCTGGAGCCGGATGAAAACGGCCTGGTGCGGCTCGACGGCAAGGCGCTCGGCGACCGCCAGCACATCCAGGTCTATGCCGAAAACCTGGCGGACGCCGCGTGGCGGGCGTTCGCGCTCCCGGAGAAAGGCGCGGAATTCCGCGATCTACGGCTCGCGCACAATCTCGATCCGCACGGGTCCTTCACGGAAAAAAAGGAGGCGACCGCGCTCGACGCGGGGCAGGTTCTCACGCTCGACGCCGTCGCGACGAGCAAACTGGAAACCTACGATTCGCTTGCGTCCGTGTACCGGCTCTTTGCCACGCTGACGCCGGACTCCAATCTCGCCAGCTTCAACTGGATTCTCCAGTGGCCGCGCCTGAAGGACGAAGAAAAGCGGGCCAAATATTCCAAGTTCGCCTGCCACGAGTTGAACTTCTTCCTCTCGAAAAAAGACCCCGCGTTTTTCGAGAAAGTCATCAAGCCTTTCCTCTCCAACAAGAAGGACAAAACCTTCATGGACGACTTCCTGCTCGGCAACGACCTCGCGCGTTACCTCCAGCCGTGGGCGTATTCCCGGTTGAACATCGCCGAGCGCTGCCTCCTTGCCCGCCGCCTGCCGGAGGAAACCGCGGCCACCGCGCGGCATTTGCGCGACCTGTGGGAACTCCTCCCTCCCAACCCCGAACATGAGAGCCTCCTTTTCGACACCGCGCTTCTTGGGCGCGCGCTGGAGTCATCGGACAATGGGATCGTTAATGAGGTGGAAAGATTGGAAACGGGGGAGGAGTTCCGTAACGCCGTCGGGGGGAATCTCGCGCGTCTGGCCGACACACAAGAACCCGCGAACATGCCGCCGAACGCGCCGAGCACCACGAGCACCATCTATGCGGGGACCGACAAGGCCGGGCGGCGGCTGCCCACCGATCTCAACAAAGCGCTCGCGTGGGACGCGAAGAGAGCGACGGATATGCGCCAGGCCGTCCGGCCGTACTTCCGCGCGCTGGGTCCGACCAAGGAATGGGCCGAGAACAATTACTACGACCTCCCGCTCGGGAGACAGACCGCCGATCTCGTCCCGATCAACGCGTTCTGGCGCGACTACGCGGCATGGGACGGCAAGGCGCCGTTCCTGTCGACGCATTTCGCCGAGGCGAGCCGCGATTTCCCGGAAATGATGCTCGCCCTGGCGGCGCTCGATCTTCCGTTCGACCCGCCGAAGCACGAGACAAAAACCGACAACGGCCGGTTCACGCTCAAGGCCGGCGGCCCGTTGATCGCGTTCCGCAAGGAGATAAAGTCCGCCGCGCCCGCGAAGGATGACAGCGGCCTGCTGGTGCGGCAGGACTTCTTCCGCGACAACGACCGCTTCCGGCAGGAGGACGGCGAGCAGGTCT
This sequence comes from Spartobacteria bacterium, assembly GCA_021324825.1. GTDB lineage: Bacteria > Verrucomicrobiota > Verrucomicrobiia > Chthoniobacterales > Chthoniobacteraceae > JAJPII01. Next base: position 12,881 of record JAJPII010000036.1, on the reverse strand, counting down.
ATAAATACGTCACGGGCGAATTTCTGGCGGGCGAGGTCTATGGCGCATCCGTCGCCGTGACCAACCCGACCTCCGAGCCGCGGAAACTCGAAGTGCTCCTCCAGATACCGCAAGGCGCACTGCCCGCGCGCGGCAGTAAACCGACCGACAGCATCACCCTCCGGCTCGATCCTTACCAGACGAAGCCGTTCCAATACTTCTTCTACTTCCCGCAGCCCGCCGCGCAACCCTTCCCGCAATACCCCGCGAGCGTCGCGCGCGAGGAAAAGGCCGCGGGCGCCGCCAAGCCCTTTGCGTTCCACGTCGTCCGGCAGCTTTCGGCCCTCGACAAAACCTCGTGGGACTACGTCTCGCAATACGGGAGCGAGGAGGATGTGTTCGCCTTCCTGGAACAGAACAACATCGAGCGGATGAACCTGGCGCGCGTTGCGTGGCGCGCAAGGGAAAGCGCCGGCTTCTTCCGAAGAATCATCGCGCTCCTCGCCAGGCGCCACGTCTACGACGACACCCTCTACAGCTACGCGCTCCTGCACAACGACACCGCCGCCTTGCGCGAATGGCTCCGCCACAGCGACGGCTTCCTCGCGGACTGCGGCCCGTGGCTCTCCTCCGCGCTCCTCACCATCGACCCGATCGAACGCCGCGCGTACGAGCACATGGAGTATTCCCCCCTCGTCAACCAGCGCGCCCATCGCATCGGCGCGGAGAACCACATCGCAAACCCCGTCCTGCGCGCGCAATACCAGTCCCTGCTCGGCATCCTCGGCTGCAAGGCCTCGCTCGACGCGATGGATGAGATGAGCGTCGTCTACTACCTCTTCCTGCAGAACCGCGTGGAGGAAGCGCTCGCGCGTTTCCACGCCATCAAGCCCGAATCGCTCCCGACCCGAATCCAATACGACTACTTCCGCTGCTATGCCGCGTTCTACGAAGAGCAGCCCGCCGAAGCGCGCGCCGTCGCCGGGCGCTACGCCGATTACCCGGTGGATCGCTGGCGCCAGCTCTTCGCCGACGTCCGTTCGCAACTCGACGAAACCGAAGGGAAATCCCCCGGCGCGCCCGGCGACAAACCGGATCGCGAAGCGCAACAGGGGGAACTGGCCGCGACCGAACCCGCCTTCGACTTCAAAGTCGAGAACCGCCAGATCGCGCTCACGTGGAAAAACCTGCCCCAGGTTACAATCAACTACTACCTCATGGACCCCGAGTTCCTCTTCAGTTCCAGCCCGTTCGTGGGCGAAGACCCCGCCCGGTTCTCCATCATCAAAGCGAGCAAGACAGTCGTTGAAAAACTGCCCGATGGAAAAGACGCGCTCGACATCCCCCTGCCCGCCGAGTACGCGAAAGCCAACGTCCTGGTGGAAATCCTCGGAGCAGGCCAGCGCAAGGCGCAAGCGTACCACGCCAACACGTTGAAACTCGCCGTGGCCGAAAACTATGGCCGCCTCGAGCTGCGCGACCAGGCCGGCGACAAGCCGCTAAGCAAAGCCTACATCAAAGTCTACGCGCGCTTGAAAGGCGGGGCGATCCGCTTCTTCAAGGACGGCTACACCGACCTTCGCGGCAAATTCGACTACGCCAGCTTGAACAGCAGCGAAAACGCAATCCCCCTCCCTGGAGAAAGCGAAGACGACAACGCCGGCGAGACCATGAGTTACAAGATGCTGAAGCCGGACGAACTCGGGTTGGTGGAAAAGCTGGCCATCCTCGTCCTGAGCGACTCGGACGGCGCGCTCGTCCGGGAGGTCAACCCGCCCGGCCAGTAATTCGTCCGTGAACTTTGCGGCGTCTTGCCGCATAGTATGAGTCGAACATCCGGGGTGTAGCTTAGCTTGGTAGAGCGCTTGGTTTGGGACCAAGAGGTCGCAGGTTCAAATCCTGTCACCCCGATGCATTTTCACTCTGAGCGGCGTCGTTGTCGTTGTAGAGGCGGCTGTGCCAGCCGCCTGGAGCGGGGGCGCAACGTCAAAGCGACAAGGAGGTTCCAGGCCTTTTTAGGCGGCTGGCAACGCCATGATGGCAAGACAGAAGGGTTGTTTCCCTTCCCGGGGTTAAGCCTTAAGATGATGTATGCTTTCGCTTCCTAGTTTTTGAATAGTTGCCTTTTCGGTGCGGGCATGGCCGCTGGCTCGGGGCCTCCACGGCCATTGATCGCCGCAACACGTTATCGCCCTGGCCGCTGGGAATCTGGGCCGCTGACGTTCGCCCATCCATAGAGCGCAGGATTTCGCGCCAGTCGAGCGGCAAGGAAGCGATGCCGCCGTGCGATTCAAAATGATCGAGGAATGTCCGCGTGCAGAGCCGGATGATCGCGGCGCGATTGGACCCCAGCCGGTTTGCCGCCTCATCCAGGCGCTTTACGGTTTGTTCGTCCAACCGGATTGGGGTGGGCTTTGTCGCCATCGACAAGCCTATCGTATATCAAAAACGTTTTCTTTCCCAAACTTTTCTCGTTGACGGGATCGCGTTTGAGATCGTATATCAACGATATACCGAATGGAAACAGCGCCCAAGCCGATTCCCGTTAGGCTCGATGAAAGGCTGCGCACACGGCTCAAGCGCGCAGCCAAACTCATGGGGTCAAACAGCAGCGCTGTGATCCGTTTCTCCATCATCCAGCAGCTCCCCGCCATCGAGTCGGGAGTCATAACACTATCTGAGCCGACGACTGAAAAATGAGCGATCCATCGCCATTTGATTTTTGGCGGGGCGCCCATGGCCACAGGAGCAACGTACGGGGATAGTCCATGGCCGCGAGGACCGAGAGTTTTGGGATCTTTGTTTCCTGCCACAAAGGCGATTACCGGCTCGCCCGAGGCTGCGTAGCCAGCCTGCGCTTCTTTGCCCCGCGCGTGCCTTTATGCCTGCTGGTGGATGGAGGCTTCTCGACGGCCGACATAGAGCGTTTGCCGGGAGTCCAAGTCATCCGCCGCGCGGATGTGAGCGATCCCTGGTTGCGAGCCAACAGCTTCGGAGGCTTTGGTTATTCGAAACTTGTTCCTTTCTGGGAAGGCCCTTTTGATCATTTTCTTTATCTGGATGCCGATTGCGTGGTCCTGGGCGATATCGTCGGACGCGTCACGGTTCCGGGCGGCGATGTGGTGGCGCCCGACGGCGGGCGGGTAATCACGGACGAGGCAATCATCGGCGAACATTGGTACGATTGCAGCCTCTTACGTTCGAATTTCCCCGAGTTCGATCCCGTCGGCTGGCCTTTCTTCTGCACCGGAACTTTTGTAGGCCGCCAAGGCATACTGGATTTGGACATCTACCGCCGCCTTCTTCAGCTTCAGGTGCAAAATAGGAAGAGCTTCATGCCGGAGAGCAGGGAATCCTGAATTTTCTTATTTTTCATGCCGTGAGCCAACGGGGCGCGAGCATGAAGTCCGTCGCTTATCAGCGATTTCCCTCCCTGCTGGATGCGGATTCCCGAAATGCCATTTTGAAGATGCTTCACGGCGCTTCACCATTCCCGGAGGTCGCCATAGTGCTGCACTACGCGGGGCCGAAGCCTACCATCTTCCACAAGTTCGAGGGGAACGATCTAAGAGGATTCCTGCAAGACAAGGTGATGCCTCCCCGGTTATTCGCGGGACCCATGAACCTTTTTCGATGGAGATTTGCAATGGCGGCGCCGGGACCCGCGAAGATTTTTAATTTGCTGCGCCTCTGCGGCGAGGATGTCTCACTATGGGCTCGTGCGCTCCAGCGTCGCGCAGCCGCATGGTTTTTACGAACTGCGGAACGCGGTTCGTGACGTTTTGGGAGCAACGTGGAACGGGGCCTATGCTTCCTTCACCCCGACCAGCGTTCTGCCGCGAGCAGGATGCCCGCGGCTTTGTCCAGGGTCTCTTCATATTCCCTCTCCGGGACCGAATCGGCGACGATGCCCGCGCCCACGCCGAAACGCATCACCCCGTCCGAAAGAACGGCGGTGCGGATGGCGATGTTGAACTGGCTCTCGCCGTTGAATCCGAAATAGCCGATGGCCCCCGTATAAAGGCCGCGCGGGGTTTGCTCGATCTCCGAGATGATCTCGCGGGCGCGTTTCTTCGGGGCGCCGGTGATCGAGCCGCCCGGGAAACACGCGCGCAACGCAGAGACGTGGTCGACGTCCGGACGCAGCCGGCCTTCGATCTCCGAGACGAGGTGGAAGACCTGCTCGTAACGCTCCAGCCGCAGGAGTTCGCGCACGGTGACGCTTCCGAATTCGCAGACCGCCCCGAGATCGTTGCGTTCGAGGTCGGTTATCATTATCAATTCCGCGACCTCTTTCGGCGAGGTGAGAAGATCGTAGGCGGACTTTTCATCCGCATCCGGTTCGCCGCGCCGGGGCCGGGTGCCCTTGATCGGACGCGTGACGATCTGCCGCCCGCTCATGCGCAGGAACAGCTCGGGCGAAGAGGAGAGGACGGCCCGCCCTTCCAGGTTCAAGTAAGCGGCATAAGGCGCGGGGGAATAATGACGGAGCGCTTCGTAGAAATCCCACGGATCGCCGGCAAACGAGGAAGCGAACTGGTGGGAAAGATTGACCTGGTAGATGTCCCCCGCCGCGATGTAATCCTGCGCCCGCCGCACCCAGCCGCAAAATTGCCCGCGCGTCACTTGCGATTTGAAAAGCAGGCGCGCGTGCGGCGGAGGTCGGTCCGGAACGCGGAATGGGAGCTCGCCCTCAGCCATCCATCTTCCGTCACGATAAATGAGCGGATCATCATAAAAACCGAACCGGAAGCTTCCGTCGTAATCCACCCAGCCCGCGGCGAACCCGGCGGGGAATCCGTAGTCGGCCAGGCCGGGCCTCTGGCGCGCCGCGACACGGGCGGCAAGACGCCGCCACGCCTGTTCCGAATGACCGGAGATGACCTCCGACGGTGAAGCCGCTAGGATTGAAAGTCCCTGCTCCGTGGCGCTGTCAAAAAAAACGAATCCCGGCAGATGGCGGCAAAGACGTCCGGCCTCGACGGGCGGAAGATCGAGAGCGATGGGACGCGGCGCGGCTGGCTGGCTGCTTTTCAAGCGGAAGAATCCCTGTATAATCACGCTTTTCGCACGAAAACGAAATGAGAAATCCCCGAGCTTACGGAACATTGCTCGCCATCCTCCTGGCGCTGCCCGCATTGGGGCAAGACCTGCCCGCCGCCCCGGGCCGGTCGCCGGAAAACCCTTCGAACACGCCGGACGCCAACACGCTCATACCCGAGGCGCCTGCCAATTCCATTAGCCCCGCGGCCTCCACGCGGAAGTCCCCCCCCGGCCCCAGCCCAACGCCAAAGATCTCGAAAACCGAGGCCAACATCAACCAGATGCGCCTGGGCGTCCGGCTCCATGAGGCGAAGACCGTCGCGCTTCGCGATCCCGCCATCCAGGAGCAGATGGCGTGGGTCGAGGCGGCGAAGACGGACGAAGGCAAGCGCGAGCGCCTCATCAAGTATTACAAAATGCTCTATGCGCGGATCGTGAAGATCGACGGATCGTTAAAGGCGCTGGCCAAAGAACAGCAGAAGGGGATCATCGGCTCCATCGAACAAAAGAACATCCAGAAGAGCGTACTCATCGAACCCGATTAAATTGGATTTGTCCCCGCAGGGCGGCTGGGTTAGGATGCCCATCCCCCCGCAAAGGCGCGTTCGTCTAGTGGTTAGGACACAGCCCTCTCAAGGCTGGTGCACGGGTTCGACTCCCGTACGCGCTGCCAGTGCATTCCCCCCTTGCCAAGCGGCGGGCGTTGGGGAAAGAATAGGCCGATTTCGCGGGCATAGCTTAATGGTAAAGTTCCAGCCTTCCAAGCTGGCCATGAGGGTTCGATTCCCTCTGCCCGCTTCGCTGTTTTTACTTCGCGCTTCGTTCCGCGGTTTCGGCTATCTTTTTGATGTGCGCCTGGAAATCGGGGTCTTCTCCTTCCAGCAGTTCAGGCAGGGCCAAGCGGAAGTCGCTCCGTCCGCACCATTCGCGCATGTAGTCTTCCCACGATGACCAGAGGCGCCGGGTTTGTCTGTCCATCTCGTGCTCATAGACGAGAATGTAGGCGCTCTCGAAGATTGAAACCAATATGCCGAAGAGGGCCTGTTTGCGCTCGAGTTGTTCTTCGGTCGGTTCTTTCAACGGGCCGCGTTTGCGCAGGAGTTGCAGATCGGCGTTGTCGAGAACCAGCTTCAGGAATGCCATGTATTCATCCGAGAGGCGCTGGTACAGCTCTTCCTGGTCGACCTGCCGCTGTTTGCGGCGCTCCATGAGGAAGACGATGATCGCGAACGGCAACGCGAAGGTTTCCACGAGGTAGAAGGAAAACTCGACTATCCGGATTCCCGTCATGGGCCAACCCTCGCCCATCCGCGAAGGTTTGCCCATCCCAACTTTGGTTTGAGCATTCGCGGATGAACGGGTATTTCTTGCCTCTCCCTCCAATTCCCATGAGCACGAACATCGAATCGCACCTCCAGGAAAAGCGCGTTTTCAAACCCGCTAAGGCTTTCTCGAAGAAGGCATGGATCGGAAGCCGGGAGGATTATCAGCGCCGTTACAAGGAGTCGATCGACAAGCCCGAGAAATTCTGGGCGGCGGAGGCGAAGCAATTGACCTGGCAAAAGCCGTGGACGCGCGTGCTCGATTGGAAGCCGCCCTTCGCGAAGTGGTTCGTAGGCGGGAAGTTGAATGCTTCGGAAAACTGCCTTGACCGGCACCTGGCAGGGGCGCGAAGGAACAAGGCTGCGATCATCTGGGAAGGCGAGCCGGGGGAAAAACGGGTGCTGACGTATCAGCAACTCCACCGCGAGGTGTGCAAGTTCGCGAACGTGCTGAAGCGCCACAAGATTCGCAAGGGCGACCGCGTGCTGATCTACATGCCGATGACGCCCGAGGCGGCCGTCGCGATGCTCGCGTGCGCGCGGATCGGCGCCGTTCATTCCGTTATTTTCGGCGGGTTCAGTTCGGTGAGCATAGCCGACCGCGCGAAGGACAGCCGCGCCGTTGCGATCATCACGGCGGACGGGGGGTACCGTCGCGGCTCGATTGTTCCGTTGAAGGACAATGTGGACGCCGCGCTGGCGGACGCGCCGGGCATACGGCGCGTGATTGTTTTCAAGCGCGCCGGGAATGATTGCGCGATGAAGCCGGGACGCGACTTCTGGTGGCGCGAGGAGACGGCCAAGGCGAGCGCCGTATGCCCGCCCGCGCCCCTGGACAGCGAGCATCCGCTATACATTCTCTACACCAGCGGCTCGACGGGGAAGCCCAAGGGGATCCTGCACACGACCGGCGGTTACCTGCTCGGGGCGTATTGCACGACGAAATACGTGTTCGATCTCCGCGAGGAGGATATCTACTGGTGCACCGCCGATATCGGGTGGGTCACGGGCCACAGTTACGTGGTTTACGGGCCGCTGGCGAATGGGGCCACTGTCTTCATGTACGAAGGAGCGCCGAACTGGCCGGAGCCGGACCGCTGGTGGAAGCTCATCGCGGAATACGGCGTTACGATCCTCTATACGGCGCCCACCGCCATCCGGGCCTTCATCAAGTGGGGCGACAAGTGGCCCGCCAAACACGATCTTTCTTCGTTGCGCGTCCTCGGCAGCGTGGGCGAACCGATAAACCCGGAGTGCTGGATGTGGTACCACGACAAGATCGGCGGCGGCCGCTGCCCCATCGCGGACACCTGGTGGCAGACGGAGACGGGCGCGATCATGATAACTCCCCTTCCCGGCGCCATCCCGACCAAGCCGGGGTCGGCCACCCTGCCGTTCTTCGGCGTGGACGCGGCGGTGGTGGATAACGACGGCAGGGAGGTCGGCCCGAATGTCGGGGGGAAGCTCGTGCTCCGCAAGCCGTGGCCATCCATGCTCCGCACCATCTACGGGGACAAGGCGCGCTATAGGAAGCAGTATTGGAGCGAGGTGAAGGGCGCTTACTTCGCGGGCGACGGCGCGCGCCGCGACCACGAGGGTTATTTCTGGATCGTGGGGCGGATCGACGACGTGCTGAATGTCGCGGGCCACAGGCTCGGAACCTCCGAGGTGGAGAGCGCGCTGGTAAGCCATCCCAAGGTGGCCGAGGCCGCCGTGGTGGGCCGCCCGGACGAGATAAAGGGCGAGGCGGTCGCGGCGTTCGTGACGCTGAAGACCGGCGTGAAGCCGGCTCCTGGTCTGCGCGAGGAATTGCGCCAGCACGTCGCGAAGGCCATCGGCGCGATCGCCAAGCCGGACGACGTGCGCTTCGCGGAGGCGCTGCCCAAGACGCGCAGCGGGAAGATCATGCGCCGCTTGTTGAAGGAGATCGCCGCGGGCCGCAAGGTCACGGGCGACACGACCACGCTCGAAGACTTCAATGTGCTGGCGAAGCTGGCGGAGGAGTAACGGCGGCGGGCGACGGGCCGGAGGAGGGTGAAGGCATGGCGGGCGCGGCGGGCGCGGGGGTTGGAGTGGGCGTGGGGTTTGGCTTTGTGAGGTCTTGCCAGGCGTGCAGTTCGCCTTTGTCGCCGCCGATGTCGGCCAGGAGCGCGGCGCAACGCTCCGACCACTTGGCGTAATCGGGAGGCCCGGCGGGCGCGATGGCCGAACCGGGGAAGACGAGGTAGCTTACCTTCAACTCGCCCACGGGGCGGAAGTTCGCGTTTGCCCGCGCATCCAGTTCCCGACTGAGGCGCAGGGACGCTTCGCCGATCTTGTCGTTCGGCCCCACGTCGCCAAAGATCGCGGGGTACAGGGCGTCCTTGTAGATGACGACGCAGAAGTCGCCCAGTTTGGGGTTGAACGCGCCTTTGCCCAGCATGAAGCCCGGCAGCACGATGTACGGGTCCGCGGAGGCGACCAGGAAGCTGTTCTTCTTCATCTGCGCCACGGCGTAGCGGAGGTCGAGGAGATCGGCCATCGACGGCCCGGGTCTTCCGGCTTCGAGCGAGGCGAGCCGGGATTCGAACGCGGGCAGGAATGGATTCGGCGCAGCGCTTTTCTTCGGCCAATGGTAGCTGGTGACGGGCTGGAACGTGGAGGAGGAGCCGTCCACGAGCGGCACGCGGTCGCTGTCGGAGCCGTCGGTATCCACGTCCATCCCCGCCTGGATGAGGAGCGCCTTGCGTTTCGTTTTCGGGTATTCCAGTTCGAGGATGGTTTCGCAATCGTAGAAATGATGGCGGCTGAGCAGTTGGTCGAGCCGGACGAGGTTCTGCTGGAGATTCGCGACCTTGATGCGCTGGAACGTGTCGTAGAAACGGGAGACCTTCATCGTCATCTCCCGGAGGCCGGGCAGGACCGCTGGAAGGTCCTTGTTCAACGCCTCGAGTTGATGGATATCCGCCGCCGGTTTGGGGATGTTCACCTTTACCGAAAGATCGAGAACGTAGCTGGACGGCGCCTGCCGTTCCGCGGTGGCGCTGGTTCCCTCCGCGGTCTCGACGCTGGAATGGATCTGGATGCCGTTGAAAAGCCTGGCGGTTTCGAGACGCTTGGACGGCACAATGAGCGGCGTGGGGGATGGGGCGGGAGTCGCCTCCGGCGTCGGGGCGGGCGTCTCGACATCCGCCCGCCGTATGGTCGGCGGCGAACACCCGCCGAGCAGGCAGGCGGCGAGCAGCAGCGCTTTCGCCCAGTTATCGTTTATACCAGCCAAGGATCGTCAGGGTCACGCTCACGGCGCTCAGGAGGGACATGACGGCATCGGGCATGAAGCGCTTTTTTTCGATGTAATGCGGGATGAATCTGCCGGCGAGCAGGACGGAAACCACGAGCCCCAGGATGAGGCCCCCGTTGAGTTTGTAAGGAACGAGGCCGCCGGCCACGAGCAGAAGAATGCCCGAAACGCCGCCGGCCACCAGGGAAGGCGCGCTCTTTTTGTTGACGTAACCGAGCACTCCGCCCGCGATGGTCAGCACGCCAAAAACGAAATAGTAGATGCTCGTGATATGACTCATGCGTTCTCAGTAACCGAAACCCGGCGCGACGGTCGACTAAGAAAGAAGCGAAGAATAAAAATCGGGATGAGGCTCACGAACAGCATGACCGCGGCGACGAACATGCCCGGGATGACGCGGGCGCGGTTCCGCGCAACGCCCTCCAGCGCTTCGCGCACCACCTGTTCGCAGGGGACGGTGAAAACCTCCGGCGGGGGCGGTTCCTCGGTTCCCGCCCTGCGGGCGGCCCGGCCGAACTCGGTGTGGACGGGACCCGGGCAAAGGGCGGTGACGGTGACATGGGTGCGGCGCAGTTCCACGCGCAGGGCTTCCGAGAAGCTGCTGACGAAGGCTTTGCTTGCCGCGTAAACGGCGAGGTGCGGCACGGGCAGCATCCCGGCGATCGAACTGACATTCAGGATGGCCGCGCGCGGCTGCCGCCTCAACGCCGGGAGCAGATGGTGCGTCAGGCGGGTGAGCGCGCGGATGTTCACGGCAAGGATCCTGTCGATCCTGGCCCAATCGGCCGTTTCGAACGCCCCGTGGTCGCCCAGGCCCGCGTTGTTGATTAGCAGATCGATCCGGAGCCCGCAGCCGTCTAGCCATTCGAGAAAGCGGGCAAGCTGGCCTTCCTCCGCGAGGTCCACCTGGCAGGCGTGGATTTCCAGCCCGGGAGCCGCAAGCTCCGCCTTCAGCGCCTCCAGCCTGTCGATCCTGCGCGCGACCAGCACCAGCGCCTTGGCGCGCGGCGCGAGCCGGCGGGCGAATTCCGCGCCGATGCCGGCCGAAGCCCCGGTAATCAAAGCTGTGCATCCGCCGGGAAAGCTTATAGGATGAGAAGGCATGATGACTGTTCTCAATATCGGGGATCAAAAGCCGTTTACGACGAAGGATGGTTCCAGCATTCGCAGTATTTTGGACGCCGCGAATGCTCCTGTCCAACATCAAAGCCTCGCGGAAGCCCGACTCCCCGCAGGCGGCTCCACGAAGGCGCATTACCACCTGCTCAGCGAGGAGTTCTACTTCGTCCTGAGCGGGGCCGGCGAGATGTCCCTGGACGGCGAAACCCGGGCGGTCAACCCCGGCGACGCGGTTCTCATACCGCCCGGCGCGTGGCATTCCGTGTCGGCGAAGTCGGAGGAGGGCTTGTGGTTCCTCTGCTGCTGCTCCCCCCCCTACTCCCACGAGGACACCTATTTCGCGTAATATATGCCATTTTTGTAGGAGTGGGGCTTACGCGGCGCCGCTCCCATGCGCCTACGTTAATATAGGATGCGCCCCTCTTGGCTGCGAGCCGCAAATACTATATTCCATAGATTCGGTAAACGAATGCTTCGAAATTCGGGGCGTATTTTGCCAATAGGAGAAAAAAATTATGATTGCCAGAAGGGTTGGCGGTTTAGGGGTTGTAAACGGCATTGACGTGCATAGGGAAGCTCGGACAAACGGGCTTTCGCAGGACGCGGCTTCCGTCGAGGGACGCCGGATCGCCGTCGTCCACGATTGGCTGCCGGTCTATGCCGGAGCGGAGCGGGTTCTCGAACAGATCCTGAATGTTTATCCGGAAGCGGATATTTTCAGCCTCCTGGACTTCATCCCCGAAGGGCAGCGCGGGTTTCTCCAAAACAAGCCGGTCACGACCTCCTTCATCCAGCGGCTGCCGGGCGCGAGGAAGAAATACCGCTCCTACCTCCCCATCATGCCGCTGGCGGTCGAGCAACTGGACGTTTCCGGCTACGACCTCGTCATCTCGAGCAGCTACGCGGTGGCCAAGGGCGTCATCACCGGGCCGGACCAATTGCACGTTTGCTACTGCCATTCCCCCATCCGCTACGCGTGGGACATGCAGAACCAGTACCTCTCCGAGGCGGGGCTGACGGGCTTCCGCGGCATGTTCGCCCGGATGCTCCTCCACTACATGCGGATGTGGGACCTGCGCACCTCGCACGGCGTCAACACCTTCATCGCCAACTCGCAATTCATCTCCCGCCGCATCCGCAAGGTCTATGGCCGCGAGTCCGCGGTCATCTACCCTCCCGTCGATACGAACACCTTCTCGCCGAACGGGTCCAAGAACGACTTTTATCTCACGGTCTCCCGCATGGTTCCCTACAAGAGGGTGGACTTGATCGTGGAAGCCTTCTCGAAGATGCCCGACAAGCAGCTCGTCGTCATCGGCGACGGCCCGGACTTCAAGAAAATCAAGGCGCTGGCGGGGCCGAACGTCGAGATGCTCGGGTACCAGTACCCCGAGTCCCTGGTCGGCTATATGCAGCACGCGCGCGCCGTGGTCTTCGCGGCGGAGGAAGATTTCGGCATCGTGCCGGTGGAAGCGCAATCGTGCGGCACGCCGGTCATCGCGTTCGGCAAGGGCGGTGTCACGGAGACCGTCATCCCCGGCGAGACGGGCGTTTTCTTCCAGGAGCAGACCGTCGAAAGCCTGTGCGATGCGGTGCGGGACTTCGAGGCGAACCGCGGGCGCATCTGCCCGGAACGCTGCCGGCGGCACGCGGATCGTTTTTCGGTCGCGCGGTTCCGCCAGCAGTTCGAGGCATTCGTCGAGCGGGAATGGGCCGCCTTCAAGTCGCCCAACCCGGTCGAAGACCTGCACCTGGCGGCGCGTCGCGAAGAAGCCCTGAAAGAATCGGCGTAGTTCAGGCGTCCGCGTAAGCCAGAGGTTGCCGGTCGCTAGGGGTCGCTAATCTAGAGCGTGTCATACGCTTTGCCCCCTCTTGGTTGTAGAGGCGGCTGTGTCAGCCGCCTAGACTAAAAGAACCTGGAACGGCCTGGCTCTTTTTGGCGTTACCTCTCGCTTCCAGGCGGCTGGCACAGCCGCCTCTACAACGACGACGCCGCCGCTCGAGAGCTCGAGAAGCGCGGGCCAGAGTCCAATGGCGAGGAGCGAATCCTCAATACGTCAGTAAGCGGTCTTCGGCGGCAGGAAGAGTTGCCGCACGGTCTTGAAGATGATGGCGCCGTCCATCGCGAGCGACCAGTT
>JAJPII010000045.1 GCA_021324825.1 Spartobacteria bacterium | reverse complement strand
GCGTCCTGCACTTTGCCCGCGCTTGGGGCTGGCTTGGGTTGTAGAGGCGGCTGTGCCAGCCGCCTGGGGCGGGAGGCAACGCCAAAGCGCCCGGCCGTTCCGGGACTTGCTAGGCAGCCCCAAGCGCGGGCGAAAAGTGCAGGATATGCTCCAGTCAGCCTATAGTCAGTTCTATAGGCCGACCGCGCGGCGGACTCTCGCCATGGTTTGGGCCGCCAGTTGGTTGGCGCGGCGCGCTCCGGCTTGCAGAACTTCTTCGACGTGGCCGGGGTCCATCCCGGCGCGGCGGGCGCGCATCGGGGCTAAGTATTCCCATATCGCGGCGAAGAGCCGTTTCTTGAAGTCGCCGTAGCCGACGCCGCCGGATGCGAATTCGTTTTCCATTTGGGAGACTTCCGGGGCGGAGGCGAAGAGACGATACAGGGCGAGGATGGAGGAATGCGCGGGATCCTTGGGAGATTCGACGGGCGTGGAATCGGTGACGATGCCCATGATTTTTTTCTTGAGCGCCTTTTCCTCGAGGAAGAGTTCCACGGTGTTGTCGTAGCTCTTGCTCATCTTCTGTCCGTCGAGGCCGGGGATGGCGGCGACGTCCGGGAGGATGCTCGGCTCGGGGAGTTTGAAGATTTCGCCGAAGGTTTCGTTCATCTTCACGGCGATGTCGCGCGTGACTTCAATATGTTGTTTCTGATCCCTGCCGACGGGGACGATGTCGCTGTCGTAGATGAGGATGTCCGCGGCCATCAACACGGGGTACGCGAAGAGGCCGTGCGAGGGCGGGATGCCGCGCGCGAGGTAATCCTTATAGGCGTGGCAGCGTTCCAGCAGGCCCATGGGGGTCACGGTGCTCAGCAGCCACGCCAGTTCGGTGACGGAGGGCACGTCCGATTGCCGGAAGAGGACGGCCTTGGAGGGATCCAGGCCGCACGCAAGGAAGTCGCGGGCGACGAGGCCGGAATATTCCCTCAGTTTCGCCGGGTCGCGCAGGGTGGTCAGCGCGTGGTAATCGGCGATGAAATAGAGCGCCTCGCCCTTTTCCTGCCATTGGATCGCGGGGCGCATCATGGCGAAGTAATTGCCGATGTGGAGCCTGCCGGTGGGTTTTATCCCTGAGAGGATGCGAGACTTTTCCATTTCGCTTTGCGGGGCGGAGGATAGAGTAGGCGGAACCAGTCATCAAGCCCGATGAACGACCTCTCTCTTCCGCTGGAATTGCGACGACAATTCGAAGCCCTGGAACGGCGGCTCTGGCGCATCGACGCCGCCGTGGCGATCTGCGGGGCGGCGGGAGCGCTGCTGCTTTCCTGCGGGATGCAGTTCGTTTCGGACAGGCTTTGGGATACGCCGGGCTGGCTCCGCGCGTTCTTCACCCTGCTGGGATTCGGCTTCCTCGTCTGTTTTTTCTTCGGCTATGCGCGCCGCTGGGTGTGGGGAAGACGCGGATTCGAATCGCTGGCCGCCCTTGTGCAGAAGCGTTATCGCAGGCTCGGGGACAGGCTGCTCGGCATCGTGGAACTGGCGGACGCCGCGCGCCGGCCACAAAATGTGTCGCCGGAATTGTGCGAGGCGGCCATCGGGCAGGTGGCGGCGGAGGCGGCGCGGATCGACTTCCGCGAGGCGGCGTCGGCGAAGAAGTCGCATCGTTACGGGAAGCTGCTTGCGCTGCTGCTGGCGGCGGCGGCCGTGCCGTGTCTCGTCGCGCCGCAGGCGAGCCTTAACGCGTTGAAGCGCTGGCTATGGCCCGGCGCGCGGGTGGAGCGCTACACCTTCGTGCGGCTGGGCGATTTACCCGCACACCGGGTGGTGGCGCGCGGCGAACCGTTCGAGATAGCGTGCTCCGTCGATGACAACTGGTTGTGGCGTCCGTCGTGGGCCTGGTGCCGGTTTGAAAACCAGCCCGCCATCGAATCGCCCATCGTCGCGGGCAGGATCGTCTTCTCGGTCCCCGGACAGACGCAGAGCGGGTTTCTCACATTACGCGCGGGCGACGTTTCGAAGCGGATTTTCATGGAATCGGTCTATCGCCCCGAGCTTGCGCGATTGACCGCGCGGACGGAGTTGCCGGCTTACCTCGGTTATCCGCCCGTCGAGGAAAAGATAGAGGGCGATTCGTTCACGGTTTTGCGGGGGAGCCGCGTTTCGCTGGAAGGAACGGCCACGCGCGCTCTCCAAAGCGCCGAAGTGCGGATCGCGAACGGCGGCCTGAATGCGCCGCTGGAGATTGAAGGAAGCCGGTTTCGCAGCGCGCCGCTCGTCCTGGATGGGTTCGCGCTCTGTTCCCTGCACTGGAAAGACGTCCTGGGGCTGGATGCTCCGGCGCCGGCGATTTTCAAGCTGCAAACAAAGGAGGACGTTGCGCCGGAGGTCGAATGCCCGGGGCTCGCGGAAGCCGTCGCCGTCCTTCAGGACGAGGTGGTTCACATCCCGATTGCCGCGAAGGATGACTATGGATTGCGGGACATGGGATTGCAATGGGAGGTCGCGACGCGCGCGGGGGTTAAAGCGCCCGTTCCCGAGGAGACGCGCGTTGTCCAGAAAGGCGGCGCGCAAGTCCGGGCGTTGAAGGGCGGTTTCGATTTCAGCCCGCTCCTGCTGCGCATACCCGAGGACTCGACCGTGACGTTGCGCGCGCTGGCGTCCGACTATTTTCCCGGCCGCGCGCCGTCGGAGTCGGCGTCATATCGCATCTATGTTTTGAGCAAGGAAGCGCACGCCCGCCTCGTCAAAGAACAATTCGACAAGCTGGCGGGGGAACTGGAAGAACTGACCCGCAAGCAGGAGGCTTTGATGGACGCCGGCAAACAGGTGCGCGACAAGCCGGAGCCGGATTCGGCGCGGAAACTGAGCGATCAATCAACGGAACAAAAGGAGAACGCGGACGAGTTGAAAGACATCGCAAAGGAAATGGCCGCCACGGTTCGCGAGGGGTTGCGCAACGGCGACCTTCCCGAAAATCTGCTGCAGGATTACGCCAAACAGGCCGGGACGATGAACGGGCTGGCGCAAAACGAAATGCCGGAAGCCGCCGGCAGCCTGGCCTCCGCGCAACTGCCGAAGGCGCTCGCGCAGGAGGAGAAAATACTGGAAGCCTTGCGCGGGTTGCAGGAGAAGGGCGCGAAGGCGGCTGACAAAATGTCGGGCGCCGTCATCGCATTGCGCCTGCGGAAGATCGCGTCGGCGGAAAAGCGGATCGCCGCGACGTTCCGGCAGATGCTCCCCGAGACGGTGGGCATGCGGCCCGGTGAAATGCCCGGGGAGCAACGGCGGATGGTCGAGCAGATGGCCGCGGGCGAAGAGACGGCGCGCGGCGATTCGTCGGCAATAGAGGACGAGATCGCGCGGTTTTTCGACCGGACGCGGGTGACCGCGTACGGCGAGGTGGCCAACGACATGGGCGCCGCCGGGATCGATGAGAACCTCGGGCGTCTGGCCCAACTGGCGGGGGCGAATACGTCGGTCGCGTCTATCGAGGGCGCGCTGGAATGGGCTGGGCGCTTTGATAAATGGGCGGAGCGCCTGGAGAACTCCAGCGGCGCGAAGAGCGGCGCGCCTTCCGATTCGCAACCGATGTCCGAGTTGGAATTGAAGGCGCTCCTCGCGTTGATTCGCATCCGCGAGCAGGAAGCGAGTCTGCGCGACCAGACCGTGGCGATCGACAAGTCCGGGGACGGCGGCCTGAGCCCGCGCGCTCTCGCGACGACCCAGCAGGAGATACACGAGGCCGTCCGCCGGCTTCAGGGGCGGGCCGATTTTCCCGTGCGGCCTCGCCAGCTGGAGCCCGCGCGGCGCGCGATGGCGGACGCGGGCGCGCTTTTGGAAAAGTCGATAACCGGGGACGCGACCGTCGCTTCGCAGACGGACGCCATCAATATTCTGGACTACCTTATCAACGGAAACGGCAACGGGGGCGGAAGTTCCGCCGGCCTGGCGATGTTGCGGGAGTTGATGAGGATGACAGGCAACGGCGGGGCGGGCAGCATGGCGGGCGGGATGACCGACCGCGCCAATGAGCGGGTGTCAGGAAGCCGAACCGGGGCGCCGGAAGCGCCGCGCGCGGTTTCGACGACCGGCGGCAAGGAAGTCCGTTCGTTTCCGGTTGAGTTTCGCGACGCGCTGGAGAGTTATTACGGGGCTATCGAACATGGGGAGTAAGCTTTTCTTATTTCTGCTCTGCGGATTCTTGGCGCTTCCGCGGACGGAGGCCCAGGAAGAGGGAAATATCCCTCCTCAAGCCGACCGGATGTACGTGAATGGAATCCGATACCTCGTCAAAAGTCAGAACGCCGAAGGCGCCTGGGACGGGCAATACGGCTCCGAACCGGCGGTCGTGGGGCTGTCGATTCTCTGCATTCTCGCGCACGGGGAAGACCCTAATTTCGGCCCTTATAGAGAAGCGGTTCACCGCGGCGTCAACTTCATCCTGAAAGCGGCCAACCCCGAGAATGGCTATATCGGGAACTCGATGTATAACCACGGTTTTTCCACACTGGCGCTCGCGGAGGCGTACGGGGCGGTGGATGACCCGCGGATCGGGCCCGCTTTGCGGAAGGCGGTGAATCTGATCCTGACCTCGCAAGCCAACAACCCGATGAACGCCTGGCGCTACTCGCCCGAGAGCCCGGACGCCGATTCCACGGTGAGCGGCGCGCAGATCGTCGCTTTGTTCGCGGCCCGCAACGCCGGCATCGGCGTCCCGGAACCGGCCATCCAGAAAGCGCTCCGGTTCATCACGGACTTGCAGACACCCGAGGGCGGCATCGGCTATACGAGCCCGCAAGGGCCGGACGGCGCGCGCACGGCCATCGGCGTCCTGGTTCTGGCTCTCGCGAAAAAGCAGAAGAGCGCGCCATTCCAGGCGGCGTTCCATTATTTGCGGGATTCGGGCGACGCGGGGAATGAGAACTACTTTCAATACTACCTCTATTACGCGGCGCAGGCGTTTTTTCGCGCTTCGCCCGCCGCATGGGAAAGCTGGAATCAACAGAACATCAAAAGCCTTGGCCAGGCGCAGGAGGATGACGGAAGCTGGGGCGGCAATATGGGCCCGATATTTGGCACGACCACTTCTTTGCTTTCCCTCGCCTTGAATTACCGTTTCCTGCCGATCTACGAGCGGTAGCCGCATCTCTATGACAATGACAAAACGCTTCCTAGTCCTTGTATTCGCAATGGTTCTCCCGGGCATCGGGGAAAGTGAGATCGTCGTCTCAGGGCCGCCCGCCGACGCTGCGGCGCCAAAGCGCATCGTCGTTCAAAAGCCCAAGGACGATCCCGGCAAACCGGTTGCCGCGGAGCAGAGCGACGTTCTCCAGTTTTTGAATCGCGACACTCTCCACGGTTCCTTGCTGGAAATTGATCCGAAGGCGGGAGTGCGCTGGCAGAGTCCCGAAGCCAAGAGCCCGATAGAATTCAGCATGGCAAAACTGTCGGAGGTAAAGCTCGCGCAACGAAAGGCCAAGCCTTCGGTTGGGAAGGATATTTTCGGCGTCGTGCTGACCAATGGCGACGAACTGGAGGGAACCATCGCAACCCTGGATGCGGAGAAGCTGGAACTCGATACGTGGTACGGCGGCATGCTCACAATACCGCGGGCAATGATCAAAAGCGTCGTGCCGCGCCGGCAGAGCCATTCCACGATCTATGAAGGGCCGACCGGACCCGAAGGCTGGAGCAACGGAAGCACTTGGAAATATCGCGACGGGACATTCTATACTCGCAACGGAGGAATACTCGGGCGGGACTTCAAATTGCCTAATCTTTCAGACATTGAGTTCGATATGGCTTGGGCGGGTTACTTGCAGGTTGTCATCAACATTTACACCGACCAGCCGGATCGCTACGGGGGCAACGCCTATATGCTCCAGATGAACAACAACTTCGTCTACCTGGAACGGATGCGCCGCAACAACGGCTCCAGCAACCTGGGGCAGACGGAGTTGCCGAACATGATGGAGCGGAACAAGGCGCATTTCGGCGTCCGTGTGGACAAGGACGCCAAAACCATCTCACTCCTCGTCGACGGGCATCTCGCCAAGCAATGGACGGACCGCGGCGAGTTCGCGGGAGGCGGCGGCGGCGTGTCGTTCACTTCCCAGGGGCGCGGCCTCGTGAAAGTCAGCAAGATAGCGATCTCCTCCTGGGACGGCAAATTCGAAGAGCCGCTGAAGCCGGGCGAGAAATCCGTGGAGGATACATTGAAACTCGCCAACGGGGACAAGGTTTCGGGAGCGCTGAAGGAGATCGTCAGCGGGACCGCCGCGCTCGCGTCCACCTACGCGACATTGAAAATCCCGGTCGAACGCATCGAGGAAATCGACATGGCCGGCAAGAACGCCAGCGAGGCAAAACCCAAGCCCGGCGATATCCGCGCGTATTTCGCCGGACGCGGGATGGTGACGGTGTCGGTCGAAAAATGGGACGGCAAGGAATTCATCGGGAACAGCCCGAACTTTGGGCGTGTCACCTTCAAACCTGAGGCCTTTAACAGGATTCAATTCAACCTCGGCGACGAAGCCCAAAAAGGGGATGACTTCGATTCCGGCTCCGACGAAGGAGGCGGTCCGAGTATTGAGGGAATGATGATCCGCCAAGGGGGTGGTATGCGAATCTTCAACTGAAAGAAAAAAAATCTTGTATGCGCTCATGTGGAGGTGTAAGGTGATCCATATGAAATACAAGAAAGGAAAAGGCGGCGCTGAGGATTTTCCAGAGGAAGAAAGCGCAATTCGCCTCATGGAAGCCCCACCCATGGAATTGGGCATTACGGGCATCGTGGGACAGTTTATCGGGGCAAGACCCAAAACCGGGGCTGGCGCCCTCATACGCACTGTGCTGGCGGGGCTTCCTTTTGGCGAACTTCTCCGGTTGCGCGAATTGCTCGGGCTGCCCCTCGACCAACTCGCGGAGAAACTCAACATTTCTCGCGCCACCCTTCACCGGCGCAAACACGCGGGCCGTCTGGACGAAGGCGAATCCGACAGGGTGGTGCGTTACGCGCGGCTCGTGGGAAAGGCCGCCGACGTTTTCGGCGGAGTGGAAGCCGCGCGGGAGTGGCTCCAGTTTCCGCAATTCGGCTTGGGCAATATCGCTCCGCTGGACTATGCGCGCACGGAGGTTGGCGCGCGGGAGGTGGAGAATCTTCTCGGGCGCATCGACCACGGCGTCTATTCCTAAATGGGGTCGGGTTGGCGGATCGTTAAGGCCAAATACGCGGACTCGGTTTTTTCCGGGGAAGGCGCGCGGCTCTACGGCGGCAGGTGGAATTCGCCCGGCGTGCCGATGGTCTATCTGAGCGAGCACCGTTCGCTTGGCGCGCTGGAGATATTCGTCCATACGCGCCCGATTCCCGTCAGCGGCCACTACAAGGCGTTCTTTGCCCAGTGGGATGACTCTTTGGAGGAGACGCTTCGCCGTGAAAGCATGCCTTTGTTTTGGATGGCCGAGCCCCCGGGCGATGCGACGATGCAAATCGGCGACCGCTGGGCGCGTGAAAGGCGTTCCGCCGTTCTGTCGGTTCCCAGCGTGCTCGTTCCCGAGGAACGGAATTTCGCGTTGAACCCGGCGCATCCGGATTTTCGCAAGATCACGATCCAGGACAGGGGCGAGTTCCCGCTGGATGCGCGATTGCTGGGGCGCTAGGTAGCCGGGCTAGAACCCCTGGAAGGAATAGAGGCTTCTCCGGAAAGCCCGGGCTAGTTCCGGGAAATCGGCGGAGTGGCAAAACAGCCTGAATACAAGCTGCTCTTTTCCGCGCGTGCAAAAGACGGCGCTTGTTGTAACGGCCTGTCCGAAAAATACGGAGGAGACAACGACTTCATAGGTCTCCTTGCCGTTGATTCGCAGCGGGTTTTTCTCCTGCGAAAGGACGGCGACCTTCCGGCTGCCTCGCGGCAGGCTGGCGACGACTGTATCGGTCAGTTTTTTTGCGCCTGCTTCGTCGAATACGGCGGTGATGGGCGGGGGCGTCTTTTCTATGGAGGCCTCGGCCTGGACTCTATTCCTTGGCAGGAGGAGAAGCCTGGAACTGTCGCCCTCGCATTTCCAATCCGGCGGCGGGGTGTAGGCGATTTCGTTCTTGCCGTCGGTAAAGGAGAGATTCGGCATCTTGACCCCTTCCGCGAGGTAGACGGAGGGGCGCGGCGTCAGGTCGATGCCCGCGCGCGCGGCGCCGGAACTTAGCAGAACCAGCAGCAGGGCGAGACGCCTTACTGGATGTACCATCTTTGCTTTATATAGTTGGAGATCGTCAAGGCGCCCCTTGGCGGGTTGGTGTAGAAGTTGGTGTCGAAATACCATTGGCGCGTCGGGGGGTTGTAGACATTCGCCTGGCCCCAGGAACCGGTGGCCTGCTGGCTGTTGTAGAGTTCCACCATCGAGCCGTAGTAAGTGAACGCCGCGCCCGACCAGTTCTCCATGAATCGCGGAAAGTTCTCCGCGCCGCCGCTGTAAGTGTTGTTGGCCGACGGGACGATGCCCGCCAGGATTGCCGTGTTGATGGTGGTGTTGACGGCGGTGCGCGTGCTCAGGTCGGTGAAGGAGTTGGCGTTCTGCCACGCGTTGGAGAGGACGTAGACCGCATCCCCCGCGACGAGCGCGGGCTGCCGCGTGTAGCCGCTGACGGTGGGGTTCGTCGGGTCGCTCGTCGAAGCGTCGGAGGCGGGCTGCACGCCGCTCGAAGCGCCCGTATTGTAGTCGCCCTGGATGTAAACCGGGTTGTTGCTGGCGACCGTCAATCCGCCCGGGGGGAGGGTGGCTCCGTTTTTCAACATCACGCCGCGCTTCAAGGCCGAGTTCTGGCCGGTGGGGTCGGCGCTCGTGTCGTTGACATAGATGATGCCGTTGAAACTCGTCAGGGTTCCGTTTGCCGTCGCCGCCTGGATGCCGGTGTTGACCGCGCCCATGTCCACCGTCACCAAGCGGACGGACGCGTTTTCCCGGTTGTCCTGGATGCTCGCGCCCGTGGTGATCGCGTTCGTGAAGATGGTGTAGAGCGCGTGGTCGTTGCCCGTGCTCGCGGCGGTGATGACGTTGTAACTCGAGTCGACGAGCGTGACGTTGTCGCTTGCGTCCACCAGCACCTTTATGCCGGCTTGGTCATAGAAGCGCTTGCCGAGGAGCGGATCGTCCTGGCTTGTGTCGGGAGCGTAACTGCCGGCCTGGAGTATCGGTTCTTCCAGCAGTTCATGGTAACCGTCCGTGTCGTTTGCGTTATCCCCGGCGGAGAGGTCCGTCGGGTCAAACCCGAACGGAAGCTGCGGATTTTCCTGCGCGGGCGGCAGGTTGGCGGGGTAGTTCGGAGTGCCGGGCGCGGCGGGGGAGGAGCCGCCCGGAGCGCGCGGATCGCCGGGCGCGAAGGCGTCGTACCAGTTCAGGGAGAAGGTCGCCTTCGTGTCGAAGGTCAGGGTTGACATGGCCGTATAAAGATTGTCGTTGGTATGCACCCAGCCGGTCACATTCATGGGCGGGCTGGGCTGCATCTCCAGCGTGTCATTATAAAAGACGGCCCAGTTCCACGGGGAGATGGTTTGTTTCTGGAAGACGCGCCTTACGTTTACGCGCACCGGGTTGCCTAGCGCCGGGAGAACCACGTCGGCTGTCGCGAGGTAATAGACGCTGGTCTGTCCGGGGGATTGCCCGATGCCGGGCGGGGGGACTGCTGTCGCGGAAAGCGAGCTGCCGCCGAAGCCGTCCACCGTGGTGATCTGGGGATCGACGGCCTGCACCCGGAAGTTGGAGAGAACCGTGGCGGGCGCGGAGGATGGCGCGGCGCTGGCGGTGAAGTTCGGGACGCCGGGGAAGTTGGCCTGCGTTGGAAGCGGGATGGATTGGAAGCTCGCGGTTGGGAGAGCCTGGTCGCCGCTCTCGCGGCAAATCTCGCGCCAGCTCGCGAAAGCCAGCTCGACGGCGCCGTCGCCTATCTCCTGAGCCTGTTGCATGACGTTGCTGCGCTCCACCTGGCGCGCGAGCGTCTCGGTGTAGCTCAAAGCCGCCCCCACGAAGACGACGAGCGTCGCCAGCACGACCAGGACGATAATGATGGTGGCCCCGGATTCCTCGTTCGTTTTCATAACCACTATTGGTAGGTGGTCATCCTGGCTTTGTAAGGGATCTGCGAATTGATGAACATGTTCGACGAGAGATACCCGCGCGCGCTGTAGGCGGGGTCTTGCGCGCTAAGCTGCACCGCCGCCACGAAATGGTTGTTGAGGCTGGCCGGAATGGCAAAGGGAGTTGCGTTCGTTATGTCGGAGGCCAGCACGGCGTAGTTGGAGGTTCCCGCCGTGCCGGGAGGGTAGTAACGGAGTTGGCCGCCGACCACGACATAGCTGACGCGGTTGGTGATGAAGGAAATGATGTCGTACGTGCCGTTGGAGGTGGAGACGGCGACCCCGAGGTTGTTCGCCAGCGTTACGTTCACCGTTCCGGCGCCGCTGACGGCGGTTATATCCTGCTCTATCTGGTGCGTGGGAATGATGAGCCGCTGGAGCGCCGCCGGCGCCGCCGACCCGGCCGGAATGATGAGCGATACCACGCTTTGCGCCGCCGCCGCGTCCGTCGCGATGCGGTAAGGCCCGGCCGCGAAAACCTGGAAGGAGACGCCCGCCGCAGGTCCGCTGCCGACCACGGCGTTGAGGTTGGCGTCGATGAGCTGCGGCACGGAGACCGCCGAGTGGATATTCCTCTCCATTTGCAGGATGGCCACGCGCGCCTGTTCGTGGGCGACGTTCATCGCGGTGTTCTTGGCGAAGAGGACAAAGCCGCTGTTGAGCACCAGAAAAATAATGCCGCCGGCGATCCCGATCGCGCTGAGCGAGATCATCATCTCGATGAGTGTGAACGCGCGCCGGGTCATGCGTCGGAAGCGCGCAGGGTGTTCATCTTCACCGTGTAATTCCTGTTGCGGTACTGGTAGGTGACGGTGACCGTGGCCTGGTACGTGTTGAGACTGTTGCCGTTGATCGTCAGGCCGGGGTCCGAGATGGTCGTGGTCATCGTCCCGCTGACGACGACATTCCCCGTGGAGGGGTCGGTATAGATCGGCACCGTTTGCGTCTGCGTGCCGAGGTTGAGTTCGCCCCCCGCGGGATATTCATCGAGCTGGGGATCGAAGGGCGTATCGGAGAGGATCAGGTCGATTCGGGCTTGGGCGACCGTCATCGCGCCCGTGTAAAGACGGGCGACCGAGGCGTCCGCATTGATGATGACGAGCGCCCAAAGCGCCGAGGACGCCATGAGGCCGATCATCGCCAGGGCGACAAGCACCTCCGTAAGCGTAAAGCCGGCGGCGCATCGGGAGGCTGGAAATGGGCGGACCATAAACAACCAGCGAAAAAGCACGTTCCATGCCTTGGCGGGCCGGCGCGCGGCAGGGCCTGCCTTTACAAGAACGTCCCGAAATAGCGGTCGCCCGCGTCGCCGAGGCCCGGCACGATGTAGGCCCGCTCATTCAGTCCGTCGTCGATGGCCGCCGCATGGATGAGGACATCGGGATGCGCCGCGGAAAGCTGTGCGACGCCTTCCGGGCAGCCAACCAGGCAAATGAAACGTATGCGGCTGGCGCCGTGTGTCTTAAGCAGAGCTATGGCCTCCGTGGCGCTCCAGCCGGTCGCGAGCATCGGGTCGAGAACGAACACATCCGCCGAAGCGAGATGGGAAGGAAAATTGGAATAGTACTTCTGCGGTCTGTGCGTCATTTCGTCGCGGAAAAGGCCGATGTGCCCCACGCTGGCTTCCGGCAGCACCTTGCACATGCCGTCCGCCATGCCGAGACCCGCGCGCAGGATTGGAACGAGTATGATCGGCCGCGCCAGCGCCGCGCCCGGAAAAGGGGCGACCGGGGTTCGCACTTCGGCCGGGATTGTTTCCAGCGTCCGGGTCGCCTCGAACGCCATCAACGCCGCCAGTTCGGAGACTCCCCGGCGGAATTCATCCGGCGGCGTCCTTTCGTCGCGGATGCGGGTGAGCTTCGCGCGGACCAATGGGTGATCGATCAGGATTGCCGGCACGGCGTCCGATAGTGCGGCAAAACGGGGTTGATACCAACATTATTGCAGCGGGCCGGGAATTTAGCGAATATGTCTCCGAATGAGATCGGTTTCCCTTTCTGTTTTCCTGGCGGCGATTGCCTGTACCGCCTTCGCCGAGATTTCCATCGACATCGATCTGGGCAGGCAGAAAGCCTCTCTGCTGCAGGACGGCAAAGTCCTGTACGAGACGCCGATTTCCAGCGGAAAACCGGGCCGCCGCACGCCGACCGGCGACTTCCAGGTGCTCGAGAAGGACTTGAACCACCTCTCCTCCCTCTACGGGAAGATCGTGGATGCGAACGGCGACGTCGTGGTGCGCGACGCGGACGCCGCCATGGTGACGGCGCCGGGCCAGAAATTCATCCCCGCGCCGATGCATTACTTCATCCGGTTCGACGGCGCGGTGGGTATGCACGCCGGAAAACTGCCCGGCTACCCGGCCTCGCACGGCTGCGTGCGGTTGCCCAAGGACAAGGCGATTCTCTTCTTTAACACCGTGCCGGTCGGCTCCGAAGTGCGCGTACACGGCGAGCCGCCGGACCGGCAGCACAAGCAACCCCTCCTTGCCACCGGTGTGGCGGGCCATGCGCTTGTCGTGCAGCCGACGCCCCCGCCCCAACCCCCGTCGAAGCCGCGGCGCAACATTTTTTCATGGCTGTTTGGAGGAGGGAAACCTGCCCCCGCCCCCGCCCCCGCCCCCGCCCCCACGCCCACGCCCACGCCCGCGCCCGCGCCCGCGCCCGCGCCGCAGACGCAGACGCAGTCCCATTAAAAAAGTCAGGCGCTCAATTCGAGCATCCGCCGGATGGGCAGTTCCGCCCGCGCGCGGACGGCTTCCGGCAGGGTGATCTCCGGCCGGAGGTTCAGCAGGGCATCGTGCAGCTTCTCCAGGGTGTTCATCTTCATGAACCGGCAGTCCGCGCACGCGCAAGCCTCCGTCGGCCCGGGGATGAAGACCTTGTCCGGCATCTCCCGCCGCAGCCGGTGCAACATGCCCGATTCCGTGACGATGATGAACGCCTTCGCGTCCGATTCCCGGCAGTAGGAGATCATCCTTTCCGTGGAGCAGACTTCATCGGCCAGCAGGCGCACGGCGAAGGTGCATTCGGGATGCGCCACCACGGCGGCCTCCGGGTATTGCTCGCGGATGCGGTTGATGCTGTTCTGGGTGAACTCCACGTGGACGTAGCAGTTCCCTTTCCAAAGCTCCATCTCGCGCCCCGTCTTCTCCATGACCCACGACCCGAGATTCTGATCCGGGACGAAAAGAATGTTCCTGTCCGCCGGCGCCGCGCGAACGATCTTCACCGCGTTGCCGCTGGTGCAGATGACATCCGAGAGCGCCTTCACGCCCGCGCTGCAATTGATATAGGCGATGACGTAGTAATTCTTGTCCGCGTGCCGTTCCAAATACGCCGCGAGCTTGTCCGCCGGGCACGATTCCGAAAGCGAGCAGCCGGCATCGAGGTCGGGCAGCACCACCGTCTTGGAGGGGTTGATGATCTTTGCCGTCTCCGCCATGAAATGGACTCCGCAGAAGGCGATGACCTCCGCGTCCGTCTTGGCGGCCTGGAAGCTCAGCCCGAGCGAATCGCCCACAAAATCGGCCAATTCCTGGATTTCCCTGACCTGGTAATTATGGGCGAGGATGACGGCATTGCGTTCGCGCTTAAGCGAAAGGATTTCCTCGGCCAAATCAACGGATGGAGCGATCATGAGACATTATCGCCCGGGTCGGGAATCCGGTAAAGTTTCAAGTCCTCTTCGGTGATCTGGTGTGGAGGGGCCAGTTTGTAGTGCCTCTCATTTCGGAGCCGGACGCCGAGGTCGCCCGCCTCGAATTCAAACAACGCGATGAGGTTGCCGGGCATGAATTGCGCCCCGATGGAGCGGCAGATCCTATCTTTGAACGCCAAAAGCGATTTACGGGGCGGGAACCGGCTTCTTCCCGTCCTTGAAGGAATAGAGGACGAAAAGGCCCGCGGCGGTGCAGATGCAACTGTCGGCCACGTTGAATGCGGGCCAGGGCGGGATCGGCAGCGTGCCGAAACGGAAGAGCAGGAAGTCGATGACGTGTCCGTGCAGAATGCGGTCGGTGAGGTTGCCCAGGATGCCGGAGACCAGGAGCGCCAGCGCGACCCGGCCCAGCTTGTCCGGGAAGGCGCCCCGCGCGTATGCGATGAACAGCGCGGCCAGCGTGAGGAAGGAGACGATGATGAAGAAGCGGTTGCTGTTCGCGGAGGTGAAGATGCTGAAGGCGGCCCCCGTATTGGTGAAATAGACGAGATCGAACAGATTGGGCGCGATGGTGCGGCTCTCGTTCAGCGCGAAGTGATGGGAGATGAGCCACTTCGTTCCCTGGTCAAGCAGGTAGAGCGGCAGGGTCAGCAAGAGCCAGGGTTTCATCCGGGCAACGCACCGACGACTTCCGAACAACGGCTGCACAACTCGGGGTGGCGCGGATCCTCCCCGACTCCAGGACGATGGCGCCAGCAACGCTCGCACTTCCTGTGCTTGCTGGGAGTGAGGATGGCCTTCGTCTCCGGGCCGGGGCCGACGGTGAGTTCGCTGAGGATGAAGAACTCCTCCAGTTCGCCAAGGTCGCCGCCGAGGGATGCGAGAAGGGGGGCGTCCGCGATCTCAAGATGCACGGCGGCTTCCAGCGCGTTGCCGATGAGCTTTTCCTGCCGCGCCTTCTCGACCGCTTGCGCGATGACAGCGCGCAGGTTCAGGAGAGTCTCGACGCGCTCTTCGGCGGGGGCGTCGCCTGGTTCGGGGAGAAGCTCGAGATGCACGGACGCGGTGTGGCCCGCGGCGCCCCAGGCTTCCTCGGCGGTGAAGACGAGGATGGGGGCGAGCAACTTCGCGAGGGAGTCAAACACCCTGGCCATGGCGGCCTGGGTGGCGCGGCGGCGCGGGGAGGCGGGGGCGTCGCAATACATCCGGTCCTTGGTGATGTCGATATACAGGCTGCTGAGATCGACGGCGCAGAACTGGTTCAAGGCGTGGTAGACCTTGTGGAACTCGAATTCCTCATAGCCCGCGCGGCAGGCGGCGGTGACTTCGCGCAGCCGGCCAAGTATCCACCGGTCGATGAGGGTGGGCGAGGCGCCGGCCGCGGGATCGAAGTCGTAAAGATTGCCGAGCAGGATGCGCAGGGTGTTCCGGATGCGCCGGTACGTATCGGCCAGGCGCGTGAACATCTCTTCCGAGAACGGAACGTCGTCCGTGAAGTTGACGCTGCCGACCCACAGGCGGACGATATCCGCGCCGTGTTTGCCGACGAAGTGCGCGGCGTCCATCGGCTTCTGGTACGTGCTCGACTTGGAGATTTTCCTCCCGTCGAGATCGACGACGAAACCGTGCGTGATGCACGTCTTGTAAGGCGCGCGGCCATTCAATGCGACGGCGGTCGTGAGCGAGGAGTTGAACCAGCCGCGGTGTTGGTCGGTGGCTTCCAGATAGACATCCGCCGGTTCGCGCAAGGCGGGGTGTTTGGCGAGCACGGCGGCGTGGCTCACGCCGGAGTCGATCCAGACATCGAGGGTGTCGCCGCGGTGCGTCGTGCCTTCGGGCAACCCCAGCGCCTGGGCCAGGGCGGCGTCGTCCATCTCGAACCAGGCGTCCGTCCCGCGCTTTTCCACCAGTTCGGCGAACTCCCGTATCCAGTTGGCGTCGAGGATCGATTTGCCCTCCGGCGAATAGAAGACCGGCAGCGGCACGCCCCAGCTTCGCTGGCGGGAGATGACCCAGTCCGGACGCGATTCGATGGTCGAGTAGATGCGATTCCGTCCCCAGTGGGGGAACCACTTCACCTCGTCGATGGCGCGCAGCGCGGCGGGCCGCAGTTTGTCGATGTGGATGAAAAATTGATCCACCGCGCGGAATACGACCGGGGTCTTGGAACGCCAGCAATAGGGATAGGAGTGGGTATAAACTTGTTCGCCGAGCAGCGCCTCCTTTTGGCGGAGCAGTTCCACGACTTCGGCGTTGGCGTCGAAGACGTATTTGCCCTCCAGCGCCGGGACTCCGCATTCCTCGGTGAATCTGCCTGCGTCATCCACGGGGGAAAGGATCGGCAGGCCGTACTGCATGCCTGCGGTGTAGTCATCCGCCCCGTGGCCCGGGGCGATGTGGACTGCGCCCGTGCCGGTTTCCAGGGTGACGAAATCGCCGAGGATGAGTTTCGACTTTCTGTCGAGGAAGGGGTGTTGCGTCTCCGTCCCTTCGAGTTCGCGGCCCGTGAATGAAACCGGTTCGCCCACGGCCTCCCAAGCAAAGGAGGGGACGAGCGCTTCGGCAAGCAGCAGGTTTTCCACTCTCCCGGTCTCTGGCTGCCGGAAGGCCCGCGAGACGTATTTGTGCTTCGGATGCAGGGCGATGGCGACGTTCGCGGGGAGCGTCCACGGGGTGGTCGTCCAGATGGCGACGCTCGTCTTCCCGGCCAGCGGCCCCGAGACCACGGGGAATTTGACGAAGATCGCGGGGTCGCTCCGGTCCTGGTATTCCACCTCGGCTTCCGCCAGGGCCGTCCGCGCGCCGGTGCTCCAGAAGACGGGTTTCTTGCTTCTGTAAACAAGGTCGCGTTCGACGAAACCGGCGAAGCAGCGGACAATCTCCGCCTCATACGCGGGATCGAGCGTAAGATAGGGATGCCGCCAGTCGCCAAGGACGCCGAGGCGCTTGAACTGGCCCCGCTGGATGTCGATGTATTTGCGGGCGTAAGCCTCCGACTTCTTGCGCACCGCCACGGGCGAAAGCTGGCCCGCCTCCTTGACGACCCGGTATTCGATCGGCAGCCCGTGGCAATCCCACCCAGGCACGAAAGGCGCGCGAAACCCGGCCATCGTCCGCGACTTTACGATGATGTCCTTCAGAATCTTGTTCAGCGCCGTCCCCATGTGGACATCGCCGTTGGCGAAGGGCGGCCCGTCGTGCAGGACGAAGAGCGGAGCGCCCTCCCGCGCGGCCTGGATGCGCCCATAAAGGTCCTCGTTCTCCCAACGCGCCAGGATCTCCGGTTCCCTCGTGACGAGATTCGCCTTCATGGGAAAATCCGTCCTGGGAAGATTGAGGGTGTTTTTGTAATCGCTCATTGCCGATTTTCGGGGGGCAATCTGAAGCCGTGACCCAGCGAGGACAAGGTAAATTTAGCCGTTCTCCCTTTCGCGTTCAGTCGCGGTGAAGTTTGATTTTATGGGCCGACTTGCAGCCCCTCCGCCTCGGCCAGCCGGCGCTGGGCTGCGTCGAAGCTCAGAAAGCGTTTCGCCTTCAGGCGTAGGGAAGCGGCGATGTGCAGCAGGTCGAAGCTCCGATGTCCGCCTCGCCATGTCCGCATGCTGGAGAGCTTGCGCGCGAGAGCAATCACGCTCGCGAAATCGCAGGGGATGATTTCGAGCGCGCCGCTGTCAACGTCCGCGTCGAGACGCGCCAGAACTGTTTGCGCCATCTGCGCCGGGAATCCCTTGTGTTTATCCGCGGCGTTCATCCAGGCGGCGAGCCGCGCGGCGTTTTCAAACTCGTAGAGCAACAGCGTAGTGACCGGGAGCGGACCCTCAAGCGCCGCGAACGCGCTTGCGGCGGCGGAGGAGGATGGACGCGGCAGATAGAGGCTGAAGAGAAAACTTGTGTCAGGATAGACGCTCAACATGGCTGGCCCCGGCCTCTTGCATGATCTCGGCGTAGGCGTCCTCAGACAGAACGAAATCTCCGAAGTCCGCCCGCAGCCGCGCGAGAATATCGGGCTTGGGAGCGCGGCCTCCCGCCGCGGGGCTGGCTGGCAGGAGATGCGCGAAAAGACGGCCGCGCTTTGTCACCTCGACGGTTTCTCCCGCTTCAAGCCAGCGGGATACGCGCGCAAAGGAGTTTCGCAAGTCGCGGACGGTGGCCGTTTTCATTGTGATACGACTGTATCACGTTATAAACGCGTCCGCAAGAGGGGGGCTGCGCGTGATCGCCCAGTCTCTATCACCGTGAAGGCAGCGCGTCATCCAGCCATTCCAAAAGCCGGCCGATGGTTTCGTCCGTTTCGTCGCCCATGTTGGAGATGCGGAAGGTGTTCCCCTTCAGCTTGCCGTAGCCGCCGTCGATGATGCAGTTGTGCCTGCTCTTGAGCGCGGCGATCAGGGCGGCTACGTCGATCTTCCGGTTGTTGGCGACGCAGGTTAGGGTCTTCGAACGGAAGCCTTCGTCCGCGAAGAACTCGAAGCCGTTTTTCTGGACCCAGTCGTGCACCATGCCGTTCAAACGCGCGTGGCGCGCGTGGCGGGCTTCGATCCCTTCGGCGAAGATGTCGTCGAGCTTGGATTCCAGCGCGTGGATGTGTGCGATGGACGGCGTGCTGGGGGTCATGTCGCTCTCCTGGTTTTTCCTGAATTCCAGGAAGTCGAAGTAGTAGCCGCGATCTTTCGCCTTTTCGGCGCGCGCGAACGCTTTGTCCGAGGCGGAAAACAGGGCGAGCCCCGGCGGCAGGGCGAGGGCTTTCTGGCTGCCGGTGAGGAGGACGTCGATCCCCAGGTCGTCCATGGGGATCGGCACGGCCGAGAACGAGGAGACGCTGTCCACGATGAAGAGGACTTCCGGATATTTCGCGAGCACCTTCGCCAGGTGGACCAGCGGGTTCACCACGCCGGTCGAGGTTTCGTTGTGGATGAGGGTGACGGCGTCGAACCCGCCTTGCGCCAGGGCTTGATCCAGCGCTTCGGGGCGAATCGGTTTTCCCCATTCGACTTGCAGGGCTTCGGCCTTTTTGCCGCAGCGGCGGCTTACGTCGAGCCATTTGTCGGAGAAGGCGCCGCACATGCAGCAGAGGACGCGTTCGGGGACGAGGTTGCGGATGGCCGCTTCCATGACGCCCCAGGCGGAGGAGGTGGAAAGGAATACCGGCTGCTTCGTCTGGAAGAGTTGCTGCAAACGCGGGTGGATGGCGCGGTACAGCGCTTTGAAGTCGTTCCCGCGGTGCCCGATCATCGGGCGCGAGAAGGCGGCGAACGTTTTCGCGGAGACTTCGACCGGCCCCGGTATGAAGAGCTTGACGTGGCTCACGGCGTTTTCGCGGCGGCGGGAGGCGCGCCGAAGGAGGGCATCGGCAATTCCTTGTAACCGTCGGGGATGTTGAATTCCTTCGGGTCGACCGTGCCGGAGGTGACGGACACCAGGGTGGTCGTGGTCGTCCGCGCGCCGTTATCCATGCGGGTGCGGATCGGCATCCCGGTGAAATCCTCGGCGGCGGGGGCCATCCCCTTGGTGACGGAGGAGAGGCTTCCCTTCTGGAATTTCATCATCTCGGAGAGGACGCTTTTATAGTCGGGATAATTCGGGGCGACCCAGTAGCTCATCTTCATCGCGCCGATGCTCGTGGTGTATTCCTCCGTGTCGTAGCCGTTGATCTTTTCCTTTTTGCCCGTCGCGGTGAGTTTGGGAGGCGTGTCGCCGCCGGGAGTGGCCTTCCGCACCTGCTCGATGAGCGCTTTGGTCGCCGCGCCCGACATTTTCATATAGACCTTCTGGGCGTGCATGATGGTGATCATGTCGCCGGTGTCCTTGTCGGTTATCATGCTGACCGCGGGGGGGATGTCGATGCGGGACTTGTTGTCCTTCATTTTCATCGTCATCTCGCCGGCCTGGCCGACGCCTTCGATTTTCTCGACGATGATCGTGTCCGCGCGCAGCGCGCCGAGACAAAGAAAAGACGCCGCGAATGGGAGGAGGAGAAGTTTCATCCTCCTATCTACGGAGAAAGTCCGCGGTTTGACAAATGCAAAAGCGGGTTGCCTCCCCGCTCCAGGCGGCTGGCACAGCCGCCTCTACAACGACAATGACAATGACGCCGCTCAGAGCAAATCAGGGCGATCAGGGCAGCAGGACGAAAACGACGGCGGAACAGAGAGCGGTTATCAACCAGATGAGTTGTTGCGGCGAAGACGCTTTCTTGAAAGAACGGATTCCAATCGCGTGGCAGCCGAGCGACAGGACGGCAAATCCCCCCAGGTGGAAGTTCCGCGGCATGAACGGAGCCGCCGCCGCGCAGAGAGAAAACATCGCGGGGCCGACTACGACTAGAAATCGGCTTATCCTCCACCGCAGAGGCTGGCGGGTCGCATTCATAAGTAGGGAAATTCCCGTCGTTACAATCGGGTTGCGTTATACCTGCGTCAGTGCCGCAATGCGAGCTATTTTATTTATTTGTGGAGGGCGAGATAGCCCGAGAGCGCAAGGAGCAGAAGGGAAAGCGCGACGGATATCCACTTGACGAACAAGCCCCACTTCGTCCTCCGGCTGGCTCTGATGAGTATCCTCTTTCTCCGGGCCGACGCGGGTTGGCGCGTCGGAAGCGCGGTTGTCGACATCGGTTTGGCGGCGATCATATGCCGCCTACAATTGGATGCGCCCTGTGGCGATCAGGCGGCAAGCTCGTTACGTTCGCGTGAAAACAGCGCGCGCGCGCCGACATCACCCGATCCCGCCTGCGGGAAGGGGATTCGCGGGGCGGAAGAGAAAAAGAAATTTTTCCTCTTGCATGTCGGGGCGGGTTTTCAAAAAAATGGGCGTGCCAGTGCGAAGCATTCTATTGACACCCTTTTTGTTTTCGGGGACACCTTTGTTCCCGCGTCGCCCAGAGTGTGGCCCGGCTTGCGGTTGAACCGATTTCTCAATGGCCAATTTTTTCCCCCGCTGGAGCAATTTTCTCCCGATCAAGCTGTTCATCTGCGCGTGCGTCCTGGGCGGGGTGTTGACGGGGCTGGTCTGGTATTACTTCACCCCGAAATACACGCGCGTGGGGTATCGGCCGATTCAGCCGGTGCCGTTTCCGCATAGCCTGCACGTGACCCAGCTCGGGATGGATTGCCGGTATTGCCACAGCTTCGTGGAGGTGGCCGCGCACTCGAACGTCCCCAACACGCAGACGTGCATGAACTGCCATTCGCAGGTGCAGAAGGACAACCCGAAGCTCCTTCCCGTGCGGCAGAGCTGGACTTCGGGCCAGCCGGTCGAGTGGGTGCAAATCCACAAAACGCCGGACTACGCGTATTTCAACCACTCGGTGCACGTGAACCGCGGCATCAGTTGCTATAGCTGCCACGGGCAGATCAATCACATGGACGTAGTCGGCGAGAAACAGCCTTTGAGCATGAGTTGGTGCCTGAGCTGCCATCGCGAGCCGGAGGCGCATTTGCGGCCGGAGGCGCAGGTTTTCAATCTTGATTGGACGCCGCCCGCCGGTCAAAACCAGAAGGACATCGGGCTTGCCCTCAAGAAGCAGTGGAATGTTAATCCGCCCGAGAACTGCGCAGGCTGTCATCGATGAAAACGATTTTCCATCATCCTCCCGAGCCCGAGGGCGGCAAGAAATACTGGCGCAGCCTGGATGAACTGGCAGGGACGCCGGAGTTCCGCACGCTGCTCGAGCGCGAGTTCCCGCAAGGCGCCGCCGAGTTCAATGACGACGGCCTCTCCCGCCGCAACTTCCTGAAGCTGATGGGCGCCTCCACGGCGCTGGCCGGCCTGGGCTTGAGCGGATGCCATCGCCCCGAGATGCATCTGGTGCCCTTCACCAAGAGCGCGGAGTGGGCGATTCCCGGCAAGCCGCTTTTTTATGCGACGTCGATGCCGGGCCGCCGCGGCGCGCTGCCGCTCATCGTCACGACGCACGACGGACGCCCGACCAAGGTTGACGGCAACCCGATGCACCCCGTGACGCAAGGCGCCAGCGACGTTTTCGCGCAGGCTTCCATCCTGAATCTTTACGATCCCGACCGCTCCCGCGCCTTCCTGAATTCCGGCCAGGTTTCGGATTCGGATCATTTCTCTGCGTCGCTGGACAAGATCGCCGCCAACCTTGCCGCCAACGGCGGCGCGGGGCTGGCCTTCCTCGTCGAGCATGATAACTCGCCCACCCGCGAACGTCTCCGCGGCGAAGTGCTGAAGAAATTCCCGAACGCCGCGTGGTGCGTCTATGATCCCCTGGTCAATGACGAATTGGCGCGCGTTCTCGAAGCGGGCGGCGCGCGGAACGCTCCGCGCATCGAGAAGGCGGATGTCATCCTGGCGCTTGATTGCGATTTCCTCGGCTGTGACGAGGGGGATGTCGAGACGAGCCGCGCCTTCGCCGTCCGGCGTTCTCCCGAGCAGAAGACCGTGAACCGCCTCTACGTGGTGGAGAACCGCTACACGCTCACGGGCGGCGTCGCGGATCACCGGCTGCGCTGCCCCGCGAGCCAGATCGGGGCGTTCGCGCTCGCCCTGGCGCGGGAGATCGGGAGGCTTACGGGCAACGGAGGGCTGGACCCGTTTGGCGGCGCCCGGGAGCCTTCCGTCAACACGAATTTCGTCGCGGGCTGGGTGGAGAAAACCGCCCAGGACCTCGTGGCCCACAAAGGGCGCGGCCTCGTCATGGCGGGCTCGCGCCAGCCGGCGGCGGTGCATCTGCTGGTGCAGTCCATCAACGCCGCGCTCGGCAATGAGGCGGTTGCGGCGATGCCGGTCGCCACGAAACCGGGGATAACCATCGGCGAACTCGCCCGGAACATCACCGACAAAAAGGTCAACACGCTTTTCATCCTCGGCGGCAACCCTGTTTACAACGCCCCCGCCGATCTTGAATGGGCCGCGCTCCAGAAGTCGCTCCCGGTGGTGATCCGCGTCGGCATGTATGAAGACGAGACCTCCGCGGGCTGCAACTGGCACGTGCCAGCGGCCCATTACCTTGAAGCCTGGCACGATGGCCTCGCCTCGGACGGGAGCTATCTTTCCGGCCAGCCGATGATCCTGCCGCTCTTTGGCGGATGGTCGGACAGCGACATCCTCGCCCGGCTCGCCGGGTTGCCGAAACCGGCGGGGCCTGAACTCATCCAGGAGACCTTCCGCGCCCGCGCCCGTGCGACGGGCGGCGATTTCGCGGCGGCCTGGAACAAATTCCTGCACGACGGCTTCCTCGAAAACTCCGCCCCCGCGCCGAAACCGGCCGCTGGAGTCGCCGATGGCGGCGCGTACATCCGCGATAACGCCAACCTCCCCACGCTTTCCGGCGAGGACGCCTTCGAAGTCGTCTTCATCTCCAGCGCAAGCGTGGACGACGGGCGTTACGCGAACAACAGCTGGCTCCAGGAGTTGCCCGATCCCGTCACGAAACTGACCTGGGATAACGCGGCCCTCATCAGCCCCGCCACGGCGCGGAAACTCGGCATCGAGTCGAAGTCCTTCGGCCAGAAAGATTTCCCCGTCGTCGAAGTCTCGGTCGGGAATTCCAAGATCGAGATCGCCGCCCTCATCGCGCCGGGCCACGCGGATCATTCCATCAGCATTCCGCTCGGGTACGGGAGAAAAGTCACCGGCTGGGTCGGAGCCGGCGCGGGCGTTGACGCGTATCCCTTGCGAACCAGCGCCACCCCGTATTTCGCGGTCGGCGCGAAAGTGCGGGTCACGGGCGGCAGCTATCCGCTCGCCCTCACGCAGGATCACCACACCATGGAAGGCCGCGCGCTCGTCCGCGAGGGCACGATCAGTCATTACCGGGAGAAGCCCGACTTCGCCAAGACCATGTGGATGGACGCGGAGAACGCCGTGAGGAACCCGAGCCTTTACAGCCATCCGCCGATGAACGGCCTGAACCAGTGGGGGATGGTCATCGATCTCAACAAATGCACGGGCTGCAACGCGTGCGTCGTCGCCTGCCAGGCGGAAAATAACATCCCCATCGTCGGCAAGGAGCAGGTCATCAACGGACGCGAGATGCATTGGATCCGCAACGACCGCTATTTCGCGAGCTGGGACAGCTTGGACGACGATCCCGAGATGGTCATGGAGCCGATGCTCTGCCAGCACTGCGAGAACGCCCCTTGCGAGACTGTCTGCCCCGTCAACGCCACCGTCCACAGCGACGAAGGCCTCAACGTCATGGCATACAACCGGTGCATCGGCACCCGGTACTGCTCGAACAACTGCCCCTTCAAAGTCCGCAGGTTCAATTTCTTCGATTACCAGCAGCGCCCGGTCGCCGCGCAGGATGTCCCCTTCTTCGGCAAAGTCAGCGGCCTCAAGCTTGGCCCGCTCACGGAAAAAGGCTCGCCGGACACGCTCAAGATGCAGAAGAACCCGAATGTCACCGTCCGGATGCGCGGCATCATGGAGAAGTGCACCTTCTGCGTCCAGCGGATCGAGGAGGCGAAGATCGCCCAGCGGGTCAAGGCGCGGGATTCCGACAAAGTGCGCGTCCCCGCGGACGTCTTCCAGGTCGCCTGCCAGCAGGCGTGCCCGGCGGAGGCCATCGTCTTCGGCGACATCCTGCCGGATTCCGGCAGCAAGGTCTCGCGCCTCAGGCAGGACCCGCGCGGCTACACCCTTCTGGATTATCTCAACGTCAACTCGCGCATCACCTACCTCGCGAAGATCAGGAACCCGAACATGGAGATGCCGGGCGCGGACAAGGTGGCGACGTTCGACGCCGCGCAGGAGGAAAAACCCAAAGGATAATATGTCCGCCGCCACTATAGAACCGCCGCCCGGGCCGAATGTAGAGCGCGTCCCGCTCATCCTGAACGAGAGAAGGCTGAGCTGGGTCACCGACCGCATTTCCGGCATCGTCGAGGACCGGACGCCCTTCTGGTGGTGGGTGGCGTTTCTCGTCACTTCGCCCATCGCGCTCATCGGCCTCTTCTGCATCGGCTACCAGATTTCCACCGGCGTCGGCGTCTGGGGAGAGAACATCCCCGTCGGCTGGGCGTGGGACATCACGAATTTCGTCTTCTGGATCGGCATCGGCCACGCCGGGACGCTCATCTCCGCCATTCTTTTCCTGACCCGGCAGCGGTGGCGCACCTCCATCAACCGCGCGTCGGAGGCGATGACCCTCTTCGCCGTCATCTGCGCGGGCATCTTCCCCGGCATCCACGTCGGGCGCTTCTGGATGGCCTGGTTCCTCGCCCCCGTGCCGAATCAATACGGCATCTGGCCGAACTTTCGCAGCCCGCTTTTGTGGGACGTGTTCGCGGTCTCGACCTACTTCACCGTCTCGGTGCTTTTCTGGTACACGGGCCTGGTGCCCGACCTGGCCACCCTTCGCGACCGGGCGACCTCGCGGGTCAGGAAGTTTTTCTACGGCCTCTTCGCGCTCGGCTGGCGCGGCTCGAACCGCCAATGGCGGCATTACGAGATGGCTTACCTGCTCCTGGCCGGGCTTTCGACCCCGCTCGTCCTCTCGGTGCACAGCGTCGTCTCCTTCGACTTCGCCACCTCCGTCGTCCCCGGCTGGCATACGACGATCTTCCCGCCCTACTTCGTCGCGGGCGCCATTTTCGGCGGGTTCGCCATGGTGCTCACCATCCTCCTGCCGGCGCGCGCCATTTATAAGCTGCATGACGTCATCACCCCGCAGCACGTCGACAAGATGTGCAAGATCATCCTGCTTACGGGGTCGATCGTCGGCTACGCCTACAGCATGGAGTTTTTCATCGCCTGGTACGGCGGCAACGCTTTCGAGAAAGCGGCGTTCCTCAACCGCGCCTTCGGCCCCTACAAACTCTATTACTGGACGATGATCTCCTGCAACGTCCTCTCCCCGCAGATATTCTGGTTCAAATACTGCCGGCACAACGTCTTCATCGTTTATTTCGTCTGCATGTGCGTCAACGCCGGCATGTGGTTCGAGCGCTTCGTCATCATCGTCACCTCGCTCGCCCAGGATTTTCTCCCCTCCGCGTGGCACGTTTATCATCCGACCTGGGTCGAGATCTGGACGTTCGTCGGCACGTTCGGCATCTTCCTTTCGCTCTTCCTCATCTTCATGCGGTATCTCCCGATGATCGCCATGTCGGAGGTCAAGATCGTCTCCCCCTTCGCGGACCCCCATCACCACCCGCCCGGTGCGCAAGAGGAAACCCACCACTAAAAGAACGATGCCCGAGTATCGCAAAATACATGGTTTAGGCGCGGAGTTCCCGACGGCGGCGGCCCTCTTCCACGCCGCGGAGAAGACGCGCGACAAAGGGTTCAAGCGCTGGGATGTCCATTCGCCCTTCCCGATCCACGGCATGGACCAGGCGATGGGCCTTGGAAAATCGTGGCTCAGCGCGGTGGTGTTGCTGGGCGGCCTCACGGGCCTCTTCACCGCCGTGGTGCTGGAAGGGTATCCTTCGCTCATCGAATACCCCGTCGTCGTCCACGGCAAACCGGTCACATGGGCCACCGTCCCCGCGTTCTTCCCCATCTTCTTCGAACTGACGATCCTCTTTTCCGCGTTCTCGGCCGTCGGCGCGCTTCTTGTATTCAACCAGTTGCCGAAATGGTATCACCCGCTCTTCAACTGGGAGCGCTTCACCCGCGTCACCGACGACGGCTTTTTCCTGGTGATCGAGGCGCGGGACCCGAAGTTTTCGGAAGCCTCGACCCGGCAATTCCTCGAGGAGATCGGCGGGATGCACGTCACCCTGGTTCACGACTGACATGCTGAAATACTTTTTCATATCGACCCTGCTGGCGATCATCGGGATTTTCGCGGTCGCCGGCTGGCAGGGAAAGACGTTCACGCAACCCCCGCTGGAAATTTTCCCCGACATGGTGCGCCAGCCGAAATACCAGCCGCAGCACACGAGCGACTTCTTCGCCGACAGCCGCGCGGCGCGCCAGCCCGTCGCCGGGACGGTGCCGGTCGGTTACAACGTGAAGGGCTACTATTACTACAACGGCGCGAGCAACAGCCAGGACGTGGACCGCTCCAACGGCTTCTCGGGCGCGACCGACTACTACAGCACCGGGCGCTTCGGCGACGCGTACGGAGACGGCGTGCCCGTGCCGGTGGACGCCGCGCTGCTCGAACGCGGGCGGCAGCGGTTCGACATCAACTGCGCCGTCTGCCACGGCAGGACGGGCGCCGCCAACGGCATCGTGACGCAATACAACCTCGTGGGCGTCGCCAGCTTCCAGGATGACCGGCTCCGCCAGATGCCCGACGGCCAGATTTTCAACACCATCACGCTCGGCAAGAACAAAATGGGCGCTTATGGCGCGAACATCGCGGTCGAGGACCGCTGGGCGATCATCGCGTACATCCGGGCGCTCGAGCGCAGCCAGCACGCGACGCTCGGCGACGTGCCGAAAGGCCTGGAATTGGAGGTAAAAAAATGAGCGCCCCCGTTCCAAACATGCAACCCGAGGTTTTTGATTCGAAGCACGCCGGGATTCCGTACCTCATCCTTGCCGCGACGGGCGTGGCGGGCATCGTCGGCTGCGTCATCGGCGCGATGATGGACGGGCGGCAGCTCGCCTTCTCGTGGCTCTTCGCCTTCATCTACTTCTTCACCCTGTGCGCGGGGTGCCTCTTCTGGATTCTCGTTCACCACGCCACCGACGCCGCCTGGTCCGTGCTCGTCCGGCGCGTGCTGGAGAACGTGGCGTCGCTCATCCCCGTCTGTTTCCTCGGCATCATACCCGTCCTGATTTATGCGCCGTTCCTCTTCCATTGGTGGAATCTCGCCCCCGGCGAAGACCCGCTCCTGGACGCCAAGCGCGGCTACCTCAACCACACCTTCTTCATCGTCCGCACCCTTCTCTATTTCTTCATCCTCAGCGGCGTGGCGCTGGTGTTGAAGAGGCTCTCCACCCGCCAGGACGGCGACGGCAACACATGGAACTCCGTTTACATGCGGAAGATCGCAGTCGCAGGCATCCCGCTCTTCGCGCTGTCGCTCACGTTCGGGGCGTTCGACTGGCTCATGGGGCTGGATTACCACTGGTTCTCCACCATGTGGGGCGTCTACATCTTCGCCGGCGCGGCGGGCAGTTCCATGTCGCTCCTCGTCCTGCTCGTAACGGGGCTGCGAAGGAAGGGCTACCTCAGTTGCGTGACGATGGAGCACTACCACATCATGGGCAAGCTGATGCTCGCCTTCTGCGTATTCTGGGCTTACATCGGCTTCAGCCAGTACATGCTCATCTGGTACGCGGACATGCCGGAAGAGACCTCCTACTTTCTCCGCCGGAACGTCGCCTCGTGGAATGCGCTGAGCATCTTCCTCGTCTGCGGCAGGTTCTTTATTCCGTTCCCGTTACTGCTGCTCCAGGGCCTGAAAAAGAACCCGAAGCACCTCTGCATGGTCGCCGGGTGGATCGTATTCATGCAGGCGGTCGATATGTACATCATCGTCATGCCGATGCTCCACCAGCGCGGGTTCCGGCCTCATATCCTCGACCTTTGCACGCTGGCGGCCATCGGCTCCGTGCTCGGCCTCCTTTTCCTCAAGGGCCTCGGCAAATACAACCTCATCCCTTTGCGCGACCCGCGCTTGAAGGAATCGCTCGAACTGACCAACTGATATATATGGCGCTCGTTCCGATCCATAGGCGGGTAACGCACTTCTGGCGGGCCTTTTTTGGCGGCGCCTTCCTTTTCTGCGCGTTCGCGGCGCTGGTCATCATCGTCTACAAGGCGAGCATCCCGGAGAAGGATGCCGAGCAAATCCGCGCGGACGCGCGAGTGCAGAAACTGGCGGCATTGCGCGCGGAGGACGACGCCAAGCTGAATAGTTACCGCTGGATCAACAAAGACAAGGGGACCGTGCAAATCCCCATCGAACGCGCGATGGAACTCGTCCTGGCCGACCTGAAGGGCAAGGCGCCGCACGCCTCGGGCGTGAAGGTGGAAAATCCGTATCCCGCCGGTTTGCAGGACCTCGCGGCCCCGGCGCCCGCGCCGTCCGCCGCGGCTCCCGCGGCCAAACCCGGCGCAAAACCCGGCGCAAAACCCGGCGCAAAACCCGGCGCAAAACCCGGCGCAAAACCCGTTGCCACACCCGTTGCCACACCCGTTGCCACACCCGCAGCCACACCCGCTGCCGCAACGCCCGCGCCCATGCCTGCCGCGACCCCCAGGCCGCGGCCGCTGCCGACGCCCGTTCCGCCTCCCGTCGTCATCGCGACTCCCATGCCCATGGCGAAGCCCGCGCCCAGCCGCGCGCCGCTCTGGAATTGGCAATCCCCACCCGCTTCAAAACAATGAGCGTCACCGTGACTCCCACAAAGCCCGTCCTTCCCCAGCCCGGCTCCGCTCCGATCTCGGTGGCCGAGCTCGACCAGGTGGATCGCGCGTTGATCGACGCCTCCGCCAGCGGCCCCGTCCTTTTCTTTTACACGACCGCCATCACGTGGCTTTTGGCGGCCACCGTCTTCGGGTTCATCTCCTCGATGAAGATGCACAGCCCCGAGTTTCTGGGCGGATGGAGCTTCCTGACGTATGGCCGCATCTGGCCCGCGTATATCGACACCCTCACGTACGGCTGGGCCTGCCCCGCGGGCATGGGGACGTTGATCTGGCTCATGGTGCGCCTCTGCCGCGTCTCTCTTCGCAAGCCCGCGCTGCTCGTCTTCGGCGGCATCTTTTGGAATATCGGCGTCACGGTGGGCGTGGTGAACATCCTTCTCGGCGTCAACAGCGGGCACGCGCTCCTGGAGTTCCCTTCCTCTGCGAGCGCCATTCTGTTCATCGCCTATTCGCTCATCGCCATCTGGGGCGTCGCGGTCTTTGAAAACCGCAGGCCCGGGCCGGTCTACGTTTCCCTCTGGTATCTCGTCGGCGCGCTCTTCTGGTTCCCCTGGCTTTACGGCGCGGCGAATCTCATGCTCACCGTCCTCCACGTGCGCGGGGTCATGCAGTCCATCGTCGTGGCGTGGTTCGGCGCGAACTTCATCGGCCTCTGGATGGGAGCCATCGGCCTGGCCTCGGTCTATTACTTCATCCCGAAGGTCACGGGCCGCCCGGTCGCTTCCTATTACCTGGCGAGCATCGGGTTCTGGTCCTTCGCGCTCTTCTATCCGTGGCTCGGCGGCGCGCATCTCGCGGGCAGCCCCGTGCCAGTCTGGATGCCGACGATGGGCATCGCCGCTTCCATCATGTCGGTCGTGACGCTCGCGACGGTCTTCGTCAATTTCGCGATGACGATGCGCGGCTCCTATAACATGATCTACCACAGCCCGACGATCCGCTTCACCTTTTACGGCGCGGTCGCCTTCATCGTCACGGGGCTGGTCAATATGATCGGTTCGTTCCGCTCCGTCGACCGG
Source organism: Spartobacteria bacterium (assembly GCA_021324825.1). Taxonomy (GTDB): domain Bacteria; phylum Verrucomicrobiota; class Verrucomicrobiia; order Chthoniobacterales; family Chthoniobacteraceae; genus JAJPII01. The sequence continues at coordinate 27,405 of JAJPII010000045.1, read as the reverse complement.
CTGACGCACTTCACGGAGTTCGGGGCGGGGGAATTGCACCTGGGCGTGTACGCGTTCTTTTCCATGGCGATGTTTGGCGCGATCTATTACATCGCGCCGCGCCTGGTCGGCTGCGAATGGCTCTCGGCCACGATGATCCGGCTGCACTTCTGGGCTTCGGCCTACGGCATCGGGCTGCTGATCTGCATGATGCTTTTCGGCGGGCTGGCGCACGGCTCGGCCATGGATAACACGGGGCAGCCGTTCGAGTCCGTCATCGAGATGGGCCAGCCGTACATGCGCGGCCAGACGGTCGCCTGGATCGTGCTCATCATAGGGCACGCCTTTTTCACCATCAATTTCCTGTTGATGATCCTGCGTTTCGGCAAGCCGGCGGGGCAGCCCACCCTGTTCGCGCCGATGGAAGGGGAGCCGCATTGAAGACATTTCCCGCGATATTCACCGGCATCTTCGCGACGTTCGCCCTTGGGTGGGCGGGCGCGGTCATGATTCCCCAATTCCAGCTTGGCGGTCTCCAGCCGCAGGTGGATGAAGAAATGGGGGACATCTACCCCATCAACGTGGGCGGCGTCACCGACCAGGGGCGGCGGGTGTACGCCAGCGAGGGGTGTTTCTACTGCCACAGCCAGCAGGTGCGCGGCAAGTTCGACGGCTCGGACATCGAGCGCGGCTGGGGCGGGCGCCGCACCGTGGCGCGCGACTACATCTATGACGACCCGATCTTCCTCGGCTCGATGCGCAAGGGGCCCGACCTGGCGAACGCCGGCGCGCGCACCACGAAACCGGAGTCTTTCTACCGGGAGCTTTACGATCCTCGCGGCGCCGTGCCGGGATCGACCATGCCGTCGTACCGGTATCTTTTCACCAAGCGCAAGATTTCCGGGCAGCGCTCCGTGGACGCGCTGGACCTGGCGGGACCGGACGCGCCGGAACCCGGTTACGAGATCGTGCCCACGGGCGAGGCGAAGGCGCTGGTCGGCTACCTTCTTTCCCTGGATCGCAACCACGCCCTGAAAGAAGTCCCGCAGGAGGCGAAGAAGAAATGAGCGCCCCGCGCGAACCCCGGCAAGTCCCCTCCCCGTTGACGGATGAGATCGACTACGTGGAGACCCACGACGTGGCGCAAGTCCACGCCGCGATCCGGCGCGAGAAGAGCGACCCCGGCGAGGCCACCACGCCCGCGCCCGTATGGCTGATGAGCGTCTGTTTCCTGGCGATGGCCTGCGCGGGTTTCTACCTGGGCATGTATAACGGCGGGTTCGACGCCAATGTCTTCGACTGGTACACGCGCCCGCTTCCGGGCGGTTCGGGGTCGCAGGTGAGCCAGAACACGGCTGTCGAACTGACGCCCGTGATGATCGGCCAGAATGTCTTCAAACTGAATTGCCAGACATGCCACCAGGATTCGGGCCTCGGCATCGCCGGGCAGTATCCGCCGCTGGCGAAGTCCGAGTACGTCAACGGCGGGTCGGAACGCCTGGGGATGATCCTCCTGAAGGGCGTGCAAGGCCCCATAAAGGTGGAGGGCGCGACCTTCGGCGCGGCGGTCATGCCCGCGTGGGATAAATTGAGCGACCAGAAGATCGCCTGCGTGCTCACCTACGTCCGGCAGGCGTGGGGGAACACGGGCGGCGAGATAACGCCCGAGCAGATCGCCGCCGCGCGCAAGCAATTCGCCGCGAAGACCGATTCGTGGTCGGAGGCCGACCTGCTCAAAGTCCCGGCGGACGCGGCGCTTCCCGGCGGGAAGGCGGAGCCGAAGAAGTAAGCCATGAGCTTGCGCCTGTCCGCACCGGTCCTGCTCCTGGCCACGAGCGCCTTCGCGGCCGTCCACGGCAAAGTGACCTTGGCCGGAGCGCCGAAGAATCCTGATGTCGCGATCCGCGTCGGGGTTTCGGACCCCGCGTGCACGCGCATGGGCAAGGTCATGACCGAGAACTGGAAGATCGGCGAGGGGAACGGTCTTGCCGACGCCGTCGTCTGGGTTCTGGATGCGCCGCCGGCCCGGCCCGTGGGGACGGAGACAATCGTCCAGAAAGGATGCCGGTACGTTCCGCACGTCCTCTGCATCGCCAAGGGGGCGACCGTCACCTTCAGGAACGACGACCCCACGCTCCACAACATCCACGCCAGCGAGTACCGCGGCAAAGCCGAGAACGCGGTGGAACTCTTCAACGCGGGGCAGACGGAAGGCATGGCCACGAACGAGGTCTTCAACCACGCGGGCATTTTTAAAATCCGGTGCGATGTCCACCCGTGGATGGAAGGGTGGATCCTCGTGACGGACGGCTGCTGTTTCGCGGTGACGGGCGCGGACGGCTCCTTCCAGCTTCCCGCGCTGCCGGATGGAAATTACACCGCGCAGGCGTGGCACAGCGGATTTGAAAAGCCGCTCACGCACAAATTCACCGTAAAGGGCGGGAACGCGATCCTCGACCTGGAATTCAACGCGGCGCAGGCCGATTGAAGCATTGTCAATGACCCCGGTTCGGGTTACGCTTTTCGTCTCTCGCTAAAAAAGGCAAAATCGACATGGAAATCTCGGCATCCCCGGCGCACGTCCACCACGGAGAAGAACACGCGCATGAGCACCACGACCCGGGCTTTCTGGGGAAGTACGTCTTCTCGACCGACCACAAGGTCATCGGCGTTCAATACGGGGTGACCGGCCTTATTTTCCTGTTCTTCGGCTTCTGCCTCATGCTCCTCATGCGCTGGCAGCTTGCTTACCACGGCCAGCCGCTGCCGGTTCTCGGCCCGGTGCTCGCGAAGATTTTCCCGAAGGAGATGCCCGGCGGCGTCATGACGCCCGAGTTTTATAATTCGCTCGGCGCCATGCACGGCACCATCATGGTGTTTCTCGGCATCGTCCCCATTGCGTTCGCGGCGTTCGGGAACTTCGTCGTCCCGCTTCAGATCGGCGCGCCGGACATGACCTTCCCGCGCATCAACATGGCGAGCTACCAGGCTTTCTTCATCGGCGGCGTCATCATGCTCGTCAGCTTCTTCTGCCCCGGCGGCGCGGCCAAGGGAGGCTGGACTTCGTACGCCCCGTTGGCGGATATAACGGACCGAGCGCCCAATATGTTCTTCACCGGGCAGACCATGTGGCTTATCGGCATGGTGTTTCTCATCACCTCCTCGCTCCTGGGGTCGGTCAATTTCATCACCACCATCATCCAGCTCCGCGCGCCGGGCATGACGTGGATGCGCCTTCCGTTTTTCTGCTGGGCGCAGTTGATCACGGCGTTTTTGCTCCTCCTCGCGTTCCCGCCGCTGGAGGCCGCTTCCGTCATGCAACTCATGGACCGGGTCGCGGGGACGAGCTTCTTCCTGCCGACGGGCCTGGTGGTGAACGGCGAGATCGTCAATATCAGCGGCGGCGGCAGTCCGCTTCTCTGGCAGCATCTCTTCTGGTTCCTCGGGCATCCCGAAGTGTACGTCCTCATCCTGCCGGCCATGGGCATCGTGGCCGAAGTGGTCGCGAACAACACCCGCAAACCGCTCTGGGGTTACAAGGCCGCCGTCTTCTCCGCGCTGACGCTCGGGTTCCTCTCCTTCATCGTCTGGGCGCACCACATGTATCTCACGGGCATGGGCGCGCGGGTCAGCTCGTTCTTCCAGACGACGACGATCCTGATTTCCATCCCCTCGGTCATCATCCTCACCGCGCTCCTCCTCTCGCTTTGGGGCGGGTCGATCCGGTTCACCGTGCCGATGCTCTTCGCCACCGCGTTCATGCCGATGTTCGGCATCGGCGGGTTGACGGGCATCCCGCTGGCGTTCAACGCCGTCGTCCTCTATCTGCACGACACCTACTACGTCATCGCGCATTTCCATTACATCGTCGCTCCGGGGACGATCTTCGCGCTGTTCGCGGGCGTCTACTACTGGTTCCCGAAGGCGACCGGGCGGATGATGAACGAATTCCTGGGCAAGCTGCATTTCTGGCCTTCGCTCCTCTTCATCAACGGCATCTTCATGCCGATGTTCCTCCAGGGCATGGCGGGCGTGCATCGCCGTTGGTACGACGGGGGCGCCTCCTATGACCTGGCGAAGCCGGTGTTGCATTGGAACGCATTCATGTCGTGGTCGGCCTGGCTCCTGTGCGTGTCGCAATTCCCGTTCATCCTCAATTTTTTCTGGAGCATCTGGTTCGGAAAGAAGGTCGATCACAACCCCTGGCACGCCACCACCCTGGAGTGGGAAGCGCCGTCGCCCCCGCCCCACGGGAATTTCCTGAAGCCGCCGGTCGTTCATCGCGGCCCTTATGAATACAGCGTGCCCGGCTCGGAGGACGATTTCATCCCGCAAGGCAAGGCCTGATAGAAGCACCCTCATGGAAATCCCCTATACCGTCACCGCCCGCCCCGACACCGGCCTTTGGAACGCGAAGATCGGCATCTGGCTCTTTCTCGCTTCCGAAATCATGCTCTTCGGCGGCCTCTTCTCGGCTTACGTTTTCCTGAGGATCGGCGCGGACGCCGCGAACCCGTGGCCGCACGGGTTGCTGAACGTCCCGGTCGGCACGTTCAACACCTTCGTGCTCATCAGTTCGAGCATGACGATGGTCATGGCCTGGGCGTCGCTGAAAATGCGGAAGTTCGCCCAATACAGGATTTACATGGGCCTGACGATCCTCTGCGCGCTCGCGTTCCTGTGCGTGAAGGCCTACGAATACAACGACAAGTTTCATCACTACGGCGTCTGGCTCAAGAACGGCGAGTTCATTACCGGCCACCTGGAGGAGAACACTCCCGAGTCGCTCACGATCCTACCGGACATCCACCACGAAGGGCGGCATTTCTGGCCGGAGACCGAACACGGCGCGCCGCGCGAAATAAAGAAGGCGGATATACGGCGATGGTCGAATTTCACTCCCAAGTTCAGCCCGTTTTTCGCGATCTATTTCACGCTGACGGGGCTGCACGGGTTGCACGTCTTCGGCGGCATGGTGGTGAACATCTACTTCTGGCTGCCGGGGTCCAAATTATACCGGACGAACCCCGAGCACCTGGCGAACCGGGTGGAGGTGTCGGGGCTGTTCTGGCACTTCGTCGACCTCGTTTGGATTTTCCTCTTTCCGGTCTTATATCTCCTTTAACCATGAATAACGAACACTCCGCGGACGATCATCCGCACCACGACATCTCGAAGCACGTCCGCCGTTACATGGGCGTATTCCTCGCCCTCCTCCTCGGGACGGTCGTGACGGTCGCGGCGTCGTACATCCCCTTCAAGAGCAACGAGGTCAACATCGCCGTCGCGCTCGCCATCGCCACCGTCAAGGCGACCCTCGTCGCGGCGATCTTCATGCATCTCTCCGCGGAGCGATGGACGATCTATCGGTTTCTGATCATCACGGTGGTCTTCGCGATAGGGCTGTTTTCGCTCACGGCGCTGGCGTTCAGCGATCACATTCACCGGTAAATGTCCCTGAAAATTTTCCATATCGTCTTCATCACACTCTCGCTCCTGCTGGCGTGGGGATGCGCCGCGCTCGAGTACCAGAATTACCAGGCGAAGGGAAACGGCGGCTATCTGCTGGCCGCGATTTGCGCTTTCCTCACCGGGATCGGCCTCGTGGTTTACGGAGTCTGGTTCCTGAAGAAAACCAAGAATCTTATCCTATGAGAACCCGCCTGCTCGTTCTCCTTGTTTCGTTGCCCGCCAAGGTGTTTGCCTGCGCGGTTTGCATGGGGGCGCCCGGTTCGCAGGTCGCGGACGCCGGCAACGGGTTCATCTTTTTCATGCTCGGTTTCCTGGCGTTCATTTTCACGGGGATAGGCGGGTTTGCCTGCTGCCTGATGCGGCGCGCGAAGGCCCCGCTCCCCCCTCACGAGGAACTGGCCGCTTACATCGAAAACGGAGAGCAACATGCTTAATCATCTGCTGGGGATGCCCCAGAGCGCCTCGGAACACGGCTTCCTCATCGACCATATGCTCGAGGTGTGCCACTGGTTCATGCTGGCGCTCTTCGTGGGGTGGTCGACGTTTTTCGTCTTCACGCTTTTCCGCTTCCACGAGTCGCGCAATCCCCGGGCCGATTACCACGGTGTGAAGACGAAAGCCTCGACCCACATCGAGTTCATGGTCGTCCTGATCGAGGCGGTGCTTCTGCTCGGGTTCGCGTTGCCGCTCTGGGCGAAGCGGGTGACGCAATTCCCGAAGGACGCCGACGCGCAGGTCGTGAAGGTGACCGGCCAGCAGTTTACCTGGATATTCCATTACGCCGGGCCGGACGGCATTTTCGGCAAGCAGGACCTGAATCTCATATCGACTTCCAACGACGTCGGCATGGACCCCAAGGACCCGGCGGGCAAGGATGACATCGTCGCGCGGAATGAACTGCATCTGCTGGTCAACAAGCCGGTCATCCTGGAGATCGGTTCCAAGGACGTGATCCACAGCCTCTCGCTCCAGGCGATGTTCATCGGCCAGGACGCCATTCCCGGAACCATCACCCCCATCTGGTTCAAGCCGATCCGGACGGGGCAGTATGAAATCATCTGCGGACAGCTTTGCGGACTCGGCCACTACGGCATGCGCGCCATGATGTTTGTCGATTCGCCCGAGGACTATGCGGCTTGGTTGAAGGACAATGCGCCCGCCGGCGCGCCCCCGGCGCCGCAAAAACCGTAGGCCGCGCCGCGCTTGAAAGAGACCACGCCAGAGTTGTCGACGGGGCTGTATCGGTTCGCGCAGGCGACCGTGTTCGCGACCCTGTGCCTCATCTTTCTCGGCGGCATGGTCACGAGCAAGAACGCCGGCCTGGCCGTGCCGGATTGGCCACTGAGCTACGGGAGCATCAATCCCCCCGGCTGGCTGCACATCGAAAACGTCCGGCTCGAACACGGGCACCGGCTCTTCGCGGAGTTTGTCGGCCTGCTCATCACGATCCTCGCCATCCTCGTCTGGAAATACGAGACCCGCCCGTGGGTGCGCTGGCTGGGCGTCGCGGCGTTTGTGGGCGTCTGTTTCCAGGGGGTGCTTGGCGGGTTGCGGGTGACGCAACTCTCGATCACGCTCGCCATGGCGCACGGCTGCATGGCCCAGTTATTTCTCTGCCTCGTCATCACGCTCGCGGCGGCGCTCTCGCCGAGGCGGGATTGGGAATACTTCGGGCGGCGGTTATCTCTCATTCGTTCCCTTGCCTGGGCGCTTGTGGGGATCCTCTATTGCCAGTTGATCCTGGGCGCGGTCATGCGGCACATGCATGCCGGCCTGGCGATACCGGATTTCCCCTTCGCGTTCGGCAAGCTCATCCCGACGCTGGACACCCCCGCGATCCGGATCCACTTCGCGCACAGGGTGGGCGCGCTGGTTGTCACCTGCACGGTGCTGTCCCTGGCGGTCGCCATCCTTGTCAACGCGCGCAAGGAGCCGATGCTGGTCCGGCCCATTGTCGTCCTCGTTTCGCTGCTCGTGTTGCAGATCGCTCTGGGAGCGCACGTCATATGGCTTGCGCGGGCGCCGATCCCCACCACGCTGCACGTCCTCAACGGCGCGATCCTGCTCGGCGCGGCCTTGGTTATCGCGCTGCGCGCCGCGCGATTGAAGCCGCACGGCTTTCACCTCAATGGGTTCGCAAGGCCCGAACTCATCTCGGAGGTGAGCGTATGAACCGCCCCGAAGTCCTGGCGTCTCCGCTCGGCGTCGCCCCCGCTCTCCCCGAGGTCGCCGCGCCCCGCCTGGTCAACGATTTGTTGATCCTCACGAAGGCGCGGCTCAGCAGTCTCGTGCTCATCACCACCTTTGTGGGGTTCTGCATGGCCTCCCGCGACGTCATCGACTGGCTGCTTCTTCTACACGCCCTGCTTGGCACCGCTCTCGTGGCCGGAAGCGCCGCCGTCCTCAACCAGGTGTTCGAGACGAAGGTGGACCGCCTGATGGAACGCACGAAGACCAGGCCGCTTCCCTCGGGCAGGATGAAGCCGGCTTCCGCTCTTTTGATCGGGATTTCGCTGGCCGCCGCGGGGTTCGTTTACCTGGCGACGGCGGTGAATTGGCTGACGGCGTGCCTGGCGGCGGCGACGCTGGCCATCTACCTGCTGCTCTATACCCCGATGAAGCGGAAGACATCCTTCTGCATCATGGTGGGCGCGGTTTCGGGCGCCATCCCGCCGATCATCGGGTGGACGGCCGCCCGGCCTTCCATCGGGAGAGGCGCATGGATTTTATTCGGAGTTCTCTTCCTGTGGCAGATACCGCATTTTCTCGCCATCGCCTGGATGTACCGCGACGAGTACGCGCAAGCGGGCTTCGTCATGCTCCGCAAGAATGACATCTGCGGGGTCAAGACCGCCACGGAGAGTTTCCTGTTCACCGTGGCCCTCTCCATTCTCACGATGATCCCCGCGGCCACGGGCATGGCCAACGCGGTTTATCTGATGGGCGCGCTGGCGTTCGACGCCGTGCTGCTCTTCTGCGCGGTGCAGTTCCTCCTGCATCGCACCCGGCCCAGCGCGCGCAGGCTTTTCTTTGCGACGATCCTCTACCTGCCGTGCCTGCTCGGCTTGATGGTCTTCACAAAAGCGTGAGCCAGTCCGCGGAAAGCAGGAAGCTGCTCTTCCTTTACGGAATCTGCGTCGCGGTCTCGTTCTTCGTCCTCGGGTACGCCTTTCTGGTCATGCATCCGCGGCAGCCGCCCCTTCAGAAATTCCGCGCGCTGCCCGGTTTCGAGCTGGTCGACCAGGATGGCCGTCCGTTCGGCCTCGGCGACTTGAAGGGAAAGGTATGGCTCGCCGATTTCGTCTATACCACCTGTCCCGGCCCGTGCCCGCTAGTCAGCCATCGTATGAGCCAGTTGCAGGAGGAGGCGTTCAAGGACGACGACGTGCGATTCGTCTCCTTCACCGTGGACCCGAAGACCGATACGCCCGCCGTCCTGAAGGCCTACGCCGCCCAACTCCACGCCGCGCCGGGGAAGTGGGAGTTTTTAACCGGGGACAAGGAGAAGATTTTCGAAATCGTGCGCCAGGGCTTCACCCTCGCCGTTCCGAGCGCGGCGGAAAAGCAGCTTGTCCACAGCACGAAGCTTGCGCTGGTGGATCGCGACGGCGTCGTCCGCGGCTACTACGACGGCGTCGGCGAAGACGACTCCGCGCGGATAGTGGAAGACATTCGCCGGCTTTCGCGCTAACAAACCGGTGTGACAGCCCACGATCTGCCCGTCGTCAACGCGAGCCTGAACGCGCTGAGCGCCGTCTTCATCACCGCGGGGTGGCGCTTCATCAGGAGCGGCAGGACGCGGGCGCATATCGTTTGCATGCTCTGCGCGGTCGCGACTTCGACGCTCTTTCTCGGGTGTTATCTCACCTATCATATCAGCGTGCGCGCCTTCACCCGGTTCACCGCGCCGGGGTTGATTCATACGGTTTATATCGCGCTGCTCTTTTCGCACGTGCTGCTCGCGTTCGCCACCGTGCCGCTGGTCACCGCGACCCTCATCCCCGCGTTGAGGAGCCGGTTTGACAGGCACATGCGCATTGCGAAATGGACCCTGCCGATCTGGCTGTATGTCTCCGTCACGGGCGTGCTTGTCTATATGATGCTCTACCAGTGGTTTCCACCTTGGAAATATCCTCACGCCTGAAAGGGGCGCCGCATCCCGATTTCGCCCACGTCGTCCAAACGGCAGAACGATGATCGTCTACAACGAAAACGGCGATGGCGGACGCATTCCTGATGTCGCGCTCATTACGCAGTTGGAACCGCGGGCGCTGTCAACGCGCAAGCGGCGGCGATAGGGTTCCTGGGTTCCTGGATTGCGGTAATGCCGCACTTCGAACTCGGGATGCCGAAGGACGGTTCCGGCCAATTCGAAGAACGATTCGAACTCCGGGAACCAGGCGTCGCCTTCGACCTCGCGGTGGATGACGCTCAGGAATAAATCCGAGCACCGGCGCAATGTTTGCTCGTAGATCTCCGCGCCGCCGATGACGAACACATCAGCATAAGCGCCGGGATCGAAGGCGTCGAGATCGGGGACGCAGACGACTCCAGGAATGGCGGTCTGTCGCGTCGCGACGAGGTTGATGCGCCCCGGCAACGGCTTGCCCAGCGAGGCGAATGTCTTGCGGCCCATGAGGACGGCGCGGCCCATGGTGGTTTGCTTGAACCACTTGGAATCGTCGGGAATATGCCACGGGATTTTGCCTTCGTTCCCTATGACGCGATTCTGCGCCATGGCGGCGATGGCCTTCATACCGCGATCGGCGCCTTGATGGCGGGATGGGGGTCGTAGCCGACCAATTCAAAGTCCCCGTAGCGGAAATCGCCTATCTCCTTGATGGACGGATTCAGCTTCATGACGGGCAGGGGACGCGGCGTGCGCGATAGTTGTTCGCGCGCCTGCGTGAGATGATTCTGATAAAGATGCAAGTCGCCAAAGGTGTGGACAAACGTCCCCGGCTTCAGCCCGCAGACTTGCGCGAAGAGAAGCGTGAGCAGCGCATACGAGGCGATGTTGAAGGGCACGCCCAGGAACAAGTCCGCGCTGCGCTGGTAAAGCTGGCAGCTTAATACGCCGTCCACGACGAAGAACTGGAACAGGACGTGGCACGGCGGCAGGGCCATCTGGCCGATCTCCGCGGGGTTCCATGCGGTGACGATGTGCCGCCGGCTGTCCGGGTTGCGCTTTATCTGCTCGATTACGTTGGCGATCTGGTCGATGGAACCGCCGCCCGGCGTCCGCCAATCCCGCCATTGCGCGCCGTAGATGCGCCCCAGGTTTCCTTCCGCGTCGGCCCATTCATCCCAGATGGTCACGCCCTGTTCCTTCAGGTAGCGGGTGTTCGTATCGCCGCGCAGGAACCATAACAGCTCGTGGATGATCGACTTGAGGTGCAGCTTCTTGGTCGTGAGGAGGGGGAAGCCCTCGGCCAGGTCGAACCGGGCCTGCGCCCCGAACCAGGAATACGTCCCGACGCCCGTCCGGTCGGCCTTGAAAACGCCCTTTTCCAATACGAGCCGGAGAAGTTCCTGGTACGCGAGCACGGAGAGACTTTAAGCGGCGCGCCGTTCAAGAAGCAACCCGGTCTTTGCGCGGCGCGGCGTATCGTGGTACAAAGGCGGGTAGTGAGAGTCTCTCCAAAAGATGGGCCGCCCGCCTCGCTTGGCGCCCTGCGCGACACCCAGGGCGAGCGCGACCATCGCCGCATCGCCATCGACCGCGTCGGCGTCAAGAACCTGCGCTACCCCATCCAGATACGGGACAAGGCGCACGCAACCCAGAGCACCATCGCCAACATCGCGCTGACGGTCGATCTGCCCCACCACTACAAGGGAACCCACATGAGCCGCTTCATCGAAGTGCTCAACGCGCGGGGCCGCATCCTGCACGTCGACAGCATCAAGGACATCCTCCTCGATCTTTTGAAGCGGCTCGATTCCCGCAAGGCGCACGCGGATTTCGAGTTCCCGTTCTTCCTCGAAAAGGAAGCGCCCGTGACCGGCGCGGTGGGCGTCATGGACTATACCGCCCGCTTCAACGCGAGCCTGGACGACTCGGAGTTCGACTTCGTGCTGACGGTCATCGTGCCGGTGACGACGCTCTGCCCGTGCTCGAAGGCCATCAGCGAACACGGCGCGCACAACCAGCGCGGGCAGGTTACTTACGCCGTCCGGTTCCGCAAACCGATCTGGATCGAAGACCTCATCCGCCTGGTGGAAAGCTGCGCGAGTTCGGAACTCTACAGCCTCCTCAAGCGCCCGGACGAAAAGGAGGTGACCGAACGCGCCTACAGAAACCCCGTCTTCGTCGAAGACCTGGTGCGGAACATCGCCGCGCGCTCGAATCTCGAGCCGAACATCACGTGGTATCGCGTGGAGGCGGAGAACTTCGAGTCCATCCACAACCACAACGCCTACGCCTTGATCGAGAAAGGCTAGCGGGTGGCTTACCGGATTTTCTCGGGCGTCATCGTCCTCTTCTGGTGCGTGATGACCTTCCTCCTCGTGCGCGTGATCGTCAGCCCGGAGAGCGCCGGTTTGCTCGATGTCCCCGTCTCCCACGTCGTGAAGATGGTTTTCCTCGGAGGCCAGACCTCGGACTTGTCCATCTATCAAAACGGCAGGACGACGGGCAGCTTCTCCCTGCGGCCCGAGACGCCGCTCCCGGGCGGCGGGCGCACGCTCCTTTTCTCGGGGAACCTGGCCCTGGCGCTTCCCTTCATGGCCCGCCAGCGCGTGGTCTGGCAGGGGGCGCTGCGGATGGATGATAAATTCCAGCTCGGCCCGTGCCAGGGCGTTGTCGGCGTGCGCGATTCGCCAAACTCGCTCCGCCTCGAGTATTCGCCGGATCACCCCCTGCGCTGCCAGATCAAGGGGGCGAACGGAGGCGGGACGTTCGCGCTGGACGACGCCGGCGCCGCCGAGGCCCTCCATGCGCTCGGCGTGGATGCGACCGCCGTCGAAGGCGTCCGCAAGAGCGTCGGGAAGCCCGAGATAACCGCGCGGCGCAGCTTCCTGAAAGTCCGCAACGAGAAGATCGAGGCCTACCAGGTCGCCATCCGGCAGGGCGACGCCCCCCTCGCGGAAATCTACGTGAGCCAGCTTGGCCAGATACTTTTCGTCCACACCTCCTTTGGATACACCTTGGGCAGTGAAGACATCGCCCTATGATTGAAGCCGCCGGCCTGACCAAGAAATTCGGCAAGCTCACCGCCGTCAACGGGCTCGACCTCTCCATCGGGCAGGGCGAGTTCTTCGCCTTCCTCGGCCCGAACGCCGCGGGCAAGACGACGACCATCAAGATGCTGACCGGACTCCTGCGCCCCACCTCGGGCAGTTGCCGCGTGGGCGGGTTCGATCTCCAGACCTCGCCGAAAGAGGCCAAGGCGATCCTGAGCTACATCCCCGATTTCCCGTTTCTCTACGACAAGCTGACCTGCCTGGAATTCATGCACTTCGTCGCCGAGATATTCAAGGTCGAGCGCGCTCTCGCCGCGAGGAAGACGGGCGAGTTGTTCGAGAAATTCAACCTCGGTTCCTACCGCAACGAGTTGACCGAGAACCTGAGCCATGGCACGCGGCAGCGGCTGGTCATCGCCTCCGCGCTGCTGCACGAGCCGAAGGTCATCATCATCGACGAGCCGATGGTCGGCCTCGACCCGATGCACGCCCGCGTCGTCAAAGCCGAGCTAAAGGAACAGAGCCGCAAAGGCACGACGATCTTCCTCTCCACGCACACGCTCAACGTCGCCGAGGAGATGGCCGACCGCATCGGCATCATCAACCACGGGCAGCTCATCGCGCTCGGGACGGTGGATGAATTGCGGCGTCAAAGTTCGGAAACCGGCGCGCTGGAAAGCGTTTTCCTGGCGCTGGTGGACGCGGAGGAAGCGAGCACGCGCGCGAGCACTTCCTGAAGCGCCGCGCGGTCTCCCCTCTCTCCCAGGTCCCCCGGGACGTAGAGGGTCAGCGCCTCCACGCCCTGCCTGCGCGGCTGCGTCCAGAGTTGCGTCAGGCGGTGGAGGCGGGATTCGGCGGGCGGAACGTTGTCGCCGCCGTTCAGGATCGTCTGGAACACCGTGGTTACGACGCCGTCCTGCTCGAACCGGTAGCAGCGGCCCGGGAAATCCGCGTCGCCGGCGTGCAACGTCAGCGCGCGGGCGTCGCCCGCCTTGCTCCAGCCGGAGGCGGTCATGCAAGCGGCGGGGGTGTGATCGAGCGGCGACATGCCGGCGTCGGTTCGCCAGAAAAAATGGGAGACCATGGCGGTGAATCGCCCGGGGCCTTTCACCTTCACGAGCTGCCCCTCCGTGAAGTTCAACGTGTAGGCGTCCAGCGGATCCATTTCCACCCGCTCGACGCTCCATCCCGGTTCCGGGTCGGAGGTCAGCGTCCAGCGCGGGGAGGTTTGCGTCCTGGCGGGGCCGCCGGGACTCAGCAAAAACCAGGCGTTCGCAAGAAACGGGATGGCGGCAAAAGCGGCAAGCACGCCCCAGCCAATCGGGAACGGCCCGCTTTGGGGGATGGGTGCGCTCTCGTCCTTTGCCGGCGCCATCACACCCGGGGAGGAAAGCAGCCGGCCCAGCAGGATGAGGGAAACGAACAGGGCGCAAGTCTCCGCGTAACCAAGCTGGTCATGGTGCGCGAAAAAGGTCTTTTCTCCGAAGTCATTCGCCAGCCGCACCAGCAGGTACGTGCGGAGGAGATTGAACGCCACGGCGAGGAGCGACCCGGCGGCGACGAGCGAGAGCCTTTTCTTCCAACTCAAGCGGAAATACTCCCCGAAAAAGAGGCAGGCCATGAGACCGCATTGGAGGGAACTGATGCCGCTGCACGCCGAATCGACAACCACGCCGCCCTTGGCGAGTTCCACGACGTTGCCGTGCCGCAAGGCGTGGATGCCCGTCGCATGGAGGCCCGCCACCGTGACGCGCGTTACAAACAGCCGAAGATTCCCGGTTACGGCGTCCTCCCATGCGCTGGGCCACGGCACGGCAGTCCAGAGGAAGGCCAGGGGAAAGGCGAGCCGGCGAAGCAGCGGCGCGCCCCCCGCGCGCAAAAGCCCGAGTGCGGTGAGCAAGGCGGCGGAGAATGCCATCGCCCAGCTTACCAGCCGCCAGTGGGGATCGACCTGCCTCTCCAACTCCGCGAACAGGAAGAGCGCCCATGCGGCTGCGAGACCCGCCGTCATAAACCGCGTCCGGATGGGCTTGAGACGGATCGGATCAAATACGAGCGAGCGAACAGCCAGGAGAAGGGCTATCCACGGAACCGCGTAGCCGAAGTGATAGTTCGGGTACGCCTTCCAAATGGGCGCGAGTTGGAGGCATGTCCAACCCCAGACCGCCAGCACGGTTGCCGCCCAGGCGGCGGTGTCACTCCTTTTCAGGCGGGACTCTTCCCTTTGCGGGTAAGCTTGCGGCGGACGAGATCCAGGCCGAGCAAGGCGACAATGGCGGCTCCGATAATCCAGACCCCGGCTTCGGGAGCCGTGGGAGGCTTGCGTTGCCAGTAGTCGTCACCGGCCAGCGCGGGCGCGACGCTGGATGCCAGGGCGCCGGCGCCAAGGAGAACCGTAGTCAGCTTCGAGCGAAAGGAAGAGTTCTTCATAGTCATAGATTCGATGTTCGTGGAATTTTATAATAACTACAATTAGAAGATGGATTATAATTTCGTAGGACTTATCCTACATCGGTCTCTGCAACGCGTGCAATTTAGCAAGCGCTCCGCCATTTTCAAGATTCATGATCGCGGTTTCGACGCCCGCCCCGAGGTCTTTCACCAAACCGGCGGCCATGAATCCAGCGGCGGCGTTGATCAAAACCACGTCGCGTTTGGCGCCGGTGATCGTGCCATCCAGGATGCCGGTAAGGATGCGCGCGTTTTCCTTTCTGTCGCCGCCGCGCAGTTTCGCCGCGGAGGCTCTCGCCAGGCCGAATTGCTCCGGCGTTATGCCGAAGTAGTCGATGACGCCGCCTTCCACGCGCGCGACATCGGTTTGTCCGAGGGTCGACACCTCGTCGATTCCTTCTTCCGCGTGGCCGGTCGTGCCGTGGACGATCCAGGCGCGTTCGCGGCCCAAGAGGGAAAAAGCCTCCGCGAACGCCGGGAGGAGCGAGCGCGCGAACACTCCGATTAATTGATGGGGCGGCCGCGCGGGGTTCAGGAGCGGGCCGAGGAGATTGAAGATGGTGGCGACTCCGCGCGCTGCCAGCGCCTTGCGCACCGGCGCGATCATTTTGAAGGAAGGATGATAGCTCGGCGCGAAAAGGAATCCGACGCCGGTCTGCTCGACGCTCTGGCGAAGGGCGGCGGGAGGCAGGTCAATCCGGACGCCAAGTTCTTCGAGCACGTCCGCCCCGCCGCAGCGCGAGGTGATGCCGCGGTTCCCGTGCTTCACGACCACGGCGCCGCCCGCCGCGAGCACAAACATGGCCGTGGTGGAGACGTTGAAAAAATCCATGCGATCCCCGCCCGTGCCGCATACGTCCAGGAGCGGGCCGCTCAGTTTTTCGAGGCGGATTTCGGGATCGACCGCCCGGCGGAGCAGGGAGCGGACGAAAGCGGCGATCTCGCCCGCCGTCTCGCCCTTCGCGCGCAAGGCTTCGAGGAACGCGCCCTTCGTCGACTCCTCGACCGCGGAGGAGAGGAGGAATTCGATGGCGACTTCCACCTGGTCATCGGAGAGATGCCCGCCGCCCGCCGCGTGCCGGATGAGGTCATCCATGGTGAACGTTCGCCATGGCCCAGAGGATCAAGACAAGCAACACCACGAAGACGAGGAGCGCGATCTTCAGCCAGCTCAACGGATATTCCCCGCCGATCTTTCCCGTATATCCGTTGAGGGCGACCCGGTACGGCTTGCCTGCGTAATGATAGGTGAGGAACCAGACGGGCAGCAGGATGTGTTTGAAGGTCTGCTCCGTGTAGTCCGCCGCCACTTGCAAGGCGCGATGGGTGTCGCCCGGAACCTGGCTCGCGCAGAGGGCGTAGAGTTCCTTCTCCATGGCGTCGCGCGAGCGTTGCGCCGCCGCGACCAGGTCTATCTGGTATTGCTCGACGATCCAGCCGGAGAGATAGCCCGCGTCGTAGGCGACCAGTTCGTGCGTCGGGAACGGCTCTATCTGCCGGAGAAGTTTCGGAGGCGCGCCTTGCGAAGCGGCCACCAGCTCATCATCGAAGAAGTGCCGCAAGGAACCCGCGCTCGGCTCCCACCGGGTGCGCTGCACCTGGCGGGTCTGCTCGTTGCCGTTGGAGTCGCGATAAATCTCCGTCTCGTAATAGTGGTAACCGGATTCCGCGGTCCATTCCGCCGCGGCCTCCGCGTCGAATGTCCAGTAAGGGAGGTAGAATCCCTTGGCGGTGTCGGTCGTCGCGCCGGATTTCAGCCGGCTCGGCGCGAACCAATGCCGCCCGTACCATTCGCGAATCCTGTCGCGCGCTTGCGATTCGCCGAGCTTGAACGCAAGGAGGCTCTCGGGGCGAATCGGCGCCTTCAGCTGCTCGAGCGGGATGAGCGCCGACGAGCCGCAGAAATCGCAGCGCTGCCCGACGCGGTTTGCATCGAAGACGGTGATCGCCTGGCAGTTCTGACACTTTACGGAGACCTTCTCCGCCTGCCAGCCGCGCTGGTCGTCGGGGATATTGCGCAACGCCGCGACGAGATCGTTCTCCCTGACCTCGCCCGATTCCATCCTGCCTGGCGCGACCGTGCCGCAATACGGGCAGACGAGCGACTGCCGGGAGGCGTCCCAATGCGCCTCCGCGCCGCACGAGGGGCAGGCGAACTTCGGGCGGGCTGTTACCTCATCCATCGGGATGCGCGCCCGGCGTTAACTCTTGAGGAATTGATCCAGCGCCGCCCGCGTGATGCGGTAGGTCGAGCCGATCTGCTTCCCCTTCAGGTCTCCCGAAGTCAGGCTCGCCATCACATCGCTCTCGCTGACGTTCAGGATTTTCGCCACGTCGGCGGGGCTTAGCAAATCCGCCGTCGCCGCCGCCGCGGCCGGAGGCGCGAAACCGGGCGCCGGAGCCGAAGGCGGATTGAGAATGCCGCTCTGCACCATCTGCTGCGCCATGGCGAGGCCGACGGCCATCTCGGAAGCGACGCCGCCCGCGCCCGCCGTCCCCGTCACGAGGCCCTGGCCCATCTGGTATTTCACGTAGTCGTTCAGATTGCCGATCGCCGCCATGCTGGAACGCTTGTCGATGGCCTGCTCGACTTCCGGCGGCACGGAGACGTTCTCAAGGATGAAACTCGTCATCTGGAGGCCGTACTTCGCGCCGATGACAGGGTTGATGAGCGGCAGCAGCGCCTCGCCCACCTCCTGGTAACGCGAAGCCACATCCATGATGGGTATCTTCGCCGCCGCAAGCGCCTCGCTGAAGACGCTCACGACGCGGGAGCGCATGGTGTCCGCGAACTCTTCGAGGCGGAAATGGTCGTCCGTGCCCGCGACCTCCTTCAGGAAGAGCTTCACGTCCGACACACGGAAATCGTAGGCGCCGAAAGCCCGCGCGCGGACCACGCCGAAGTCATTGTCCCGCAGCATCACGGGGTTGGAAGTCCCCCACTTGTTGCCGGTAAAAAGCCGGGTCGTGACGAAATAGACATCCGCCTTGAACGGCGACTCGAACCCGTATTTCCACGAGGCCAGCGCGGTCAGGACGGGGATGTTCTCGGTGGAAAGCGTATGCTTCCCCGGGCCGAAGGTGTCTCCGAATTCGCCGAGATAAAGGAACTGCGCCGCCTGCGACTCGCGGACGATCAACTGCGCCCCGCGCATGATTGCCCTGTCCTCCTCGGGATAGCGATAGCTGAGGGTGTCCCGCGAATCGTCCTGCCACTCGATGATTTCGAGGAGCTGGCCCTTGATGAAATTGAAGAGACCCATGGATGGGAGGATAACGTTTCCGGTCCCAGGTGCAAGTTTCGCCGGTTTCAAATCACGCCACGCGCGGTTGCGTGATGTGGGGCGCGCGCAGATACATCGGTTCGAGCGTTCCTTCGGCGATGATGCCGTGTTCCAGTTCGCCGAGCCGGGCCAGGATTTCCGCGGAGGGGGAGGCGATCCCGATGCCTGGGAGGCCTTCGATGGGCGCGGATGCGAAGACGGGGAGCGATTCCACCGCGAGGCGCTGTTTCAGTTCGTCTGGGGAAAGAAGAACGGGGGCTTCGAGGAGAAGGCCGTCCCGGATGTGCGCCCGGAAGAATTGCCGCCGCCGGGCGTCGCCGACGGCGATGTATTCGCCCGTTCGGATTGCGACGATGGAAGGTATGCCGAGAAGGGAGCAGCCGAGGCCGAACTCCAGCCCGATGGCCGCGGCGACGGCGATGCGCACGCCGGAATAGGAACCGGGGCCGAGGCCGACGACGACGCGCTCGCAATGGCCGGCGGCGTTCAGCGCCCTTTCCAGCGCGGCGAAGAGCGCCGGTCCATGGCCGCGCTCCGCTCTGAACGACTCGCTGAAAATCTCCGCGCCGTCCCGTCTGGCCGCGATGCTTCCCAGCGGAGTGGAACATTCCAGGGCGAGCGTGGTCATGCGGGGCGTTCGCCTGTCCGTATCTCCCGCGATTCGAGTTGCGAATGGCAAAAGTGAATCCAGCGCGCCTCTTCGGGCAGGAGGGCCGCGAATTTATCCGCCCATTCGATGGCGACGACTCCGCCCGATTCCAGGTACTCGTCGATGCCGATGCCCGCCGCTTCGCTCTCCGTTTCCAGGCGATAAAGGTCGATGTGATACAACGGGATCGCTCCGCCGACGTATTCCTGCACGAGGGTGAAGGTCGGGCTGGTGACGTTTTCGGCGAGGTTCATGCCCGCCGCGAGGCCCTTCACGAATTGCGTTTTTCCCGTTCCCAGGTCGCCCCACAGCGCGAAGACATCGCCCGGTTTCGCCGCGGCGCCGCGCACTTTGCCGAGTGAAAACGTCTCAGCGGGGCTGCGCGAAATGATCATGGCCGCGAGCGAGATGGGTTTGTCCGCGAGGGGTCAACTGGCCGATGCGCGTCAGCTTCAGGCGCGGGAAGCGCTCTTTCCATGCCGCTTCCAGCCGGGGGCCGTCCTTGGGCCGAAGGGCGAAGAGCAGTTCGTAGTCTTCTCCGTCGGAAATCGCCTGCCGCGCGCTGCAACCGCTCGCGCAAGGAAGCCGGTCGATGCGGAAGCCCGCGCCGCCGGCTTTCGCGAGCCGGGGGAGATCGGAGCCGAGGCCGTCGCTCAGGTCCATCATCGCGCGGATGCTGAAGCTCTCCGTGAGCCAGCGCGCTTCCTCGACGCGCGGCACGAAGCGGAGGTGTCTTCCCTTCAACGAGCCGCCCAGCCTGCCCGTGACGTAAAGAAAATCGCCGGCGCGCCCGCCCGCCCGCGTCACGCAGCGCTCTCTTTCCACCGTGCCCGTGAGCGCTATCGAAAGAAACAGCGGCCCGGGCGAGCGGGACATCTCCCCGCCCGCCACCTTGACGCCGAACCTCCGCGCGGCGCGCTTGATCCCGGAGTAAATCCCTTGCAGGCGCTTCATCTCCGCTTCGGGCGCGATGGCGATGGTCACGAGCGCGTATTCGGGCAGGCCGCCCATCGCCGCCATATCGCTGACGGGACGCGCCATCGCCTTCCAGCCGATCCACGGCGCGGGGCTGTCCGGCAGGAAATGGATGCCTTCCACCAAGGCATCCGTCTTCAAGAGCCGCCAGACGGCGTCCCGCTTGCCGCCGACGACGGCGCAGTCATCCCCTATGCCGATGCGGACGCCGGCCCCCGGCGCGATGCCGCGCGTGAGCCGTGCGACAATGGCGTCCTCTCCGAGACTGGCGAGTTTCATAGAAGATGGGCGCGCGCCATGGCTGCCAGCGCAAGGAACGTGTTGAGATTGAAGAGGGAGTGCATCGTCGCGGAAACCAGAAGCGAACCGGTCGCTTCATAAACCAGAGAAAAACAGACCGCCAGAGTGAAGAGCGGCAACAGCGCCTGTTTATCCATATGGATGGCGGCGAAGAGAGCGGAATTCACCGCCACGCCGGCGACGATGCCGAGGTAACGTTTGACGATGGGGTAAATGTAACCGCGGAAGATGAGTTCCTCCGCGACCGGCGCGATCAGGACGCCCATTGTCAAAGTGATGATGACGGGCCGGCGATCCGGCTGCAGCAACGTTTCCAGGAAGAATTGCACGATCTCCTGCGGCCGGCCCTTGCCGAACGGAAGGGAAGCGAGGTCGATGAGCGGATAGGCCGCGAACAGGAAGAGGATAGCGAGACCGAGCGTCTTCCCGGGCGGTGTCCGCCGCAAGCCGAAGAACTCCCGCAGGCGAATGCCGCGATAGCGGAGAAAGCCGCAGATGACGGCCACGAGCAGCGTCTCCATCAGCGCGCTATGGATGACATCCCGCGTATGGACTGCGTGCGGGCGCGGTCTTCGGGCGGACGCCGTCATCAATAGGCCGAACCAATTCACGAGCGCCCACCCCATCAAAAGATCGGGCGTCCCGAGTTTGTCCGAAGCGACCTTGCCGCCCCGCGCGGCGATGCGGCGGCCCAGCCAGACATAGACGGCCAGCCCCGCGAGAACGGCCAGGGCGAAGAAGATTTGCTCGTGCGCCAAATTTAAAATTGGGGAAGCAGGTAAAGCCTTCCCGGCTCCAGACGGGGGGCCAATCCTTGCGGCAGGCTCAGTTCGAGCGTCGGCGGCGCGGCCTGGCCAAGCATCTTGAAGAGTCTGCCGAGATGGAACTTCGCCTGGTATTTCACGACGCGCGCGTCGGGCGCGTGGGCGAGTTCCTTCGCTTTCTTGAAGGCGTCCTCGATGTAGCCGGTGTGGTCGATGAGCTTGTCCTGCAACGCATCGACCCCGCTCAGGATCCGCCCGTCCGCGATGCCGTGCCGCAACTGATCGACCGGCAGCCGCCGTTCGTCGGCGACGATTGTCACGAACTTGTCGTACGTCTGCATGACGAGCCGCTGGACGTAGGCCTTCTCCTCCGGAGTCATGGGCCGCGAGCCGCTGAGGATGTCCTTGTAGGCGCCGCTCTTGAAGACGACAGCCTGCACGCCGATCTTGTCCAGGAGGCCCTCGTAATTCACCGTCTCGATGATGACGCCGATGCTGCCGGTGATGGTCGTCTCATTGGCCATGAGGTAATTCCCGCCGCACGCCACATAATAGCCGCCCGACGCCGCGACGGAACCCATGTACACCACCACGGGCTTCCTTGTCCGCGCCGCGCGCACGGCGTTGTAAATCGTATCCGCCGCGGTGACCTCGCCGCCGGGCGAATCGATGTGAAGGATGATAGCCTTCACCTTATCGTCCTCGGCGGCCTGGCGCAGGGCGATCTTCATATCGTCGACCATATTGTCGCCGAGCACGCCCGCGACGGAGGAACTGATGAGGCCCTGGAGCGAAACGATCGCCACCTTGTCGGAGGAGGCGCCCGACTCCACCGTCGTTTCGTCGAACTGGGGCGGCTTTCGCTCGATGAGCCGGGAGGTTGTCAGCTTCTTCCCGTTCGCCGCGGCCAGGATGACGTTCAGAAGCAGGCTGAAGAAAAGAAGGAGGAGAAGGAGGCCCAGGCAGCCGAAACGCTTGATAGTCATCAGACCGGCACCTTGCCGAAGATTCACTCCCCGCGCAACTCCCGAAACGCGAGGCCCAGGGTCTCGAACAGGTCCGCGGCGGCGAGCGATTGCTCGGACTGCGCTCCGTTGTAGATGGCGATCTCGGACGCGCGTCCGCACACCCATGCGCCGAGCCGCGCGGCGTCATACAGGGCCAGCCCCTGGCCCGCAAGCGCCGCGCACACCCCGGTCAGGACGTCGCCCATGCCGCCGGTGGCCATGCCGGGCGTGCCGGTGGTGTTGTAGGAAAGAGGACGCCCCTGTTCGCCGACGAGCGTCCGCGAGCCTTTCAGAAGCAGCGTGACGGCGAACTCGCCCGTGAATGCGCGGACAACGTCCGCGCGCGGCAGATCGCCCATCGAGTAAAGGCGCCGCATCTCCCCCGGGTGCGGCGTAAACAGCCTCGGTCCGCGAAAGGAGTTGATGACGTGGAGCCGCGAAGAAATGATATTCAGCGCGTCCGCGTCCACCACCGCCGGAATGGGAACCTCCTTTACGATGCCGAGGATTTCCTCGTTCCGACTTTTGCCGAGGCCGGGGCCGATGCCGAGGGCGTCATGCTTTTTCTCCAGGATTTCCCGGTAGGAGGAGACGGGTTGCACCATGACCGAGAGAGAGGCGGCTCCGGCGGCTATCGCATAAATATCTTCCGTGACGTAAAGAGTGACCAGCCCGGCCCCGGCCCGCACGGCTCCTTCCGAAGCGAGCAGCGCCGCACCCACGAAACCGCGCGATCCCGCTATAATGCCGACCCGCCCGTAGTCGCCCTTGTTCGATTCGAATTTCCTGGGCGGCAACAGCGCGGCGAGGCCGGCGGGCGTGGCCGGCTCCGAGTCGTCCCCGGCGGCGAAGGTCTGCCCGGTCAAGGCCGCGAGCGGCAGCACCGCGAGCCTGCCCACGAAATTCGTGGCCTCGTCGTGGACCAATCCCTTTTTGCAGAAGCCGACCGTGAGGGTGAAATCGGCGACAACGCAATCGGCGTCCGCTTCGCCGGTGTCGCCGTCGAGGCCGGTGGGGATGTCGATCGCGAAGACGGCCGCGCCCCACCGTTGCCGGAGGCCGTTTATCTCCCGCGCAAGTTGACGAATGGGATCGCGCAAAGGGCCTTTGGCGCCGATGCCGAGCAGGCCGTCGAGCACGACGGCATTGCCATGCCCCGCGCCGCGGCTTCCGAGGCGGTTGAGTTGCAATCGTGTCAGTTCGCTCAATTCCTCCGAAGCCTGCCGCAACCCGATTCCCCAACCCGCGTCCGCGAGATGCCTCGCCGCCGCGAGCGCGTCGCCTCCGTTGTGCCCCTTCCCGAAGAAGACGATCGCCCTGCCTGGCGCGTGGAAGAACTGCCGCACGGTCTCCGCGATGCGCCGGCCCGCCTCCTCCATGAGCGTTTCGGCGGAACTGCCGGAAGCGAACGCCGCTTCTTCAAGACGCTTCATCTCTTCGCTGGAAAGGATCATGGACTCTTCCAGCGGTAAGCGGATGGGTTCTCGATTCCCAGGTGGTCCAGGATGCGGGCGACCACCGTATCCGCGATATCCTCCACACTGCGCGGCCTGTTGTAAAAGGAAGGGCAGGCGGGCAGCACCGTGGCGCCCGCTTCGATGACCGCGACAACATTGCGCGCATGGACAAGGCTCCAGGGCGTCTCGCGCGGAACCAGGATGAGCTTGCGCCGCTCCTTCAGGAAAACATCGGCGGCGCGGAGGATGGTGCTCTCACTCGTCCCGTGGGCGATGCGGCCTAAGGTTCCCATCGAGCACGGAACGACGACCATCGCGTCAAAACGCGCGGAGCCGCTGACAAACGGGACGTTCATCCCGGCGTCCTCGTGCCGCGCCACGCCTTCGGAAACGCGCAGTTCGCCGATCTCCTCGGCCACGACCTGCTTCGCGTGGCGGCTCAGGGTCAGATGAATCTCATGCCCCGACGGCGCGAGCTTGTCGAGCAGCCGCTGGAGATAAATCGCTCCGCTCGCTCCGCTCGCGGCGATGACCAGCTTCATCGGATTATTCAAGGACTCAACCCTACGGATAGCAAGCCGGATGAATTTCTTTGCGCTTCGCGCGCGGGGCTTTCTATCCTGCGAGGATGCGCTTTACCCATGAGGAAACTTCCCGCGACGGACATGACCTGGATGTCCTGACGCATCACGAAGCCGGCTTGCGGATAGAGGTCTCCCGCACGGGGGCCGAACTGGTGAGCCTTGCCCGCCGAAACAAGAAGGGCGAGTGGATTGGGTTTCTCTACCGGGATGGGGACGTGAGCCACGCGGCGGAGGGCTGGAATAATCACGCGACGGTGATGGGGTATTACACGCACCGGATCAAGGACGAGCGCTCTCTGTATCGGGGCCATGAAATCCGCGGGAGCACGCACAGCTTCCTTCGCCTGAAAACGTTTCCGCCGCCGGAAGCGCAGACGGAGGAGCGCGCTTCGCTGACGTACCGGCTGCCGCTCGAACAAATGGAACCCCGGGAATACCCGTACCGCGTGGAGTTCGCCGTCACCTATGCGCTGGAGGGCGATACGCTTCGCGTGACCTTCGAGTTTCAAAACCATGAACCGCGGGCGTCGCACGTCAGCTTCGGCCTGCATCCGGGGTTCGCCGGCGCTTCGATGGAAGCCTGCGACCTGCGGATGCCCGCGGGCGTCTACGCGCGGCATTTCGCGCCGGGGAACTTCCTTTCGGGCGAGACCGAAGAATTCGTTTTCGACGGCGGACCGATGCCCTTCAAGAAGGCCGATCTGCCAATCTCCTTCCTGCTGGAACTGAAGAAAGTGGACGCGCCGCTCTTCGTCTTCTCGGACAGCGTGTCGCGCCGCCAGGTCTATATGAATTTCGCGGGCGCCCCGTACGTCACGATCTGGAGCGACGGACACGGGTTCCTCTGCCTGGAGCCGTGCTGGGGCTTGCCGGACCACCACGAACAGCGCCCCTTTGAAAAGAAGGAAGGAATCCAGGAGATAGCGCCGGGAGCGCGGCTGAGAAGAAGCTTTACACTCTCTCCCGTGCTGGGCGCGGACTGAAACTACGCGTGGAAATGGAGAGGCGCGCCCGCCGCCTGCGCCGCGTGTTGCGCATCCGTGCAGGGAGCATTCGTGGGAACGCCCGCCGGGGTTCCATCCCGGTTAACGAAGCCTTCCCTGATGAGGTGGTTCTCCACCTCGTCGCCGCTCACGTCGGCGAGCATGACTCCGTTGATCTCCACGCACGGAGAGAGCGGCTGGCCGCTCTTTTGCTCCATCTCCCAGCGGAAGGCGGGGTTCGCTATGATGTCCTTCTCTTCGTAGGGAAGAGAATACTTCGCCAGGATGGCGCGCACGCCGCCGCTCCACCCGCAATACGTTTTCAGATACGCCGTTATTTGAGGAGTTGCCATATTTAAAGCCTACGGTAACACAGGTCCTGCTGAGTTCTACTTTTTCTTGGAGTCGCCGGGGCGGTATTCCTCCTGGGCGGCCTGGAAGGCTTGTTCCAGCCCGACCATGTCTTCGCCGGGGCGGAGGTTGTCGAAGGCTTCGCTTTCCTTGCGCAGTTCTTCCTCGGAGTAGTTCGCGGCTTTGACGGAGAGGCCGATGCGGCGCTCCGCCTTGTCCACTTTGATGACGCGGGCTTCGACTTCCTGGCCGACTTTCAGTACGTCCTTCACCTTGGTGACGTGCTCCTCGCTCAGCTGCGAGATGTGGACGAGGCCGTCGATGTCGTCCTGCAACTGGACGAACGCGCCGAAGCTGGCGAGCTTGGTGACCTTGCCCTTGACGAGGTCGCCGATTTTGTAACGCTGGTCGATTTCCTTCCACGGGTCGCCTTCCAACTGCTTGACGCCGAGGCTTATGCGCTGGTTGGCCTTGTCGATGTCGATGACGACGGCTTCCACGTCCTCGCCCTTCTTCAGCACTTCGCTCGGGTGGTTGATCTTGCGGGTCCAACTGAGGTCGGAGACGTGGATCATTCCGTCGATGCCTTCCTCGAGCTCGACGAACGCGCCGTAGGCGGTCATGTTCCGCACCTTGCCGGTGACGGTCTTGCCGATCATGTATTTGTGCTCCATCTCGTCCCACGGGTTGGGCTCGAGCTGGCGGACGCCGAGGGAAATCTTCTGCTCCTCCTTGTTGACGCCGAGGACGACGGCTTCGATTTCCTGGCCGACGGTGAGGACATCGGAGGGGCGGGTGATGCGTTTGGTCCACGAAAGCTCCGAGACGTGGATGAGGCCTTCGACGCCTTCCTCGATCTCGACGAACGCGCCGTAGGGAACGAGGTTCGTGACCTTCCCCTTGACGTGTTTGTTGACCGGGAACCGCTCCTCGATCTTGTCCCAAGGGTTGTTGAGGGTCTGCTTCAGGCCGAGGGAGACGCGCTCCTTCTCCTTGTTGATGTCCAGGACGACGACGTCGACTTCCTGGCCGACCTTGAGGAGTTCGCTCGGGTGCCCGAGGCGGCCCCAGGTCATGTCGGTGATGTGCAGGAGGCCGTCGATGCCGTTCAGGTCGATGAACGCGCCGAAATCGGTGAGGTTCTTCACGGCGCCCTTGACCATCTCGCCGACCTTGACCTTCTCCAGGAAGCGCTGGCGCCGCTCGGAGCGTTCCTGCTCGATGAGCTCGCGCCGGCTCAGGACGACGTTCTTGCGGTCGTCGTTGATCTTGACGATCTTGAAATCATACGTGTTGCCGACGAATTGCTGGAGGTCTTTCGGCGGCACGACGTCGATCTGCGATCCCGGCAGGAACGCCTCGACGCCGATGTTGACGGTCAGCCCGCCCTTGACCACGGCGCGCACCTTGCCCTTGATGAGGCCGTCGCCCTCGAATACCTTGATGATCTTCTCCCAATTCTGTTTGTGGGCGGCCTTTTCCTTCGAGAGAACGACCATGCCTTCGTCGTTTTCGAGCCGTTCGAGCAGCACTTCCACTTCATCGCCGACTTGCAATTCCTCCAGGTCCTCGAATTCGGAGGAGGGGATGACGCCCTCCGATTTGTAACCGATGTCGACGAGGATTTCCCGTGGACGGATTTCGAGGATGCGGCCCTTGACGATGCTGCCCTCTTTGAAGTCCTTCATGGACTTCGCGATCAGCTCTTGCATTTCAATCATAAACGACGGTCTAAACTCACCACGGGTTGCCAGATAAACCCCTCGCCCGGGCGGGCGATGATCGCCGGCCTTTCGCGGGAAAAGGGGGAGTCAACCTAGCAGAACCATGGATGAACGCAAGCGTTGTCTTCATGCCGGGGAAATTATCGCCCGGGTATCTTTGACGCGAGCCTTGGCCGGACGCATAATCCGCCCATGGCGACGAAAAGGGGAACGGCGGCCGCAAAGTCTTCAGAGAGCGGGTGT